>CALXRL010000021.1 GCA_944390735.1 uncultured Victivallales bacterium | reverse complement strand
CCGTACCAGCGCGCGTGGATTCTCGACGATTCGTCGATGAAATTCTACGAGAAGTCGCGCCGGATCGGCATTACTTACGCGACGAGTTTCCGCGTCAACGACAAGTGCCTGCGGCGGCGCAATTTCACGCAGTGGGTGACCTCGCGAGACGAACTCACCGCGCATGAATTCATCACGGATTACATCGCCAAATGGGCGAAGGCGTCGAACGCCGTCTGCCGGGGACTCCTCGGCGATGATCTGCAGGTCATCGATCCCGAGCGCGGCATCCGCGCGTTCGTGGCGACCTACGAGGCGACCGGAAGCCGCGTCGTCTCGCTCTCGAGCACGCCGGAGGCGTTCGCCGGCAAGGGCGGAGACGTCCTCATCGACGAGGCCGATCTCCACAAGGACTCCGGCCGCGTCATCGACATGGCTCTCCCCTGCACCACCTGGGGCGGACAGCTCGAAGTCCTCTCCGCGCTGAGCGTGGATGGCGGGCCGAACACCCCGTTTTGCAAAATGGGGCGCGACATCCTCGAAAACGGCAACCCGATGGGCTGGAGTTTTCATCGGACGACGATCGTCGACGCGGTCGAACAGGGGTTCGTCGAGAAACTCAACGAGGTGACCGGTCAGCACTACACCCGCGACGCCTGGCTCGCGATGATGCGGGCGAAAAGCCGGACCGAAGAAGCATGGCAGACGCAGTACATGATTCAGCCGTCGAGCGACGGCGCGGCGCTGCTCTCGTATGAGCTGATCTCCTCCTGCGAGGTGCCATCGGACGAATGCCGCGACAGCGGACAAGGTCTCCTGTTCGGCGGATACGACGTCGGCCGCAAAAAGGACCTCGGTATTTATTTTGAACTCGAACTTGTCGGAGACGTGCTCCGGCAGGCCGAATACCGGGTTTTCCGCAACGCGCCGTTCCGGGTGCAGAGCGAGTATCTCTACTCGCGGCTGAACAATCCGCGACTCGCACGGATGTGTATCGACTCGACCGGAATGGGCATGATGCTTGCCGAATACGCGCAGGACCGGTTCGGAAAGTACCGGGTCGAAGCGGTGAATTTTTCGGGGCCGGTGAAAGCCGAGCTTGCGATGCCGCTTCGCGCCAGTTTCGAGGATCGGACGATCCGGATCGCATCGGATCCGGAGATCCGCGAGGATCTGCACAAGATCCGCAAAACCACGACTGCGGCCGGAAACATCCGCTACGAAGGCGAGCGCGACGACGCCGGCCATTCGGACCGGTTCTGGGCGCTGGCGCTTGCCCGGCATGCGAAAAATTCCGGAAACGGATTGTGCCGCATGGAAGCCCTCTCCGCCCCGGATTCCGGCGAAGGAGACGGATACCATACACCGGACCATTCCGATGATTGAATCAGACACCCCCCGGACGCATCCCGCGTCCGGAACAGAACCTGAACCCCCTGTCCAGGGAAAAAGGAGATCAACATGCTATTTTTACAACGCTTTTTCGGAACCGGACACCCGACAGTCCGGCCGGAAACCAGCGACCGCACCGACTATGACGCCGGACGCGGTCTCACCCCGGAAAAAGTCGACCGGATCATGCTCGCGGCCAATGCGGGAGATACCGCGGATCAATGTCGTCTTGCCCAGGAAATTCTGGAGAAGAACGCCGACATCATGCAGGCATTCTCCACCCGGAAAAACGCCGTGACCGGCTGCGGCTGGCATCTCCGGCCCGGCGGAAACACTCCGGAGGCCCGGGCAGCCGCCGAGACCCTCGAAAAACAGCTCCGGAACTGCGGAAACGGCGACGATGCCGAAACCTTCGAAGAACTGATCGAAGATCTGATGGGCGCTCTGCTTCCCGGCTTCGCCGTCAGCGAGATCCTCTGGGAAAACGGCGGATCCGTCGCAGGATTCCATCATATTGAACAGAAACACTTTACCTTTCAGGATGGATTCGCTCCGCGTCTGGTCACCAGCCGCGAATCCCGCGGGATCCGTCTTCCCCGGGAACGGATCATCTTTCACAAACTCCGGCTTCACGGGAGCGATCCGGCGCGCGGAGGTCTGATCCGTCCGCTCGCATGGCTGCACTGCTTCAAGTCGCTGGACGAAAAGGATCTGCTCTCCTTCATCGAACGGCACGGGATGCCGTTCCTCATTGCCAAAGTGGATTCCTCGGCCTTCGAAAAGGAGAAGAATCTCGTGAAGCGTCTGATCCGGAATTTCGGTTCCAGCGGCGGCGGAATCTTCACAAAAAATGTCGAACTTCAGCTTCTGGAATGCAAAAACAACGGCGATGTGTATTTCCGGCTTCTGGAGCATCTCGAAGCGGCGGTGAACAAGGTCATTCTCGGACAGACGGCAAGCTCCGGCGACTCGTCAGGCCTCTCCAAAGGCGACGCCCAGAGCAAAGTCCGTCAGGACATTCTCGAATCCGACTGCCGGACCATTGAGCATGTCATCAACGCACAGCTTCTGAAACCCTGGACCCTGTACAACTGCGGCTCGGAGGTCCTTCCGCCGGAACTGGTCATCAACTGCACCGAACCGGAAGACGCCGTCCGGCTCGCCACCATCGTAAAAACGCTTCACGACGCCGGATACGAAACCGATCCCGATGAGATCAGCGCCCGTGTCGGCCTCAAACTTCACCGCAGACTCGCCGAAAAACTTTGAACACAACCGCTTTTTCCCCTCTCCGAGGCGGGCAAAAGCGGAAAACCGGGAAAGGACCCCTCGAATGGACTATGAACTCTTTGACGGAATTCCATGGGACGCAAAGCGTTCCGACACAAGATCCCCCAAACCCTTCCGTCTCTTCCGGATCGGAGAGAATCCGCTCACCAGAAACGGAAGAGACTGCAAACTCACCCTCTCCGCGGAGGAGTTGAAGGCCATTGCGGAATATCACAGAAAGAAAGGAGAGAAAATTCCCATCGACTCGCGTCACGCCCTTTTGCTGGCCGCGGAAAAAGCCGGCGTTTCCGAAACGGAAGCGCTGAAAGCGGTCCCCTCGGCGGTCGCCGCTCTGGGCTTCGCGACCCTGGAGCTCCGGGAAGACGGACTCTATGCGGCACAGATCGAACTGACTCCCCTGGCAGAGGAACTCTTCCGGCAGGGAGCACTGCGGTACTGGTCGCCGGTGATCCGCGGTCTGGACGGAAAATCCCCCCTTCGGATCACCTCGATCGCCATGGACAACGTCCCCGCGCTCAACAATCTGGACATTCTGGCGGCATCCGCCGAAACAACAACTCAGCCAACCGGAACTTCCCGGTCAACTCCGGACGGCTCAAACAGAAAGGACACCATCATGACCAAAACAGAACAAGCCCTGGCCAAGCTCCTGGGCGGAGAAACGCTCGCGCTTTCCGACTCCACCGACCCCGCTGTGGCGGCAAAGCTGGAAGCCCTCGCAGCTGAACTGCCCGAACTCCGGGCCGCCAAGGCAAAAGTCGAAGCCCTGGAGCTCTCCGCAGAAACCGCCAGAAAGAAAGAACTCATCGACAAGGCGGTCGCGGAAAACCGCGTCACCAATGCGGAACGCAGCGGACTCATGGGACTCGACATCGCCTGGCTCGCCGCAGAACTGCCCAAACGTCCCCGCAACGCCGTGCCCGCCGGAAAACTCCCGGATCCCCCGGAACACGGCGAAGAGGAGGAACTCTCCGACAGAGAAAAGGCTCTCGCGGAAAAAATGGGCCTCACCGCGGAAGAGTATCTCAAATCCAAACGGGAGTGCTCCGGAGGAAAAGAAATGCGCTCCCTCTGATTCTCCCGTCTTCCGCAATCAATCAACCCAACACAAAAAAGGATTTCATCACCATGAACAGACTGAACGGAACAAGTCCCCTGGGACGCTATCAGATCCAGCCCGAAACAAGCATCCGCCCCGGAACCCTCGTGGCTTTGAACAGTGACGGCAACGCCGTGCCGGCAACGGATGCGGCCAATCTGAAAGTCGTCGGCATCGCCAGAAACATCGAACAGAATGAAGTGGAGGTCTTCGACGGCATCGTCTCCCTGAGCAACGCCGCCGATGCAGCGGCGCTCACAAGAGCGGACCGCGGATCGGCCGTCTACGTCGTCGACGAGGAAACCGTCGGAAAAACGTCCACCAGCCATGTGCCCGCGGGAATTCTCGTGGACCTCTATGGCGGAGATGTCTACATCGCCTGTGATCCGGTCGCCCTCGCCATCGCAACCCTCGCGGCGAAAAGCGCCTGACGCGCTGCACGCTTCTCCTGACCGGCGGAACTCTCTCCCGGGCGGTTCTCCCGCGGCAGAGTCCCGCCCCCTTCCCCGGCATCTCCGGGGAAAAACCGGAACTTGATCAAACACTCAGAAAAGGATATTCACCATGGATCTCACAACGGAAAATATGAGACAGCTTTATTTCGCATTCAACGCCTATCTTCAGAAAGGTCTCGGAAGCGGCTGGAACGAATGGACCAGATTCTGCTCCATCGTCCAGTCCGGCGCCTATCTGGAGAAATATCCGATGACGATCATCGCCGGCGGCATGCGCGAATGGATCGGAGAACGGATCGTCAATGAACTCTCCGGCAAAATGTTCGAGGTCATCAACAAGGATTTCGAACACACGGAAGGCATCAGCCGGAATGACATCGAGGACGACAACATCGGTTTCACCCAGTCCCTCTTCATCGAAATGGGAATCAATGCGGCGAACCTCTGGCCGGAACTCGCCGTGAAAGCCCTCACCGAGACCTCGAAATGGGCGGATGGAGAACCCTTTTTCTCCGCATCGCGGAAAATCGGAAAGAGCACCATCAACAACGTCGTTTCCGGCGCGCTTTCCCTCTCAACCTACGAAACGGCGCGCGCTCAGATGATGGGATTCTGCAAACCGGATAAAACTCCGATCTGGCTCGTGCCCGACACCCTCATGGTCGGCCCCGCCCTGGAAACCACGGCTCGAAGACTCTTCAAGGCCGAACTGGTGGTCGAGGACGGCGTCACGGTCAGCAATGTCCACAAGGACGAATGCGACATTCTCATCAATCCCTATCTGGTCGGCGCTCATGCGAACAAATGGTATCTGATGAACACGAAACGCGGAATCAAACCGGTCGTGGTGCAGCAGCGGAAGGTCGGCGCGCTCCAGCGCTGGGACAAGGAGGACGACACCTGCGTCAAAAACAAGAACCGCTGCGAGTACGGACTCCATTACCGGGGTGCCGCGGCTCTCGTCGCACCGCAGCTCATCATCGGCGGAAATCTCTGATCGGCCGTTTCCCCGGAACCGCCCTCCGCCGATCCGGCAGGGGAATCCCCCGTCCGCAGGACGGGAGATCTCCCCGGTCGGGAAAACGGAGACAAACTCAATTCAACGGCAACAGCTTATGAAAGGAACCCCCTATGGGATACGCAACGATTGATGACCTGAAAGAACGCCTCGGCGTTGTCTTCGGGGAAATCTACGGATCAGAGGAATCCGCGGCGGAAACGGATCTGGAGGGCGCGGCGGCGGAAATCGACGGAGCACTGGCCTGTCGATACCATGTCCCCGTTGCCGCCCCGGAAAATCTTCCCCTCCTCAAGGACTGGAACCTCACTCTCGCAGAGGAACGGACCTATGCCAGGGCCGCCGGATCGCAATATGCGGAAAAAATCAAACGCCGCGCCGATCTGGTCCGCAATTATCTGGACATGATCCGTCTTTCCCGCTTTTCCCTGACCGGAGCGGAGGAAAACACCTCGGAATCCGCCGTGCTGGTCGATATCGCGGAACCGGTCTTCACCCGGAATAAACTGAGAGGATTTTAAGATGCGGACTCTTCTTGAGATTGCAAATGATGTCCGAAACAGAATTTCCGGAAAATTTCCTGTCGTGCGATTTTCGACGGCATCGGAAACCGGTCAGCAGCTTCGCGAAATTGAAGCGGTCAGCATCAACAAACTCCCCGCGATCATCATCTCGATCCACGAAGCGGCGTATACACAGAACAACCGGGTGCGGGAACCGAAACTCTCGCTTGTTCTCGTAAACCGCTTCGTCGCAGGTTCCGACCAGCGCGCGGAATCCGCATGGACGGCCTGCGAAACGCTCGCAGCATGCTTTCCTGCGGAGGGAACCATTCTCAATGATGTCGTCTACCTCCCGGAACGACTCGTTTCCTCCGCTCCGGATGAACAATACATTTCGTTCACCCTGCATCTGCGTCTTCAGCAACGGACCTGATTCCGCTGACATACCAAAACAAACACATCTATGAAAGGATTTTTCTTATGGCGACCAAATTCGGAATCATCACACCCGCAACCGGAATCCCGGAACAGATCACCATCAACAGTCTGACCCGCAGCAAAAGCGCAGAAATCGCCGAAGCCCGCAATGAAAAAGGTCAGGTCACGGATCTGAAGGCCTATTCCAAAGGCGAATCCATCTCCATTACCGGAGTCCTGAAAGCCGACGGAACCGCCGTCGAGCCGGGAAGCAAAATCACCATCGACAGCAAGGATTACATCATCGAATCGGCGGAACAGACGGAAAGCAACACCGAATTCGTCCAGTACTCCATCACCGCAAGAACCGCCGACTCCGCAGAAATCACGGAATACGAAACCGGAGCGTAACAACCGATGCTGACCTCTTCTCAATCCATCTATCTGGCGACCTCGGCGGAATTCAGCAGAATCCTTGCAGAGGATCCGCATCTGAAGGATCTGGAAGCGGAAACCGTCCGTCCGGAGGAGGAACTCCCGTCCATACTGGAGTTCCTCCCCGGATGGTTCCGGGACATCGGATCGCTCCGGATCGGTCCCCTCACACCGGGAATCTGGGCGATTCTATGGAGCCTTGAAAACCGGTACGTCACCGGAAGGGGTTCGCCGGAGACGCAGGATACGGATGAATTTCTCTATCTTCTTTCCCATCGGCGGGAGTCCTGGGACAATTCTCCTGTAAAACTGATCAGCCGGGCAATCGGCTTCTGCAATCGCAACGGACTGAATCCGCTGGAGATGAAAGCGGAACTGTTTCTGATGATCCGGCGCACCTTCAAGGTCCTGGAGATGCTCCCTGCCCCGGCCACGGAATCCGACATCAGACCGGTCTACGATCAGCTTTGGCTCGCCGACATTGTTTCCATTGCCGCTCGCAATGCAAATGAAAGAGCGTCCTATGTACTGAACCGGATGCCGCTCTCCAGCTGTCTTGCCTACTACATTCTCGAACTGCGCCGAAAGGATCGGAAAAATCTCATTCAAAGACGTCTTCCCATCGACATCGGAAGGGAAATTTATGAGTACACACAGCAACTCGGAGAAGAGTTCTGTCGAAAAAAAGGGATCCGGTAAAAAACGGGTAAAAGGAAGAGATCAGCGGGAATCACGAGGGACGGATCGGGAATCGGAATCTCCTGAAGCCGAAGAGGAACCGGGAAGAAATTCTCCGCAATATCTGCACTTGATTGCCTGTGCGTTGATCACTTCCGCGCAATAAGGACAGACTTTCGTCCGGGGAACGATTCGAAACTTTGTCCCGCATTTCAGGCAATTCACCGTTTGCCTGAAAAGATCATTTTTCACATGAAAAACTTCATGGCAGTTCGGACAAGAGACCTCCTCCAAAGGACGGCGCTTCCGTGGCGTTGATGGAGTGGATATTGCATCAACGCCATCCGAGTCTGTCTGAAAGGAATGGGTGTTTTCCGCAGAAGGAACTCTGCTATGACTTTCCCGAATACTATTTTTCAAATCTTCGTGCTCATCTTCCCAAAGCATATAGTTCAGGCGTTTCGTCCAACAATAAGAAATAATAGAACCTACGATAAAAAGCAACCAGGTGAAAAAGAAAATAGAGGTGCAAACTGAACCAGCCTTAAAAAAAGCATAAATAAGACCAATTGTTCCATGGCCCAGAACAAAAGTCCAGCCAAACACCAGTTTAAACGGGATACTTTGTCATAAAAAGCATTGGTTTCTTTTCGATACTGCATCAAACGGTCTCCATCATAAAATCTTCCGGAATATAACATAAACAAGCAAACATGTCAACCTCAGGCAGCTTAACAGGATGAGATACCCAAAAACAAACAAAAAGGAATACTCGCACATGAAAAATGAGAATCAAGATGAAAGCCGGAAAAACACAATTGCAGGGATCTCATCAGGGGACGTATTTGTCTCCGGAGTCGAGAAAACGATGAATAGCAAAAAAAAGATACCGTCTGGCATTCTGGAAAAAGCGGAGGAAAAACGACGGGAACTATCCGGACTGCAGAAAAGCAATCCGGATCAGGAATGGATCACCCGGCGCAATCAGGAACTGCGGAACCGGGAGGAGCTCAACAAAGAACGCATCCGTTTTCTAAATGAAAAAGAAGCCGCCGACCGCTATCTGGCTCTTTCCGATCCGGAAAAGATCAACGTAAAAAAAGAAAGCGTCAAAAAGGAAAAACGGCGTCAGGAAGATCTTTACAATAGAGGCAAAGCTCTCCACAGCATGATTCTGGAGGAAGAGGATCCCGTACAAAAAGTGGAACTGAAAGAAAAACTGCTCTCGCTGGAAAATGAATACATCGAATCCCAGAAAAAAGAATACGACGCACAAAAGGAAATCGAACGTCTGGAACAGAAAAGAAAGGAGCAGCTCAGCCGTCTTGAACAGCGTAAAAAGGAATATCTGGAGGAAAGCAGATTCGAATACCGGTATCAGAAGCTCATTGCAGACGGACAGGAGGACGAAGCTCGAAAAGTAAAACTGGTCCACGACGCAAAGGCGCAGGGAGTGCAGCTGACCAAAGAGGAAGTCAAACAACTCCTCCGGCAAAAACAGGAACTTGACGCTCTTCAGAAAGACAGGACAAAACGCGATGGAGAAGTTGCCCGGGAGTCTCCGGGGAAAAATCAGAAAAACAAATTGCGGGACAACGCATTCCGCTCCGTCGGCATGTCAGAAGAATCCGAACTGAACAATGCTCTGGAAGAAGCGGGAAGAATCAAAGGAGTCCCCCTCTCCGACAAAGAGCGGCAGAGAATCGAAAAATATGTCAATCTCTCCCGTCGTCCGGATTCCCGGAATCCGCTTGATCTCGCCGGCATGGAAATCAAAAGCAACGATCTCACCGCCCGCGGCGGATTCCTCGGCGGAGCAGCGAAACCGGATCCGAACGGAATCAATCAGAAACTTCTCGCAACCCAAAAAGAAACGAACCAGATTCTGACCCAGATCAAGGATTTTTATATGAACAACTGAAAGGAAATGAAACAATGATTCAGATCAAATTCGGTTATCCGACGCTGGAACGATCACAGAACGGCAGCGTGTACAGCATCGTGTATTACGGAGGACGGGATGAGATTGCCGATCTGCAGTCGGAACATCCCATCGGAGAGTTTTCCGACTTCGGGATTCTGGTTTCCAACGCCATGAAGCCGGTCGACGGCTTCCACGAGCTCGAACTCAAGTATCAGGCGAATTCCGACGGAAGCGGCATGGAAGCTCCCGATACCGCCTATGGAAAACGCAGCGCCACTCTCAGCGGTTCGATTCTCTCTCTGCCCATTGAAAAATGTGTCAATTACCGAGCCTGCTGGAATCACTATCTGATGGCGGCGCCGAACGTGAATGATCTTCCCTCCTGGTGGGCGAGTTCCAAAACGGTCGTTCTTTCCTCGGATCTTTCCCAGAAATACCAGTGGTGCAGGAGCATCAGCGAAGCTCCCGTCACCGGAAAACTCCGATGGCATGTCCTGAAGGAACCTCTCAAGCCCGGAGTCGAAACCATCGACTACCCGACCTTCACCATGACAGAATCCGCCCGCTATCAGAGTTTCAAAGCCGCAGTCGATATGGTCGGCAAACGGATGAACATGATCGTCACCCCCTTCACAAGCGGAGTCGATGCCAGCGGCGGAAGAACCTGGAAATGCGACAACGCCAGCGTTCAATACACCGGAAAATACTGGCTCGCCAGCTTCTCCTACACGCTTTCCGGCCCCGGCGGATGGGATACCGATCTGTACAGCGAATAATCCGGAAGGAGGAACAAACAATATGGATATGCTCACAACGATTCATCCGCTGGAAGTCAAACGGAAAATCAACGAGCTGATCCGGGAGATCAATCGTCTTGCCCCGGTGGCGGGAAACGGAATTGCCATTGCAAGGTATTCTTCCGGAACAATCTTTTCCGTCACGGATGCCGGGGACGGATACGGAACCGCTTCCGGATCGGATCAATATGACGGCCCCTTTACCGTCGAACTCCTTCAGGAGGAGGAAAAACAGCTTGTCCGCTGCCGCGACGGTCAGGATGAAAACGCTCCTTATGCAGGCTATATCCGGGTGGGCTCCCTCCTGAAGGCGGTCGAGGTCCGCTCCTGGGAGGCGAAAAACGGCATCGTGTATGCCGAGGTTCTCTACGAAGAGAGTGAATCGGAGGAGGGCAGCGGCTCTTATTCCATCGATCTCTATTTCGAGGAATCGCTTCCGGAGGACTCCGATCCGAAACGCTGGATTCTCCGCATCGCGGAGGTCTCCGCCGATGAAAACGGCCTCTGGAACATCTCGCAGATCTGGGAGAACGGCGACATCGAAGTCACCGGAAGGTGGCTCCGATGACAGAACACGATTCCTGGGAAACCTACTCGTTTCCGAAGTTGGAGTTTCAGCCGATCCATCTCCCTTATGCCGGGCTGTGCGAGGCTCTCTGGGAACGCAGAAACGTGTATGAGCAGACGGCGGACCTTCCGGACACCGGGGAAGCGACGGAACCGGAGAATCCGTATCGGCCCGATCTGTTTTCCATCTGCGGAAAGGGGCGCGATACGGCCGTTTCTTTCGATCACGCTCTCCGGGAGGTCGCCGGTCACTACGTCAACCACCTCGCCGCGGACTTTGAAACCCTGACGGAAATTCCGCTCTGGACCCTTGAGTCCCTCTGTGACGCGCTGGAGGAATCCTTTCTGGATCCCTCCAAGGAAGAGATGCTTCCGGAATGGCCGGTGGAGTGGGCGCTTCAGCGCTTCCGGATGATCCGGCTGCTCCGCTTTACCCGGATCGACTACCAGTGTTCCTGTCTAATCGGATCGGAACACTCGGGGGAACCCATGAGTCCGGAGGCGGCCATTGAGGCGGCGATGTCCGGAATCGCTCCGGGCGATCCGGTCCGGAATGCCCGCATTGCCCGCACGACAACCACGATCTGGGGACCCGATCACGGCTGGAAAGAAGGCTCCTACTGTGCGGACGTCTATCAGAGCGGAAATCTTTCCGCCATCGTTCCGGAAGGACTTCGGGAAGCGGAAATCCGTCTTTATCTTTCCCTTGACTCGCCCGATGGCGATCCGGACAGTTTCGATTCATATGGAACCGGTCTGATCCGCGGACTGAACGTCCTCACGGCCGACAGCAGCGGGAATTTCTCAAACGACTGGCCCCTTCCCGCCATGCCGGACCGAACCCGGGTTCCCGTCAGGGGAACCACAGAAACCTTCGGATTCCACGCAGTCAGAACCTTCTGCTGCGCGGACTTTTCCTCTACCTTTCACTTTACAAACAAGGATGGTGAATAAATGGATCTCTATTACGACATGACACGCCAGATGCGTGTCGACGCAACGGGAGCCCGTGTCACGGGACGACCTCTGCTCAGCTACAAGGAACAGCCGATCTGGGAAATCCATCTGGTGGACGGCGAAAATCATCCGCTGGACGTAAGCGGGATTCCCAGCTGGCGCGCCGCGGTCGACAGCGACCTGCTCTCAAGCACCGAGGTCATGTGCCGCACCCTCAACGACAAAATCGACACCTCCCGCCTTGCCGAAGGCGTCATCCGCGTTCAGCTTGATGCAAACACCACAACCTTTCTCGCCGCGGTCGACGGCAAGGACAATCTTCCCGCCTACTTCGAACTCTGGGGCTATGATGCCGATGGCGTCAAAGAGATTTATCTGCGGATCGCGATCACCGCCGCCTCCGTCGTGGATCCCGAAGGCGGGGAACCCCCGGAAGCTCCGGACTCCGGACTCGTTGAAAAAACCGAACTGGAAGCGCTCATCAGCCGGAAGCTGATCTATGAATATTCCGTCGACGGAGTGGAGGCGCACTCCGCGTTTGCCATTCACATCGACAAATACCAGAGAGTCCGGCACGGTGAAAATGGAGAACCCTCCGCCTGGCAGCCGATTCCCTACGGAGTGGATGGACGAGTCGTGGAACCGGGCATGGTCGCTCCCCTCGCTGAACGTCCGGAGGCCCCGGAAGAGGGATTCTGTTTCTGTGATTCCGATTCCGGTGATCTTTTCTGGTATCTTTCCGGCGCATGGACCGATCCCGTCCATATCACCACTCTTCAGGGACCCGCCGGCCGGGATGGAAAAGACGGCGCGGACGGAAAAGACGGCAAAGACGGCGCTCCCGGCGCCAAAGGCGATGAAGGAAAACAAGGAGAAACAGGCCCCCAGGGTCCTGCCGGGCAAGGACTCTGGATCGATAAAACGGATCTCTTCGCCCGACGGCATATCTATGATGCCGCCGAAGCAAATTTCATCTTCCTGGCGACCGATCTGCTTACCGATGAAACGGACGGACGGCATTACCAGTGCTGGTATCAGAAGAAATCGGATGATCTCGGCGACTGGTCTGCCGGTGTCCGTCTTTATCTCGGAATTCAGGGACCGCAGGGTCCGCAGGGAGACCCCGGCCCTCAGGGACCGCAGGGAGAAAACGCTTCCCTCGTTCCCGACTACCTTTTCACTCCGGAGGAAATTTACGGCGGAGCCCTGGTTCTCAGCGGCGTCAGACCGATTGCCCAGGTGGAGATCAATCTTGAGGACGGTGCCGGAAAGGTCATTCCGATTGCGGGAGAGCCCGGCACGCCCGACAGCTGCGCCATCCGCACCTGTTACGGGGAAAATCATACCATCGTTTATTTCGGAACCCTGGACGTCTCTTCCGGCGGACGCATCCGCTTTGCGCAGGGCATCGGCGGCATAACGCAATATCAGGAGTATCAGAATCAGGGGGGGACGCTCTCCTACAACGAGTGGATCGACGCGGTCCGGAACACGATGCCGGAAGCGCCGGGAGATGGAAAGTTCTACTGCCGAAGAAACGAGCAATGGGTGGCCGTTGCCGTGCTGGAGTACGGAACGGTCACTCTTTCGGGAACTACATCCTATTCGGAAAAGCTGAGCGTCGGAGAATTCTTCTCTCTGACGCTGGATGCCACGGCTTCCAACGGAGCGATTCCGCTCATTGAACTGACCTCCGGGACGCTTCCGGAAGGACTTGCTTTGAACGGGAACACCATTTCCGGAACGCCGGGCGCGGAAGGAAGCGCATCGCTGGTCTTCACCGCATCCGTAAACGAAACGACGATGCGGATCAGCGTCGAACTGACCGTTGCAAAACAGCTGGTCATGTATCTCGGGCACGTCGCATCGACAAGTGAAATTTACAAAGTTGCGGACATCACGGAAGCGATGCTGAACGCGGAGACCGTCACCAGTGCGCCCGCCGGCACACTCGACAAAACCTCGCTTGGCGACGCATCGCCCGGCGACATGGATTTCGTCCTCCTGCCGAAAGAAGCGAATCTGAAGGCACTCAAATTCGACGGCATTTCCGGCTGGCTCGAATTCGAGGAAAACAGGGGCGGCGTTTCCGGATCCGGAGCAAACGGAACGGAAATCACGCTCAACGGAGAACCGTATCTCGTCTACGGGGAGATTCGGCTGGTCGCGGGAGAAACATTCATCAAAGTGGAGGAAAAGTGAACATGGCTGATACGATCAATCTTGCAAAACCCCTGAAACCCGCAACGCCGGGAACGGCTCCGATCGCGGGACTGACCGTGGCGGACACCGCCGCGCTTGAGGCGATTGATTCGCCGTGGCCCGGCATGATCGTTTATGTCGAAGCCGACGGGAAAACCTATCGGATCACGGAGCTGAAGGATGTTTCGATCGGCGCGTTCACGAAGAAGGCCGTTTCGAAATACGAACCGGTTCCGGATAAAACCGAAGTCGACGGGAAGGCCCCGCAGAATCACACTCATGATTACAGCGAACTGACCGGCGTGCCGTACGGCACCGGAATCATGCTTGGGATCATCAAATCCTATGATCCCGAGACCGGCAGAGCGACGGTTCAGGAGGCAAACGACGACTGGACGGAAAACGCATCCGGCACTCTTCACGAAAACGTCATTGTCCCGTGAGGTGGAACCATGTTCTATTTGCAAACAGGAACGGCTTCCGAAGATTCAAAATGCCTTTTCATACAGAATTCCGCTCTTCCATTGAGCATCGGTTCCGGCATGGTTGATTCTCTCTATCATGGTCTGCTTTTCTGGGCTCCGCTTTCTGAGAATAAAGGGACTGCGGAAACCGGACAGGCGTTTGCACTCAACGGGAATCTCCTGTATCAGGAGCATTATGGAATTCCCTGTCTCAACGGAGATTTTGTCTCCGGGGTGTTCTGTTCCGACACCGATTTTCCCTTTGACAGGGAACCGTGCACCATGAGCGTCTGGGTCTGCAAGGCGGATGATTTTGATTCCACTCTCTGGAACTCATTTCTCTGCTATGGGAATCAGAATGAAGAATACAGGAACAGGTGCATCATGAGTTCTGCGAACGACAATTTTCTCGGCGCAGGCGGAAACGGGGAAGCGATGATCGGAACGACTCCGCTTCCTGACCGGCAATGGATCCACTGTATCGCCACATTTGTTCCGGATGGAACAGGGATGCTTGTCTCTCTATATCTTAACGGAAAACTGGATTCATCCGGGAGAGTGGAAAATCTTTCAACGGAAGGAGGCGTGGTTCGGCTGATGCCCAGAGGAGTATATCTGGCAGGAGCAAGAATTTACAACCGGATTCTTTCGGAAGCTGAAATCCAGCGTCTTGCAGAGGAATATTCACCTCTGATCCCTCGATACCCCCGGAAATTAACTTCGTTGACCAGCGACCCTGAATGGGAGATTATCAAGGCGATCTCTTTCCCGGATACGGTATGGACGGTATTTGATGGAAGCAATCGTGCAGGACCATTCGACGGCCCCCCCTCTACCGTAGTACAAGTTTTTTTAATTTTTCTTCGTTGGACACGAACCGATCAAGTGCCGTTTCATGCTTCTTTCGTCGTCTTGAAGACGAACGAAAATTCCATTGTTGAGGATGCTTTTACTACCGTGGGACTCTTAGGTTTAAAAGGGTACCTCTATCTTTATGCGTGTTCTTCCTCTGAGGAAATGACACAAATTGCCGTGCTGGATTCCTCCACTCCTGTTGAAAACGGTCAGGTGGTTATACCGGTGGACCCCTCTCTGGAGATAATCGGGTTCCAGATTTCAGCCTTTATGGAAAAGGTCACACAAAGCGGGTGGGAGCGAACCACCATCAAAATTAACATTTCAGGAATCGAGGCCTACTGATGAATCTTGAACATCAAAAATGTCTTCTGATCCGGGACTATGCTCTTCCGTTGAAGGAACTGCCGGACGGGGTCCCGCAAACGGGCGAGAAGTGCCTCTTCCTTCCGGAGAGGAATCTCTGCATTCCGGTCTATACGCAGGAGGAGCAAAGCGCGCTCAAGTCCAGCGGTCCGGAGGACTCCTCCGGGATCGAACCCCTTTCTGAATAAAGAGGATATCACATCATGAAGGAAACCATGGATCAATGGGAAAACGAACTTTCGCATCTCCGTATGGAATGCGGAAAATACAATCTGGCCGGTCGGGAGATCCTTGACCGGTATACGGATGCGGAACTCTCGACCATCTACAATGGCGCCGGTCCCGACAGCTGGAAGCCGATCGCCCGGGAGATTCTGACCGAACTGATGAAACTGTTCAAGCCGGAGATTCTTCTCCACGACGTCCAGTTTGAGGAATCGGACGGCACCCGGGAAACCTTCGAGCGCGTGACGGAGCTCTGGAAGCGGAACTGCCGGAAGATCTTCGATTCGGAATATCCGCTCTGGACATGGAAGATTCTGAAGCGATCGTATCGGCTTGAGCGCGCCTACTGGTGGGGTGTGATGCAGGCGGGAAATCTGGCAATTTCCGGCGGCGCCGCCTTCTCCGCCTGGCAGGAAGCTTATGAACGAAAGGAGCTTCCCCGGATTACACAAAAAATGTCATTGTTCGGAAACAACGAAGAAAACTGTTAAAAAGGATCAGAAAAATGCGGAAAGGAATGTTTTGTTTATTTTGTGCGGTCGCAGGGGGACTGCTTTCTGCCTGCGCCTCGACCTCCAGTACGATTCTGGAGTATGACGCTTCCGGAAAAGTCGTCAAACGGACAGAAACGAGCGAATCGGTCATCAAAACGGTGACGGATTCCACGAAGAACAAAAGTGTCGTGGTATGGGAAGACGGCTGGGCGGCATACATCAGTGTCTCCAGCGGGACCACGGAGGATCCGACCCCGCACGGGAAAATTTTCATGGGAAAGGTCAACAAGGGAGCGATCTCGATGCTGCCGAATCAGAGCGGATTGACGGGAATCTCGACCATCATTCAGTCGACGAAAAGCGATGTTTCCGCCAGTCTGACCGATGGTCTGGAATCGACCGGTTCAGAGATCCAGACCGGGCGTTCCGATGGAAAAAATGCCACGCCGCTTCAGCCGGAGGAAACCTGATGCAACTTATTCATCCCGGACCATTTGGTCCGGGATTTTTTTTGTGGAAAACGCCTCTCTTTCTTGCATTCCGCGCTTGAAGAATCTTACCGAATATGATACATTGCACTGGTTGCATCATTCTGAAACAGATTTTGAGAAATGGAGAAGAACATGAAAAAAAGAATCGCACTGGTCGGCTGCGCACATATTCACACCCCGTCTTTTGTCAAAATGCTTCTGGAGCGGAAGGAGGAGTTCGATGTTGCCGGAGTCTGGGATCCGGAACAGGAACGTGCGCAAAAAAACGCGGATCAGCTGAACTGCCGGGTCTGCCTTGCGGATTCCGAGATCTGGAACGATCCCTCCATTGATGCAGTTGTCATCTGTTCGGAGACGAAACGTCATGAAGAACTTGTCCGGGAAGCGGTTGCGGCAAAGAAACATATGTTTGTGGAAAAACCGCTCGGATTCGCTGCCGGGGATGCCCGGGAAATGGCTGAACAGATTGAAAACGCGGGACTTCTTTTTCAGACCGGCTATTTCCGCCGGGGCGATGCGATTTTCCAGTTTCTCCGTGAACAGATTCAGAACGGGGCCTTCGGCACCATCAGCCGCATCCGCATGACGAACTGTCATTCCGGCTCTCTTGGCGGCTGGTTTGATTCCGGATGGCGGTGGATGGCCGATCCCGCCATCGCGGGCTGCGGAGCCTTTGGCGACCTTGGCACGCATGTGCTGGACATCATGATGTGGTTCCTCGGAAAACCGGAACTGGTGACAGCCGACATCCGTCCGGTTACCGCACGTTACGGTACCACTTGCGATGAAACCGGGGAAGCGATTCTCCAGTTTCCGAACGGAACCATCGGAACCCTCGCGGCGGGCTGGGTGGATCTGGCCGATCCCGTGCCCTGCCAGATCAGCGGAACCGAAGGCCACGCAGTCGTCATCAACGGACAGCTTTTCTTCAAAAGTTCCCATGTGGAAGGCGCGGACGGCTCCTCGCCCTGGACAAAACTTCCGGAAGGAAAACCCCATGCCTTCCAACGCTTTCTGAATGCCATTGCCGGACAGAAGGAAGCGCTTGTCTCGCCACGGGAAGCCGCGGAACGAAGCGCCGTCATGGAGGCGCTCTATCAGGCAAGCCGGGACAAGTCCTGGAAAAAACCGGTCTATTGAACCGGCCGGCAAAGGGGATACGAAGTTCCCGGAAACGGAAAAGAACTCCCCGTTGAGGTGTGTGATTCCAGCTCCACCGGCTCCCGGAATTCTTTCGGAGGGGGGAGAGACTCCGGAAGTCGCGTTTCCGATTTTTTTGTCCTCTCCGTTGAGGCAGAAAAGCGCTGTCTGAAATTTTTCCATTTTCTCCCGGCAGAAGCGGTATCCGTCCGTTCGCTGCGCCGGAAGGTGAAATTTCGGCTTTTTGTTTTGTGCGGAACCCGGATTTTTCGGGGAAGATGGTTGCAATCTGTCAAAATCCGTGTAAACTATTCTGTTCGGAACGAATGGACAAGGAGCATGGATGAAACGGATTCTCTTTCTTCTGATTCTGGGACTCTCCGGGACGCTTGCCGCGATTGAGGGGCAGGTTCTGGCCACGCTTGCCCGGAATCTGGAGGATCAGTGGCAGGAGCTGCTTCCGGAACGGGAGCCGATTGTTTCGACGATCTCCATGGTCACACGGGGGCAGCCGTTCCAGATCCGGATTGTGTTTCGCCTTCCGGCCCTTGCCGAAGACCGGAAGGCCGATGTAACGGCATCTCTCCGGATTACGGCGCCGGATGGAAAACTTTTCCGATCCGAAGAGGAACAGGTTCTTCTGCGCGGGCCCCTGCCTGCGGATGGACATGCCCTTCTCCTTGCGCCGCATCCCCTTGTTCTCTGTTTTGAACGAGGGGACCCGAACGGGGAGTACGGAATCGAGGTCCTTCTGAAAGATCATGTCTCGGGACGGACCGCGTCGCTCCGAACCGGCGTTCAGCTGGTGGACAGGCTGCCATCGGGACCTCCGGTTTTCTGGCAGACGATGCGGAAGCTGTATTATGCGGAACCGCATCCGGAACGCATTCTACCCGCATTTCAGGAGATGCTGCCGTTTCTGGAAGAGAAAAAACGGGAACGGAACTGGAACCCGACATCGCTGACCGCGTCATTTTATTTTCTTCTGCGGAACAATCCGCAGCTTCTGGATGAATTCTACCGTCTTTCCGACACACTTCCTCACAATCAGAAGCTGGAAGCCGCCGGCATCATCAACTCGCTGGGAGCGGATGCGGTTCGGAGAGCCCGACAGCTTTCCGGAAGCGAAATGCACTCTCTTCTGAACCTTCGCGCGGTCAATCTGTTCCGGATGGAGAAGATCACGCGTCCGATTCATCTGGATCTTCTCTGGAGTGAATTTTTTGCCGACGGCACAGCGGCGCCGCTCAAAAAGATTGTCGGAGCCCTGGATCTGCTTCGCTTCAACATGACTCCGGAGCAGTTCCGGAAGCTGAAACAGCCGACTCCGCAGGATCGGGAAAAGCTGATCCGGACTCTGATCGGCCGTGCCGCTCTCTGGTCGCTGAGCGCCAATGCCAGGGAACATGATCTTGTATTCTGGTATCTGGAAGGATTTTTTTTCCGCAGAAGAACCGGTTCGGATTTTTCACGGATCGCGGTGGGAGTTCTTCTGAAACAGATTCTTTCCGAACGGGAAGAGGGAAATGCCGCCGGAATCGGTGAAGAGCCGGAGAAAAAACCGGAAGTCTGAAAACTCGGCTTTTCCGCGACTTTCCCGCCCGCGCTGTTGAAGATTTGCATTCCGATGGTATATTAAGCGGAATTTTTGACAGGAAGACCCATGGAACAGCGCATTGCCGTCGCACTCAAACAGTATTTCGGATTTGACTCTTTTCTGGACAATCAGGAGGAGATTGTCCGGGAGATTCTGTCGGGAGAGGATCTCTGCGTGGTAATGCCGACCGGAGCGGGGAAATCGCTCTGCTATCAGCTGCCGATTCTGCTCTGCGGCGGCTACGGCATTGTGGTCTCCCCCCTGATCTCGCTGATGAAGGATCAGGTGGATGTTCTTCGTGAAAAAGGGATTCCGGCAGCCTACATCAACACCACGGTCCCGATGCGGGAACAGTTTCGGATTCTTGAAGATACGGCGGCGGGATTCGTCAAAATTCTCTATGTTGCTCCCGAACGGTTCCAGACGGATTCCTTTCAGGACTTTCTCTCCCGAACGCCTCCGGAAATCATGATTGTGGATGAAGCGCACTGCATCAGTCAATGGGGTCACGACTTCCGGCCCTCCTATCTGAAACTGGGCGAAATAGCGGAACGGTATGCGATCCGGCAGGTCTGCGCATTCACGGCCACGGCGACCAGCAAGGTGCGCAAGGATATTCTGGAACAGCTGCGACGGCCCGGAATGAAACTGCATGTCGCGGGCTTCAAGCGGCCGAATCTCTCGTTTTCCGTTCTGCCGTGCTCGGGACTTGAGGAGAAAAAACGTCTGCTGGAGCGTCTGCTGGAGAAAAAGGTGCCGACGATCATTTATGCCTCCACCCGGAAGACCGTGGAACAGCTTGCGGAGGAGTTCGATCTCATCGCCTATCATGCCGGCATGAGCGATGAGAAGCGGACCGAGGCACAGGATCGATTTATGAACGATCCCTGTCCGGTGCTGGTTGCCACCAACGCATTCGGAATGGGCATCGACCGTCCCGATGTGCGCCTGGTGGTGCATTACAACCTTACCGGTTCGCTGGAGGCCTATTATCAGGAGGCCGGACGCGCGGGACGGGATGGCGAAGCCGCCGAATGCGTTCTTCTCTTTTCCTACAATGACCGTTTCATTCAGGAGTTTCTGATCGACAAGAACAATCCCTCCGAGGAGCTGATCCGGGAGCTTTACGAAACGCTTCTGGAATCGGCGCTGGCGGAGAAGGCCACGGAGCTGGAACTCTCTGCGGAGGAACTGCTTCCGCGTCTTTCGAATGCGAAATCCGAAGCGCAGGTGAATGCCGCGCTGAGCGCTCTGGAAACCGGAGGATGTATTCGCAGGGGCTACCGCCGGGCGCCGGGACTTCTCTCTCTTACGCAGGATCCCGAGGAGCTGGCGCGTCTGCATGAGCGGCAGGCGACACAGCGTTCCCGTTTTCTTTTCCGCTGCATCCGCCATTTCGGATGGGAGCTGACGCATCCGGTCTCCTGCACCTGCGAACAGCTTGCCGCCATTGCCGGTCTGAGCGTGGAACAGGTGGAACGGGTCCTGAACAATCTGAACGGACAGTGTCTGCGCTGGGCCACGCCGTTCTCCGGAAAGACCATTGAGCTTCTGCATCCGGAACAGGAGGAGCCGGAACTCGACTTTGAAGAGCTGCGGAAAAAACGGGATTTTGAGCTGGAGCGTCTGGGAGAGGTCATCGGTTATACGAGAGCACGGGAGTGTCGGCAGGCCTATCTGGTCTCCTACTTCGGGGAGAATACCGATCACTGGAAATGCGGCAACTGTGATCTCTGCACCCATTCGCCCGCGGAGCCGCTGACCGAACGGGAACTCTCGGAAGAGGAGGAGGATGCGGTCCGGGCGATTCTGCATACGATTGATGCGTTTTCCGGTCGTCTCGGGCGCGGCAAACTGAGTCTGATTCTCGCGGGAGCCCGTCGTCCGGAGATCACCCAGCGCGGACTGGATTGCTCTCCAATGTTCGGACGGCTCCGCCGCTGGAAACAGAACCGCATCCTTCTTTATATGAAAGCGCTGGAGGATGCAGGGTGTGTCGAACGGGTCGGGAGCCGGGAATATCCGTGTCTGGATCTGACCTGTTTCGGCGCCAATGTTCTTGCCGGAATGGAACCGCTTCGTCTTGCGCTGCCTCCGGAATCCGGAAAAACGAGGTCGGAACGGACGGGAAGATCCGCAGCAACCGCAGCCGCCGCAGCGTCTCTCCCCGGGCGGAAAACGGAGCACTCCAACGGCGGGAGGGATTCGGATCTCTACGAGCATCTGAAACAAATCCGGGCGCGACTAGCGGAAAAGCGTCATGTTCCGCTTTATCTGATTCTTTCCAACGAGGCGCTTTCCGAACTGGCGGAGCGGAGGCCGACAACTCCGGAAGAAGCGCTGGGAATCAAAGGCATCGGCCCCGCAAAGCTCACGACTGTGGTGCGTCCGTTTCTGGAAGCGATCCGGGAATACGGAGAGTCGAAGTAAACGCTCTTCCATCTCCTCCCCGGCAGCTATGCAAGAAGCGGCCGGAGCGCCGAACAGAGTCCCTCCGACATCCGGTAAAAGCCCAGATCGTTCGGATGACAGTTGTCTGCGATACACTCGGCGGGATCGGCCCCCAGCAACGTGGAACCGTCGAGAAAATGGACATTGCGGAAACCGGCCTGCCGGAAGCGCTCCCGGTTCTTTTGATGAATGGCAGCCCATCTTCGGTTCTGTTCCGCGGATTCGCCCGGATAGAGAATTTTGGAAACGGTCAAAATCGGCACATCGGGATGCCGTTCCAGCAGAATCCTGACAAATACGCCCAGAGTCTTTTCCAGTTCCTCCAGAGAGGTGTTGGGGTCGTAATCCAGAAGATAGAGGCACGGCGATTCGATCGCCGCAAGACGTTCCGCGACTTCCGGTTCCCCCCTGCCCGATCCGGCGAATCCCATGTTCAGCACCGGACGGTTCAGCAAACGAGACAGGCGGTTCGGATAACACACCCCCGGCCGAGACGCACAGCACCCCTGCGTGATCGAAGTGCCGTAACAGACCAGCGGCCGCGAATCCGTTCTGGGTGTCGGAGTTCCGAAACGGGCGCCCTGCTCGAACCCGATCCCGAAGGATTCGACCTGAGCATAGAGTGGAAAATAAAGAGTAAACTCCCGCATGACCGCTTCCGGCTCGGCGGTTTGAAAGACAGGAGCACAGTAGCTTGCGGTCCATCCGCTCAGGGAGTCGAAATTCAGACGGGAAATGCCGATGAAGCCGGAGTTGCCCGGCGCCCCGAGATAGAGATCGAAGCCAAGACGACCGTAGCTCATGATATCCGCATCGTTGTCGCGCAGCCGGAGCGAAGCCCGGACCAGGATTCTGCGGGAATCGGTCCGGAAACGGAGCTGACCGCCGGCGGACTGCACACAATGGGCTTCCACCCCGGGCGGAAGGTTGTCGCCGGAGAGACGGCGGAACGGCTCGTTTTTCCCGCGTCCGTAAAATCCCTCCAGAACAAAGGGGGAGTCGTCCGCGCTTCTCCAGACGATGCCGCGCTCATCCGCGGCGTGAACTTTCATATAAGGATCATCCCCTTTCATGGGTATTGCTCTCCTTTCCTTGGATTTCAGCAGAAGGATGATAGCACTCGACACGTCGTTCCATCTGATAGAGACTCGGTCCCTCTCCCAGAGCGGGACCGACGGAAAGCCAGTAGGTCAGGAACCGTTCGCTGAGATCCAGATCCGCGACGGCATATCCCGGATTCTCCGTTGTCTCCGCACAGACGCTCCCGTCGGGACGGATTACGCGGGCGGGAACCGGAATTCCGGATTCTCCCTGGGAAACCGAAGCGGCCAGATAAACGCCATTATCCATGGCGCGCGTCCGCCAGACATGCTCCCAGTGCAGAGGTTCGCCGTCTCCGGCAAGCGGAAACAGAACGATTTCCGCGCCATTCAAACGCAGCATCCGGACACTCTCCGGGAACCAGTTGTCCCAACAGGTTGCGATTCCGATTCGTCCGAAATCCAGCTCGAAAACCGGGAAGGAGTCTCCCGGCAGAAAGCCGGCCTCGCTTTCACTTAACGTCAGGTGAACTTTGCGATATTTCCCTTCGAGCGTTCCATCGCGACCGATCAGAAGCGCGGTATTGAAACACTCGCCGTCCTGAATCTCGGCAAAGGTCGTCACCAGCCAGGTCTTCCATTTCCGGACAAACCGGCTGAGCAGATGAAAATACTCTCCATCCGCGCTCTGCACCCGTTCCGCCGCGGAAAGGACGGCATTGCGCGTATTCAGATTTTCCGGCAGCAGAATCAGGTCCGGCTTCTCCACTTCTGTGCCGATGCGCTCCAGCAGTCCGGCAATCAACTTCAGATTTTCTTCCCTGGAACTTCCCTGCGGAGGATTCACCTTGGTTGTCACCAGCCGGACAGGACGGGATTTCCATTCCGCGCTTTCCACGTCCGGTTTTGAAAAGACAACATCGTCGGAGGTCCAGCGGCTGAACAGTTCCAGCGAAAAAGCCGCAGCACCCGCGGGAACCGGAAGAACCCTCTCAAAAGATTCGTCTCCCTTCCGATGCAGATAGTCGCGCGCCAGCATTTTCTCCTTTGGATCAAGCCAGTTCACAATTGCGCCGAAACATTCCGGAGCCGTTCCGGGCGCGGCATTTGCAGAAACCGAAAAACGAAGCGCCCGCTCCCCCGCAAGAGGATAAAAGAACAGATGCGCCGCCATTCCTCCCCGGTTCCCGTTTCGCAGAATTGAAAACCGATCCTCTCCGCTTTTCAGTTCCGGTCGTTGCAGAAAATGTTCCGCAAGGAATATCTGATGCTTCTTCCACTCCATCTGTTCACCTCTTTTTCATTCTTGTGATACCATAGTTGTTTTTTTCCGAAAAACATCTCCCGTGAGAGAACAATACAGACGAAAATTACAGATTTTCCGTTTCCGGGGGCCGTGCAACCGCAAGCGTCATTCCTCTCCGGCTTTCGAGACGGATACTGTCGATCCAATGCGGAATCAGAACCCGGTCGAATCGTTTCAGACCGAGAGTCTCCTTGCCTGCATACACAACTCCTTCGCCTTCCGTTACGACCAGTACGCGGAAACCATCGTGTTCCAGATTTGCAACACCATGAATCCGAACGAGTTCAACTCGGAAGCAGTTTGTATATCTGGAATCGAACAAAGAAAAACGCTCTCCCTCCCCCGTCAGAGGCAGCCTCCTCGGAAGCACAAACTGTTCATGCCGAATCTCTTCCACGGACCGCTCCCGGAACTCGAACATCGACAACGCGAAATCGACATCGCGTCCCATGAAACGCGCCTGTTCCGGAAGAACATAACCGCCGCGTTCAAACTCAATTCGAACGGCAAAATCACTGGGTTCCATGATCTCAATCATGAAAATTCCCTCTCCGATCGCATGGGGAAAGCCGCCGGGAACGAAGAACACATCCCCGGGACGAACCGGAATTTTCTCAAAACAGCTCAGAAGCGCCTTTTCATCCTGTTCCAGAACAGCCTTCCGGAAAAACGCCCTTTCGGGAAGATGCTGGAAGCCGAGGTAAATATACGGATCGACTTCCGGACGACTCCCCAGAATAAGATATCCTTCACTCTTCCCATGTTCCGAATTCAGGAAATGGCGGGAAAACGATACCGTCGGATGACACTGCATATGCAGACGGATCGAAGAATCCAGATATTTCAACAGAAAACCGGCACTCTTTCCGAATCGAGCAAGATGTCGTTTTCCAAGGATCTCAACGGGAAAGAGTTCCAGCCATTCCGACAGAAAACGCGTTCCATTGCCGGACGAGGAGAGCGAGGAGAGTCCTTCTGTCGCAAGATATTCCCTTCCAACGTTTTTCGCAAGAGTTGTCGAGACCATCCAATCTTCCGGGAAATGGGAATCCTCCGGATGTTCCGCTCCGGAAATCTCATCCAGGGTCCGACCTCCCAGATAGGTTCGCCATACCCGGTTCGGTTCAATTCGGAAAGCAGCAGGACAACTCATTCTCATGCCTCCCGTTCCTTTCTCAAACGCAGGACCGCCTGACGGGCATGTTTCAAAATCACCTCTCCGGACCCGATCTCAAGTTTTCCTTCTCCAAACACCAGCTCCGCCGAACAATCCATCCGAATCCGGCAGAACTCCGCATTGTCATAGTTCGGCACCCAGAGATAGTCGAACTCCTTTCCCGATGCCAGTTCCACATGACAATCCGCAACAAGCGGAAGGGAAGGAAGAAACCCTCTTGCAAGAATAGCATCCAGCACTTCATTTCCGATCCTCCTGGAGTGCCAGAGATCCGCGGCCGCCAGGAAAAATCCGCCTTTCCCCCAGCGTTTGAAACTGAGAAGGGGAAGTCCTTGATCGGATAAAAGAAGCACCTCGGAATCAAGGACTTCCATTTCATAGACTTCCAGTTGTTCTCCGTAAAGGGAATCCTCTCTGGAATCGGTCATTCGTACACCGGTCAAGTGATTCAGCGGTCCGCCGGGCAAGGAATCAAACAAACGCCCCTTCGGAGAAACATCCCCGAAAGGCACACTGGCAACCACCGTTCCCCCCGCAAGGACAAACGTCTCAACGGACTTCGCAAGAGATTCATCCATAATAACTTGAAAGGGAATGAACAAAAGAGAAACAGAAGGAATTCCGCTGTCACAAACCGTTTCCGCTGTCACGACTCCAAGCGGCAGATTCCGCTCGAAGCAAAGCTCAGCAACGGCAAGACGCGACCGCGCCGGCTGATCGTCTCCCACAATATGCCGGATCCGATTGTTCATCGCCTTGACCGTGAAATTGGTCCGGCGGT
Organism: uncultured Victivallales bacterium; assembly: GCA_944390735.1. GTDB lineage: Bacteria > Verrucomicrobiota > Lentisphaeria > Victivallales > UBA1829 > UBA1829. The sequence continues at coordinate 97,719 of CALXRL010000021.1, read as the reverse complement.
CATACAGTACCGCGGCGCTCTTCCGGGGTGTCAGCTGCGAAGCATCGGGATACTGGTTCAAAAAAGCGCCGAACCGTTTTGCCGCCTCCGCCCGTCTGCTGAAGGAACCGTCGGCCAGAACCAGTCCCCGTCCGCCGAGCTGAAATCCGCTTCGGAACGGCTCCCACTTCCAGAAAATGGACCCGCAGGCCCCCTGAAACAGCGCCTCAAAATTCCAATCGAGAAGCTCTTCCGGCATAACCCGTTCCCGCTGAAAAAGATCCGAATAGCAATGACTCTGCATCTCCGCCACCATGAATCTTCCTTTTCCCGCGGATGCCGCCCCCGCAAAGGTAAAGGTCCGAAGACCGGGCGAATTCTCCTTCAAAAGACGTCCTCCCGTCTTCGGATAAAAGGAGATGCCGAAACAATCCACCGCCCCGGCCACAAGCCAGTCATCCGTTCCCCGGTCGAATTCACTCCAGACCGCATTGCTCATCACATTATCCGCCGTCACCCAATGACAGGGATCCTCCCTCCGGACAACGGCCGAAAAATCCGTCAGAATCCCCGCCAGATCCTCCACCCGGAACTCCTCCCAGTCCGTATCCGGAACAATGGAACCCCAGGTGACCGGATCCAGACGGATCTGCGAAAAATCCATATATGATTTTTTCCAGCAGCTATTCAGCGCCTCAATGCTTCCGTACTTGTTTTTCAACCACTTCCGGAAGAGATCCAGCGTCCATGAATCAAAGGACTTGAAGTGCGTTTCGTTCCAGAGATCCCAGGCAAGCAGCGCCGGCTCCCCCTTCAACTCCCCGACCACGAACTCCAGAAACGTCTGCAAACGGGCATGAAGCATGGGATGATGATAATTCAGCTCGCCAAGGCCATTCTGCATCAGCGCCGGCGTTCCGTCGGGATTTTCCACGGCGAACTCCCGTCTCCACTCCCAGTCCGGCAGATACTCCAGATCGGAGACCTGTCCGGTCAGCTCGACAATCACTCCGAGATCATATTCCGCCGCCGTTCTCAGAAAGGTCCGCTGCACTTCAACATCCCACTTCCCTTTCCGGTAGAAAACCGGAGGCCAGATGACCACCGTGTTCATTTCCAGCGAAGCCATCGCCGAACAGATCCCGGCAAATTTCTCCGCCGAATCCCCCTCCTCCAGCAAAACAACACTCCCATACCGAAAACAGTCAAACATGTCTCCACCTCATCTGATACCGGATTTCCGGACGGAATGAAAAAAGTGCACTCCGCGCCTCCGTCCACGGACCGTAAATGGAAGCCCCTCCCCGGGAGAAAACCCAGCAATTCTCTCCCCTCCCAAATGAAATCTCCACTTCCACCGAGGGATCCGTCACCTGGAAAAAAGTGATTCCCAGACGAGACCCCTCCGGCGGATCTCCATGAAAATGAAATTCATAACTCAATCCATCGCAACGACATTTTAAAACAGCATCCGCATACACCCCCACGGCTGGCTCATACTCCCCCCGGCGGCAGAAATGGAAGCGCTGACAACACGAAATCTCTCCCTCCCGACACTCCGGCTCCTCCGAAACCACCTCCAGATTCCGCGGTACAAGCTGTTCTCCTCCAGAAAGATGCAGAACGGGAAGGAATGGAATCTCCGGTCCGGAATACGGAGCCGGCATCTTCCGTCCGAAATAGGGCAGCGGCAGAAATTTTGCACTCACGTCAACCGACACGTCCGTTTCTCCGGTGATCCGGTTGTGCCAGAAAAACATATTTTTCGTCATTCTGTTTTTCAGCGGAACCACATAGTGCATCCCGGTCTCCAAAGAGTTCGCACAGAGAATTCCGGGTCCCTTCAGATATCGTAGGAACGACTCCCGCCGCGCAAGCACTTCTTCCACCGGACCATGCCGGGAGGAAGAGGCATGAAGAGCCATCGCAAGTCCATAAATTCCATACCCTTGTGCCTGAACATGGGTTGTATATTCATCCCAGATTCCCCGGTTTTCCCCCTTGTCGCGGAAAATCTCTCCCTCCGCGGAAATGCCGTAGAGAGAGAAAAAGGAGGTCAGAGCTTCCTCCGCGCCATCCGCCTCCCGTCCATCCACCAGATTCCATTTCGAGGCATACTCCCACAGGAACACCTTTTTGCTTTCCGCCTCCCCCCGCAGCGAACGGCCCCATTTGGCCAGTTCTCCGCTGCGGTCGATCAGATAGCGGCCGGATTCACAGAACTCTTTCAGAATCAAAACAATACGTTCATGCCATCGGCTCCGGAAATCAAACAGTTCATCATAGTGCAGCAGAAGTCCGATGATTTCAGCGCTGTAAGCATCAATTCTCCGATCCTCCCGGCTCCCCCGGGAATCGTCATCGTTGAAGAAGCCGTCGCCGAGATACGCCTCCATCATCCGCCCGATTGCCTGATCCGGATCCACTTCCGCTTTCCCGATCCATCCGAATCGGAGCAGCATCTCCTCAATCAGCGCCGCGGCAACGCAATAGTTCCGAGACGCCTCCATCAGATAACGCATGTCAATCTGATGCAGAAATGCGGAAAACTCCTCCCGTTCCTCCGGAGAAAAAAGCGCGGCGAACTCTCCCTCCCGTCCCCCCGAAAGGAATAAAGCATACAGCAGGGCAAAGGTCGTCCACGCGCTTCGCCGGTCCTCCACCCGCACCGACGCCAGAGTCCAGAGACGGCAGTACTTCTTCAGATCCACCGCTCCGCTCCCCCAGCCGGCCTCCATTCCACGAATCACTCCCCCCAGCACCAGCCATCCCGAATCCTTGCAGTCGATTTCCCCCTCCACCACCATGCGCCCCTGTTCATCCGTATGCTCCGCGGCAAAGCGCAGAGCCCGGTCCAGAAGCGGCAGATAATCCGATTGATCCATTTGTTCCCGCCCGTCCTTTGTTCCGATGTTTCAGACAATATAATGGGAAAACACCGGAAAACAGCAGGAAAAATCAAGGAAAATATACCAAAATCAAGGATTCCGAACCGCAGGGCCCGTGGCGGCATCCAGCGCCTTTCTCGATTCCCTGCGGAAGGCCGTCGGCGTACAGCCGTAATGAAGATGAAAAAAATTCGAAAAGGCAAAGAGTGTCGGATATCCCATATAGTCCGCAATCTCCCCGATCCGCATGTCGGAGAATTCCAGAAAATGAGCGGCGATATGCGCACGCTCCTGATCGATCAGACTCTTTGCGGACAAGCCGCATTCCTTCTTCAAAAGTTCGGACAGGTGCCCCGGGGAATATCCGCAGCTCTCCGCCACTTCCCCGACCGGGAGCGGTCTCCCGTGCCGCTGGCGAAGCAGCCGCTTCACCTGATGAACCAGCGGCGTTTCCCTTCCTCCGGTCCCCAGCACATACCGGGAAAACAGCCCCAGAAGGAGCGATTCCACCAGAACCGTACTGTACGAAGCATCCTCGCAGATCAGATTCTCTCCGGTAAAAATATGATCGTTCGGAAAGGTGGCGGTCAGAAGTTCGCGGATCGCGTTGATGCTCCCGCGCGTCTCCCGGGACGACGGAATGTGCATCGGCGTCATTCCGTCCCCGCTCATAGCCCGCACCTCGAACTTGAACGAGAACCCGATGAACTCCGTCTCTCCGTACCGCAGAAGATGAGGAGTCCGCGGCGGCACAAAAAGCAGATCCCCGCTGTGCAGCTCATGCGAGTCTCCCCCCTCCGTCAGAAAACGGGCGCTCCCCGATTCCGCAAGATTCAGCTGCCAGAACAGATGCGAATGCATCGGAAGCTTCAGCGCATCCGTATGACGATGGTACTCCCAGTACTTCAGGTACAGGCGCACTTCGCCTTCCGAACCGTCGGTCTCCATCGGTTATTTTTTCCTCTCAGGAGTGAAAAAATCGGGTCTGGATTCCCGCCGGAAGAGTTTTGGAACCCGTTCCCTCCGGAATCAGCATCTCCCCGCACTCGATTCTCTCCGCACTCTCCGGGAAAACCGCCGCAAGACAACGGCCCAGTGAAACAGGAGAAAATCCCGGGGAGTGACAGCTCAGCTGAATAAAATGAGGTCCTTTCAGATCCAGAATCGCACGACAGTCCTGAAGCAGTTTTTCGAGCCCCTCCTCGATTTTCCAGACCTGTCCCTGCGCCCCGCGCCCGAAACTCGGAGGATCCAGCGCGATTCCGCTGTACCGGTTCCCCCGTCGCGCTTCCCGGGCGACAAATTTCAGGGCGTCATCGCAGATCCAGCGAATGGCATTGAGCGTCTCCGGATTCCTGCTCTGATTCTTTTTGGCCCATTCGATGATCCCCCGTGAGGCATCCAGATGACACACCTCCGCCCCGGCCTGCGCCATCGCGAGGGTCGCTCCTCCGGAATACGCAAAAAGATTCAGCGTTCTGCACCGACCCGGAATCCGGCGGATGCACGAACGCATCCACTCCCAGTTCGGCGCCTGCTCGGCAAAAAAGCCGAGATGTCCGAAATTCGTCGGTCTGGCAAGCAGCATCAGACCGCCCCAGGAAATCAGCCACTCCTCGTCGTGCTTCCGCTTCCAGTTCCAGACGCCTCCGCCACTGGACTCCCGGTGAAACTCCGCGTCGGCGCTCTCCCACTCCGATTGCGGCAGAGAGGGGTGCCAGAACGCATTCAGTGCCGGACGTATGATTTTATAAGGCCCCGCCTGTTCCAGCTTCCTGCAGTTGCCGGAATCGAGAAGACGGTACTCCAGAATCTTTCCCATGGTTCACTTCCCCGCTTCGTAAACAATTTTTCCGCGAATCACCGTCATGCGCACCTTGTTCGTCCTGCAATCCAGAAAGGTGATGTCCGCTTTTTTTCCGGGCTTGAGCTCGCCTCTCGTAATCAGCCCCAGATCGTGTGCTGGATTGCTGGTGAAACAGGCCGCCGTCAGAGTATCCGGCATTCCGGAATAGTTGGTGAAATGGAGCCATCCGGTCTCCAGAGTGGTCGTGGTTCCGGCAATGACGCCGTCCAGCGTCACCACCCCGTTCGGCCCCTGCTCCAGAGAACAGCCCGAACCGCCGACTTCAATGCCGTTGCTGACCCCGATGAGCTTGTCCTGAGGTTTCACCCGGCTCGCCAGATCCACCATCCGCGGATGAATATGGGCGCCGTCGGCGATGATCTCCACCGACACCCGATTGTCCGTCAGCGCAATCAGCGTCAGATCCGACCGGCGCTGATGCAGCGGCGGCATCCCGTTGAAAAGATGCGTGCAGCGTCTCGCGCCTGCTTCAATCGCGTTCAGCACCTCCTTCTCCCGCGCCATGCTGTGACCCATGGAGGGAATGACGCCGTTTTCCAGCATCATCTGAATGAGCTTGTCCGCGCCGTCGATCTCGGGAGCGAACGTCATCAGCTTGATTCTGCCGCGTCCGGCCGCGATCAGCTCGGCGGCGAACCCGGGATCGAATTTGTGGATGAACTCCCGATTCTGCGTTCCTCCCTTGTCGGGATTCAGAAACGGCCCCTCAATGTGAATTCCCGCCGGATCGGCGCCATCATGCTCCTGTTCAATCATTTCTGCCAGACAGTCGGCGGTACGGATCATATCCTCCATCGGAGCGGAGATCATCGTGGGGAAAAAGGTTGTGACGCCATGCTCCGCAAGCGCCATCGACAGCCGGTTCATCTGCGTATTGTCGCCGGAAGAGGCGATGGAGGCGTCAAACCCTCCGCACCCATGCACATGACTGTCAATGAATCCCGGAACGGCGTAGGTATCGTTCAAATCAAAAATCTGGAGTCCCGGCTCCCGGACAAATGCCGACGCCCCGCCAGTGGCGATGATTTTGTCCTCATCGCAAAGAATTCCGCCCGTCGGAATGTTTTCGTGCGGCGTCAAACAATGATCTGTTAAAAAAAGTTTTCTGCTTCTGACCGGCATAGCTTCTGCTCCATCGAATTTCATACACTGTTGTTTACCGGGTAATATGGCAGGGGGGAGGCGATATTTCAAATTCAAAATCCTCCCCGGCGCCATTTTCTTTTCAGATTCTTCCGAAAAAAGGGGGAGATCGGAAAATCGGGAAACGAGGGAAATTTCCCGCTTTCTTTTTAAAAATATAGACATCCGCGCGATAGCATCTTTTTTTTATTTCGCAAGTCCTTTTGCAAAGAAAGAATTCAATAAAAATTCATTTTCGGACTTGCGCTTTTCATAAAATGGTGCAAATTATTATAGTCGCTCGCGGGAGTTCCCGGAACGGATGTTCATAACTTGTTGACAACTTGAAAAAATGTCAACAAAATTTCCCGTTTGAACCAGACTGTGCGAAAAGCGGCAAACATGACTGAATCGGTAGAGAGCTGAAATCGGTCCGTGTGAGAATTTTGTTGTTTTTTCATAAAAACGGCATTATTTTTGAACTCGAATTTGTATTCAGAACTCTCCCGGCTTGTCAAGAGGGATCTCAAAAAAAAGGAAAAATTTTTTTGCGACATTGCGGAATAAGAACGTTTTTTTTCTGGAAATTCCGAGGATGTCAATAACTTGCATGAGCAACGGAAAAAGGCGGAGAAAATGACAACAGAAAAGAGTCTGAACGATGCGCAGGAGCTGTGGAGCAGAACACTCTCCATTCTCCAGGGCAAAGTCAGTGAAAATACCTTCCATCAGTGGTTCGAGGTGATCGTCCCGCTTGCCCTGGGCGACACCACATTGAAACTGGGAGTGTCCGACGACTTCTTCGGGGAGTGGCTGACGGAAAATTTCGGCGACATTCTGACCAATGCCCTTCAGGAGGCGGCGGGAGCCCCTCTGCAATTTCAGATTGAATCAGGACACAGCAGACCGGCGGCTCCGGTCCCAGTTTCCGCAGCGGAGGAGGCGCCCGTACCGTCCTCGATCACGCAGCGGGAGGTCCAGCAGACCGCGCCGAACTGCAATTCCAGATACACCTTCGAAAACTTTGTTGTCGGGGAGGAAAACCGGTACGCATTCTCCGCTGCTCAGACGGCCGCGACCTCTCCCGGCACCTTCAATCCGCTCTATATCTATGGAGGAACCGGACTTGGCAAAACCCATCTGATGCAGGCGGTTGCGAACTATGTCAAGGCGATGAATCCGAATGCGGTCGTCCGCTACACGACCTGCGAAGGATTCCTGAACGCCTATGTGGACTCTCTGCGCAACAAAACCAGTGCGGAGTTCCGCGACTACTACCGCAACGTGGATCTCTTCCTGGTGGACGACGTTCATCACCTTGGCGGCAAGGAACAGCTGCAGGAGGAGTTCTTCAATACGTTCAATGCCATTTACAACGCCGGGAAACAGATCATGATGACTTCCGACAAACAGCCGTCGGAAATCAAGGGTCTGGAAGCGCGTCTGGTTTCCCGGTTCGAGTCGGGCGTTGCGGCTCAGATTACGGAGCCCTCGTTTGAAACGCGTCTCGCCATTCTGCGCATGAAGCAGGAGGGGCAGGCGTTCAAACTGCCCGATGAACTGCTGGTGTTCATCGCGGAACGGATCAGTTCGCACATCCGGGCGCTGGAAGGAGCGCGGATGCGTCTGGTGGCGTTTGCGTCGGCGGTGGGGGATTCCGTGCCGCTGACCACGGAAATGGCATCGAATCTTCTCGGCGACATGATCGACAACGAGGCCGAAAAGAACCGCGTCTCCATTGACCGCATTCTGGACGCCGTCGCCAGCCATTTCAACATCAAGGTTCATGACATCACCGGCTCGAAACGACCGAAAAACATTGCGGAGCCGCGCATGGTGGCCATGTATCTGAGCCGCACGCTGACGGATGAGTCGCTGAAGGATATCGGCCAGGCATTCGGGGGCCGGAATCACACCACGGTCATCCACGCCATCAAGCAGGTGGAAAACGACTGCCGGACCAACGAGGAGCTCAAACGCACCGTGACGGCGCTCAAACGCAAACTGCATGCAAGGATCTGACGGAAATGAGGATTGCCGACCTCCACACCCATACCGCCCTCTGCAAACACGCGAAAGGGACCGCGGAAGAGTTTCTGGCCGCCGCCCTGGCCCGCGGCGAGTCGTGGTACGGGATCTCCGATCACTGCCCCTGGCCGGCGGGCTACGATTCCGAAAGCCGAATGGAGATCTCGGATTTTCCCCGCTACCGGGAACTGGTGAGCGACATCCGGGCCAAGGCGGAAGGGACCTCTCTGAAGGTTCTGTACGCCATTGAAATGGATTACGTTCCAGGCCGGATGGAGGAGGTTTGTCCCCTGGTGGAAAAGGAGGATTTCGATTACGTCATCGGCTCCATTCATTACACGGGGAACTTCGCATTCGACAATCCCGATTTTCTTGAGGAGTGGAAACGGGAGGGAACGGCGGAACAGGTCTGGAACGTCTATCTGGATTCGCTGAAGGAGTATGTCACGAGCTGCAATTTTCAGATTCTGGGGCATGCGGATCTGCCGAAGAAATTCGGATACCGTCCCGTGGAAAGCGAATCGTTCCGGAAACGCTTCGCGGAAATTTTCGAGATTGCCTCGGCAAAAGGAATGGTACTGGAACTGAACACGGCGGGACTGCATGTGCCGGTCCATGAGATTTATCCATCCCGGACGCTGCTGGAACTGGCGAAACGCGCGGGCATGAAACTCTCCTACGGATCGGATGCGCATGCGCCGGAAGCCATCGGCCGGGATTTTGAAACAGCGGCGGCGCTGGCGCGGGAGTGCGGTTTTTCCGGTTTTGCAACCTTTGAGAAACGACACATGATCGAAGTTCCGTTCTGAATTTTCTGAAAAAATTTTTATTTTTTTATTTTTTTATTTTCGGCCTTGTAAAAGCAGAAGTTTGGATTATATTATAAAATTCGTGCGTTATCCCCGCGTGCGCGTCGCGGCGCAAGGCGGCATTCCAGAATAAAGGCACGGAGAAAAAGAGGGCCCGATCCGGGAACGGAAAAGGCAGAACCAATCCACCTAACTTTTTTTTGAAGGTTGTATCTGTTATGAAAGTCAGAGCGTCCATCAAACGCAGGTGTGAATCCTGTCAGATAATCAAACGCAAAGGCATTGTGAGAGTGGTATGCTCGCGCAATCCTCGTCATAAACAAAAGCAAGGTTGAGAAACGGAGAACGACCAGTTATGCCAAGAATCATCGGAGTCGACATCCCGGCCAACAAGCGTATCGAGTACGCAATCCAGTATCTGTATGGAATTGGTCCTACGCTTGCAGCGGAAATTTTGAAAAGAGCGAAAATCGATCCTGGACTCAAAGCCAAAGAGCTCACGGATGAGAACATCTCGGCGATCACCACCCTGATCCAGAATGATTATGTGGTGGAGGGAGATCTCAGACGTATGCTTGCACAGGATATCAGACGTCTCCAGGCCATCAACTGCTATCGCGGCCTTCGTCACCGCAAGAATCTTCCTGTGAGAGGACAGCGGACACGCACGAACGCCCGTACCAGAAAAGGCAAGAAGCAGACGGTCGGAGCCATCCGCGATAAAACGCAGAGACGTGTTGCGGCGTCCACAGCTGAAGCTAAGGCAGCCGCTCCCGCAGCCCCGGCCAAGAAGAAATAATCTCTTCAAAGTCTGACGAACAAATTTGAAAGGTTTTCCAGGAAATGTCTGAAAATAAAGAAAAAGAAACAGCTCCTGCGCAGGCGGCGGAAGCGCAGGCGCCCGCGGCAGCGGCGGCGCCGGAAAAACGGAAAAAAGGCGGCCGTTACGTTCCGTCTGGAATCGCGTTTGTCCAGGCGACATTCAACAACACCAAAGTTACCTTTACGGATCTCCACGGCAATGTTCTCTGCTGGTCGACCGGCGGAAAGAACGGCTTCAAAGGCTCCCGCAAGAGCACGGCGTATGCGGCGCAGGTGGTTGCCGCCGATGCCGCGAAGAAAGCGGAAGCACTTGGAATGAAGGAAGTCGAAGTCCGGATCAACGGACCGGGAGCTGGAAGAGAATCCGCTGTCAGGGGAATTGCCTCGACAGGAATGGAAGTCAATGCCATAAAGGACATCACCCCTGTTCCGCACAACGGCTGCAGACCTCCGAAAAGACGTCGTGTCTGATCGGGACAGTAGCAGGATCGCAGGTTTCCGCCCTGCATAAGGGCGGATGGTGGTAGAATTAATTTATGGAGGATAAAACAATGGCTGCCGCAAATGTATTTCCCATGCCGCAATCGCTGGTCATGGATGAAAGTACCGCAACAAACAAGTATGCGAAGTTTACAGCGCAACCGTTTCAGAGCGGTTTTGGTCATACAATCGGCAATTCTCTGCGGAGAGTTCTGCTCTCTTCTCTCGAAGGAGCGGCGATTTCGGCGGTGAGAATCGACGGGGTTTCGCATGAATTTGCGACGATTCCGTGCGTGGTCGAAGATGTCACCGAAATTGTTCTGAATCTCAAGAGAGTCAAGCTGAATCTTCACGGAGAGGCGCCCAAGCTTCTTGAAATCAAGAAATCCAAAGCCGGTCCGGTGACTGCGGCGGATATCGTCTGCGACGGTACCGTCGAGGTTCTGAATCCCGAACAGGTGATCTGCACGCTGGACAAGGATGTTCCGTTCCGTGCGGAAATTGAAGTCTCCAAGGGCCGCGGCTGGACTCCTGCGGAAAAGAACAAACGTCCCGATCATCCCCAGGGAACGATCGTGATTGACAGTCTTTTCAGTCCCGTGACGCATGTCCGCTACCAGGTCGGTGCCGCCCGAGTCGGGGAGGAAACCGAAATGGACAGCCTCGTGCTTGAGGTCTATACGGACGGCAGAATCTCTCCGAAAGACGCCGTTGAAAAAGCAGCCAAGATTCTGAAGGATCACCTGAAACCGTTCATCGGTTCCCAGGCGGCGGAGGATGATACCCTGTCCACAATCAGCGACGAGGATCAGAAACTCTTCAAGATCCTTTCCCAGAATGTTGAAGTTCTTGATCTTTCCGTAAGAGCAATGAACTGCCTGAACAATGCCAATATCAAGACCCTCGGGGAATTGTGCATCAGAACGGAATCCAGAATGCTCAAGTATCGCAACTTCGGCAAGAAGTCTCTCGACGAAATCAAAGAAAAGCTTCATGGAATGAATCTCTCGCTGGGCATGACCTTCAGCGAAGAGCTGGTCAACGCAATTCAAGCCGAAGCGGACCGTGTTAACAACAACACAAAGAAAGAGGAGGCCTGATTTTTATGCGTCACCTTAGAAAAGTCGCCAAACTGGGCCGCAACTGCGGTCACAGAAAAGCTTTGCTTGTCAACCTGGCGTGCTCGATCATCCTGCACGAACAGGTCAAGACTACCGTTACTCGGGCAAAAGAGGTCCGTCGCCTCGTCGACAGACTCATCACTTTTGCCAAAAAAGGAACCGATGCCCACCGCAGACTCACAGTTGCCAAACTGAAAGTCAATACGCCGGCGGACAAGGCCCAGACCAAAAAAGATGTGGTCGAAAAACTCTTCTCTGATCTTGCCAAACGCTATGAACAGAGAAACGGCGGCTACACCAGAATCCTGCGTCTCGGGACCAGAATCGGCGATGCGGCTCCCGCCTGCATCATCCAGCTTGTGGAAGCCGGCGCGCCCGCTCCCAAAAAGGATGCCAAAAAAGAAGTGAAAAAGGAAGAAGCCGCCTCCTGACCGGTCGCCGCGGAACACTTTTGAATTTCACCCCCGGATCTTCCCATCCGGGGTTTTTCTTTTCCGGGACCCGGCATTCCGTTCTCCTCCCCTTCCCTGAAAGAAAAAAGGAGGGGCTTTTTCAGAGTCGAAACAGGAGCGAATCCCGGGAATCTTCATCTTGAAAAAACGTGTTTTCGCGGTATAGTAATTTATTTTCAGAGAGAGAGGGATCCTTCCCCGTGCGGCATTCCGCTTCCCTCATCAAATTTCGCCGGGGGAAACTACGAATCGGGAGTCGAATGATGCAGAAATTGACTTGGGGAGCTAAAATCTCCTATGGAATCGGAGCATTCGGAAAAGATCTTGTCTACGCGATTGTCGCGACCTTTTTCATGTTTTACCTGACGGACACATGTAAAATCAGTCCGATTTTCATAGGGAATCTGTTTCTGGCGGCACGGCTTTTCGATGCAATCAACGATCCGATCATGGGACTTGTGGTCGACAACACGCGCACCCGCTGGGGCAGATTCCGGCCATGGATCCTGCTGGGCACCATTCTGAACGCCATTGTTCTGGTCTTTCTCTTTTTGAATCCCGGACTCAGCGGAACGCAGCAGCTGGTCTACATTGCCACGACCTACATTCTCTGGGGACTGACCTACACGCTGATGGACATTCCCTTCTGGTCCATGATCCCGGCGCTGACGGACGATGAAAAGGAACGTGACACCATCTCCGTCATTCCCCGGATTTTTGCAAGCGCGGCCTGGATGCTGATCGGCTCTTTCGGACTGCCGCTGGTACAGAAGCTCGGAAACGGCGATCAGGCGCTCGGATTCGCCTGGCTGGGAGGAATCGTCGCCGCAGTGTTCCTGTTCTGTTCAATCATCACATTCACATTTGTCAAGGACCGTTTTTCCATCCGTCAGGAACAGAACCGGAACCGGACCACGGTTCGGGAAATGGTGCGGATTCTGATCAAAAACGATCAGGTGATTGTGGTTCTGATTCTATCGCTCCTCTTCAATATTTCGTTTCAGCTTTCCAACGGATTTGCGGTATACTATTTCAAATATGTGATCGGAATTCAGAACATGGTCTCCTCCTATCTGCTGGCGGCGGGGATTGCACAGCTGTGCGGACTGTTCGGATATCCGTTCTTTTCGAGCTGTTTTGGAAGGAAAACGGTATTTGCCGCGTCGGCCGGATTCCCGGTGATCGGATTTCTGCTCCTGCTGCTGGGAGTGTTCCCCGCGAATGAGACGCTGCTCTGGTGGTCCATTTTCCTGACAGGAGCCTGTGTCAACTTCGGAATCGGACTTTCCCTCGGAATCCTGACCGTCATGCTGGCAGACGTGGTGGATTACGGCGAATACAAACTCGGCACACGGAACGAAAGCATCCTGTTTTCCACACAGACTTTTGTCGTGAAACTGGCCGGAGCCCTGAGCGGATTCATCACAGGAACAGGACTTTCCCTGATCGGGTTTATTCCCGATGCCGTGCAGACGCCCGCGGCAACAGCGGGAATCCGGGGAATCATGGGAGGGATACCGATGCTCTTCTCCGTGATCTATCTGATCATCTACTGGAAATTCTACCGGCTGGACGGAGACCTTCTGAAAACAGTCAAGCTGGCCTGCCGGAAAACCGGGGAATCTTCCGCCGAAGCCCCCGCCCGTTGAAAGGAACGGTAAAACACCGTAATCTATTTCCGGGAGCCGTCCCCGCCGGAGTCAAACAGGTTTGACTTTTCCTGAAAAAAACGCTGATAGATCCGGACGCTTTCCAGTTCATACCATGCTCTCCGGCAAACCGGATCGGAATCGAAATCATAGATCGCGGCTCCCTCCATTACAAGCAGAAGCGGGGAGTGGGTGGAAAGAATCAGCTGTGTGCCGAGCCGCACGCTGGCTTGAAGATAATCGGCCAGTTCCAGGACCTTTCCCGGAGAAAGACTGTTCTCCGGTTCATCCAGCAGAACCAGAGAATTCTCCGGAATGGATGTGGTGAAAAAAAGGAAGGCAAGCTGTCCGTTGGAGGCCTCGCGGATCTCCGGACGGATGTTGCGCCGGACATACTCCGATACGGTGAGTTTCCGGATGTCGATCGCGTCACATAGATCCTGATATTCCTCCAGATTTTTCATGCGGAAAGATTTTCTGCGTCCCCGTGCGAATTCGCCTTTTGCCGTCAGAGCCTTCTGAATCATCCGCGTTCTGGATTCGTCATTTTTCCGGTTTTCAAAACGGCTGTTCAGCATGCTCAGAAAGACGTCATCACTGGCGACAAAGAGCGTCTCGTATGGATTCCCCTCAAGCACGCCGCCGCACCCCGCCAGATAATCCCCGAAAAAAGGGGACTGATTGAATGGAGAAAGACGTTTCGCATGAAATTTTTCAGCTATCAGATTCAGAACCGTCGTCTTTCCCGACCCGTTCCCTCCGTAGAAAATCGTGATCGGCGCAAAATCCAGACGGACAATTTTCCCGTTCAGGGTATGGAAGGGATACACCGACTGGTAACAGGTCAGATCCGCCGCACCGAAATGATCCCAGATAAAACGCTCCTCCCACTCCCGTCCCGGCAGAGAAAATTCTTTCAGCCATGTCATCATTTTCCCACTTGCACCCTCTTCGGTTCCTGATTCTCTAAACGGAATTGGAGTTCTTTCTCCGGGACTCCGCACCGGAATGAAATACACAAAAAAGACAGAACGACTCCAGTTTCTTTATCGGAAAAAACATTGCCGCACTACGATACACGATCTTTCTGCGATTGCAACAAGACAGAATGGAAAACAGAGAGAAAAAAATGGTGCGCCCACGGGGACTCGAACCCAGGACCCAATGATTAAGAGTCATTTGCTCTACCAACTGAGCTATGGGCGCATCTCTTATTTTCGAGATGTCATTACTTTACATCACTTTCGGAAAATTGCAAGCCGAGTTCTCCATTTTTTTTTGAAATATCTTTTCTTCTCTTTTCTCACACACGAAAAAGAAGAGTCCCGAACTCGAAAAAGAGACCTCTCTCAAAGTCCGAAAAGAAAAATAGAGGAACACTTCCGCAAACACCTCGCGAAACAAAGAAGAAAACGTCATTCCCGGGAAGCGTCGTTTCGCCCGGAGGACGGAGTCGTCACCCGCTTCACGGCTTTCCCGATATCCGCCAGAATCTCCCGCAGCAGAATCTTCCGCTTTTCCGGAAGCGTGGAAAGGGCAATGTTCCGCCCAGCATTCGCGTTGTCGTAGAAGAAGGAGTTGACAATGACAAACTCCTGAAGCTCCGCCGAGTACCGTTTCCGGAAAAGGTCATTCCGATACGCCCGGTAAACCGCGTGTTTCAATGCATTCAGCAGAGCGGTATTCAAGCGAATCCGTTTCCGGATGGTCATTCTGCCGTCAACCACCATGATCCGGAGTGATCCGCGCTCGACAACCACATAGGAGGCATTCTGCTCAATCTCCGGCAGCGGAATGCCCTTCAGACTCTCGTTGCAGCGGGAAAAGAATGCGGTCAGCGCATCCCCGTCCAGAAGCATTTTCGCAATCAGTTCCGCCTTTTCCGCGGAGGCTTTTTCCCGCGAATGATATTTTCTGGCAAATCCGGAAAGCTGCATCCGCAGAACATCGGGAGAAAAATCCCTCACCTGACGCGCAATAATGTTGATCAGCTCCTCTTCCGCTGTCTTAACGGAAGAAACGTTTATTTTCGATCCCGAACCAGCGCCCTGATG
Source organism: uncultured Victivallales bacterium (assembly GCA_944390735.1). Classification (GTDB taxonomy): domain Bacteria; phylum Verrucomicrobiota; class Lentisphaeria; order Victivallales; family UBA1829; genus UBA1829. The sequence continues at coordinate 82,448 of CALXRL010000021.1, read as the reverse complement.
CGATTTTTCCGGTGAAGTCCGTCCGCTCCGGGACAAATTCCACCCCTTTCCCGACACGGCTTTTGCAGACTTCTCATTCCGGGAAAGGTTCTTTCCCTTCCCCGGAGAAACCGGATACGGAAGAGCTCCGTTTTCATTCAAACGCATCCGACGCATCCGCAGCAGAACAAGCGCACTACGGAACTCCCGCGCTTTTCCCGCATACACGCGCCGAAGATGCGGCAACTTCCCGCGCTTTCCGATCCCGGAGGCCAGACGCTCCAGCGACCGAAGCGAATCCGAATCCAGATAGATGGCAAACCGGGAAAGCGAAAGAAACACCGCAATCTCCCTGCGATACGCGGCTGCCGCCTTTCGTCTGGCACGGATCTCCAGTCTGGCGCGCCCCATCATCTCCTGCACCTCCCGCAGAAGCGACTCCTGCAGATTGTTCTGCTCCATAAAGGCGCTGCACGCGCGAAGCCGTCCTTCGGGCGTCCGGGACGGAAGCTCCTTTTTGAGCTGCTCCCACTTCTTCCGGAGACGGGCATTCAGCTTTGCCGGATCCTCCCCCTGCGGCAGAAGCAGCGGCGGAGGCGCTTCCAGTTTCTCCCCACCCCGTTCGACCACCGGAGCCCCCGGCGAAAAAAAGTGCAGAGCCGTCACCACGCCTCCGGCAATCAGCAGAAGGACCAGCACGATTCCCGTCGCAATCAGAGCCCGGGAAACCGGAGCCCCGGCATTCACGGCGGTGTGCTGAAGCTGATACGCATCCTGCGCCTCGCCGAGCATGGCGGACACCTCCTCCCAGGAGACGGGCCGTTTTCCCGGATCCTTCTCCAGCATGGCGAGAATTGCCGCGGAAAGCGCTTCCGGCACCTCCCGGTTCCGTTCGGAAGGCGGAACCGGAAGTTCGGAAAGATGCCTCCGGTAGATCTCGTCAATTCTGTCGCTCTGGAACGGAGGCGACCCGACTGTAATATGATACAGCGTCGCCCCGAACGAATAGATGTCCGAAGCCAGATTCGCCGATGTAACCTTGCCGCAAATGATCTCCGGCGCGGCATAAAGCGGCGTCACCATGACATCCCGCTTCATGCTCTCCTCATACATGGATTTCGCCAGTCCGAGATCCGCCAGCTTGATCTCCCCCGCCACACTGACCAGAATGTTGTCCGGCTTGATATCCCCGTGACACATTCTGCGCACCTTCCACGCATACCCGAGCGCATCGGCAATCTTCCGCCCGATCTGAAACGCGGAGGGCGGAGACAAGGGACCGGAACGGGATAATTTGACTTCCAGCGTCTCGCCATCAATATATTCCATGGCAAAATAGTAGATTCCTTCGCGCGTGACGCCCGCGTCGTAGGCCTGGACAATATTCGGATGGCTCAGACTGGCGGCGGAACGGGCCTCGTGAAAAAAGGTTTCCACAAACGCGCTGTCGCTGGAAAGCTCGTCGGAAAGCACCTTCAGCGCAATCGGGCGCTGCAGATTCAGCTGGGTGGCCCTGTAAACAACCCCCATTCCGCCGCGCCCGATCTCGTTTTCGATCCGGAATCCGGCCACCATGGTTCCGGCGGGCAGAGCCGCCGCGGAGTACCCGAGAAGAGTCCCGCATGCTGTGCAAAGAATCCCCCCGGTTGCGGAATCAATCTCCGCCTTCTCCTCCCGATTGCAGTGCGGACAGAATTTAACCATCGCGAATTCCCGAATTAGACACTCCAGAATGACACCTCTAATATAAATCGATCCTCCGAAAAGTCAATCCGCGCACCCCCATTTTCTTCCCGGGAAGGAGCGACAGAGCCAGAAACTCCTTTTTCAGAAATCTCCATTTCCAGGATTGCATTTTCCGCAATGTGCGTCTATGTTTTCCCAATTCAACGATTGGAGACCCCTTATGATTCACTCTTTTTTTCAGAAAACGACCCTGTTTCTGCTTTCGCTGCTGACCGCGGGAATGCTGTCCGCCCGGGAGTTCAAGCCGATTTCTCTGGCCGAAGTGGAGATCCGTTCCTTTTCCGAACTGGCGAACTCCATCTCAAATTTTGTTTCGCAGGTGAAGCCGGAGGCCGCCGGCCAGCTCATCTTTCTGACCGCGGCCATCGCCATGAATCCGCAGACCGCGGCCATTGACCTCAACCGGCCGATCCGGGCAGTTCTGCTGACCGGCGCGGGCCAGAGCGTTACGGATCCCGCCGGACAGTACCGGCCCGATATGTTCTTCTGCCTTTCCGCGACCCTGCGAGGCGGCGCTCGAATCGACGATACCATCTCCACCCTGGCCGGACCCCTGACCGTCCGGCGCCGTTCCGGAAACAGCATTCTTCTCCACACCTCCCATCCGCTGTTTGAACAGGAACTGAACACCATCGAGAAAACGTATTTTCCCGCTTCCACCGGTCGCGGACTGCCCGATTTCAAACTGAATTTGAATTTTCAGTCGTTCAGCCGGATTCCCGGAGTCACCTCCGCGATGAAAAACGCCGCCATGACCGCTCCCGCCTGGGATCCCGCCTGGGATGATCCGCTTTCCCGCAGCGTGGACGCCCTGACCGAACAGCTCCGCACTCTCCGCTTCGAACTGAATTTTACAGATGCCTCCACCATCCGTTTTTCCGGATCGCTCGTTCCGGAACCCGGCACGGAGCTGGCAAGCTACCTCCGGAAGCCCTCTGCCGCAACCTTCGACGCCCCGGCCACCTTTCAGGCGGCCGACTCCTACACGCTCTTCAACCTGCCATCCGACACGCAGCTGAAACGTCTTCTTCTGAAACAGCTTGAACGCCGGAACATTCCGCTCTATGTGCAGGAATGCGTCATGCGATCCAACGGCAAAGCCCTTCTCTCCGAACAGCGCTCGACCGGTCTGCTCAAGTTCTCCATGGAACTTGAGAACGGCGCCATGAAACCGATCCTTGCCGCCATGAAAAACGAAAAGACCATTCAGCAGCTTCCTTCCGGACTCTGGATGCTCGACTGCGGGGAAAACAACCGCACCATCTACGCGGAACTCCGGGAAAACAAGTTCCTTCTCGCCGCGGGAAATCTGACGGAACAAACCGCCCGCCGGCTCCTCGACGATCCAACCCCCCTTCCCCCGCAGGTTGAACCGGGCACCTCCGCGCTCTCCCACTATCGGAAAGGAAAAGACGGAACGGTGATCCGGAAAGGCGAACTTCGTCTTACCGCAAGAGAACTGCTCTTTTCGTTCCAGCTCTCCGCCTCCGATTTTCCCCAAAAACCGGTGCAAATTCCGGGGAACTGATCCGCAAACACTCTCACTGACTCAACCGGTCGACCTCAGGTCGGCCAGTTGAGTCTTTTCCGCCGGTTCCCCCTGTTCCTTCTCTGAATTCAGCAGGAAAACAACTTTTTTTTCTTTTTTTCCCTATTGACAATTCTCCTTCTTTATGATATAATATAAAAAACAACTCACTGAGAGAGTTTTAGAAAAAAACGAGAAAGTCGAATCCCCCATGAACAAACGGGAATCCAAAACGGAACTGGTCCGAAAAGCGGTGATTGAGTCCATCATTGCAGGAAAATACAAAGCCGGAGAAGCGCTGCCGTCGGTGGAACAGCTGGCCAAGGATTTCAACGTCAGCAAGAATACGGTTTCGCTTGCGCTGTCGAACCTGAACGAGAACGGCATTCTGGAAATTGCTCACGGGAAATACACTCGAATCACGGAAAAGCTGACGAAACCGCATATTCTGATCTATTCCCCCGTTCCCTACAATCTGGAAACGACGCCGTTCTGGGGGGAGTTCTATCTCGGGATCAAGGAGGTTCTGGAGACCTATCCGGAATTCACCTACAAACTCTATACCACGGTCCAGCTGTTTGTCAAGGAATACGTTCCGGACCTGCTGCCAGAACGCATTGACGGGTTTCTGATTCTCGGGCAGGACAATCCGAAAGAGTTGAATCCACTTTTGGAAAAGCTCCCCCGCAGCTGTCCGATTGTCAGCGTATTCGAAAACGATCAGCATCTGGAACGGAAGGTGATGGGAGCGATGCCCGATTATCATCCGGCGATGAGCGATCTGGCGCGTCACTTCCGGGATGCCGGAGTAAAACGCTGTGCTTATATCGGCTACATGGGGTCCAGCGATCCCCGCCACGTCGACCGGGAAAAATTCAGGATTTTTGAAAAAGCCATGGGGGAATCCGGAATCGAAGTTTCCCCGGAACTGATTGTGGAGTGCCCTCCGGATATCGCCAGCGGCGCTGCCGCTGTGCAGGAACTCATGGCACGGAATCATAAAATTCCCGACGCCATCTTTCTGACAACCGACAATCTCGGGCCGGGAGCCGCCAAAGCTCTCCGCGACATGGGACTGCGAGTGCCGGAGGACATTCTGCTCGCCGGATGCGACAATCTGCCGATCGGCGCTTTCACTTATCCTGCATTGACAACAATCGACTTGAATCGAAAAGAACAGGGACGCTACGCTACGGAACAGCTCATCGGAGCCATCCATACCGGTGCAGTGATCCGTTCCAGAAAATTCCCGACCTCTCTGATCGTCAGAGAATCCACCGCCAGAGGATAAAACCATGATTACGGTTCAAATTTGCGGAACGATACTCACAAAGTTCTTAAACCATAACAAATCCATAGAGTTATTTAAAACAGACAGGAGGGACAGAACATGAAACAAAAAACAGAGAGCAGGAAATTTACATTAATAGAGCTTCTGATCGTGATTGCAATCCTTGCTATTTTAGTTGCTATCCTCCTTCCAGCACTGGGAAAAGCAAGAGGAAAGGCAAGGGAAATGACCTGTTTCAGCAATTTAAAGCAGATTGGAACTTATATTCACCTCTATCTCTCTGAATGGGACGGCTACTATCCGGCAGGAGACTGGACACATCGGACACAGTCCTATACAACAAAAACGAGTCCTCTTTCAAAGAAAATCTTCATCTGCCCCGGAGCACCGGAGAGAATCCGCTCCGGAGACCGTCAGGGAATGAAAACGGGACAGACCTACAATGTCACCGGAGACTTTTACACATCAAATCTGAATGGTCTTCTGCGCTTCTATTTTTACAAAATCCCCGATTACAGAGTCAAGGATTCCAAAATTTATCTGCCCAGCCAGAAAATTTATCTGACCGACAACGGAGAACACGCCTATCTCGACAACACAAACGCAAATGACCGCTATATTTCCAACCGACATTCCGGAAGAGGCTCCATTCTTCTGTCAGACGGACATGTCCGGGGACAGACTCTTCCGGCCAACATTCCACAATATGAAAAGGCTCAGAACAAACCATCTGAAACAGCCTATATCATCAACAGCAACAAGAGCGTCACATTCTATTAATTCGAGAAACGAGGATGAAGGTTTATGAAATTCAAAACCATTTTATTTCTCTTCGGAGGGCTGACCGGCGCCCTCTGCGGCGCCGAGCAGAATCTTTATACCAATCCGGGATTCGAAACCTGGAATGAAAAGGACAATCTCCCCTCCGTCGCCTGGCGCTGGAGCCTACCGAAAGACAAACAGAAAGCATTCGAATGCTTCGAACGGACCGACAGGGAAAAACATTCCGGGAAATACTCTCTTCATCTGAAGGATTCCGACAAGGGGCCGGTCAATCATACTCTGGCCTTCATCATCGGCGGGAAAGAAGCAAAGCAGCGGAAACTCGGGGGAAAAATCCTCCATTTTTCCGCCTGGGTCAAGCAGGTATCGGCTTCGCACGCCGGGGTGGTCGGAATCGGATTCTATGTGGTCGGGCATGACAGGAAAGTTTACACCTCCTCCGCCACCATCGACTCCTCCGGTCCCACCGACTGGGGACTGCTTCAGACAAAACTCAAACTGCCGGAACATCCCTCGCTGATTTTCGCCTCCTTCTGGTGTGCCAACGGATTCAATAACACAGGGGAAGCCTATTTCGACGATGTCGTTCTGACCGTTTCACCCCCCGCAAAAGGAGAATCCGCGGCGGAACCGCCGCGACCCGTCGCGGAAGCGCCGAAAGGAGAAATTGATGCGGGAACACCCTGGATTTCCTTTCATCCGGCTCCGCGCAGCTGGAAATATCATGCATGGGGAGGATTCCGGTACAAAGACTCCCCGTCGACCACTCGCGACATTCAGCTGAAAATGACGTCAAAGACCAGTCCCTGGGGAGGAATTTCGATTGGAACGAATCTGCTGGATCGGCGCTATGATCTTTCCCCGCTTCCGGAAAAGGATCTGAGCCTCTGTTTTCAGCTTTCCAGAAATCTGAAAGTCCAGGTCGGCCTCTCCGGCAGGAAGAAAATCATCGTTCAGAACGGAGTCAAAATGAAAAACGGACAATATCGCTATCAACTCCCCTTGACCTCACTTCCGCGAGACGGGAAAAGCAATTCGGTTTCGGAACTTGCCCTGCAATTTCCGGAATCCCTGCCTCCGGGGGAACTGACCATCTCCGATCTGTCGATTGTGAGCACGCAGAAGGCGCCGGCGCCGCAGTTTGCCGTCTCCGCGGAAACGGAGGCCTACCGGAAGGAGTGTGAAGAGCCGAAGGTGGTCACCCAGGATTCATACCTCCGTCCAGAGATCAGAAACGGGACCTGGTTTTTTCAGGGGAAATCCGAATTTTATCTCGGCCCCTGGATCTACAACCAGACGCGGACGGACTGGAACAAAAATGCAAATCCGCTGAAGATCGACCACATTGCCTACCGGAAAGGCCCCTGCAAGGAGGTGTTCGACTTCATGGGCTTCAATTCCGCCCAGATCTCCGCCGCACACACCCTGCCCGGAATCGCGCTGTATGGACTGCCCGTTCCGGCGAATTTCCGGAAAACGGAACAGGAAATCGCCTCTTATTTCAAAGGATTCCGGGAGATTCCGATGGTTCTGGACTTCGCGTTCGGATTTCATGAAGCGCTGCGGCTGGACGATCCGCGGAAGCACAAGGAACTGGATCAGCGCAACGGGGAATGGCACGCATTCATCCCTTTCTGTCCGGAGCATCCGGAAGGCGACCGGTATTACCGGGATTATTTTCTCGGCGGAGTCCGGGCCGCGCTGAAGAACCGATCCAACGTCTTTGTTTATGAGCTCTTCAATGAATCGTCCTACAACTGTCAGTGCCGGTTCAATGCACGCGAGTTTGCAAAACGGATGAAAAAACGCTACGGCACCATTCAGAAAGCCAACGCGGTCTGGGGCACGATTTTCGACAATTTCGAGGAGGTCGCCCGCGTCACGAATTTCCAGCAGTACCGGAAACTCTGGCCGGACTGGTGCAGATTCTCGGCGAATCGGTATGCGGAAATTCTGAAAAAATACACGGAACTGATCCGGAGCGTCGATCGTCGTTCGAATGTCTATTTTACGGAACAGGCGGCGGGGAAACCGCCTGCGCACACAGGCATGGACTATCGCAGAATCGCGGAGGTGCTCGATGTGCTTGCCATCGAAGGCGGATGGATGTACGGGTTCAAAACCAGTCTGACCGCACGAAACGAAATGGAGGCCGTGGTTGTCTCCGGCGGCAGCTCGCACTGGTTCAACTGCGATTTCTATCAGGCGCTTGCCAAAGGGAAGAAACCGGTCATCAACAACGAGCATTACTGTATGCGAGTCGAACAGGGGATCCGCGTTCCAAGCCGGAAGGAGGATATGATCACCTCGCTCTGGATGGAGATCATGCACGGGGTTTCCTCCAACTACACCTACGTCTGGGACAAACGCTCCTATGACTGGAAGACCATGGAACAGGCGAAAGCCAATGTCATCAAACCCTCCTACAAGTCCTCCTCGATGCTGAATCCGTACAACTGGCCGGTCTCCGAACTCAAGGCGTTCCAACTTTTTCAACAGGAACTGGAACCGTACAAGGAACGGATTCTGCCGTTCCCGCGGACGCGGAAGGCGCGGGTTGCCGTCTTCTATTCCTATCCGACTCTCCGCATGGTTCCGTTCCTGAAATACAAGTTCAACAAACGCATGGAACAGTGGTATGCGGCGATGCTTCACGCGCAGATTCCGCTGAAAATCGTCTTTGAGGAGGATCTGGCAAAGGGACTTGACCCGGAGATCCGGGCACTGGTCTTCCCCGCGGCGGATTATGTTTCCCCGGAAACGCTCCGGAATATAGAAACGTTCCGGAAACGCGGAGGAATCGTCGTGGCGGAACGGAACGCCTTCCGCATGGATGAATACTCCAAGGAGCTGCCGGAAATTCCGGGACTCCTCCGGCTGAATGCGGAGGAAGCGGAAAAACTGCCGGAGCTTCTGCTCTCCAAGGGAATCGAACGCTACGGTTTTCTTGCGCCGGCGGATTCGGGAAAACCGATCTCGATGAGCGACCTTCAGATCATCGACCGGGGTGATTTCAAATTTCTGTTTGCGGTCGCCATGGGGGAAATCTCCAACCGTCTGGCGGAGATTCGTCTGAATGTGAACGACACGGGGAGTTTTTATCTCTATGATGTTGTCGGGAAGCGGATCGTGCTGAACGGAAGCTCGGAAAAGTGGAACGCCGCGGATTTGAAACGCGGCTTCCGGTGGATTCTTCCGCCGCAGGAACGGGTGCTTTTCACGCTGGAACGCAAACGCCCCGCCGGAGCCGGAACCATTTCGCAATCGGAGCTCGACGCCACCTTCCGCGAACTCCGGAAGCAAGACGAGAAAAAAGAGGCGCGTCTCCGGGCAGCCCAGGCACAGCTTCGAAAAGAGTATGAACAAGCTCGCATCTGGCGGGATGTCAAAACGTCGAAATGCGTTCCGGTCGACCTGCGGAAGTTCGTCAACATGGATTTCAAAGACGAGGTGGCGGGCGACAGAAAAGGGGGCTGGTTCGATCAGGGCAACAACGATTTTGCGGACATCCCGCTCGGACGCCGACGCTTTGCTGGCGTTCCGTTCGAGATCATCGATCCCGCCGGCAACGGGAACAAGGGCGTGATCGTTCTTTATGGAACGAACCGGGATTATTTCCCGAAGGAGATGCGGGCAATTCCGGTCGGCAGAAAAGCCGCACGGCTCTATTTCCTCCACACAATGGGCTGGGAGAGCGACGGAAGAGTCCTGACCTACCGGATTCACTATGCGGACGGTTCCCGCATGGAAATTCCCGTCTTGGGCAGACGCGACATCGGCGCCTGGTGGGGAGCGGAGCCGATCCCGAATGCGAAAATCGCTATCGAGATCTCCAACGGAGTCAAGGATCTGGTGAATATGCAGTGCTTCCGCTGGACCAATCCGCATCCGGAGAAGGAGATCCGTTCGCTGGATCTTCTCTCCGCCCAAAGCGGAGCCGTCCCCGCGATAGCCGCCATCACAGTCGAGGAGCCGTAAACGGGAAAGGACCTTCTTTCCGGGATATCCCGATCCGGAGAGCGGAGAAAAACCGCTCTCCGTTTTTTTTCCGATTTTTTTGAAAAAAAACGGAAATCGGAATGGAAAAACCGGAAATGCGGGCATATATTTCAGAAATACGATGACTCGTTGGATACAGGGTTTGACTCCGGAAACGGACGACATGATTCAGAATCCCGCGACAGTTTGTTCGAACAATTTTTTTCAATCAGCATCACAGATCGGTTCAGAAAAGGAGACAAGGAAGTGGCAGAGGTAATCTTACGGGATGTATGCAAGGTCTACGAAGGCGGCGTTCTCGCCGTGAAACATGTGGATCTTGACATCAAAGACAGGGAGTTCATGGTTCTGGTCGGGCCCTCCGGCTGCGGAAAATCAACGACGTTGAGAATGATCGCGGGCCTTGAGGAGATCAGTTCGGGAACCATCACAATCGGCAACCGCGTGGTGAACAACGTTCCGCCGAAAGACCGCGATATTGCGATGGTGTTCCAGAATTACGCTCTTTATCCCCATATGACCGTTTACGACAATCTCGCATTCGGACTCAAACTCAGAAAACTTCCGAAGGCCGACATTGACAAGCGCGTGAACGAGGCGGCGGATATTCTCGGCATTCATGACTATCTTCAGAGACGGCCGAAAGCTCTTTCCGGCGGTCAGCGCCAGCGTGTGGCGGTCGGACGGGCCATCGTCCGCAAGCCCGAGGTCTTCCTTTTTGACGAGCCTCTTTCCAACCTTGACGCGAAAATGCGCGTGCAGATGCGTACGGAGATCAGCAAACTCCACACCCGCCTCGAAACGACCATGATCTACGTCACGCACGACCAGATCGAAGCCATGACCATGGGCGACCGGATCTGCGTCATGAAGGACGGCATCGTGCAGCAGGTGGATGCGCCGCTGAACATTTATGACAATCCGGCGAACATCTTTGTCGCGGGCTTCATCGGCACCCCTCCGATGAACTTCTTCAACGGCCGTCTGGAAAAGGAGGGATCGGATCTCTACTTCAAGACCATGACGATCTCCATCCGGATCCCTGCCGAGTGGAATGCGAAGGCGGAACCCTACATCGGCAAGGAAGTCGTGTTCGGCATCCGGCCGGAAGAGATCGGCTCCGACCGGGCGGAAATCGAAGCCGGAGCACAGAAGATCCGTGCAAAAATTGAAGTCATGGAACCGATGGGCGCGGAAACGTATCTTTACCTTGATGTCGGGGAAAAGAACAACTGCATCGCGCGGATCGACGCGCACCGCAAAGCATCCATCGGCATGGAAGTGGAACTTGCCATTTCGCTTTCCAAAGCTCATATCTTCGATCCGACGACGGAACTTCTGATCGTCTGACCGGACCCGCAGAATCGGAAACGGGACCTGCTGTACACATATCATGTCAGCAGGTCTTTTTTGTTCAACCCGCAATCCGCAGGAGAAATTTGCAATCATGGAACTGATTTTTGAACCGGGACAAATTCCGTTCAATACGGAAGAAATTCATCATGTTACCTTTTATACTTTTGCATGGGAGGAGGGGACGGCATCGGGAATCGCGTCGGTTTTCACTCTACCGGAGCTGACACGCTTCCTGGCCCTGCGGATGAAAAGCATCTGGTGGATGGTCCCGGCCTATGGAGAAACGGCGGGAGAGATCCCGACTCAGACCCAGCTGCTGCTGGGGCGTCTGCCCGACCGCAGCTATCTGCTTCTGCTTCCGCTGGTCGACCGGGATCTTCGCGCCACCCTTCAGGGGAACGCTCAGGGCAGGACGGAACTTTTCTTCGAAGGAACGCTGGCGGAGAATCCGCAGAAGAAGGGGACGCTTCTGGCGGCGGCCGTCGGATCGGATCCGTTTGAACTGGTGCATCGCGTAATGATGGCGGTCAGCGAGCGCTTCGGAACCTTTGCCCTGCGGGAGGAGAAAACGATGCCGGAATTCCTGCACTATTTCGGATGGTGCACGTGGGATGCGTTCTATCATACGGTGTCGGAAGAGAAAGTCGAAGAGGGACTGCGTTCCTTCCGGGACGCGGGCTTCACGCCCGGTTTTCTGATTCTCGACGACGGCTGGCAGGTGACCTCGAAGAACAGGGAGACCAGACTGGTCTCCTTCGACGCCGTCGCGGAGAAGTTTCCGAACGGAATCGGCGGCACCGTGAAAATGGCGAAAGAAAAATATCAGGTCCGTTTCTTCGGCGTCTGGCACACTCTGGCCGGATACTGGTGGGGAATTGTGCCCAGTCCGCTTCTCCCCTTCAAGATTCTGGAAAACTCCAGGGTGACCGGAACAGAACCGGACGGAACGCCGCATTGCGACTCCTACTGGATGGTGCATCCCGACAGCATCCGTGATTTCTTCAATGCCTATCATGAAAAGCTCAAATCCCAGGGAGTGGATCTGCTCAAGGTGGACAACCAGGGGGCTCTCGGCGCGCATTTCTGTCTGGGGAAACTCGGGCGCTGCACCACGGTCGGGACCTATCTTGAGGCGCTTCAGGACTCCGCGACGGCCCGGTTCGGCAACTCGCTGATTCACTGCATGTCGAACGGCTCGGATATTTTCTTCCACATGAAGCGTTCGAACCTCTGGCGCAATTCCGACGATTATTTTCCGAAGCGGGGCCTTTCCGCCCAGCACCATCACCTTCATGTGAACGCCAAAAACGCGTATCTGGCCTCGACCTTCTGCTGGCCGGATTACGACATGTTCCAGAGCGGCAATCTGGGGGCGGAGTTCCATGCGGCGAGCCGCGCGCTGAGCGGAGGACCGGTCTATGTCTGCGATGTGCCGGGCAAACAGAATTTTGACATGATCCGCCGATTCTGCGACCGGAACGGACTGCTTCTGCGGCCGGACCGTCCCGCCCTTCCCTCGGAGGACTGTCTGCTGGTCGATGTGCAGCACGACCATATCCCTCTGAAGCTGACGAACCGCAGCGGCGAGTGCGGACTCCTCGGAGTCTTCCATTGCTGCGACACGGAACCGGAACGGTTTCACGCGTTCTATCAGCCATCCGACATTCACGATCTGCCGGGCGACCGCTTTGCCGCCTACAGTTTCCGTCGAAAGACGGCGATCGAACAGGAACGCTTCCAGACCGAATCCATCGAACTCGGCGCGGAAGAGTGCGATGTGATCACCTTTGCGCCGCTGATTCATGAGGCGGCTGCCATTGGCGCACTCGACAAATACATTCCTCCGGCCATTTTCCGGCATGTGGAACATTTCCCGGACAAACTGGTCTGCGAGGTGCGCACCGGCGGGAAAATCGGCTTCTTCTGCAAGCGGACCGTGAAGCGGCTTCTGCTCGACAACCGGGAAACGAAGGAGTTCCGGCAGGAGGGATCGCTGCTTGTCGTCGAATTCGATTCGGACTCTCCGGCCACGCTGGAACTCCACTTCTGACCTTCGGAGCATCAGCATTCCATGACGTTGAAACAGATTGCGGCGGAACTCGGCATCTCCTATTCCACGGTCAGCCGGGTCATCAACGGATACGACCGGAACTTTTCGGTAAAGCCGGAGCTGCGGGCCCGTATTCTGGAGAAGGTCCGGGAGACGCAGTTCTCGCCGGATCCGCTCTACCGCAGTCTGCGGATGAAAAACAACCGGCAGATCTCCTTCATCTTTCCGTATTCGATCCGGGAGCTGGAGGGAACGGTCGTCGGTGACGCGGTCTTTTTTCTGGAAGAGGAACTGAGCCGAAATCACTTTCGCTTTCACTATCTGTTCAACTCCCGGGAGGCGGAAGCGATCTACCGTCTTCCTCCATGGAAGGCGGCGGGTTTTCTCGTTCCGGACGTCCGGGATCCGGAACAGGTGGAAGAGCTGGAGAAATCGGAGGTCCCCTATGTTGTCCTGAACGGGGTCTGCGGGAAAAACGGCACCGCCGTCATGACGGACGATCTCTGGAACATGACCTGTGCGATGGAGCATCTTTTTGCGCTCGGGCATCGACGAATCGGCTATCTGAACTGCAACCGGATTCAGTCGCCGGAGCTTCGTCCGCACTCCAGCATCACGGACCGCCGGGAGGCGTACCTGGCGTTCTGCCGCCGGAATGGTCTCGAAGCGCTGAACGGCTTTGACGACCGGACTCACTCCACGGAGGAGATCATCCGTCTTCTTCTGAAACAAAAGGCAAGCGCCATAGTCGCCTACGATCTTCCGATCGCCCTGGAAGCGCTCCACGCGCTCTGGAAGAAGCAGATCCGCATTCCCGAGGAGATCTCCGTTCTCTGTTTCAACAATCACCGCTTTGCGCAATACACCATACCGCCGCTGACGACGCTCGAAATTCCGGCAAGGGAGATGGGAAAAGCCGCGGCGGAAATCATCATGAAACGCCATGAGGATCCTTCTTTGGCACGGGGGGAAACGGTCAGTTTCCGGGGAAAGCTGATTGTCCGCGGATCGACGGGACCTTACAGGAAGTAATCCTCCAGATATCTTCCGCTGTCGGAGTGTTTGCGCAGCTTCTCAAGCGTTTTCAGTTCCAGCTGGCGGATGCGTTCCCGCGTAACATTGAAAATGGCGCTGACCTCCGTCAGAGTCTTGCAGGGGCCGCCATCAAGACCGTAGCGCATGGTAATGACCTGTTTTTCCCGCTCGGAAAGCTGATTGATGGCCTCGGCAAGACGTTCCTTCATCATTTTACGCGCAAGAGTCTTCATCGGATCGTCGGACTCCTTGTCGCTGAGGAAGTTTTCAATGGTTGCCTCGGAATCGTCGTTTGTCGGGGCCTGAAGCGAAATGCACTGAAGCGACATTTTCTTGATTGCACTGACCCGTTCCTTCGGCATTTCCAGAATCTGCGCCAGCTCCTCCATGGTCGGCTCGGTGCCGTTGAGCTGAATAAAGTTCTTTTCCGCGATGTTCATTTTCCGAATGGTCGCCAGCATGTGAATCGGCAGCCGGATGACCCGCGACTGCGCCGAAAGCGCACGCGCCACCGCCTGACGAACCCACCACGACGCATAGGTGCAGAAGCGATGCCCCAGTTTGTAGTCGAACTTCTCCAGCGCCTTCATCAGCCCGAGATTTCCCTCCTGGATCAGATCGCCGAAGGGCAGCCCCTTGTGCTGATAATGCTTGGCGATGTTGATGACAAGACGCAGATTGGTTTCCAGCATCCGGAGTTTCCATTTGTCCAGTTCTCTGCGCAGCTCCTCGTTGCGGCGGGTCTGCCGGATGAACTCGTCGATGTTCATGAGCATGATGTGTTCGAGCTCGGAACCGGAAATTCTGCCGGAGTTGTAATTGTCGAGATAACGTTTGGCGACATCGTTCCATTCCAGGAGTTTTTCCAGAACGGCCGGATGTTTGCAGAGAACGGTGTATCCTTCACGCCGGAGTCTGGAGATCTCGTCAAAGGAGGCGTGATTTTCGTATGCCGTTTTCAGCTGCCCGAATGCGGAGGCGATTGCGGATGCCCACTCCCTGCGTTTCGCCGGATTGATGGTCATGGGACTGCCTTCCGCGGACGCCATGGGGAAGACCTCCGCGAGATCCGCCTCGGGATCGTTCAGAAGCTTGATGTGTTCGCCGTAGACAAAGGCAAAAAGGTACACCGAGTCGCGCAGACGGCAGACATTTTCGTCGATCTGCGTCCAGAGGGAGAGCTCCTCCTCGGCGGAGAGCTGCTGCATCTCCCCCATCTCCCGGAAATAGCTCCGAAGGGCGTCCTGCTCCTCCTCCTGCGAGGCGCTTTTCTTGTCCACGACCCGGACGCCGCCGTCCTCATACGGCGCGGAATCAAAACAGTCGCGGATGGTAAGCACTTCCCGTTTCTTCATGGGGGCTTCCGCTCGCGACAACCTTTTTTCTTTCCGAACCATAGGATCTTCTCTCCCAACCATCCTGTTAGCTGTTATACATTAGACGCTTCCGGCCTTTTTTTCAAGCGCGGCGCTCCAATTAACAGACCCCGGAATCAAGATTTTGTTCCGTTTCCGCCCGCTGGCGGGAAGCGCCGCCCGAACGAGTCTCCGTGTTTTTCCCCTGCGAAACGATCATACTCCTTGAAGGCGAAGACATCCGTCATTCCGGCGATGTAGTCGGCGATCGCCCTGGGCAGTCCATCCACGGCAATTCTCGCCTGCGCCTTTTTCCCGAGCAGCTCCGGATTCGTCCGATAGGTATCGAAAAGAAGAGTCATCTTTTCCAGAGAGCCCTCGTTCAGCTTGTTGATCTCCGGATGAAAATAGAGATTGTGATACAGAAAATTGCGCAGTTCCAATGTCAGCGGCTCGAAATCGGGACTGAACGAGATCAGTTTCGACTTGCAATTCCGGGCGGCGGAAGAGGAATCCGGCGCCGCCGCAACCAGCAGATCGTTGGAATACCGGATGGCATTGCCCACCATCATGTCGATCAGACAGCGGATCGTGTAGGCGGCATATCGCTCATCCTTTTCCACCAGCCCCGCCGCGCACGCCTTTTCCGACGCCAGACGCCAAAGTTCCAGCTCCTCCAGCATCTCCACCGTGATGAGTCCGGAATCCAGACCGTCGTCGGCATCGTGTCCATAATAGGTCAGATCGTCCGCGAGGTCCGCCACCTGCGCCTCCAGCGACGGATGCGGCGGCAGTTTTTTCCCGTCCAGTTCCGGCGTTTCCTCCCGATGCTTGATGAGTCCGGCGCGCACCTCCCACGAGAGATTCAGCCCGTCATAATGCGGATATTTGATTTCCAGGCAGTCCACAATGCGCAGCGCCTGAAGGTTGTGATCGAACCCGCCGTATTCGGCCATGATCTTCTGAAGCGCCCGCTCGCCCGCGTGACCGAATGGCGTATGGCCGATGTCATGCGCAAGAGAGATCGTTTCAGCCAGATCCTCGTTCAATCGCAGGGAACGGGCAATGGTTCTGGCGATGGCCGCCACTTCGATCGTATGCGTCAGACGGGTGCGCAGATGATCGCCGGAACCGCTCAGGAACACCTGGGTTTTATACTCCAGACGCCGGAAGGCGCGGCTGTGCAGAACCCGGTCGCGATCCCGCTGGAAATCGGTCCGGAACGGATGACTCACCTCCGGCCAGCGCCGTCCCGCCGACTCGCTGTTTTTGACGGCAAAGGGCGCAAGATCCGTCTCCTCCCCTTCGCACTGAACAGAAAGATCCCGGATCATGCTTTCTCACCCGTTCACAAGTTCCGGAAGATAACGACCGACAAGCCGGAGCATCTCCTCATCGCTGATGGTGGTGGTTCTTCCTTTTGCGTATTCGGCATCGATCCAGTCGCGGATCTCCACGATTCCCGGATTGTCCTTGCGGATGTTCGTCCCGGCGGGAATGTTCTCCTGAATCCAGTAGGCGATTCCCGCAAGTCCGGACGTGTTCGACACCGCCACGCGGCAGGGCCGGCGGAGAAATTTCTCCGTATCGAAAATATTGTAGATTTCCTCGTTTTTCGTAAGGCCGTCGGCATGGATTCCCGCGCGGGTCGTATTGAAATCCGCTCCGACAAACGGATAGTTCGCCGGAATGTTGTACTTGATTTTCGTCCGGAAGAAATTTGCCATTTCCGTGATGGCCGTCGTATCGATTCCCTCGTTGATTCCGGTGAGGCCCATCCAGTCGAAGACCAGTCCTTCGATCGGCGGATTTCCGGTCCGCTCCCCGAATCCGAGGAACGTTCCGTTCGCGGCGGAACAGCCGTAAATCCAGGCGCAGACCGCATTGGCGAGCACCTTGTGAAAATCGTTGTGTCCGTGCCATTCCAGCAGTTCGGAGGGGGTATCGGTCTCCGTCAGAATTTTATTCAGAATCGCAGGGATCCCGCGGGGGGCAGGCACATTCGGAAACGGCAGGCCGTATCCCATCGTGTCGCACAGGCGGAACTTCACTTTCAGGGGACTTCCCGCACAGAGCTCATTGAGTTCGTTCATCATGGGGATCACAAATCCGTCGATGTCCGCGCGGGTGACATCCTCCAGATGGCACCGCGGCGCAACGCCGTTTTCGAGGGCGGCCTCCACGATTTCCTTGTAGGAATCCAGCGCCTGACGGCGGGTCTTCCGAAGTTTCAGGAAAATATGATAATCGGAACAGGAGGTCAGAATTCCCGTTTCGCGAAGCTCCATGCGTTTGACCAGGTCAAAATCCTTTTTGACCGCGCGGATCCATGCGGTGATCTGCGGAAATTCAAATCCCAGCTCCCGGCAGGCTTCGACCGCTTTGCGGTCCTGTTCCCCGTAGAGGAAGAATTCGCTCTGCCGGATCAGCCCGCGCGTTCCGCCGATGCGGTGCATGAATTTGAAAATCTCCACGATCTCCTCGACGGAATAAGGCGGTCGCGCCTGCTGTCCGTCGCGGAACGTTGTATCGGTGATCCAGAAATCCCCAGGCAAACGGGGTTCCACCGTTTTCTCGGTCAGCCGGAACGCGGGAATTCTGTCGTAGGAGAAGGTCTCCCGGAACAGATTCGGCTCCGCCACGTTTTTCAATGTCTTTTTCATACAAACTCCTTGCCTTCCGCAACAAACAATATGCTGAAACGGAAATATAAATCCGCAAAAGATTTTTACAAGATGAAAAGCTCGGAAAAAGAAGATTTTCTTTGGGTGTTCCTGCTTCGAAAACACGATGGGAAATCAATCCACGGGACCCCGGTTGCTTTTTGCACGGGATCGTGCTACATTGTCCCCGGCATCCAAAGGAGGAATACCATGATTGAACGCCTCTATGAACTTCTGAAGAACGCCCGCCACTGCGTTGTTTTCACGGGCGCCGGAATCTCCACCCTTTCCGGGATTCCCGATTTCCGCAGCGCAAACGGAGTGTACAGCCGAAAATTCCATGGAATGGATGTGGAGGAGATCCTCTCCATCGACTGTTTCATCCAGAATCCGGAACTCTTTTACGAATGGGCCAAACCCTTTCTCTATGAACTCGACAAATATCAGCCCAACGTGGTTCACCGCGTCATTGCCGAGCTTGAAAAACGGGGAATCGTCAAAATGACCTACACGCAGAACATTGATCTTCTGCATGAACGCGCGGGGACGCGGAAGCTGGGCGAGCTCCACGGCAGTCCCGCCGTCCACTCCTGCATGAACTGCGGCAGAAGGTATGGCTATCCCGAAATTGCCTCTCTGGTGCAGGCCGGACGGGTGCCGCGCTGCGGGTCCTGCTGCGGACTGGTCAAACCGCATATTGTCTTCTACGGGGAAGCGCTCGACTCCGCGCTGCTGATCTCCGCGGAGCAGGAGCTCCGGCAGACCGATCTGATGCTGGTCCTCGGCAGCAGCCTGACCGTGGAACCGGCGGCGAGCCTTCCGCGACTCGTCCTGCAGCAGGGTGGATCCCTTGTGATCGTCAACCGGCAGCCGACTCCGCTCGACCGTTATGCCGAACTGCGTTTTGACGATCTGAAGACCGTTTTCGAAGCCCTCGAAAGAAAACTGAACACCGAAGAGACGTGCTGAAAAGTCCCCCTCCCCGCTTTTTCCCGCCCTCCGTTTCCCCGGCGGACTCTTTTTCGCAAAAGATTATTTTTTCCGGGGAAGCGGCTTGGCATGGTCCGGCTCCCGCCAGGTTTCACGCAGCTTGGAATCCCCGCCGAACGGCAGGGATTGCTCCGACGTGATCAGAATCAGTCCCGGCAGAGCCTTCAGGCGCGAAAGATCCGTTCCATGTTCCGAAATGCTCAGGATCTCCAGCGTGCCCAGATCCAGAAGAGGCGAAAGATCCCGAAGGTTCCCGCAGTTGTACAACCCCAAAACCGCCAGCGGCATTCCGCGCAGCGGAGAGAGATCCGCGATCTTCGTTGCATCGAGCCGCAGGAACTCCAGCGGCATTCCGCGCAGCGCCTCCACGGATGAGATCGGATTCACGCCCGCGTCAAGCCGCTGCAGCGGCATTCCGCGCAGGGGATCCAGTGAAACGATCCCGTTGCCACGGCAGAAAAGCCGGTCCAGCGCAAAGCCCCTCAGACTCTCCAGCGAGGAGAGACGATTCCAGGAACAGTTCAGTTCGATGAGCGTCCGGGAATCCAGCGGGGAAAGATCCTGAATCAGATTTTCCTGACAGTACAGCGTCCGCAGCGGCACCCCCCGGAGCGGTTCCAGTGACGTGATCCGGTTGCCGGAACACCCGAGAAACTCCAGCGGCATTCCGTCGAGCCCCGCCAGACTGGTCAGCTGATTGTCGGAACAGTCCAGATACACCAGCTTCATACCGGAAAGCGGAGTCAGATCGCGGATTCCGTAGCCGGAAAGGTTCAGACGCGCAATCTCCTTCGTGCGGACGAGGTTGCGCATCAGTTCCGGAATGATGTAATCGGGCAGCTGCCGGTGCGGAAGCTGAAGAATGTTTTTCACGATCCCCGTATTCGGATTCTGCTGGAAGATGTCGTCGACGATCGAAAGGGAGGCCTTCCAGTTTCCGCTGCGCCAGAGCATGAGGGCGTCGATCTCCAGGATTTTCTCCCGGTAGGCAAAGGTGGAAAAGCGGGAGGCGATGCGCCGTTTGATATTGATCAGAATCTGCGAACGCTTCTGTTCGTCCGCGATGGACCCGGCGGCGGTGGCATAGGCCTTGGCAAGCGCCTCCTCGGCGACGGGGCCGCGGAGATAGTCGTCCGCGATGGTGAGATATTTGTCGATGGCATCCTCGAAATGGCGCGTCTCGACGAGCGCGTCCCCTGCGATCACTGGACTGGCCTTCTCCGGCAGCGCCAGACGGAACACCTCCATCGAACAGAGCACCGACGCCGATCCGAAGGACCGGAGTCCGATCTGCTCATATTCCCGTCCCGCCAGCGGAAACAGATCCACCGCCGACAGCACTCTTCCATTGACCGTAACGGAAAGTTTCTCATTCACCCGTTCGATTTCAATACGGTTTCTCGCCCCGTTCCGGATTCCGGATGCCGCGGCGGAAACGATCTCGGGCGCTCCGCTTTTTTCATTTCTGTAAATCAGATCCATCGCCCCCCGATATCCGGAGGTGTGAAACGCGTATCCGCCGGGAAGATGCCACCACGCGGTCAGCGGTTCGAACCGGGAGTTCAGACAGACTTCAAACGCATTGCCGGGCGATGCGCTGAACACCTCCAGAACCATTCTCACATTCTCCTTGATTCTGGTATCGGTCAGCCAGAGCCACTCTCCGCGGTGCATTTTCAATCCGCCGTCGGCAAGGGTCCACGGGGGAACCGGTTTTGTCAAGGTGCCGTCGTAAAAGGCGATTCCGTTCAGCGCAGCATCCGGCGCCGTGAAATCCCGCTCAAACGCCAGGATCCAGTCCCCGTGCTGACGGGAAAACTCCAGCATCGCATAAAGTCCGGTCAGCAGCAGAAGAAAGAGCATCACGGAGACCGAAAGCACCGTGGTCCGATGTCTCCGGGCAAACAGCAGCGCCTTCTTGAACGGGGTGGCTCGCTCCGCATGGGTCGCGTGACCGCTGAGAAACGCCAGCACATCGTTCCGCAGCTCCTTGGCCCCCTGATAGCGATCGGCGGGACGAACCGCCATGGCCTTCATGACCACCGCCTCCAGACCGCCGGGCACAATCCGGTCCGGCGCACGCTTCGACGGCGGCTCGATCATGCCGTTGACGGTTTCCGTCAGCATCTCCTTCAGCGTGGTGCCGCGCAGAGGATTCCGGAACGTCAGCATGGAGTAGAGAATCGCACCGAGGGAATAGACATCGGTCCGAAAATCCTTTTCGCTGTTTTTCCCGGCCGCCTGTTCCGGCGCCATATAGCCGGGGGTTCCCTTCCGGATGCCGTCGCTGGTCCGGTTTTCGAAAACGGGGGACTCCTTTTCCGGCGATTCCGTCTCATCGGGATCCTTTTCCGAAATGACTCTGGCCAGCCCCCAGTCCATGATAATCACCTCGCCGAAGTCGCCCAGCTGAATGTTCTCCGGCTTCAGATCCAGGTGCAGAACCCCCTTGGAATGGGCAAACGCGACGCCGTTGCAGATCTTGATGAAAACCAGCAGCAGTTTGTCAAGAGTGTAATTTTCCAGATAATCCGGATCCCCCTCCTGCAGTTTGCGGATCACGGAAGCCAGATTCTCCCCCTTGATCAGCTTCATGGTGAAGTAGGGGGAGCCGTGCGTGTCCACCCCGATATCATGAACCGGAACAATGTTCGGATGCTCCAGACTGGCGGTGATGCGCGCCTCCTCGATAAAGCGGAGAATATCCCGGCGCGGACGCGACTGCGCATCCGGAAGAATCGCCATTGCGATATCGCGTGTGGTATCCCGGTCCTTGACCTGGATGACGACCTTCATGCCGCCGTGTCCGATGCTCTTGCGGAACTTGTATTTCTCCGGAGGTTTCCGGGTGAGCGTGGAAAGCACATCGTCGGAATCCAGCTCCAGATTCTCCAGATTGAGAGGGGTGCCGGGATCGGCTTCCGTGTTCCCGGAGAGTCCTTCCAGATCCAGATGAACCGTCTCAATGCCGGAAATGGTATCGGTGGGCGGTTCCGGGATCTCCGGTGTTCTGGACTCGCTCATAGTTTTCTGCTGCCTGTGGTTCGCCGGGACGGACCCGTCCCGGCGGAATAATCGGTTTTCCGGACAGACGGTCAGAAGGTGAAGCGCGCGTCGGAGAGCCGTTTAGCGAACTCATCCAGAACGGCCTTCTCCTCCGCCTCTCCGCCCCGGGCGACAAAGGTGGCACTGAAGCGCACATAGCTTCCGGCGTCATCCCACGGCACGGAGCTGATGAGCTTGGTTTTAATCAGCCACTGGCTGAAATCCTCACCGGAGTGGAATTCGGTTCCATCGGAAGCGGCCTTCGGGGCCTTCACATACAGATAGAAGGAACCGGCGGGAACCTTTGCGTTGAATCCGAGTTTCCGAAGCGTCTCCACCATGCTGCGGAGCCGGCGCTCGTATTTGGCGCTGATCGCAGGTGTGATCGCGGCCTGATCGTCGAGTGCCGCAATGGCGGCCTTCTGAATGGCGATGAACTGACCGCTGTCGGCATTGTCCTTCACGGTGGCGAACGCCTTCACGGCAAGCGGATTGCCGCAGACCCAGCTCAAACGCCATCCGGTCATATTGAAACCCTTGGACATGCTGTGCAGTTCCACGGCGACATCCTTTCCTCCGGGAAGCGAGAGAATGCTCAGCGGTTTGCCCACAAAATTCAGCGGGGCATACGCGGCGTCGCTCACGATCAGAATCTCGTGCTTCTTCGCAAACGCGATTGCCTTTTCAAAGAACTCCACCGTGGCGGACGCGCCCGTGGGATTGTTCGGATAGTTCAGATAGAGCAGTTTGGCGCGTCGGCACTGGTCCTCGGTCAGACTGTCCAGATCGGGCAGGAAGCCGTTCTCCTCCAGCAGAGGCAGCTTGACCATTTCCCCTCCGAGGTACTCGGTCCAGGTGCCCAGAACCGGATAGCCCGGAATGGTGATGACGGTGATGTCGCCGGGATTGATGAAACAGGCCGGAAGAAGCGTCAGGGCCGACTTGCTGCCGATCGCATGGCAGATCTCGTTGACGGGATCCAGTTCCACCCCGTACAGCGCCTTCATGTAGCGGGCGGCGGCGTCCTTGAACTCCTGCACTCCGTTGTCGGCATAGATGCGGTTCTCCCATTTGGCGACCTCCCGCTGCATGGCTTCGATCACGCAGGGGAATGCCATATCGTCCGGCTCGCCGACGCCCATGTCGATCAGGGCGACGCCGGGGTTCTTCGCCATGGCCTCGCGTTTGGCGCGCTTGATCTTCTCAAATTTATAAATCTTAGTGTCCTTGCCGAATTTTTCTCCGCCGATGCGCTGGGCAAAGGCTCTCTGCAGATAACTCTCAGACATGATGATTCTTCTCCTTCCCAAATCAATAAAACGATGACTGAACATACAATTTACCTTTTCATCGGGAAAATTGCAAGCTCTTCTCCCATTTTTCCGGAGACAAAAACCATCCGTTCCCCTTCCCGCGGCAGGAAACGACGGAAACGGACTCTCCCGAAAAGGAAAACGCGTCCGGGGATCGATTCGCCCGAACGCGTTTTGCCAAAGGACGTTTTTCCGCGTCCTTCTCCGGAAGTTTGTCTCCGTCAGCGGGTCACAAGCAGACTTCCGAGCCGGAGATTGCGTCCGTCGGCCCGGATGGTGATCGTGCGTTCCTTAGCCGGTCCCTCCAGGAAGACGAACCGGTTGCCGAGCCCGGGATTGGTCTGCGAAAAGGCGGTGTTGACATCCAGCACCTTCTTGCCGTCGACAAGCACCTCGAAGCGACTGCCCTTCGGGAGCGTCTCAAAATAGACGCCGACTCCGGAACAGATCCGCTTCACGGTCAGCACGGCCTTGTCCTTCCGGGGCACGATCACGCTGTCGAGCCAGCGGGACGGCTGATGGTCGAACCAGGCGCCGACCACGGAAGGAACCTCTTTCCGCCAGTCGGCACTCTTCCGCGGAAGCAGAGTCGCCAGCGGAATCGCCTCGGCGGATTCGTAACGGTTTGCCGTGAAAGGCTTTTCGGGCCACGGTTTCGCCTTCCCGGGTTCAGCGGCCGCGCGACCGAGCGATTCCGTTACAATCCGGTTGTAAATGGTATATCCGAAATCGTTCGGATGGCAGCCGTCGGTCAGCATCTGTTTCGGAGTCTTGAGCTTGTTTGCAAGGATCAGACGATTGACGCCGTTGACCACGTCGGCATACGGAAGATTGTAGTAGTTGGCAATCTCGATGTATTTGTCCTGATTGATCGAAGCGAACTTTTTGTCTCCCGATCCGGCAATCACCACGACAATGGCCATCTGCGGATTGGATTTGTGCAGTTTGCGGAGAACGCCTTCAAATGATTCGTTGCGGTCCTTGTGCCCGTCGTTGACCGCGAATTCCACCAGCGTCATGTCCGGTTTGTTTGCGAGGACGTCGCGATCCATGCGGAACACGCCAAGATCGGACCCCTTTCCGCCGATTGCCGCGTCGATCGCCTGAATATGGGCCTGCGGGAACTTCTCCTCCAGACTTCTGGTATAAAGCGCGCGCCATGAGGTCTTCTGCGGATCGGTCGCCGTGGCGCCCCAGGTGATGGAGCCTCCGAGATAGGCGATTTTCACCTTCTCGCCGCGAGCCATCCGGTCATACACCTTCTTCAGCTGCGGATAGCGGGCCTCCCCGTCCTTCAGATTCGAATAGCCGCCGGTGCAGCAGCCGGCGAAAAAAGTTCCGGCCGCCAGAAGCAGCGCCGCGAAAAGCATCCGTTTTCCCATATTCTGATTTCCTTTCCGTTGTTTCCATCATTCTTCATTTCAGAAAAACCGCATCACGGGATATCATAGCAATCTTTTCGGAAATAGCAAGAGGAAATCCCTTTCTGAAACGGGGATTTCCGTTCCGGTGGAAATTTTCCGGAAAATGGAGTGGAAAAATTCTCAAAGGCATGATATATTTCAAGTTCCATACAAAACGAGGTTCGGAGCGTTTCATGAATCTTATGCTGAAAAATCTGATTCGTCCGGGAATGATTTTCATTCCGTTTGTCCTGGGGGCGATCTTCCCCGATGTGGGGAAGCTCTCGTTTCTGATCCGCTGGCTGCTGATCGTGATGTTCTATCTGGTCTGTCTCCAGATCAAGATCAGGAATCTGAAGCCGCAGAAATGGCACTGGTATCTCCTGCTGGCGAACCTCGGAATCGGACTCGGCGGATACTATCTGTTCCATTTTGCGGGAAACGAGCAGCTTGCGCTTGCGGCATTCTTTGTCGGAATCACGCCGACTGCGAACGCGGCGCCGGTGGTGATGGCGTTCCTGAACGGACGGGTCGCCTATGTGGTCAGCGGATTTGTCATAACAAACCTGGGGGTGTCGCTCTCGCTGGTCGGACTGCTTCCGCTGGTGACGGGCAATACCTCGCTGGCCTTCGTTGCGGATATCATCAAGTCGCTGCTGCTCATCATCGGACTGCCCGCTCTGGCGGCTCTCGTTACCCGTCGGCTCTTCCCCGATTCCACCCGATGGCCCGCAAAATGCAAAACCTTTTCGCTGTTTCTCTGGTCCTGCACGCTGTTCATCATTGCGGGCGAAGCCTTCACGTTTCTGGAAACCAACCCGCAGGTCTCGCCGCTCATCATTCTGGAAATCGCCCTGGTCTCGATGGGCATCTGCATTCTCAACTTCTGGCTCGGAGGATTTCTGGTCCCCCACAGAATCAAACGGGAGAGCAGTCAGCTTCTCGGTCAGAAAAATACGACCTTCACGCTTTATCTTGCCCTGACGTTCGTCAATCCCCTGATTGCGATGGGGCCGATCTTCTACGTCTTCTGGCACAACGTCTGGAATGCTCTTCAAATGTTCCTGTATGACCGGCACCGGAATCAGCGGACCCTTCCACTTCATGTCAAAATCAGAGTGCGGACCGCGGGACAGCGAAGACGGAGACTCAAAATGCTCCGCCGCAAGCGCTCCCACGCAATCTGACAAATTCCCGACCGGTCCCACCGGCATTCCCCTCCGGAAACCACGGAGCCTCTCATGAAGAAACAAGCGGAACAGAAAGCGGGTCCCGATCAGGAAACTTTTCTTTTTGAAAAGCTCCGTCTCTCCGCATGCGAAGTTCTGAATCCGAGACCGCTTTCAAAACACGCCCATGCCGGCTCGACAGCGGCGGCGATTCTGACCGACCGGGGCACTCTTTTTACAGGAGTCTGCATTGACACCTCCTGCTCCATGGGCTTCTGCGCGGAACACGCCGCGGCCGCGGCAATGGTCACGGCAGGCGAACACCGGATTGTCAAACTGGTGGCCGTGACAGAAGGCGGAGCGGTCGTTCCGCCCTGCGGCAGATGCCGGGAATTTCTCTGTCAGCTCCACGATCAGAATGACCGCTGCGAAGTGCTCCTCGGCGACGGCTCCGTCAAGACGCTCGCCGAGCTGCTGCCCGACCGCTGGAACTGATCCGCGCACCGGAGATTCTCCTCCCCTTCCGAAGAAAATGGAATCTCCGCGCCGGACCGCATTTTTCCGATTTCGGATCAATGACGCAGAATCCGGAACCGGGAGCGGTATTTCAAGGGAGTCATTCCGTATTTCCGCAGGAAACAGCGGCGGAAATAGGAGAGATTGCGGAACCCTGCGTCGTAGGCGATTTCCGAAATGCCGCAGCTGCCGTGAAGAAGTCTGTCGGCGGCCTCCTCCAATCGCAGGGAGATTATGTAGGTCTGCGGAGAAATTCCGTAGAATTTCTTCATGGAGCGGCAGAGATGCTCCTTGGTGCGTCCGGACAATGCCACAAACCGGGACAGGCCCGCGGTATAGTTGTTTTTCTTCTTCATCTCCGTGAAACTTTCCGCGAGCCACTGGGGGGGCGCGGCCTTCTCCTGAAAGGAACGGCGCATCAGAACGGCAAGGACCTCCTGCGTCAGAAGGCGCAGAAGAGAGTTTTTCCGGGAGGTTCCGCCGTCGCTCATTGCGCAGATCTCGCGAGCAAGATCCTGAAGATGGCGCCAGTGATGATCGGGGGGCATCCGGACCGTCTGCACGCAGTCGTCCAGCAGGAAATCACTGCCGGCGGAAAGGAAGGCGAACACCTTCAGCATCTCCTCGGAACTGACGTTGCAGTTGCGGATCCGGACCCCGGAACAGCCCGGAGCGCAGGCGACGATATGACTGTCTCCCGGCAGGATCAGCTGCACCGTCCCCGCCGGCAGAATGGAAACCTTGCCGTTCAGCGTATGTTCCAGCACGCCTTCGTCAACCAGAAAAAATTCATGGAAATCGTGACAGTGCTCCGGATAGAACTCGCCGGGACCGAACATGGAGTCGTGCATATAGTAGCTTCCGCTCCGCATGGAGAGCACGTTCCGGTTCCGCAGCATGTTCTGGATCTCCTGGTTGTCTGTCCGAATGAAGGATTTTCTTTTCCGATGTGTCAATATAGTATCTTTTTTTCTTTTTTGTAGTCGTTTTCCGGAAAAAAAGCGGTATTCTGTTTGAAAAGCGCGGTTTTCCGGCATACAGTGATCCCGAGCAACCAGACAGGGAGACTAAAGCAGATGAATGCGATCAGACCACGTTTGCCGCAGCTCTTGAGCGCGGCGCTCGTTCTCTGCCTCTGCTCCTGTTCCGCCGGACCGGAACAGCGGGCGGAAGTGCCGGGAAAACCGGAACCGAACCTTGCGGAAACCGCAGAACAGGAGAAGCAGATGCAGATCATCAATCTTGCGGGAGAGTGGACTCTCTCGTGCAGCAGCAACGACTTCCGGCCGATCCGGGCCGACGTTCCGGGCGACAACTATTCCGCCCTGCTCCGGAACGGACGGATTCCCGATCCCTATCTCGGGCGGAATGAGGAGGAGGTCCAGTGGGTTCGCGAACTGGACTGGACGTTTTCAAAGGAGTTTTCCATTTCCCCCGAACTTCTGAGCAAAGAGTCCGTCTACCTGAACATCGACTCGCTTGACACCTTTGCCGACATCCTTGTCAACGGGAAGAAGGCCGCGACCTCGCGCAACATGTTCCGGCGGCTCCGAATCGACGTGAAGGAGCTGCTGAAACCGGGAAGGAACCGTCTGGACATCGTTCTCTTCTCGCCGGTTGCCAAAGCCGCGGAAGAGGCGCTCAAACAGCCGTTTGACCTGGGAATCAACGGAAACAACCGCGTCCCGTACATGAATCTGATCCGAAAAGTGCAGTGTCATGCGGGCTGGGACTGGGGAATCTGTCTGGTGGTCAGCGGCATCTATGGAGACATCAGCCTCCGGGGAGTGGATCACGCGCGTCTCGACTATGTCTTCACGGAACAGAAGCACGCACCGGGAAAATGCACGCTGGAGGCCACCGCCGAACTCTTCAGCGAAAACGGAGGAGAAACCACCGTCTGTTTCGAATTCAACGGAGAGAAAAAAAACCGGACCGTCCGTCTTCTCCGCGGCGTCAACACCGTATCGGCCTCGTTTGAAGTCGAGAATCCGGCGCTCTGGTATCCGGCCGGATACGGCCCTCAGACGCTCTATCCGCTGACGGTCTCCACCGCCGACGAGACCATCCGCAAACGAATCGGTCTCCGCAAACTCGAACTCATCAACGAACCGGATGCATACGGCATCAGCATGAAGTTCCGCGTAAACGGAATCGACCTTTTCTGCAAGGGAGCCAACTGGATTCCGGCCGACGCCATGCCGAGCCGGCAGACCCGGGAGGTCTACGACCGCCTTCTTTCCGACGCCGTCGCCGCCAACATGAACATGCTCCGCGTCTGGGGGGGCGGACAATATGAAAACGAGGACTTCTACGACCTCTGCGATCAGAAAGGAATTCTACTCTGGCATGACTGCATGTTTGCCTGTGCGCAATATCCGTCGACCCCGGATTTTCTGGAAAACATCACCGGCGAAATCGTCCATCAGGTGAAGCGGCTGCGGGATCATGCCTGCATCGCGCTCTGGTGCGGCGACAACGAGGTCATCAGTCTCATGGGCGGCAACGGCTCGCCGGGCTATCCGATGCGCCTCATCAACTACGACCGCTTCAACCGGACGGTCAGACGGGCAGTGGAAGACGCCGATCCGACCCGCGTCTTCTGGCCGAGCTCCCCCTGCAGCGGACCGGAATACGTCGCAGGCGGCACTCACAACGACAGCATGGGCGACATGCACTACTGGAGCGTCTGGCACAGCGGAAAATCCTTCTCCGCCTACTTCGATGTGATTCCCCGTTTCTGTTCGGAATTCGGCTATCAGTCCTTCCCCGCCCAGAATACCGTGGACCGCTACACCGAAGGCAGACAGCGCAATGTCACCTCTCCTGTCATGGAACACCATCAGAGAAACAGCGGCGGCAACTCCAAAATCGTTGAGATGTTCACCCGCTATTTCCGTTTTCCGGACGGCTTTGAAAATTTCATCTATCTCAGCCAGGTTCAGCAGGCGTTCGCCATCAAGACCGGCGTCGAGTTCTGGCGCCATCTGAAACCGGTCTGCATGGGAACGCTTTACTGGCAGCTCAACGACAACTGGCCGGTCGCCTCCTGGTCCAGCATCGACTACGACGGCAACTGGAAACAGCTGCATTATCATGCGAAGCGCTTCTACTCGCCGGTCATCGTGACCAGTTTCCTGAACAGCGACCAGCGTCTGGAGCTCTGGGCGACCAGCGACGTCAACAGCGAATTCAAGGGCGCCGTCCACGCCTCGCTTCTGGATTTCTCCGGCGCGAAGCAGAAGGAATTTGATTTCGAATTTCAACTTCCTCCGCTCGGGTCGAAAAAGATTCACGAATTCGAAGCCGAAGCCCTGACCGGGGAAGATCCGGCGAAAGTCTTCCTCTTTCTCACGCTCGACGGCAATGCCGGGGGAAAACGCTACACCCATTACAACGATCAGTTCTTTACGGAGTTCAAACGCTGTGATCTTCAGCAGCCCCGCATCCGGACCGGGCTTCAAAAGCGTTCCGGAGGGACATGGAGTCTGACGCTCGAGACCGATCGTCCGGCGTTCTACACCTTTGCGGAACTGCGCGGAATGCAGACCGTGTTCAGCGACAACAGCTTCACGCTGCTTCCGGGGGCTCCGAGAACCATCACGTTCCAGGTTCCGGAAACGGTCGATGCGGATGCGCTCAAGCGCAGTCTGGTGATACGCGATCTCCGGAGCAGCTACCGGGAATGATCGAAAAATCCATCCGATGCGGACGCCGCGGAGAGACCGTTCTCCGCGGCGTTTTTTGTTTTTCAAACAGAGGACACGCCTCTTCCGACCGACTGCCGGAAGAGAGCGCGGTGCCGTTCAGCACAATTCAAACGGAGAGGCGGGAAGATCCGCGCCGTTGCAAAGCGTTCCGATCGGATTGTCCGCCCAGTTGTAGCGGACGCGCACCGGATACGAAACATCCGCACTGCGGAGGAACAGACTGGCCCCCTCGGATTCGACCGTGTCGGCCCGATGGAAGACGCCGTCGTTTCCGGCGAGGAAAAAGCCGTCGGTCTTTCCATTGCGGAAGCGCAGACCGCCGTCGGCATGCTCGAACAGCACGCGCAGACCGCCGTTCTCCCGACGCAGCTCCCGCGGAAGCGGTCCGCAGGGAATGACATCCGGACAGTAATAGGTGTGATACAGCGCCTGGGCGGCAAGACGTTCCCCCACGGTCCGCTTGTCCTTCGGATGAATGTCAAGACTTTCTCCGCAGTCGGTGGTGACCGCCATTGCCGCATTTTTCATCGTTTCGCAGGCATGGCGCTGGGATTCGCGCAGCGGCGCCCATGTGCTCTCCTCCTCATACTCCAGCGGATTGCGGAAATTGGCCAGCTGAACCAGATAGAACGGGAAGTCTCCCTGTCCCCAGTGGAAGCGCCAGTCGTCGATCAGATCCGCCATCAGGCGTTCGTAGGCCACGGAGTCGGCAATCGAATGCGCGTTGGTCTCGCCCTGATACCAGATGGCGCCGCGCATTGCGCAGGGAATCAGCGGACGGATCATGCCGTCGAAGAGAATCGAACAGGTATTCGGATTTCCGGGGCCCTGCATTTCCGCTCCGCCGATCGAGGGATACTCCAGCGTTCCGAAATCCGCCTCGGGAGCGGCTTTCCATTCACCGACAAGCGAAAGGACATCCGCCGGATCGTCCGCCGGATGCAGGCGGAACATCTCTTCCAGACCATTGAACGCCCCGTCGTACAGGAAGGAGAAGGCGCGGACCGCGATCACGGCCTCGCCCGGCCGCACCAGCTCCGCGGGCACCGCGTAGTTGCGCGGAACGTTCCAGTAGAGATCCTCGAATCCTTTGCCGGAGCGCCCGACCTCGCGACCGTTGAAATAGGTAATATCCTGTTTGTCGATTCCGCCCAGATGCAGGGAAAGGTTCCGTCCTTTCCAGCGTTCGGGGATCGATACGCGCAACCGGGCCCAGACCACGCCGTTTCCGGCGATTTTCTGAGTGATCCAGCTGCCGGGAATCTGAATTTTTTTCCAGGAGGAGTCGTCGAAGGAGGGCTCCGCCCATCCTCTGCCGAGTCCGGCATTGCCCGGATCGGCCTTTCCGTATTTCTGGAAGAACTCCTGTTTGGACGAGGGAAGCTGCTGAAAGAAATTCGCCTTCCCCCAGGAATGAGAGGCGGGAAGCAGCGATTCATATTCCAGAAGGACATTCCGGACCTCCGGATTGCGCATCAGCGTGGAACGGCTGGTCCACGCCTCGGCAAACGTTCCGCCCCAGGAGGAGTGAATGATTCCGACCGGAACATTCAGCTTTTCGCGCAGACGGTATGCAAACCAGAGGGCAACCGCGGAAAACATTCCGACCGATTCCTCCGTCGCATACATCCACTTGGCATCGAACTCTCTCTGCTGCGCGGACGACACCGATTTCGGCACCGTAATCATCCGCAGGGTGGAGGGATCCGTCCTGAGCGCGCAGAACTCCCGGTACTGCTGCGGAGAGGAAGAGAGGGTGAACTCCATATTGGATTGTCCCGAGGCCAGCCAGACCTCGCCGACCATCACATCGCGCACCACCGCCCGGTCACGGCCCGAAGCGGTTTCCGCCACAAGCTCATACGGTCCCCCGACCGGAAGCTCCGGAAGACGCACCAGAAATTCGCCCGTCGAAGAAGACGCGCCATACGCGGACACTCCCGCACATGTGATTTTCACAACGGATTCCGGCTCCGTTGTCCCCCAGACCGGAACCGGCATTCCGCGCTGAAGCACGGCGCCGTCCGAAAACAGATTTGACAATTTCATTTGGGATGACTCCACCTTTTTTATTGAAAAGATTTTATAATATAAAACCCCGTTATGAAACTTCAAAGGCGGAATCGGGGAAAAAGCAACTTTTCCCCCCTCCCTTCCGTCGGGAATGCTATTTCCCGACGGTAACGACCCGAGTTGATCCGGCACAGTTCCACTGTCCGGAGGCGTCCTTTTCATCGAACGCGGTCAGATAATACTGCGTGACACCCTCCGGGATCCTGGCGGAAATGGTATCGCCCGCGCACTTTGCCGGCGTGTTCAGCCAGAGACGCTGCGACAGCGGTCCGTTTCCCTTCGTATAGCAGAGCTGAGGCAGACGGATCCCCTTTCCCCGGTTCAGAATCTTTGCCGAGGCGATTCCGTTCTTTTCCGAAATCGGTCCGAGCTTCGGAAGCGGAACACCGTTTTTCAGCACGGAATCCGCAATCCGGAAGACCGGACTGAGTTCAAATCCGATATGGGAATGCTCCAGACGGATCACAAGGGTTCGGTTTGCCGTCGTCGGAGTCGCCGCAATCGACCGTTCCAGAGCCGGAATGGCGAAATGCACATCGTTGGTTCCGTCCACCCAGTACACGGGAACTTTCGAAGCGTGGAGAAAGTACCCCGGATCCCACCACGGTTTCCGGTTCTGTTTCGAACGGTAAAAGACGATGCTGTCGTCTCCATAGCGGAAAAAGCCGCAGCCGTAGACCGGAATCACGAACTTCAGACGGTCGTCGAGCGTCGAGATCAACGACGCGAAAATTCCGCCCCACGAAACTCCGATCAGTCCGATCTTCTCTTTGTTGACCTCCTTGCGCGAACGGAGAAGCGAATGGCCGAGAATCGCGTTGGCGACGCTTCGTCTCTGCCAGTCGGCATTGCTTCCGCCCTCCAGCGCCACCGGCTTTTTCTTTCCCTTGACCGGACGCGTTCCATAGAGATCCATTGCGATGGCCGCATACCCCCTGCGGTTCCAGATCCGGACATATTTTGCAAATGCGGTTCCCCCTCCCCCGTGCACAAGCACCACCGCGGGGAATCCGCCCTGCGGCGCCGGACCGTCCGGAAAACCGAGATAGGCAAACACACGGGTCGGCTTGCCGTTCAGCGGAAATCCGGAATAGGTGACGGCCTGAACGCCTTCTTCCCGGCTGTCGGGATATTTCGCATCGACGGATTCAAAAGCCGGGGTTCGGAAAAGATCGTCCGTCTTCCAGAACTGTGCCGGATTCTTCTGTTCCATCGTCTCTTCTCCGCCGAACGCGGCGACCGTCATCAGCGAAATCGCGGTCAGTGCGGATGTAAAAAAGGATTTCCCCATATTTTCAGTCTCCTTTATTATGGACGAATCAGAATCGTGGCGAAGCGGGTGTGTCCCATGAACAGGGGGACTCCGCCCAGCACGCTGAATTCCCGATGCTGATCCTGAAGCATTTCTTCTTTTTTGTCGATGTCATGCACGCTGAATCCAAGGCCGAAGGGTCCCTTTTCGGGAAGCAGTCCGTCCCGGCCGCCGAACGGAATCCGGATCTCATACACCGTGGTGTGTTCCCCGGCATTGCGTTTCACGACCGCTTCCAGCATCTGTTCCCTGACAGGCAGAACGCCGCGCGGAGGCGTCCCGAAGATCTCCTGAACGAGCGTCTTTCCATCCGGAGAACGGGTGATGCTGAAACGACGGTGAAGAAGCCATTCCCCATTGCCGTCGGAATCGCGCCCGAGCACAAGGATCAGGGAATCGTCGCGCCACGGCTGCTTCGGATTTCCTCCGCGGAAATCCACGTCGTCGCGCACCTCCACCGCCAGATGGAGACTCTTCCGGTCGGCCGCAAGCTGCCAGCGGCAGGAGAAATCCTTTTCCCCGCGCCAGAGCTCTTTTTTATGGGTCAGCGCATCCCGTCCGAGCCAGCGGCTGAAGCCCTTTGAGGACCAGTCCGTCAGACGGCCGTCGACTTTCCCCGGATTTTTCTTCGACGGCACCACAACGCCTCCGAACCACTCGCTTTTCGCCTGAAGACCGTTGGCATTGCTGAGAGTGAGAACATAATTTTGCAATTTCAGACCCTCATACCCGGCACGATCCAGCGGAATGCGGAAAACAGTTGTCTTTTCGGCATCCACGGAACGGACCGCCGAGAAGAATTCCCGTCCGCCGTAGCTTGCCCGGAGCGTCAGAGACTGCGGAATCGAACTCAAATTCCGCACCGGCTGTTCCAGATACGCCGTCCCGGAGGACGAAAGGAATTCCCGGCGGCCGCCGAAACGAACCTGTCCGGAGACGTCCAGAAGCATCGACTCCTTCCGTCCGTTTTTTCCCGCGGCGAACACTTCGAAGCATCCGGCGGGAAGATCGGCCGGGATTCTCTCGCTGAGAACCAGATCCCCTTTGGCGCTTTTCAGCACAAGTTTTTCCGCTTCCGCTCCCGGTTTCAGAAGACGCTTCACCGCGTTTCCCGGAGCAAGCTGCATGCGTTTCGAGACGAAAACGGAAGAGGCGGCACGGTCCGCGGTCGGCAGAAACGCATCGGCAATTCCCGTCACATACTGCGGATAGCGGTCAATCTTCAGCGAGAGCGTTCCGCGATCGGTCTTCACTTTCCGCGCATTGCCCATGATGTCATACACCGTCACAATCGGCACACCGGTTTCCAGATTCAGAATCTGCTCTTTTTTCGGGCTCCAGACCGCGACAAGATTCGTTCCCGCCCGGCGGAAGGAATATGCAAAGACCGACGAATCCAGATGATCGAGCCGTCCGAGCGTTTTCGTTCCTTCCAGCAGCCGGGTCATTGCGGCGGCCGCCATCATGGTCGGCTTCGGCTCCAAGGAGGCCGCACCGAATTTGTATTTCGATATGTAGGACGAGGTGTTGAACGACATGCCGTATCCCTGTTCCCCGCCCTTGCTCGTATAATCGCAGTAGTCCGTGGTGTAGAAGAACCAGGTTCCGTTGAACCCCTCGCCGAGCGCGATCAGATGTCCGCGCACAAAACGGTACAGATGATTCATCAGAAGATCATGCGTCAGATTTCGGGTGTCGCGATGGTAATCGGTTCCCCATTCCGTATTGATGAGGGGCGCATCGGGCCCGATGTAGCGGTCGACAAGCTGACGGAGATGACGGCAGTCGGTATGCAGTCCCGCATCCTCCGGCTCCATGGTGACCGGAAGAAAATAAAGATGCGAGAAAATTCCATCCACATACTTCCCCAGTCCCTTGGCAAACAGGCGCTCCAGCTTTTTATTTCCGCGCGAAATCACGCCGTAGTTGCCGCCCATCAGAAAAGCCCCTGGATCATTGGCGGATATCCCGGCTTTGGCCGCACGATAGTATTCCAGAAATTCGTCCTCGGTGCCGTTCCAGTGCCAGTCGGGTTCCCAGTGAAGCTGATAATAATTGCGACTCATCCACTGCGTGGCGAACGCCCTGCGCCATGCGGAGACATCCCTTGCGACGCGTCCCGTCAGTTCCGTGTACGCGGCGGAATCCTTCAGAGGATACGCCTGCGCCTGAAGGGATGCCAGCTTCTCTATGGCCTTTTTCTCCATATAGGGAGGGAATTTCAGAAGATGCGTCGGCGCCCCGTGAAGATCGGTCACCAGAGTCATGCGGTTGACGAATCCCCAGCCGGGATATCCTTTTTTGTACTCCTCCACCGTTTTCGGCTTGAAGGCGCCCGGACTCTTTTCCAGATTCAGAAGGGATCGGCCGATGTAGGCCCATTTCATTCCGACCGTCGGATAGAAGGGGGCGTAACAGTCGCCCTGCATGAATTCCCCGGTCTTGATGAAGTTCGTTCCCTGTCCGCCGAAGCGGGAATCATCGCTGAATTTGAGCGGCAGAGCCTTCAGCTCCGGCAGCACGCCGAACGTCACATATCCCGGCAGACGCGATCCCTTCCACGGAATCGTAATTCCGCTTTTTTCCAGTTTCATATACAGGAAGAAACATCCCGCCTTCTGATTTTTTACCGGAAACTCGATCCCCCGCTTCAGCGCATCCGCGGTAACCGGCAGGGAGCCCGACTCCAGCGGAACATTCCGGTAATCGCAGAGCTTCCACTGAAGCGTATCGGTTCCGGGGAAGCCCTCCCCTTTCAGCGTCAGACGCAGTTTCACCGGTTCCCCGGGAGCAAAAACACTGAAGCGCTCATGCCCTCCGGTGAAATCGGCAATCAAATCCCCAGCCGGAGCGGCGAAAAGGGGAAACAGCAGCGCGGCAAGCGCCGCCGAAAGCAGCATTTTCATACAAACAACCTTTCTCTTGCTGAACTTATCTTTTTACGTAGTAGATGCGGGAGTTGTAATTGGTCCAGCTGGACGCGGGCTGATTGGTCAGCATCCAGAAGAAGTCGTACTGCTGGACGTGTCCGTCGATGTGCCCGAAATTCCCCCGGCGCGAATGAGGAAACAGCGGCGTATGCTTGCCGGATGCCGGAGTGATCGGGGTAAGCGGCATGGTATTGTCAAACTCCAGACTGGAACTGGAATCCCCGCAGGTGATGATCTGAGAGGGACGCTTGACCTGCGTAATGCGGATCAGCACACGATCATCGCCGACCGGAACGCCGCTGGTGTCCGTCCATCCGAGCAGCATGTTCCACGCAATGTTCGGATTCTTCAGGCTCGGCAGCGGATTGGAGTCGCAGACGCGTTTCTTGTTCTTCGCCCGCACAAATCCCCAGACACTCGGGTCCCGGTTGAAATCGTACCATCCCTGAATTCCGCCCATGTAGGGAATCAGCCGGAAGTACCAGGTCGGTGTTCCGCTGGCGTTTCCGGGGCCATTGTAAGGATCATCCACCTGCACATAGCTGCCCGGAAGGACATAGTCGTCGTTGTCGGCGGTGTACATTCCGGCTCCAAGCCCGATCTGCTTCTGTTTGGACATGCAGTCCGCGGCACGGGCCTTCTCCCGCGCGGCATTCAGGGCTGGCAGAAGCATCCCGGCCAGAATCGCGATGATCGCAATGACCACAAGAAGCTCTATGAGTGTGAAATTCCGTCTCATTTTTCTCCTCCGATTTGTTTCTCTTTTATCATCCGTTTCATTGGTTGCTGATTCATGCGGGGAGTGGATATTCTGTTTCCGGGAACGGCGGACGCGGGCGGAAGCGCCGAATTGCGGATCAGAAGCTTCGGCGGAATCCGGATGTCCACGGCCTCCAGATTCCGTTCGGATCCGATCCGTTCGAAGAGCCGTTCCACCGCGATCCGGGCAATCCGTTCCGGGTCCTGATCCAGAGTTGTCATGGCATACGAGGATAGGTTTGCGGGAATGATGTCGCCGAATCCGACAATGGAAAAATCCTCCGGCACGCGGCGCCCCGCCGCCACGGCTGCCCGCCAGAGACGGCAGGCATACCCGTCAAAAAACGCGGATCCGGCAGTAATTTCAGGATGCTGTCTCAGAAAATCAAACAGCATCGTTTCATCCCCTTCCGTATTGTAGGACCCGTCGCCGCAGAGAGAAACGGTCGCGCCGGAAATCTGACGGCAGAAGGCGACGAATCCATCCCGCCGCAGACGCGCGGGCGTCGCCAGCTCCGGTCCCTGATAATAGAGCATGTTCCGGTGACCGAGACTGCAGAGATATTCCGCAATCATGCGCCCGCCCAGAAAATCGTCCGTCCCGACAAAATCAACGTTCGCCTTTGTTTTCCGGTCCACGGTCACAATGGGCAGTCCACGCGATATGACATCGCTGAAGTAGCTGTTGTCCGCCAGGTCCTGCGTTGACATCATAATCACGCCGTCCACCCGCTGTTCCACAAAGCGCTTCAGCATGGACTGCGCTCCCTCTTTCCAGTAGAAAAGCATCAGATAATCGCGTTTTTCCAGCTCCTCACCGAGCGCGCCCAGAATCCTCGAAAAATAGATGTCCAGCGGCATGCTGACCCCGATCGTCTTGGTCCGCCCCGTCTGAATTCCGTAGATCAGACGGTTGTCGTGATAACCCAGGCGTTCGGCAACCTCCAGAACATGCTTTTTCGTCGACAATGAAATCTCCCCCTTGTTCCGGAGAACACGGGACACCGTCGCGATGGAAACTCCCGTCGCTCCCGCAATATCCTTCAGACTTGGCAGAAGATCTCTTGGCATAACCGCTGATTTCCTTTTTTCTCAATGTAAATATTACCGCAAATATTTGCACTGATCTTATTATACTCGAAAATCATGGATTTGTCAACCCCTCTTTTCCATCGGACTCTCTGTTTTTTGAAAAAAAGAGGATGGAGAAACCAGAAACGCATTCCCCGCCGTCCGTTTTCGATCCGTTCACCGGATTCCATGAAAAACGGGCGTTCCGCCCCCCCTCGGAGATGGTGGAAAAAGAAAACGGTCCGATGCGGACACCTCCGTCGGAAATCTCCGGAAATTCGAAACTTCCGCACCTCGGAAACTGGCGGAAACTCCGCTTCCGCAAAATTGATTCTCAGGAAATAAACAAATCCGGTTCGAAAAAAAATCTCTCCTTCCCCGGGACGCATCCGGGAAAGGAGAACGGCAAAGGAACAGGAAGAGGGAAATTACTTTTGTTTCGCTTCATCCAGGATCCGGCGGATCTCGGAGGCCATGGCGGCGATCCGGTGCGGTTTGGGCAGAAAACCGGCGGCGCCGTTGGCCAGGAGATCGTCCACCTCGTCATGGGAGACGAATCCGCTGGACAGCAGCACCTTCACATTCGGATCCAGCTCCTTGAGTTTGTAGAAAGTGGTGTGTCCGCCCTGCTGAGGCATAATCATATCCAGCAGAACGAGATCAATCTGTCCGGGATTGTTCTGATAGATTTCGACCGCGTCGAGTCCGTTCTCCGCGAGCAGGACCGAATAGCCCAGTTTCTGAAGGGCCTCGATCAGAAAATCCCAGACTGTTTCCTGATCGTCGACAATCAGGATGGTCTCGTTTCCCGTGGGAAGCGTGAGTTTGTTCGCCATATCCAATCTCCTTTCCGGCCGCCGAAGGTTTTTCCGCCCGATCCACTCCGTTTCGAAGGGTCAGAGCAGCGGCTTCAGCTCCTTTTCATAGTTTGCGTAATTGCCTGATCCCCTGAGCAGTTCCAGCAGAGCCTTGACTTTGCCTCTTGTCCGGGACTTATCCACGGCCGATTCGTATTTCAGACGTTCGATTTCGCGTCCCGCATAGGCGTCCACGGTGGCATTCAGCTCGGTGTTCGCGGGATCGGCCTTGCATGCCGCGCCGTAGCGCCCGAGAAGAAATTCGCAGGCGGAGCGCGTCGATGCGGGACGGCTCTTCAGCGCGGAGTCGTTCATCAGCAGCCGGGCAAGCGAAGAAGCCGGGAACTCCCGCCACCTTTTTCTCCGCAGCTCGCCCAGCGGCGTTTTATAATCGATGTAGCCTCCCGTAATAATCTCAATGCGACCGAATCCGCTGATCGGATACCCGGAAAAACGGGTTCCGCTGTCCGTCAGGATCGAATAGATTTTCGAGTACCGCGAATTCTCGGTGTCCTTCGCGGCAAGCCAGGAGTAGAGATAGGGTTTCTTCACCTGCTCCGATGCGACAAGCGCATCGACATTGCGGAAATTTCCCTTGCTCTGCAGCGTCAGAATCTTCAGACGGATTTCGGTTTCATCGCGTTTTTTCTCCCGGGCCTTCCACTCTTCGATTGTCTTTTCCGCCCGGAGATAGCGGGCATTGAGCGCACGCAGATCGGAGGCCTGTTTTTCGGTCTGTTCCGTCAGACGGTTCTTTGCCTGCCGGAGCGCCGGATAGTCCGCCATCGCGTCGAGTTTTCCCTGGAGCTCCCCGTTCTTTCTGCGTGCCTCCTCCAGCTGCGAGGCCAGGGATTCGGCCCGTTTGTTCTCGGAGGAAAGCTGCTGGGAAAGCGCAAGATTACCGTTGGCGGCAATCTCCTGTTCCAGATCGGAAATCAGAAGACGCATTTTCGTCCGGTTGAAAACCTGTTCGGGAGCGGGGAGATCCGGCAGCTCGTCCAGAATTTTTTTCCCCTCCTCCAGAACCGCCTTCCGATCCAGACTCTTGTCCGTGGAGAGCTTCTCGAAATAGGCCACTTTGGAGTAGAGGCGCAGCGGCTCCTGCTGTCCCGCATCGAAAATGGTATACAGCATCAGCATGACGATCACGACCACGACAGCGGTGATGAATCCGGTTGTCAGCCGGTCGATCAGCCGGTTTTTGGTCTGCATCCGCTCCGTGACTTTCGCCTTGAGCTCCGAGGATTCGTTCTGAATGTCGTAATCAAGCCGCTTGATGGAGATCGTATGCACATCCGGAACCAGACTTTTGTTCGGCGCGGTCTTCTGGCGGATGGTCCAGATGGCCTTCAGCACCTCCTCCATGGAGGAGAAGCGGTTTTCGGGCTTCTTGGCCATCATGCGTTTGACCAGCGCCTCCACGGGAAGCGGAACGCCCGGAACCAGACGGCGGAGGGGAATGGGATCCTCCTCCATATGCTGGCGGGCGATCTTCTTGACGGTTTCGCCATCGTAGGGAAGACGACCGGAAATCATCTGGTACAACGTGACGCCGAGACTGTAAATATCGCTGCGCGGATCCAGTTTCTTGCCCTCGAACTGCTCCGGACTCATGTAGGAGGGACTGCCGGAAATTTCCATTCCCTCCCGCCATTCGGACTGGTTCATGGCCAGTCCCAGATCCGTGAGTTTGACGATTCCGTCGTCGGTGGTCATGATGTTGTCCGGCTTGACATCCCGGTGAATGAGTCCCGCCTCGTCCCAGGCGTAGTAGAGCGCCTCCGCCACCTGCTGGGCGATATGCAGAGCCTCGTCAACCGGAATCCGTCCCTCGCGGCGGAGACGCGTCTTCAAATTCTCCCCGTTGACGTAGGTCATTGCCAGATAACAGATTCCATCCTCCTCCCCCACGGCGAGCGCCTGCACCAGATTGGTGTGGCTGAGTTTCGCCGCGGCGCGGGCCTCGCGCAGAAAATCGTCGATGCCCTTGGACGTGGTATACTCCGGAGAAAGAATCTTCAGCGCCACCTGACGGTCCAGAGAAAGCTGGGTCGCCTTGTAAACCGTCCCGATGGAACCGGCTCCGATCCGGTTGAGAATCACGAAATCGCCGATGATACATCCGGGATCAAACTTTCCCGGAGGAATCTGAACGGTCTTTCCGCAGCCGGCACAGACCACGGGATATCCGCGGGACATGTCGTCCACGGAGATCGTATAATAACAGAACGGACAGCGGTAGCGCATTTTCACCCCAGTTAACCCAACTTTACCCACCTGTGAAATATACACGTGTTTGACGCTTTCACAAGGGGCGCATGCGGAAATCTCCTCCGAAAGATCCTGCACGGCTCCTCAGAGCCGTTTTCCGGGAACGTTCCGCTTCCCCCGGAAGAGGGAAAGCGGGAAACGTTCTCCGTCGGAAAGATCAGGCCTTCGCAAGCGCCTGATCGAAATCGGCGATGAGATCCTCGATGTGCTCGATTCCGACCGAAACGCGGATCAGATCCGGGGAAACGCCGGCCGCAATCAGTTCGGCCTCGCTGAGCTGACGGTGCGTCATGCTGGCCGGATGCAGCACGCAGGTGCGGATATCCGCGACATGCACGGCGATGGCCGCCAGCTTCAGGCTGTCCATCACCCGCTCTCCGGCTTTGACTCCGCCTTTCACGCCGAAGCTGAGCACGCCGCTGCAGCCCCGTTTGAGATATTTCCGGACCAGCGGCTGCTGGGGACTGTTCTTCAAGCCGGGATAATTGACCCACCCCACCTTCGGATGCTTTTCCAGAAATTCCGCAAGCGCCAGCGCGTTGGAGGAGTGACGCTCCATGCGCAGATGCAGCGTCTCCGCCCCCATCATGGAGAGGAAGGCGTTGAAGGGAGCCATGCCGCTGCCGAGGTCGCGAATCCACTGGGCGCGCAGTTTGACCGAATAGGGCGCCGCGGGGAAGTCGCGCACATAGATCAGTCCGTGATAGCTCTGGTCGGGCTCGACCAGCTCGGGAAACTTGCCGTTGTTCCAGTCGAAGCCGCCCTTTTCGACGATCATGCCGCCGACGCTGGTGGCGTGTCCGTCCAGATATTTTGTCGTCGAATGGGTGATGATGTCCGCGCCGAATTCAAACGGACGGCAGAGAAACGGGGTCGGAAAGGTGTTGTCCACCACCAGCGGCAGACCGTGACGGTGCGCGACGCGCGCGAACTTTTCCACATCGAGAACGACCAGCGCCGGATTTGCCAGCATCTCCGCGAAGACGGCTTTGGTTTCAGGCCGGATCGCCGCCTCCAGCTCCTCCTCCGACGCATCCGGGGAAACGAATGTGAAGGAAAGACCGGTCTTTTTCAGCGTGTTGGTAAAAAGGGAGACCGTTCCGCCGTAAAGACTCGACACCGCCACGACGTGATCCCCGCAGCGAGCGATATTCAGCAGAGCCAGCGCATTCGCGTTCTGTCCCGAGCTGGTGCCGACAGCGGCCACGCCCCCCTCCAGGGCCGCGACCTTCTTTTCAAAGCAGTCCACGGTCGGATTTGCCAGACGGGTATAGAAAAAGCCTTCGCGTTTCAGATCGAACAGATCCGCCACGCTCTGCGCGTCATTGTATTTGTAGGTGGTGCTCTGCACAAGAGGCTGCACACGGGGGCCGCCGTTTTCCGGGGTATAGCCGCTTTGAACGGCGATTGTTTCCAGTTTCCAGTGATTCTGTTCCATGGGATCCGATGTTCCTTTCCGTGTAAATGGTTCTGAATGGAATTCTGACGGTTTAAAAATACAGTCGGAAGAGGAAGAAATCAACTTTGCGGAGAAGTTTTTTAGCGGTTTTTATACGCATCGGGACTGTAACAGTAGTAATGTTTGAACGCGCGGGAGAAGCTGGTGGCGGAAACATAGCCGAGCCGTTCCCCGATCTCCTTGCATGTCAAGGTGTTGTCGCGCAGGAGACGGCGCGCCACGCGCATTCGTTCCTCCATGGCGAACACCCCCGGGGTGATGCCGGTCTGCGCCTTGAACACCCGGGTCAGATGCTCGCGCGAGACATGGAGCTTCTCGGCAACGGCGGAAATATCGAGTTCGCGGTCCAGATTGGCGGAAATGATCTCCTGCGCCGCGCGGACCAGCTCCGCCTTGGGCGAAAAACTCTCGCGGGATTCGATGCACTCGCCGAAGGAGGCGAGCGCGTCAAAGACGATTTTCGCTCCCGCGGTCGGCGTCAGAAACTGAAACGTTCCGCGCTGACTGCGGTAGGACTCCAGATGACGCACGAATCCCTTGTCCAGCGGCAGGTCGAAGACATAGCCGTAGCGGGCGTTCAGATCGGCCATGATCTCCGGAACGTGTCTGCCGTAAAAGGAGATCCAGAGAAAGATCCATGGCGAAGAAGCGTGCCCCGGATAGTAATATGCCGTATCGGGATCGCCCAGCCGGGCCAGGAAAGTTCTGCCCGGCAGCAGACGGAAAACCTCGTTTCTGCACCGGAAGGCCCCCTCCCCGGAGAGGGTCGTGACGATCTGGGCGGAATAGGCGTCCCTGCCGCTGCCCTCCAGATGGTAGGCGGGAGAATCCTGCTCCTCCAGAACGATCTCATCCGGAACAGGAAGAGAATCAATGGTTTTTAAGATTTGAAACCGAACTTCCCAAAGTCTCATGCTCTCACGCTCACAAAGTGTAATGTTGATATCACATTTTGTATACCTATAACCTCTTGAAGCGATTTTTCAAGGCTTTATATTACAAAGAAGAAGAGAAAATCCGTATCACAAACCAATAAGGAGATGAAAATGTCCGCTCAAAAGATCCGAGTTACCGTATGGAATGAGTTCCGCCATGAAAAAGAAAACGCCCAGGTCAAGGCTGTTTATCCGGAGGGAATGCACGTCGCCATCGGGGAGATGCTGAAAAATGAAGGGGACTTTGAAGTCACCTATGCAACGCTCGACGATCCCGAACATGGACTCACACAGGAAGTGCTGGACAACACCGATGTTCTCTTCTGGTGGGGCCACGGTCATCACGGCGATGTGAAGGATGAAATCGTCGACCGCATTCAGAAACGCATTCTGGCCGGCATGGGACTCATCGTTCTGCATTCCGGTCACAAATCCAAAATCTTCATGCGGATGCTGGGGACCACCGCCAATCTGAAATGGCGTGAAATCGGAGAGAAGGAACGGGTCTGGGTCATCGAGCACTCCCACCCGATCGCCAAGGGTCTGCCCGATCATTTTGAACTGCCGCATACGGAAATGTACGGCGAACGCTTCGACATTCCCAAACCGGACGACGTGGTCTTCATCACCTGGTACGAAGGCGGCGAAGTCTTCCGCAGCGGCGTGACGTTCACGCGCGGAAACGGCAAAATCTTCTATTTTGCTCCCGGACATGAAACCTTCCCGATCTACTACGATCCGAATGTTCAGAAGGTGCTTGTCAACGCGGCAAGATGGGCCGCCGCGACCATCAACCGCGACTCCAGCTGCCCGATGGTTCAGCCGCTGGAAGAGATCAAATCCGTCAAATAACCGACATCATCTGTTAAATTCTGGAGAAAAGACATGGCTAAGAAACTGAAAGCCGGCGTCATCGGACTTGGAATGGGAAGCGGGCATCTTGCGGGATATCTGACGCATCCCGATGTGGAAGTGGTCGCCATTGCGGACCGCCGCGAGGATCGCCGCGCGCTGCTTCCGGAAAGACATCCGACCTTCCATGGAAAAGTGTACCACGAAGGAATCGAGATGATCGAAAAGGAACAGCTCGACATTATTTCCGTCGCGGTTCCCAACGATCAGCACAAGCCGCTGACGATCGCCGC
Source organism: uncultured Victivallales bacterium (assembly GCA_944390735.1). Classification (GTDB taxonomy): domain Bacteria; phylum Verrucomicrobiota; class Lentisphaeria; order Victivallales; family UBA1829; genus UBA1829. Next base: position 37,705 of record CALXRL010000021.1, on the reverse strand, counting down.
ACTGGAATCCGGCGCAAACGTTCTCTGCGAGAAGCCGATGGCGCTTAATGCGCAGGAGGCGCAGGAGATGCTGGATACGGCGAAACGGCTCGGCAAAAAGCTCGGCATCGACTTTTCCTACCGGTTCAATCCGCAGTCACGCGCGATGAAGGATCTGATCGACCTGGGAACGCTCGGCGAGATCTATTACGGAAGAAGCGTCTGGTTCCGCCGCCGCGGAATTCCCGGACTTGCCGCTGCGAATTTCAACACCGGATCCGGCGCGCCGATGGGCTCCTGGTTCTATGACAAAAAGCAGTCCGGCGGAGGACCGCTGATCGACCTCGGTGTGCACCGGCTGGATCTTGCCCTCTGGCTGATGGGCTATCCCAGACCGGTCTGGGTCATGGCCAGCACCTACGACAAGTTCGGACCCCGGATGGCAAAGGAACGCGGCTTGAGCTACACGGTCGAGGATCTCGCCTGCGCGATGATCAAATTCGACAACGGCGCAACGCTGGAACTGGATGCGTCATGGGCGTCCAACATCAAGGAAAACGAGCATCAGACGATCCGGCTGCTCGGCGACAAGGGCGGCATGTACCAGTACAACCTCAACGAGGGGTACACCTACGACGTCGAGTACTACTATGAGATCGCCGGCAGACAGTTCGATGCAAAAATGCACACTGCTCAGCCCATGCCGAGCGCATTCCATCTGTTTGCAGACGCCGTCCGCGACAACACCCCCTTCCTGGTGCAGCCGGAAGAGGGCGTCACCGTCATGAAGATTCTGGACGCGATCTACAAGTCCGCCAGCCTCGGCGAACCCGTCAAGGTCTGACCGGAAAACAACAGTCCGATTCACGACAGGCACCCGGTTTCCGCCGGGTGCTTTTTTTTGCGCCACCCCGGGAATCCGCGGCAGGACGGAAAAAGATCCCGTATCCGGGGAAGAGGATCCGTCCCTCCCCCTCCGGAGTTTTCCGCGGACGCCGGAATTTTCAGAACCGTTTTCGATTCCGGCGAAGCCGCGGGGGCGCCGCTTCCGGAAGCGGAAGATTCAGATTTCGATCCGGAACGCGGAGCGGAAGATTCGAGTTTTTCCTCCCTCCAGAAAAGAGAAGCCGCTGATTTCCGGCGGAAGCGGAAGGTTCGGAGCATTGGTCATCCAGCTCATGGGCTCGATGCAGAAGAAATCGCCGTTCCCCCCCTGATTCCAGCAGGCGAGATGGGCGTATTTTTCATCGAACCGGTAGCGGATATGGCAGCGGGAACGGCGGATCAGAGCCTCCCGTTTTCCGCGCAGGGGAAAGAGATGTGCGACCGGGAGGGAGGCCGCGGACCGTTTTCCGTCCAGCAAATCCGCAATTCCGGGATCCCAGGGAAGCAGACGCCCGGTGGGCAATCTGCGCCGGGGATGCACCTCCCAGAACCCCTCTCCGCGCGGAACGGCAACGGAGGGCTCCTCTTCCGGCGGCAGGAGGAAGGTGGTGTGAAACCCCACTCCCAGCGGCATCGCGTTCCGGCCGGAGTTCCGGATGGAAAGAATCGTCGTCACGACCTCCGGAGCGAAGCAATAGCGGAGTTCCAGCTGAAACTCATGCGGGAACCCGGAATATTCCGGAACCCGGGGCGAGAAGCGGTATCCGACCGCAATTCCCTCCTCCCCCGCGGACAGGAGGGTCCACCTTCGTCCGAGCACAAGGCCGTGCAGATGCGAATGGGTCTCCCGCTCGTTCAGCGGCAGACGGTAGAGAACATGATTCGCCTGAAACATGCCGTCCGCAATCCGGTTCGGGGGCAGAAGAAGAGGAGAACCGAAACACTCCGGACGTGCCTTCAGTTCCGCCCCGTTCCGGGGAAAGCGCAGAATCTCCACCTCCTTCGGAAGGTAGCGAAGACGGATCAGATTTCCCCCCGATGACAGCGCCACGGAAGCCTGCCATTCCGGCGTTTCATATTCCAGAATCTCCATTTCCTCCCGGCGGATCACTCTCCAGACACTCATGCGAGCGCCTTTTCAAAGCAGGCCGAAGGAGTCCGCGCATAACCGACCCCGATCTGTCCGCCCGTCACACGGGAGAGAATGCCGCCGTGCATCACGGGCGTAATGTTCTTCTCCACGACCCGATCAGCCAGAATGCCCGCCGGAGCGAATCCCTCGGGAATCAGGGGAACGGCAAAACGGGGACTGCGTCCGAAACAGATTTCCGCCATTTCCGCACACTGGCGGATGCCGTCGTCAGGCGACTGGCCCCGTTCGCGGAGAAGAGCCGGAGCGGCCGCCGCGGCCATGCCGCCGAGTCCCCAGGCCTCCACATTGCTGCTGTCGCCAAGCCACGGCGCGGCATCACGCAGGGAGTCCGACGGAGAGAAGCAGCGGCCGTGGAAGGTCGGAGCGGGAGCCGTGAACCAGCGCTCGCCCGAAGCGCTGATCTTGATGCCGAATTCACAGCCGTTTCCGCACATTGCCGTGACAAGAGTCGAGCCGGGAACCCCGGATGCCGATTTCAGCGCCGCCACCGCCGCGGCACAGCCCGCATGATGCACAAAGCGCCGGCATTCATTCAGCCACCGCAGAAGCGTGATCCGCTCGGAATCGGTCAGATCCGACTTCAGGGAGCGTTCCAGGACCAGCGAAAGAAAGAGTTTGTCGGTTGCCGCCTGCCGGGTGTGCTCCTCGTCCCCCATCCGGAGCCCCTCCGCGAACAGATCGGAGATATCGATTCCTCCGCCCTGTTTCAGCACCCGGTCGAGCAGCGGAGCATACGTCCCGGCGATCCGTTTCAGATTTTCCCGCACGGCGTCGTGATAGACGCCCCATCCGCCGAGGCCGCCCCCCAGCGCTCCTTCGATCGGAGGAGCAAACCCGAGCGTGCCGGAACGCTCCTCCCGCACCACCAGAACCGCCATGGAATACGACGTGATTCCGGCGCCGGGCCCCCCGGAGTGAAAATCATTGGCGCACCCCAGTTCGATTTCGCCGGATTCGATCATCCCGACCGCCTCCTTCTCATCGCGTGCCAGGCCTTCCAGCATCGCCGCTCCGACGATTCCCATCCGATGCGGCCCGCGCATGGTTTCGAACGCCACCGGAGGACCGGAATGCAGAATCCAATTTTTCCGGAATCCCGGCATCACCTCTCCCGCCGTCGCGCAGCCGATCAGCACCGGACGCGCAAGGGTCAGTTTTTCAAACGCGATCTTGTTCGCTTCCCTCATTTCCGCCACTCCTTTATTGAATTATATCAAAGTTGATTTATATTATACAGGAACGATCCGGAAAATACAAGGAGGAAATCAAAAAAATGCAGACATTTGAACCGGTGGCCGATGGAATTTTCCTTTTGAAAACCCCCTTTGGCGGACTCTGGAGCGGAGTGTACCTGATCCGACGGGAGATGAGCATTCTGATCGATTCCGGAGCCTCCGCGGAGACGGTGGACAGCGTTCTTCTTCCCGCATTGAAAAAACTGGGACTGTCTCTTTCGGACCTGTCGTATCTGCTCTGCACCCACACACACGGAGATCACATCGGCGGCCACCATCGGCTCCGGGAGCTGGCGGCAGTCCCCTGCGGAGTCTTTGAAGGCGGCGCGGAGAAACTGCGCAACCCCCTGAAATACAGCAGAGAGATCCGCGACGCGTTTCCGGGATACAGTCCGGCACCGCCCGCCGTTCTGGAGGGGACCGAACCCGATTTCCTGCTGAGGGATTCCGACACGATCGGCCCTCTGCAGCTGATACACACTCCGGGGCACGACTCGGACACCGTCTGCTTTCTGGACCGGGAGAGCCGCACCCTGCTGACCGGCGACTCCATCCAGGGAAACGGCACCGTTCTTCAGGGATGCGCGCTCTACCGGGACCGGAGCGCATATCGCGCCTCGATGCGGAAACTTCAGAGCCTCTCCCCCTCGACCATCGTGACCGGTCACCCCTATCTGCCATGGAACACTCCGGTTCTGCGCGGGGAAAAAGCCGCAAAGTGTCTGCGGGAAGCGCTTGAAATCACGGATTTGTATGATAGAATAATTGCGTCCGCGATACGGTCGGGAAAAACGGATTCCGCTGAACTGGCGGAACATCTCATCCGCTCCATCGGAGGACAAAGACCGGAATTCCTGTTTCTTGCGCTTCACACGGTCATGGCGCATCGGAAGGACCGGGAACAAAATCCGCCGGAAACTCCGGCGCAGTGACACAGGAACAGAAACGGAACATGCCCTCAAATAAAGGAAAGGTAATGGATGCGGTCCGGAACGGAAGGAACAGCGCATCCAAAAAAGACATCCAGCATATCACGAATCTCTCGTGGGGCACCATGTGCAAAACCGTGAACGCCCTGCTGGAACAGGGATATCTGTTTGCGCGCAAGGAGGAGAAGACAAACTCGCCGGGGCGACCCGTCGTCCCGCTCTGCGTAAATGCGGATTCGGCGCTGTTCTGCGGAATCGACATTGGAGCATCCACCACAAAAACGCTCTTCTGCGACATGAATTTCAAGATTCTTCACCGGGACGAGCTCCCGACGGAACCGTATACGACGCAGGAACGTTTTCTGGACTGGATCGCCGGCGTGTTCGAACAGGAACTGAAAGAGAGCGGACTGCGGAGGGAGCTGCTGCATGCCGTGGGACTGGCGGTCTCGGGCAATGTCGATTCCGAACACGGAATCATCGTCTCCGGCGGAAATTTCGGCATGAAATACGGGGCCGATGTTCCGGTGGCGGAGATTGCCCGGCGCATCGGCAAACCCGTCTACGCGGTCACCACTCAGGCGGCGGCGGTCTGCGCGGAGTACCATTTCGGGAAGCGCGCGGGCTGCGGAAACCTGGTCAGCATCGGACTCGGCGTCGGAATCGGCTCCGGAATCGTGACCAATCATCTGCTTCTGCTCAGTCATCCGAAACGGCCGGTGGGCTATATCGGACACATTCTCATTCCGGGGAACCGCCATCTCTGCACCTGCGGGTTCACGGGATGTCTGGAGGCCTACTCCGGTTCCCGGTATCTGGCGGGAATCGCCCGGGAAACCCTGCCCTCGCGACCGGAACTGCATTCGGCGCCGGCGCTCGACCGCGCGGCCGCCCTGGGAGATCCCGACGCAGTGAAAATCATGACCACGGCCGCCTCCTACAACGCCGTCGGCATTGCCGCCATGATCCAGCTCTACGCACCCGACGCCATCCTCTTTTCCGGCGGCCAGAGCAAACGCGACGGATTCCTCTTCCGGACCACCCTGGAAAAACTGGCGGAGATCCTCCCGCCCGAACGCCGCAGCTGCTTCCTCGACATCACCAATCTCGGGGCTCACCAGTCGGCCATCGGAGCCGCCCGCCTCGCCTACGAAACGTTTTTCTGACGTTTCAGTCATCCGGAATTTGACTTTTTCAAAAAAGTTTCTATATTTATATCAGAGTTGATAAAATAAAGAAGAAACGAACCGTATTTCTCAATTTAAAGCAAAGGAGATAAAATGGGAGTCGCGGGAAAAAAGGTCCTGATTACAGGCGCATCGCACGGCATCGGAGCAGCGGCGGCAACCGCATTTGCGCAGGCGGGATGCGATGTCGGAATCAACTATCACCGGAACCGGGAAGGAGCGGAGGCGACGCGCTCCGCCGTCCGCGCGCTCGGCAGAGAGGCGGAACTCTATGAAGCGGACGTCAGCGATCCCGACGCCTGCGAAACCATGGTGAACGCCTTTCTCGACCGCTTCGGCAGAATCGACGTGCTGATCAACAACGCGGGCGGCGCGCTCCGGATTCCCGAAGGGGGATTCATCGACATGCCCGTCTCCTACTGGAACAATCAGGTGGATCTGAATCTGAACGCCGCGGCCTACACCTCGCGGATCGCGATCCGGGATATGATTGCCAGGAAGAACCGGGGCAAGATCATCAATGTCGGCTCGATCCACGGCATCGTCACGTGGGTGAAGCGGAAGATGCTCCCCTACTCGCCGGCGAAAGCGGGACTGGCCATGTTTACGAAGGCTCTCGGAGTCGAAGTCGCCCGTTATGGAATCAATGTGAATCTGATTGCGCCGGGATTCATTCAGACCAGCCTTTCGGCGCGCTATTCGGAAGAGGAGAAGAAGGCGTTCCTGCGGAAAATTCCGCTCGGCCGGCTCGGCAGCACCTCCGACATCACGCCGATGATGCTCTTTCTTGCGGATGATGAAAAATCCGCCTTCATCACCGGTCAGACCTTCGTCATTGACGGCGGGCAGTCCATCGACGGCGCCATCGACCGGATGATCGACTGATCCTCCCCCTTTCCCACCCACGTAAAACAGGAGAAACGTTTCCTTATGAACTCATCCATTTCCTCTCTCCGCAGTGTCAGCGGCTACGGAGTCGCCAACGAATGCCGCCGCGGACTCGTGCGCGGCATGGGCTACACCGAAGAGGAGTTTGAACGGCCGATCATTGCGGTTGTCAACTCCTGGAACGAATACAATCCGGGTCACGTTCATCTGCGGCGACTGAGCGAACGCGTCAAGCAGGGCGTGCGGGAGGCCGGGGGTCTGCCCTTCGAACTGATGACCACGGCGGTCTGCGACGGCATGGTGCTGAAAAATCCGCGCTATATTGAACTGCCCAGCCGGAACAGCATCGCCGACGAGGTCGAACTCATCGTGGAAAGCAACATGTTCGACGGCATGGTGCTGCTTTCCACCTGCGACTCCATCGTCCCGGGGCATCTGATGGCGGCGGCCCGGCTCGACATTCCCGCGATCATGGTCACCGGAGGCTACATGCCGATGACCTCTCTGGACGGACGCAATGTCAACTACATCGAACTCACCGATCACGTCGGAAAGGTCATGAGCGGTCAATATGAGCGGGCGAAGGCGGACCGCGAGATCGCCTCCATGTACGCTCCCTGCGGCGCATGCGGCGTCATGACCACCGCGAACAGCATGTGCTTTGCCGCCGAAGCGCTGGGACTCTCCCTGCCGGGCAACGGCTGCATGTCCGCCGTCGGCTCCGCGATTCTCCAGTGCGCCTACCGGGCCGGAAAACGCATCATGGAGCTGGTGGAGCAGAAGATCACGGCAAGACAGATCCTCACCGCCGATGCCGTGGAAAATGCCATCGCCATGACCATGGCGACCGCGGGATCGACCAATCTTTTTCTGCATCTTCCCGCCATCGCGACGGAGGCGGGACTGCGCAGACGCTGGTGGGAAACATTCGACCGGGCATCGCGGAGCGTCCCGCAGATCGTGGCGGCCTCCCCCAGCGGACCGTGGCACCTTCAGGAGATCGACCGGGCGGGCGGATCCGCCGCCATTTTGAAACGTCTGCTTCCGCTCCTTCACGGCGATGCGCTCACGGTCACCGGAAAGACCATTGCGGAAAACTATGCGGAAACTCCGGTTTTCGACGAGGAAATCATCCGTCCGCTGGAGCATCCGGTCTCCACCTCGGGCGCGCTGTATGTGCTTTACGGCTCGCTCGCTCCGGACGGCTGCATCATCAAAGCAGGCGCATGCACCGACGCCATGCACCGCTTCTCCGGACCGGCAAGAACCTTCGATTCCCTCGACGACGCGCTGAACGCGCTGAAGGAAAACCGCATCCGGAAAGGCGACGCCGCCATTCTCCGCTATCTCGGACCGAAAGCGGCCTTCGGAACCACCGCCTACGTCTTTCAGAAGGAGCTCAAGGGACGCGGGCTGGCGGACGATGTGGCGATCATCACCGACGGCCGCTGCTCCGGGGGCTCCAGCGGCCTGAGCATCGGCTATCTCTCGCCGGAGGCCGCGCTGGGCGGCCCCCTCGCGCTCGTCCGCGACGGCGACCGCATCGAAATTGATCTGGATCAGCGCAGAATTGATCTTCTCGTCTCCCCCGAGGAGCTGAAACAGCGCAGATCGCAGTGGCACTGGGAATTTCCGGCGGACCAGTACCCGCCGTTTCTCCGGCTCTTCAGCAAAAACGCCGGATCGCTGGCCAATGGGGCGGTCTGGGAATGAAGACGCTCGAAACCGACATTCTGCTCGTCGGCGCGGGGCTCGCGGGACGAACCGCCGCGGAAGAAGTGCGCAACGCAGACTCCGGACTCCGGGTTATGCTGTTCGACGCAGGCGGCGCGGCCTCCACGGAGATCATGGGCTTCTCCGCGCCGGTTCATCCGGACGACTCTCCGGAGCTTTTTCTCCGCGATATTCTGAACGCCGGAGGCGGCCGTTCCGATCCGCGTCTGGCGCGCCTCCTTGCGGAACGGGCCCTTCCCGAACTTCACCACCTCGAAGCGCTCGGTCTGCGGTTTGACCGGACTCCGGAGGGCGCATACGATACGGTCAACGCCATCGGTTCCTCCTTCCCCCGGGTCGTGCACAGCGGAAGCTCCACCGGCAGACAGGCGATGCGTCTTCTTTCCGCCGAAACGGAACACGAACGAATCGTCCGTCTCTTCCGGAAGGAGGGAGTTCTCTGCGGAGCCTGCACCTCCGGCGGAAGACGCATCTCCGCGAAAGCCGTCATTCTCGCCGGCGGCGGATTCGCGGGACTCTGGAAGTTCCATACCTGGAGCCGGATGCTGAGAGGAGACTCCCTGATCCTCGCTTCCGAAGCCGGAGCGGAACTGACCGGACTGGGATGTGTGCAGTTTGAACCGGCCGTCACCGTCCACCCCGAAAAAATCGCCGGCTTTCCGGTCATCACGACCGTTCTGCATGAAGGAGCGGTTCTGCGGAACCGTTTCGGGCGCCCCCTTCTCTCTCCGGAGGAACCCGTTCCGGGAAAACGGGAACTGGCCGAACGCATCCTGCGGGAAATCCGGGCGGGAAACGCTCTGCCGCATGGGGGAATTCAATACGACTTCTCCTCGGTCGACGAAGCCGCATTCGCCCGGAAATATCCGGACTATTCCGCGAAATTTCATCGCATCGAACCGGACTTCAGGCATCTCGCCTTTGAAGTGAAGCCGGGCGCACACACCACGCTCGGCGGAATCCGGATCAACGAATGGTGCGAAACCGCCGTTCCGGGACTCTTCGCCTCCGGAGAGGCCGTCGGCGGAATCCACGGACTTGACCGGATCGGGGGCAATGCGGGACTCGAAGTCTTTGTCTTCGGGCGAATCGCCGGACGGAGCGCCGCGGAATATGCCGCGAAGACAAAACGTCTTCCCCTCCCGGATGTCTCCGATCTTCCCGAACCGACCCCCGAGGCGATCTTCCGGGAAATTGCCTCCGTTCTCGACGCCTGCTTCGATCCGCTGTCGGACGCCGATATGCTCCGAAGAGGAATCGCTCACCTGAAAACTCTTCCCCCCTTCCCCCATGTCCGGCTCGCCATCGCCGCCATGGATGACGCCCTTTCCCATCGCTGAACTTTCTTCCTCCATACGGATCCGCCGAAGAATCTCCGGCGGATTTTTCTTTTTTTTTCACGCCCCCTCTTGTCGATAACTAGACCAGCAAGTATAATTAAGAAAAACGAAAGGAACGTCTCCAGGTGAAACCGCCCGTCAAGCGAACAACACTGCTCCATCAGCTCCGGAAGGAGATTACGGAAGGGGTCTATCCGAACGGCACCCGTCTTCCGATTGAACGGGAGTTCTGCCGGCAGCTGGGCGTGGCAAGAGAAACGCTGCGGGGTGCGCTGAAAATTCTGGAAAAGGAAAATTACATCGAACGCATCATCGGCCAGGGGACCTATGTCCGCTACGGGGATTCGCGGGAACTCTTTTTCCTGATTCCGTGTCCCGACTACTTCATCCGCTCGAACTACACGACACGGCAGGCCACGGGGAAAATTCTCAGCGGCTGTCTCACACAGTCCCATCTTCTGAATTTTCACGTGGTTCCGCTCTCCATCTCCCGGACGAACAATCAGCAGGAGATCGACTGGAACGCGCTGCGGCAGCTGCCGGAACACGCCCGCGTTGTCTTTTACAGCAACTGGTTTTATCCGGTCTATCCGCTGCTGCACGAAAAAAAGTGCCGGGTCATAATGGTGCGCAACGTCTGGAAAAATCTGCCGGCCGAACAGGAGTATCCGGATCAGTGGGCGAGCTGCTATCTGGATGAATATTCCGCCTTCGCCTCCAATGTGGAACTGCTGTATGCCAGCGGCTGCCGGAGAATCATGGTCACAAGCGACCATCTGGACAATCCGGAAAATCCGCGCAAAGCTGGATATTTTGAGGGGCTCCGCCGCTGCGGACTCGACACCGAAAGCACCATGACCTGCGCCACGCTCTTCTGCTCCGGGAATCCCCGGTCATTCAAACAGTGCATCCGGGATCTCTACGACAAATACCGTTTTGACGGACTGCTCATCGCTCTTCCCGACACACTTTCCATTGATTACAGAAAGACCTTGAACGGCAATCTCGGAATTCCGGAAGAGGTCCGGATCATCACCGAATTCGACTACGAATACAACAACAGTCTGAGCCGTCCGGTCACCTCCTACTCCTACGATTTTCAGGAGGTCGGCGAAACCTTGTCCCGCTTTCTCTTCACCGAACAGTATCATCAGGAAAAATTCACCTTTCACCATTTCTACAACAACAGGGAGGCCTTGTGTTCATGAAAACCAGAAACTTCACACTGATAGAGCTCCTCGTGGTCATCGCCATCATTGCGATCCTTGCAGGGATGCTGCTTCCGGCGCTGAACTCGGCAAGGGAAAAAGCAAGGTCGGCCCAATGTCTCAACAATATGAAACAGACACACTTAACCCTTCTCGGATACAGCGAAATCTTCGACGGCTACATCATTCCGTCTCTGAATGAAGGAGACTCTCCCTGGGGCAATTATCTCAGCACGTTTAAACTCATGCAGATGACCGGAGCCAAAGGCGGAAACGGCGAAGGCACCATCGCCCCCCTGCTCTCCTGTCCCAGCCAGGAGCCGCTGACCGATCCCCATGGAAGAACCAACAAATTCTGCGATATTCAATTTGTAGGCTGCTATCATTATGCGCTGAACATGCTTGTCAGCATCCGCAAAAAGGATACCAGACCCCAGAAACGTCTGGAAAATGTTTATCAGCCGTCCATCACCTACTGGATGCTGGAGGCAACCGACCCGAGAACGTATCCGGACAACAACATCACGGGAGCGTATTCCGGGAAATTCCGTCACATGAACGGGATGAACATTCTCCATTTTGACGGGCATGTCTCCTTCCGCAAGCACCTCGGCACCGTCTCCTGGACCAGCCGCAACTGGGCAGGCACCACGCCGCGGGATGAGATCACCTGCGACTGAGCGCAGCCGTTTTTCGATCATTGAACAGGATACCCCAAAACCGGAACCAACAATCAGGAACTTGAATGATGAAACCATGGTCCACCCTCCTTCTGGGCGCCGTTTCCGCGGCGCTTCTCCTCTGCACCACAGCAACCGCGGCGGAAACGGCGCAAAAGACGCTTCAATGGCCCTTCGACCGGCTGCCGGAGGAAACCCTCCGCGCGATGAAGAAGAAAGTCTTCGCCCACTACTTCTCCCAGTTTCCGATCTCCATCGACGATCGCGATCCGGCCAATGACTACTATCAGAAAGGCTATCTTCATCCGGATGGGGAAAACGGCAAGCACCGCGCCTACGGGCATTTCATCAATCAGCGTCCGATCCCCCGTCTTCCCCGCCGCGTTCCGGACTGGGCACAGCTCGACCGCTATGAAGAGGTCCGCATGGCCGCCGAAACCGGAATGGACGGATTCGCCTACAACATTCTCTCCACCCGGGGCCGTCACTGGACCACGCTGCTGGATCTGATGAAACAGGTCAAAAAATACGGCCGGGGATTCTCCATCCTGATTATGCCGGACATGACCGCGGAATTCAAAGGACATCCCGAACGCATGGTTCCCGCGCTTCTGAAAATTGCGGACGATCCCTCGCTCTTCCGCATCGACGGCAAACTGGTGATCGCACCCTACAACGCCTATGCGCAGTCGCCCGCCTGGTGGAAGGAACGGATCGCGGAACTCAAACAGAACGGAGTCGACGTGCTTTTCATCCCCGGATTCCAGGGATGGTGGAAGTACCTGAAGGACTACAAGGATCTCTCCATCGGATTCTTCGACTGGGGCACCAGCACGCTGGATGAACAGATCCGCTGGCGCAGAAAGGCGCTTGCGGAAACTCCGCGCTACGGAAAATTCTTCATGGCGCCGGTCCGTCCGCAGGATTGCCGTCCGCGGGCCGGATGGAGCGGCGAATGCCGCGGCTCCGAACTCTTCCGCGAAATGTGGAAAACCGCCATGGACTATGATGCCGGAATGGTTCAACTCATCACCTGGAGCGATTACTCCGAAGGCTCTGAAATCGCCCCCTCCACCGGCACGCGCTGGGCTTTCTACGATCTGACCGCCTACTACACCAGCTGGTTCAAAACCGGAAAACAGCCGAAAATCGTCCGCGACGCCATCTACTACTTCCACCGTCTTCAGAGCGTCAAAGCCAAACACGATCCGGCGAAACAGAAAAAGCCGTTCCGCGTCAACGGTCCGAAAGCCTATGATGAGATTGAACTCCTCGGATTCCTCAAGGAACCCGGCGTCCTGCGCATCACGCTGAACGGCAGAAAGCATGAGAAGGCCTTCCCCGCCGGAATCCACAAGTTCCGGATCCCTCTGGAAGAGGGCCGTCCCGAATTCGCTCTTCTCCGCAACGGCAAAGAGATCATCAAACTCAGGGACAACTGGACCATCTCCAACAAGATCACCTATTCCAATCTGCTCTATCACGCCGACGGCGGCACCGCCGAAGCCCCCCGCACCTGGAACGGACCCATCAAAATTGAAGTCAAACCGATCCTCGGCAGACACCTGCGCGACATCGCCCTTCCGATTCCCGCAGAAAAACTCCGGAATCATGCGAAAGCCGAACTGCCCGCCGCCCCCCTCGCGGAACCCTTCTTCGGAAAGACCGACAAGGGAACCTTTGTTCTGGCGGGCGGCGGCAAAGGCTCGCTCTCTCTCGCCTTTTCCGAGCCTCTGCCGGACAACACGGAGATGATTTTCCATGTCAACTCCATGAAATCGCGGCCTGCCGGCGGATGGGTTGCCTTCTTCCTCAACGCGGGAAGCGCCGACGGGAAAACCAGATTTGGACTCACCCCCAGGACCGAAAAACAGACCTATGTTTCCGCCTCATGGCCGGGAACGCCCTTCCGGGTTGTCCGCGACAATTTTGATGTTGAGTATCCCGCCCTCTACCGCATCCGCCGCGCCGGGGGAAAACTCACATTTCTCTACGGAAACTATCCGGTCTACTCCATCGACGAAAAACAGCACGGGAAAACCGATCGGATCTCCCTGAGCATCAGCACCGAAAAACCCGCCGCGGCGGGAGTGCTGGAAATCGGGAAAGTCGAACTGCGGGCCGTTCCCGGCAAATAACGGGATCGCCCCTCCGAAGAAGCGCCGGAAGCGTTCCGCAGAAGAAGTTCTCCGCCGTGTCAGTAGGCCCGGGTCGGCTGGCAGTCGGCGGAGAAGCGCAGCGTCTCTTCCAGCGCGATCTCGCCGCTCTCGTAGAGCGCCTCCAGCGATTTCTGGAGGGTAATCATGCCATCCTTGAAATTGGTCTCGATGACGGACTGGAGCTGATGCGTCTTGCCTTCGCGGATCAGCGACTGGGCGGGCGGCGTTCCGATCAGCACTTCAAAGGCGGCGACGCGCCCCTCCCCGTTCAGACGCGGAATCAGCCGCTGGGAAACCACTGCAAGAAGAGTCCCGGAAAGCTGCTGACGGATCTGATTCTGCTGATTCGGCGGGAACGAGTCGATCACACGGTCGATGGTCTGCGGCGCGCTGTTGGTATGAACGGTCGCCAGGACCAGATGGCCCGTTTCAGCGGCGGTCAGGGCGGAGGCCATGGTTTCAGTATCGCGCATCTCCCCGACCATGATGACATCGGGCGCTTCCCGCATCGCGGCCTTGAGGGCGGGCGCGAATCCGAGCGTATCGGAATGCAGTTCCCGCTGCTCCACAACCGACTGGAGATTCTCATACACATATTCGATCGGGTCCTCAATCGTGATGATGTGGCACGGCCGCGTCCGGTTCACCAGATTCAGCAGACTGGCCAGCGTGGTGGATTTTCCGCTTCCCGTCGGACCGGTCACCAGAATCATTCCCTGCTTTTTGGAGACGATATTCACCAGAACCCCCGGAAGATGCAGCTGTTCCGGAGTCGGGATCTCCGTGGGCACGACCCGCGCCACCATTCCGAGACTACCCCGCTGATAAAACGCATTCAGACGGAAACGGTACCGCACCTCCTTCCTCTTTTTCCCGTCCGGAACCGGAAGCGTGACGGAAAGAGCAAAATCCAGTTCCCGATTCTCCTCCAGCACAATTCTCTGATGCTTGGTCAGCACGCTGAAGAGCAGCCGTTCGACATCCTCCGGGGAGAGCGCGGGAAGATCCAGCGAACGCATGGAACCGTTCAGCCGGAGCATCGGGGGCGAGCCCGCGGAAAGAAGCATGTCGCTTGCGCCGGTCTTGACCGCGGTGCGGAAGAGCGTTTTCATATCGACAAGTTTTTCGTCGTTCTCGTCGGCGATGATTCCGTAGCGCGGCAGAAAAACATCGTTTCCGCTTTCCATGCCCTTGATCATCAGATCCAGTTCGGCGGGATTGCCGGAAGCGGCCAGGGCGGTATCCAGAGTAATGACCCCCTCCCGGTAGAGCTGATAGAGGGCATTGTTGAATGTCACCATGCCCTGATTGACCCCGGCTTTCAGGGTGATTTCCAGCGCATTGAAATCCCGGTCGGCGATCTGTTTTTTGACCGTTCCGCTGCCCAGCAGGATCTCCACGGCGGGCACCATGCCTTTCTGATCGGCGCGCGGAAGAAGACGCTGCGACAGAATCGCCTGAATCGCCAGACCGAGATCGGCGGCCAGCTGTTCCCGCTGTGCCTCCGGAAAAAGACCGATCAGCCGCTCGACCGTCTGAATGGAATCGGTGGTGTGAACCGTGGAGATCACCAGATGCCCCGTCAGCGCGGCGGTCACGGCAACCTGAATGGTCTCCATGTCGCGCATCTCGCCGATCACGATCACATCGGGATTCTCCCTCAAAGCAAACCGGAGGGCGCGCGCAAAGCCGCCGGACACGGAGGAATCTATTTCCCGCTGGGTCACCAGCGAAAGCTTGTCCGTGTGCATGAATTCGATCGGGTCCTCAATCGTCAGAATATGCTTGTGAAAATGGGTGTTGATGTAGTTGACCATCGCACTCAGTGTGGTGGATTTGCCGCAGCCGGTGGAACCGGTCACCAGAAGAATCCCCCGCGAAAGCGAACAGAGCTCCGGAAGAATCGCCGGAAGACTCAGATGCGAAAAATGAATGTCGCTGCCCAGAAGAATCGGTCGAACCACAAAACCAGGTCCGTTCAGAGTGGTGAAAAAGTTGATGCGGTACCGCTCGGTCTCCGTCACCGCATAGGAGGCGTCGTACCCCGAGGCCGCATGATAATGCCGTTCGCCCTCCTCGCCGATGACGGAACGGCGGAACGCGTCGATCTCTCCGGCGGAAACAGGCGGCTTTTCCGGATCCGTCGTCAGTTCCCCCTTGATCCGGTACGACGGGGATTTTCCCGCCGTGACAAACAGGTCCGACGCCCCGGCTGCGACCGCGTGTCCCAGCAGTTCCAGAATCGAATTCATGCTCGTTGCCTCCTTCCAATCACATCCAGACGTTTGCGGAGACGGGCTCTTTCCCGCTCCGAATAACACGTTCTGCGCAGTTCGCGCTCGACACACATCCTGGCCTCGTCATACAGTCCGCCGCGCAGACAGAGATCCGTATAACGCATCACCAGCGGAACGCACTCCTCCACCGGAGTCCGATCCGAACCGTGCAGATATCTGCGCAGAGTCTCGAACGCGGACTGCGGATCATGCAGACGTCCCGCATACAGATCCGCCGCCATCCGGCAGACCGCCGCATTCTCCGGATGCAGACGCTCCAGCTCTTTCAATTCCCGAAGCGCCTCCTCCAGTTGTCCTGCCGCGATCTTTCCCGCCACCGGAGAGAGCATCAGCGCGGGTTTCTCCAGCTTCGCGGACGGAAGGAACAAACCGTTGACCATCGCCGCCATTCCTCTTGTCAGCAGAGGCCCCGCCACGGCCAGCAGTCCCGCTGCGATCAGCACCGTCCCGAAGAGAAAGAGAATCGACGCGGCAACCCCGCCGCCCAGTCCGCCCGATTTCAGCTCCCCCAGACGGAAGAAAATCCACAGTCCCCCGCCTGAAAGTCCGAGAAATGCCAGAAGACGGATCACGACAGAAAGTTTCCCGTCGACATTTTTTGAAAGAATACGCATCAGCCCCTCATCTCCCGTTTCGAATTTTCGCGCACGTCATCCGGGCGGATTCCCGCATCCCGCACGAATCTCCGGTAACAATAGACGGCATTCCCCCGTATTTCAAGATCGGGAAGACGCGTGCAGACAAAAAAACTTTCTTCTCTTTTTCGGAGGGTCCCCTGCCCCGCCCGTTTTCACGCTGGAGAAAACGATGCGCCCCCGCATCATCCCGCGAGTGCCAGCAGGAACACACCCAGCAGAATCAGCAGCAGCGCAAGCGCCTTGCGTTTGACATTCGCATCGTGGAAGAAGTAGACCCCGAATGCAAACGTGACAATGCAGCTGCACCGGCGCACCAGCGACAGGATCGAAATATGAATTTCCGGAAGACTCACCGCATAAAAATAGAGGAAGTCCGCCAGGATCAGAAGGATTCCGGTAGCCGGAATGGTCCAGCGCCAGACGAAGCGATGCTGATGGCCGAACGCGAAACGCCGGATCAGCCATGCGGCTCCGAGCACCGCGACCAGATCAATCGAAAACCAGAGCTGGACCGTGTCACGCGGGATGCGGATCACGTTCAGCAGATATTTGTCGTACAGAGCGGAGACCGCGCCGAGCAGCGTTCCCAGCAGAATCAGATGCACGCCCCGGTTTCCGCGAAAAGAGATCCCCTCCAGTTTACCGAGCACGGAAAACACATAATATCCGACAAAGATCAGCAGCATCCCGACGCCCTGCAGGACGGTCGGCACCTCGGAGAAGAGAATCAGACTGCCGATAAACGTCCAGAGCGGAGCGCTGGCGCGGATCGGAGCCGCGATGGAGATCGGCAGTTCCCGCATGGCATAATAGACACAGGTCCAGCTGGATGCGACAATCAGGGATTTTCCCAGCAGAAGCCACCAGTGCTGAGGCGAACAGACGATCGCTCTGGAAAAATCGCCGAACAGCAGCGTTCCGACGACAAACAGGGCCGAACCGGACAGCGTCGCCAGAAACAGAACCGGCATCACGGAATTGTCGCGGACAGCGTGTTTTTTGCAGATGTCGTAAAACCCGAGTCCGACCGCCGACACCACGATCGGAAGAAACCATGCGGGAATGGAAATCGACATTCTCCACCTCTTTCGTGAAACGATTACTATACAACCGGAAAAGCTCTTTGTCAAAAAGAGATGCGCATCGGGGGAAAAAATTCCGCTCTGTCTGGAAATCGACTTGGGGAAATGCTATATTACCGCACGATGAATGCTTCAGAACACAAACTCCCCGAACTGCTGGCGCCTGCGGGAAATCTCGCATGCGCCCTCGCCGCGTTTGACGCCGGCGCCGACGCGGTCTACGCGGGACTCAAACGCTTCAACGCGCGCGAACGAACCGAAAACTTCTCCCGGGAGGAGATGGCGAAACTGATCGCATATGCACGGAAAAACGACCGGAAAGTCTATGTCACGTTCAATACGCTGGTGAAGGAATCCGAGCTGCTCGCCGCCGCGGAGGAACTTGCGGAACTCAACACTCTGCGACCCGATGCGCTGATTGTGCAGGATCTCGGAATTGTCCGGATTCTGCGGGAATACTTTCCGGGACTGGCGATCCACGGGTCCACCCAGATGGGACTGAACAACTCCGCGGGCCTCGCCATGGCAAAGGAGCTCGGGCTCTCCCGCGTGATTCTGGAACGGCAGACCACGCTGAAGGAACTGGAACAGATGATGAAAAGCAGACCGCCGGTCGAAGTGGAGATTTTCATTCACGGGGCGCTCTGCTGCTGCATTTCCGGGACCTGTCTTCTTTCCTCGTGGCTCGGCGGCTGGAGCGGAAACCGGGGAAAATGCAAACAGCCCTGCCGGAGAAGACACCATTCAAAAAACGGCAATGGATTTTTTCTCTCCTCGCAGGATCTCTGCACGCTGGAAATTCTTCCGAAGATAATCGCAACAGGGGTTTCCTCGCTGAAAATTGAAGGGAGACTCCGGCGCGCGGACTACGTGGAAAACGTGGTTTCCGCGTACCGGATGGTGATGAAGGCGGAATCGGAGGAGGAGTTCCGGGAGATTCTTCCCGCGGCAAAGGAACGGCTCTCCCACACCTGCGGGCGCCGCTGGTCCCTGGGATACTATACGCCGGATTCGGCAAAGCATCTGATCAAATACGATGCAATGGGGGTTTCCGGTCTTCTCTGCGGAAAAGTGATTGCGCATTCGAGGAACGGATTTGAAGTTTCCGCTTCCCGCAGAATCTCGCTCGGCGACACTATCCGCATCCAGCCGCAGAGCGGAGACGAGGGACCGGCTCACTGCATTACGAAAATGAGTCTGAATGGAAAATCGGTCGCATCAGTCTCGAAAGGGGAACGTTGTTTCATCCATTCCGACAAGGAGGTCCCGCGCGGCGGAATCGTCTATAAAATCAGCGAGCGGGTCGGCGACTTCTCCAAACGGATCGACACTCTCCCCGAGTGGAAGCCTCCGGCGGATCTGGAGGTGTTCGTCAGCTGCGGCGAGTTCCGCGTGAAATGCGGCGGAATCGAATGGAAGAAAGAGCTTTCGCTTTCGGAAGCGGGAACCAGGCCGCTCCTTCCGGAAACGATCGCCAAAGAATTCAGGCAGCTCTCCTTTGCCCGTTTCACCTGCGGAAGGGTTTCCGCGGAAATCACGGGGAATCCGTTTCTTCCCGCGAGTGTATTCAAGACGCTGCGGAAGGAGTTCCGGGATTATCTGGACAGGCACGGGAACGCGGAAACGGCGGAGCAGGAATCCCGGAAGAGTCTGGAACGGTTCCGGAGGGATTACGATTCGCTGCACGCGAAACCGGACAAGCGTCCATGGCCGGACTGCGCGATTGTTCCCGGAAGAAAGCATCCGGAATTCACGGAAAAGCTCCGGATCGTCCGGGAACTGGAAGCCGGACCTGCGCCGGGAGAAGAGGTGCTTCTGCCCTTTTTCATTGCGGAGAATGCTCTGGAGCACGTCCGGGAGGCTCTTCGGGAGTATGTGAAAAAGGGAGGCCGGGTGATCCGGATCAGTTCGCTTTCCCATCTTTCGCTGGTGAAGGAGTTTCCGGGAGTTGTTGTGAAGAGCTGCATGCCGATGCCGATCTGCAACTCCATGGCGGTTCAGGAGGCGGCTGTGCGCGGAATCGCCATGGTGCAGGCCTGGCTGGAACTGGAGAGAACCGAACTGGAAGCCATGATCTCCAAATCGGTTCTTCCGGTGGAAATTTACCAGTACGGCAGGCCCCCGCTTCTTTCGACGCGGGCGGAAATCGCGGCCGGGGACCGGATGACGGATCTGCGGGGAGAGACGTTTCTGGTGGAACATACAGGGGATCTGACGCAGATTCTTTCGGAAAAAGTCATGTCGATTCCTCCGCTCCGGGGAGCGGCGGCGGGGCTTTACGATCTTCGCCATGCCGTGCTGCACGAGAAGAAGACAAGCCGCTTCAATTTTGACTTCCGCCTGGAATAACGATCCGGCTTCTCCTCCTGAATGAGCTTCGTTTTGAATCGGATTGCGGGGAAAATGGTGATTCGGAGGCTGGCCGTTTTACGGATTGCCTCGCTCCGGACGATGAAACCTCCATCTTCTCCGCTCCTTTCCATACACCAGACACTTCCTGTCCAAGGGGAAGGAATCAGACAGGCAAACGCCTTCCTTTTCCGAAGCGAAACGGGAAAAAAATCACCCGTCTCCGCCCGATTCAGCGGCAGGGCACACTTGTCCCCTTGCAGACATTTTCAAAAAACGGACAACCATCGTTACACTGTTTCAGTCAAACTTTACTTAAAAAAGTTCCATCCTGTTACAAATCATAAAAATAGCTGTCAATTAGTCCCCGATCAGGCAAACCAGATATAAATTATCCGACCATTTTTTAGATTAACACTTAAAAAAATCATTTGAAAAATAGCAAACAATGAATTAAAGTATATAAAACAAAAATAATATAAAAAATTAAATTTATAGCCGGGAAGATAAAAAGCCCAAAAATAAAAAAATGAGAAAATTAAAATAAGGAGCATTCCTAAATTATATCATAAAATTTTATTTTTTGTCTATCATAGAACAGTAAAAAACAATGCTTTTTATGAACAGGATTTTCCCATGATTTCTCCCGCGCAGATGAAAATTATTCAAATAGAAGTCACAAATGCATGTATCCATCATTGTTCAAACTGCACCAGATTCTGCGGTCTGCATGAAACGACGTTCATGATGAACATGAAGGAGTTTCAGAATGCGGTGGACTCTCTGCACGACTATCCTGGCATTGTCGGCATCATGGGAGGAGAACCGACCTTGAACCCGCATTTTGCGGAGATGGCGGAATATCTTTTTCATGCGAGACCGGAAGGGAAAAAGGCCGATCCGATCCGAAGTCCGATTCGCAACTTTAATGAGTTTCATCAACGGCACTGGAACTCCCTTCAGGATGCCAGACGGGGACTCTGGTCCGCATTGGGGAAACGCTACTATGAAAATCTGGAACTGATCTCCGATATTTTTCCTTATCAATGTTTGAACGATCACAAAAATGTCGGTCTACATCAAGCCCTTCTGCTGCCCCGGAAAGAGTTGGGAATCGAAGACAAAACCTGGTTTGCCCTGCGTGATAAATGCTGGATTCAGAATGAATGGAGTGCTTCCATCACCCCGAAAGGAGCCTTCTTCTGTGAAATTGCAGCAGCGCTGGATATGCTGTTTGACGGTCCCGGCGGCTGGCCTGTGGAGCCTGGCTGGTGGAAAAGATCCCCGCAGGAATTCGGCAGTCAGCTTCAGTGGTGCGAATACTGTTCCGCGGCACTTGCGGTACCGAAAATCCCCGGGAATCTTGAACGGGATATTCTCTCACCCGGAATCTGGGAAAAAATCAGGAACCGCAAAAAAGCATGGAAAGTGGCGAACAACCGCTGTACGATCTTTCAAACCTCCGCATATCAGGCAGCGGACTATACTCTGAACTATGATGGGGTTCCCTATCTTTCCGCACAGGATGTACGCATCTCCCAGGATACAGGTCATACCCTCTTTCCGAATAAGATCGCGATACTGGACCGAACCGGGAAGCATCACGCATTCTCCTTTGAAAACAGCCGAATCATCCGGGAAGAGGAGGCGTTGCAGCTGCAATTTGAAGACTGGCTTCTGATCCTGAATGCCCAAGTTCCCATCAGAACTCTTTCTTTTCTCCACGACGCCGTTTTCAATCCCGGCATATTTTATTATTCTCCCGGTGGAGAACTGATTTTTTTCAATCGGAAGGCATCCTCGTTAAAAGATAAAGACGTTCTTCCATCCTTACTCTGGAAAAAGCTGAGACAAAGTTTTCCCCGCAGGAAACAATACTGCTGGAAGAATTGGCAAACTCCGGAAACAGAATCCTTTCAGGAAAAATGGAATCAACGGATTCAGGCGTTGATACAAAGAGGAAAAGATTCTTTTCGCTATCGTTCCGGATTGCTTCTCAAACGGATAAGGAGGAAAAGTTGATGAATCTGAACATCCCTCTCGTTTCCATCGTCATAACGAACTACAATTACGCGCAATGGATCGGGGAAGCTCTGGACAGTGTGGCAGCCCAAAGCTATCGCCCGCTGGAATGCATCATCGTCGATGACTGTTCCACCGATGACTCCCTGCACGTGATCAAAGAACGATTGCAGATTCTTCAAGAGAGGAATGACGGAATTTCCTACAAACAGCTTTTCACTCGGAAAAACAGCGGACAGCTCGCGGCCTTTCAGCTCGGACTGAAACATTCCTCCGGGCTCTTCCTTTGTTTTCTGGATGCGGACGATGTTCTTTTCCCCGAATTCATCTCCACTCATATTCAAGTTCATATGATGCAGAATGTGGCATTTACTTTCTGTGAACCGATTGACATCAATCAGGATGGAGTCCCCTTGACATTCCAATCGACTGCTAATAATCTTTACGTTCGGCTTGGACTCCAGAAGAAGAATACACTCCCCGAAACATTCAGCAGCTGGAAAAAGAAACTGCAGGAAAATGAGATTCCTCCGGAAACCTCTTTTTCTCCGCAGATTCTCTCCGATTATGATCTGAATCAATGGTACTGGTATGTCACAAGCACCGCAGTGCTGCGTCGAGACACCATCCGGGCGCTGGAAGATTTTCCCGGGGCGGAAAACTGGAGAATCTGTGCAGACCGCCTGCTGTTTACCTATGCGCACTGGCGGGGCGGTTCCTGCTTCATTCCCCTGCGCCTAATGGCATACAGACGCCATAAAAACAACGGTTTTGCCGGAGCGGAAATTGCCGGCAACATGCCGCTTCTGCCTCAGAAAAGCATAGAGCGAAGTCGTCGACTCGAACGTCTGCTTCCGGAAGCAATGATGGACCTTTTCGCGGCGGATTACAAGCGTCTGCAGCTGTCCGGGGATCCGCTTGGATTCCTGCACCTGATTGTTTACTTTACGGGACCAGCCTTTCTCTGGAAACACCGACAAAAATGCTCCCGCTGGTTTCAGCGGGCTCCCGGATTCTGGATCGGTGAATTGTGGATCAAAACCATCTTCCGTCATTTTCAATATCGAATCCGCGGAAAGAGAAAGCACAATGCCTGAGATCAGCGTTCTCCTGAACAATTTCAACTACGGGGAATTCGTGGGGGAAGCCATACAAAGTGTTCTTTCACAGGATTTCAAGGATTTTGAACTGATTCTTGTCGACGATGGCTCCACGGACGGTTCGAGAATGGAAATCGAACGCTGGAAAGACTCTCGCATCCGGAAAATCTTCCAGAAGAATGGCGGTCAGCTTTCTGCAATTCATGCGGGATTTCAAATTTCCCGAGGAAGAATTCTCTGCTTTCTGGATTCCGACGACCTGTATTCGCCCGGATATCTTGCTGCGGTTGCACGCTGTTTCAGAAACAATGCCGACTGTGGATTTCTCCTGGCAGAGATGGAATACTTCGGTACGAAAAAAGGCCGAATGCCGTTCCCTTTTCCGGAAGGCCGTCTGGGCGGCAGAGCATTTTCCGTTGCGGTACTCCATCAGTGGTTCGGAGTTCCGACATCAGGCTGCTCCATACGACGGACCCTTGCTGAACGCTTTCTCCCCTGGTTCGAAGGAGAAGCGGAATGGAAACTGCGTGCAGATGATCTGCTGATCTGGGGATCGGAAATCGCAGGAGGCATAAAATACCATATTGCGAATCCGCCGATACGCTATCGGGTACACTCCAGAAACGGATTCTGCGGCACTCCAAAGCTCTCCCCGGAAAAATGGCGGAACCGTTGCCGATCGGCGGCGGAATTTTCCGAAATGGTTATGCGCAAAAACCGATTGAATTGGCTGGATCTGCTGGAAAAAGAAAACCGTAATGGAGGCATTCTGCCGGATAAACGGCTGTTAGCCCTTTTGAAACTGGGAAGGGAGCGAATGATATCTGGAAAGGATTTCTTCAGAGCGCTTTTTTCCTTGCTCCGGGATTGCATCCGAAAGCCTCCCCGACTGTTTTCCGGAAAGGAATCCGCCGCAAACCATGTCTGACAAACGATGCCCGCACTTTTCAGACGGACTGCCCGATCGATTTTGAAAAGAAGCAGGAAAGCAGATGGACCGACTGAAAAAAATCCGGAGCGAACAGCCATGGCGTTCCTCCGGATCGTTCCGAACTTGTTCAGAAGGGGAAATCCTCTTCCGCCTTCAATTTCACCGGAGGTGTCTGCTTCGGTTTCTCCACAAGAAACTGCTTCGACACCCCGTGCACCACCACCGCCGGCGTCGGCGTTACCGGACAGATGTTCTGACAGGCTCCGCACCCGATGCACAGATCCGTATGCACATGCGGAATCTTTGTCGCCTTGTACGGAACCATCTCCAGCGCCCCCACCGGACAATGCTCCGAACAGGCGCCGCAAACCGTCCCATCCACATACGGAATGCAGACCGAACGGTTGTAATGCACAACTCCCAGACGAAGACGTTTCTTCTCCTCCAGCGGAATCTTTTCCAGCGCACCGCATGGACAGACATCCATACACGATGTGCAGTTGAACTCGCATACCCCCCGCTTGAAATTCAGATACGGCTGAAGAATCCCTCCAATCCCGTACTCCAGCGACGAATGCGTCAGCACATGCCCCTTGCATGCTCCGATGCAGAGTCCGCAGGAAACACATTTCCGGAGAAACTCCTCCCGCGACCCCGCACCCGGCGGCATCACCGGAGCCACCTTGTCATTCGCCGTCCGTCCGCCGAATTTCGAAACCACAAGCCCCGTCGCAACTCCTCCCGCAACGGCTCCTCCCGTCACCAGAAAATTCCGACGCGAAACGGAAAGCTCCACCACCTTCTTTTTCCCACGACCGAACTTCAACGCATGAAATTTGCATTTGTCCAGACAATTCAGACACATCACGCAATTTTCCGTGTTGACCGTTCCAGCCTTCGCATCAATACATCCGCTTTTGCAGGCCCGTTCACAGGCGCCGCAGGAGACACACGCATCCGTCATGAAGATCTTGAAACGCGCTCCTCTTGCAAACAGTCCGAGCAGCGCTCCCACCGGACACAGCGTGTTGCAGTACACCCTTCCCCGCCAGCGCGCCAACACCAGCAGAAGGATAAACACCCCCCATGCCGCCAGATATCCCGATACCGCCGGATTCAATGCCTGATTCGGCATGTTCCACTCCAGCTGCTCGGACACCATCTGCCAGACCTTCCGAAAAATGTTGTTCTCCACCATCAGGAAATTCGAGGACGGCATCAGCAGCGCCAGCGGAAGGATAAATCCGCCCGCCAGCGACGCTATCACAAAACCGAACACGCTGTACCGCAGCACCCGATAACTCCTCTGGCTGCGGAACTTCCGTTTGAACATCATCATCAGATCCTGAAGAATCCCCAGCGGACAGACCACGGAACAGTAGATCCGCCCGAAAAGCAGAGTCAGCACCAGAATCACCGCGGCGGCAATCAGGACACCAAGCGTATATCGTCCCGCCGCGATTTTCAGCAGATCACTTCCGATCTGTCCGGCATACCACCCCTCATATCCCTTCACAAACCAGGTCGCCGACAAAAACAGTACAAAGGACAGCGCGGCAATCCCGATTCTTGCCGACCGATAAACCGGAACTCGCATCGTCACACCGTGATCCGTTTGATGTTGAGCTTCTTCAGATTGCGCGTTCCAAGCCCGAGTTTTTCCCCGAGAGCGATATGCCCGATTCTGCGATGATCAAAACCGATCACCGCGGCAGCCGCCGTATCCAGCGCCACAATGTCAGTGCCAAGAAGCTGATATTTCAACAGCTTCACATCGCTGGAATCAACCCCGCGAGGACCGCGCTTGACCATCACACGATAGGCGTCAATAACATTCAGATCCGGTTTCCGGTAGGCGCAGATGTCGGCGATGCACTGGTTCAGATCGTTCGCATGAAAATAACGCTGGGTTCCTTTGGAAACCGTGCCCATCAGATTTTTCATGGCGGATGTCATGCCAGGCCCCCCGTGATGCTTGAGCACCGGAACATTGATGAACACATCGCAATCCTTGACCAGACGGTGCCATTTGAATTTTTTCAAGCGACGGCCGTTCGGATTTTCCACATCGACATAGTATTTTTCAAGATAGCCCTTGTCGGAGGCGCTGTCTCCGCCGACCACGATGGCGCCCTCCTTGCGGGCCGCCTCCGCGATTCCGCTGCTCTTGTAGGCCAGATCCCAGCGGCTGCAGGTTGTATCGAAGACATACACCTCTTTTGCTCCGGCCTCTTTGCAGCGGCGCACAATGCGGGCAACCAGTTTCGGATTGGTGTTTGCGGCGGCTTCAACGGGACGGTCCCAGCCGATGTTCGGCTTGACCAGAACCGTCTGACCTTTCTTGACAAATTTCTCCATTCCCCCCAGTTCCCGGATGGCTCTGTCAAACATCTCCTCCGGTTCGCCGCCGCGGATCGCCACCAGATCCGCAGGTCCCGATTTTCCAGCCGCGCCGGCCGAAGTCTGTTTTACCGCTCCGGCGACTTTGGAAACCACTCCGAGCGCGGCAAGCGTCGCCGCTGTTTTCAGGAAATCCCGTCTGTTCATCCTGTTATTCTCCTTTTTTTTCTTCCTCCCGATAGACCGAGTCATCATCGAAAGGGACCTTTTTCTGTTCAAATCGTTTTCGATTGAGTCTGAAAAGCAGCAGACTCGCTTCAAAAAGCAGGTAGGTCGGCACCGCCAGAAGAACCTGGCTGAGCACATCCGGCGGAGTCAGAATCGCCGACACCGTCAAAATCACCACGATCACCGCGGGTCGATGCCGGCGGAGCGTATCCACCTCCACCACACCGCAGGCAAGCAGTCCGTACAGAATCAGCGGAAACTGAAAAAGCAGTCCGCACGCCAGAACCGACACGAGAATCATCGAAATAAAGCTGTCGATTCCGATCACCGGCCGCATCTGGGGCCCCGCAAACGAAAGAGAAAACGTCACAATCGCCGGCACAATGAAAAGCAAAGCGAAAAACACGCCGAAAAGCGCCAGAAAAAAGGAGGCCCACAACGGTCCCCGGAGCATTTTCCGCTCATACTCCAGCAGTCCCGGCGACACAAATTTCCAGAGATAGTAAAACGTAAACGGCAGCGAAAGGAAGAGCCCCAGCGTCAGACACATTTTCAAACGGATGAAAAACGGTTCCAGCAGGGAAAAATAGTGGAGTGCAAATCCCTCCGGCGCGGCATACGCCAGCAGCAGATCCACCAGTTTCTGCGATACGACCCACGAAGGAATCAGAAGAAGACAGAATGTCCCGATGATCTGAAAGAGGACGAAGCGCAGGACCTCCAGATGTCCCAGGAAAGTCTGATCTTCATTCGAGCTCATATCCGGTTCAATCCCGTTTTCTGTTCGGATCCGCTTCCTTTTTCTGCTTGAGCTGATCTTCCGCTTCAGCGTTTTTTTCGGCGGCGTCCATCATCTCCTGTGTTTCGTTCATGATGCCGTCTTTGGCCTTTTTGAATTCGTGGGATGCGCGTCCGAGCGCCTTTGCCAGTTCAGGGATCCGTTTGGATCCGAAGAGCAGCAGAACCACAACAAGGATCACCATGATTTCCGTGATGCTCAGTCCCATCGGTACACTCCTTTCCGCAGGATGTTTCTCTGTTTGATATCAGTTCCTAATTTACTATAAAAAGAGAAAAAAATCAAATCTCCGACGAAAATAAAAAGCCAATGATGCACAGAAAAGAATCTCTTCCTCTTCCAATACTCAAATTCCAGAAGGTCAGGATCAACTTTCAGGAGGTCAGGATCAACGATCGTTTCCCCCCTCCCCCGATTCCCCCCTTCCTTTTTCGGCCGCCCGGCGGAATTCCCGCGGCGAACAGCCGTAGACGGTCTTGAATTTCCGATAAAAATCACTGGAATCACAGCAGCCGCATTTCCGCGCAATTTCGGAAACGGAATCATCCGATTCCCGCAGAATGGACGCCCCGTGTTCCATGCGGATCCGCAAAAGATAAGTCGTGGGATTCAGTCCGGTATTTTCCCGGAAATGGCGGTAAAAATTTCGCTCGGACATGTGTACCAGCTCCGAAAGCTCACGGATGCCGACCCGCTGACGGAAATGCGTGTGCATATAATCCAGCGCCTTGTCGATCATGGACAGACGTTTTCGTTCCCTCGCCGTCTGCTCCCGCCAGCGGGCCAGCGCAAGAAGGATCTGTCCGAAAATCAACCGGGCGCCACATTCGATTCCGGGCAAATTCCCGTTCAGTTCCCGTTTCAGAGCACCGCACAGCTCCAGAAGCCGACTGAGATCCGAGGCCCCCAGATGAAGAATCGGCAACAGCGGACTGCGTCTCGTTTCCCCGTCCGGGAAGAATTCCCCGAACAGGGAGAAGACCTCCAGTCCCGGGAACTTGCTCCGCAGACGTCCCGGATCATAGAGCAGGTTCACACACTCCAACCCCGCCGCATTCCCGTACGCATGGCGAATCCCTTTATGCACCAGAAGAACATCCCCCGGCGAAAGCGCACAGCTCCGAGCGCCGATCATATGGTACGCATTGCCATGCGCAATCACGGCAATCTCCGAAAAATCATGCTGATGGAACTGTTTTTCTCCATGCAGTCCCGCCAGAATATGCTTGACGGCAATCCCCAGCTTCACGTCACAGCAATAGCGCCGCAGCAGAAATTCGGTGTATGGCATAATCCGGCTCCTTTCCCATCTATTCCGGAGTATACATGATATTTGCTCTTTTTCAAATAGGATAAATCAAATAAAATGTCTGATTTATACATTTTTTTGTCTAAGACCTCATCTTCCCGATCCAGGTTTTTCATGCTATAATAATCATGATAAACAAGCACTCGTACAACGATGGAACTCGAAGGATTTGATGAAAGGCGCTTTTCCATGAATCAGAAAATCAGAATTTTCACATTCAGTTTGATTGAACTTCTCATCACCGTCATGATTATCGCAATTTTAGCATCGCTGCTTCTGCCGGTTCTGCAGCAGGCAAAAGACAAGGCTTATGCCATATCCTGCCTCTCCAACACAAAGACTCTCGTAACGGCCTCTATCAGTTATTCCGACTCCTCCGACGGCTGGATTGTCCCGATCGACTTCCGGTGGAACGAGGGATACGATCAGAGCAGACACTGGACCGGTCTTCTCAAGCCCTATGGCGTTCAATGGAGCGCGAAACGAAAGGAAAGCTCCACCTTCCGCTGTCCTGCGGAGCCTCTCACACAGGACAACGAGGGCTACTGGAACAATGCCTCCAGCATTTATCTGCTCAATGTCTATCTCTGCGGCTCGCCGCGGACCTCCTATTTCTATCTGCACAAACAGAGCGACCTGCGCCATCCTTCGGAAACTCTCCACGGAGCGGAATCAATTTACACCATGGAACATGGAAACAATGTCAAAAATTTCAAGTTCCGTCATGGCGGAGGAGATTTCCGGACCGATCTCTCCTACAGTTCCGTGCCGCCTCCGCCCAAAAGCATTGCATCCGCTTTTTTCATGGATGGACACGCTGCGGGAAAAACATTTTATGGAATAATCAACGGCAGCAGCAAACAGGATTACTGTCTTCAGGAGCAGGGATTCGCGGAAAGTTATAACAAATGCGGGATCAGTCTCAAGGAACTCGAATGAATCAAGGGAGATTTTCAATGAAGATTCTGAAATTTCAACTGTTGTTTTGTCTGCTGATCCTGGTTCTGAACGCTCCGGCGGAAAATCTGATTTTCAACGGTTCGTTTGAAGCGGGAAGTGGCGGCTTTGCCCTGGAACGCCATCTGCGGCCGGATACCAATCCGGAACTGAAATTTCTTCCGCTGACCACGGACGCCGTCATCCGCCGTCAGGGACGGAAAGCGCTGAAAATTGAAAATCCGTTTCAGGAGTATTACATTCTCCACTGCAAAGACTTTCCGCTGGACGAAAAAAGCTCCTACCGTTTTTCCGCATGGGTCCGGAGCGAACGGGAAACATCTCTCATTTTCCGTTTTGAATTCCGCCACCCCTCCAAAGAAATGAACATTGTGCACCGGAAGTTCCAGACAGGACCGGAATGGCGCAAACTTTCGCTTGCCTTCCAGACAAAAAACTCCGGAGGGACCTATCTTCTCCGTCTGATCGGGGAACATTCGCCCGGAACGCTCTGGGTCGATGACATGACCCTCTGCAAAGAAGGGGATTCCGCCGCACCGGGAAACCTTGACCTCGTTTTCAAAGCCGACCGGAGAATCTGTCATCCGGGAGACCGGCTGAAAGGAACTCTTTCCGCGTTCAACGGCACCGAAGATGCCGTCTGTGCGAATCTGCCCGTTTTCCTGAAAGATTCCTATTATGGAAAACGAGAACGAATTGCCACAATTCCCCTGAACCTTCCACCCGGAACAGGCCTCGTTCGGGAGTTCTGCATTCAGCCGAACCGGTTCGGTTCGTTAGAAATCGAAACGGATCCCCTTCCCGGAATGCGGTTCCACAATGGAGCATTTGCCGTGCTTGGAGTTCATGCGGATCCGGAACCGGATCCGCTCCAGAGTTTCTGCGTCGCTTTCAACGGCGGACTTGTGCTGAAAAGGACAAACGGAATCGATGGATATAAAGTGATTGAGTGCGATCTGGATGAAAAACTCCGGATGCTGCGGGCAATCGGCTGCCGTCTGATCCGATATGGGGACTACGGCTACTCCCTGACAAGCTGGTATCGCTTCGAACCGGAAAAAGACCATTTCAACCAGGAATGGGTCCGCCGGGTTTTCCAGAAATATCAAGAACACGGAATCCGGCTTCTTCCGATCATTCTCTCCGGAGAAGTCAATATGAAACGCTATCCCTGGGGAGTGGAAACGCTTCCCGAGTGGCTGCATCCCCTCTGCCGGAAACGCAAAAACATCCGGGGAAACGCGAATGTCGAGCTACCGCCCCTCGACCGCTATCGTCTTTATGTCCGGAAATTTGCTGAAATTGCCTCAAACTACACCAGTGTTTTCGAGATTCTCAATGAACCGCAATTCAGCATGACCGCGCGGGAATATCTGCCGTACCTGCGCATTGCCAGCGAAGAAATCAAGGCGATATCGCCGAAAAACCGGATTCTCGGCTTCTGCTCGACCAGCGACGCCGGGGCGGACATCAACAAATTCCTGAAAGAAGGTCTGGAACTCGGCGGAGGGAAATTCTGCGATGCCGTCAGTTTCCATCCGTATGCTTCACGCAGTCTGAGTTCTCCGGAGCCGGCCGACCGCCAAATTGCGATGTTCCGAAAAAACATCCAACCATATCTGAAGCCGGTTCTGTGGAACACTGAACTTTTTTTCCTCCATGACGACGCGCCGTTCGAACAGACCTTTCTTTCAGAGCTGTGTCAGGCGCACCATGCGGCGACCCGCTTCCTGACGGACCTTGGCGAAAGAGTCCGGCAATCCATCACCCTCATCACCTTTCAGCTCTGGCGGCGCGACATCAACAAACATTTCGAGGGCACAAGCGGCACGTACGGGTCTGAATGGATTCCAGATGCAAAAGCGCCCGCCTACAATGCGCTCGCACGATTTTTTGAAGGAGCGCGTCCCGTCCGGAAAATCAAACGGAAAAACACCATCTGCTATGTTTATCGGAAAGCGGGAAACCCCATTGCGGCGCTCTGGAATCTTCGGCCGCAGCGTCCACTCCGAACGTCTCTTTCCGGAATCGCTGTCCACGATCTTTTCGGAAATCCTCTTCCCGATGGAAAACTTCTGCTGGAAGAAGCCCCCTTTTACCTGCGGCCGGAATCCGAATGTTCTGAAGAAGATTTTATTCATCGTCTGGAACATCTGACTTTTGACTCGGATTCGCCTGCTGCGGCCTCCGAAGTGGTCCGGATCTTTCCTGGATATGCCATTGCGGGACTGAAAAATCTGACCGGCTCTCCGCTTCAGGGAGTCGCTGTCATCAGGGACGAAAAAACAATCACGGAACGTGTCCCGTTTTCCCTGAAGCCCGACGAGGAAAGAGTCCTGCGCCTTCCGCTGAAAACAGCAGACGTTGGATTCCGAAGCAACCTGTTTCTGAAAACGCCGGGGAACATCTCGCGAATTCCCGTAAAATTCAACATTCCCCGCTATGCCGCAGCCGGGACGGAGCTGAAAATCGGAGACTGCGCGCACGCCGTCCTCTCCCGGGAACACGGAGATGTCGTTCTCCGCATCTCGGTCAGAGACAACACGCCCGTCCGACCGAAACCGGATGCCGAATTCTGGCAGCAGGATTCAATCGAACTCTTTTTCGACACCGCCCCGGAAACTCTTTCCGAAGAACATCCCGATGCCCACAACAAACACTGCTTCCGGGTATTCTTTCTGCCGAACCAGCCGGAAGCGAACCGCTTTTCCGTCATGCCCAACCGGGCCGACCACAAGAAAAAGGATTTCCAGGTCACGGGCAGAATTCTGGACAACGGTTATCAATGCCGCCTTGTCCTGCCCGCAAAACGGTTCAAAATTGGCAGATATCTTGGACTGGACATCAAAATCAATCAGGCTCCGGAGAAGAAGTCTGCAAGCTGGACAGGCAACTCCAGACAGTATGCGGATCGTCTCCGTTTCGGAATCGTGGAAATCAAGGAGCAGCCCTGAAACTCTTCGCAAAACACAGACTCCGGAAAAGGAGAGCACGGAGGACCGGGGGCGGTCCCTTTCCCGTTGCAGGAGACCGGAAATCGGCCTTGCCCCTTCTTTTCCCGATCTCCGACGTATCGAAACAGAAAATCATTCGTCACGCGAACGCGGCGGACCGGCTCTCCCGGGAGCGTCATCTTCGGCTGGAAGAAAATGGTTTTCTCCCTACCGGAACGTGAGGAAACAACCGCACGTCTTCCCGGAAACATCGGAAAACCTGCTCCGCTCATGAAATCAGAACGATCCGTCTGAAAAGCGGACATCCCTGCCACAGACTCTCCGGACAGAGACTCCAAGTGTTTTCGATTTCCGGACTCCGGCATTGCACATCGAAGCCACTCGTCGGGAAATATGTCTCACGTGAAACCATCCATCATCCGCGCCACCGGCATGATCGGTCCCGGCATCGCTTCCGGAGAGAGGAATGGAATCAGCAGACACGCACCCGGCAACGTCTGCTTTCGGAACGGCATTGCGTTTTTCCATTGCGCCATCCGGCCACGGGAAACAGAGAACAGGCGTTCTTTATTTTTCTCTCTCCGGCGGAAGATTCCTTGACTCCGCGCGAATGCGGAGTATATTTCCCCACAAAAAAAATGAGGCGGAAATGGCGGAATCCAAACAGACTTGTATCGTAAAAATGCTTCCCGGAGAACTCTATGCCGTTCTCCGCGAAGCTCTGGAGGCCCGGTGCTGGGAGTTTTCCTCCCTTCCCTATGCGGAATTCAAGGCAACGCGCAACAAAACCAATGTTGTTCTCTATCACAGCGGAAAACTCGTCATCCAGGGAGCCGAAAGTCAGGATTTCGTTGATTTCATCCTCGAACCGGAAGTGCTGAAGGATCTTGCCTTCCAGCAGAAACAGCGGCAATTCGTCCCCCACGCCGGTATGGATGAAAGCGGAAAAGGCGATTTCTTCGGTCCTCTCGTCGTGGCGGCGGTCTATCTGGACCGCGGAATGGAACAATCCCTCGGCGACGCCGGAGTCCGGGACTGCAAACTGATTAAAAGTGACGCCCAGCTCAAAGCCATCGCTTCCGACGCCATGAAAATCATCGGACACCGGGTCGGATTCGTTTCCATCGGACCCGAAGCATACAACCGGATGTACTCCGGTTTCGGATCCCTCAACCGGCTGCTGGCCTGGGGACACGCCCGCGCCCTCGAAAACCTCCTCGACAAAGTGCCCGAATGCTCCGAAGCCATCGCCGACAAATTCGGAGATGAACATCTGA
This sequence comes from uncultured Victivallales bacterium, assembly GCA_944390735.1. Classification (GTDB taxonomy): domain Bacteria; phylum Verrucomicrobiota; class Lentisphaeria; order Victivallales; family UBA1829; genus UBA1829. Next base: position 4,045 of record CALXRL010000021.1, on the reverse strand, counting down.
TTCTCAACGCTCTGAAGGAGAAAGGCGCGAAAATCCATCTGATCCAGCGCACCAAGGCCGAAAGCGACATGGCCGTCGCCGCAGCCTCCGTCATTGCCCGCGCCGGATTTCTGCGCCGTCTGGAAGATCTCGGAAAACTGGCTGGAATTCCCCTTCCCAAAGGCGCCGGAGAACAGGTCGATCTCCGCGCCGCCGAGCTCGCCCGGAAAGGCGGAGCGGAACTTCTTTCCCGATTTGCCAAAATGCACTTCCGGAATTCCTATAAGGCGCTCGGACTTCCCCCTCCGCCCAAAAAAGAATTCACGGTTCATCACGCATCCGGCCAGTCGGGGCGGAATCCGTAACAAACCGTGAACAGGAACCAGCGGTTCTCCGCTGCGGAAAAATCAATTACTCATATCGCAACGCTTCAATCGGATCGAGTCGCGACGCCTTCCACGCAGGATAGAAACCGAAGATGATTCCGACTCCCGCGGAAACCACCACCGCGGCGAATACCGCCTCCGGACTGGATTCCACCGGCCATTGCAGATATGCGTTCACCAGAAGAGCCGCCCCGTGTCCCAGCAAAATCCCGACCACGCCCCCGATCAGACAGAGCACCATGGATTCAATCAGAAACTGCTGAAGAATATCCTTGGACCGGGCGCCGACCGCCATGCGCAGACCGATTTCCCGCGTCCGCTCGGTCACCGAAACCAGCATGATGTTCATGATTCCGACTCCGCCGACGATCAGCGAAATCAGCGCCACGCCCAGCAGGAGATTGGTCATAATCGTGGAGGTTCCCGTCAGCATCTTCATGAACTCCGCGGAGTTGCGGATCCGGAAGTCGTTGTCCTGATCGGGTTTCAGACGATGACGCTCGCGGAGAAGCGCCGTCACCGAATCAACCGCCTCGTTGACCTTGTCCGGCGAAACCGCCATGAACAGAATCTGGTCGATATGAATGAACTTCGGAACATGAAGCGTATCATCCTCCATGGTTTCCACCGGTTCGGGATAGATGGCCACCCCCTCGCCGGGATACAGATCGGACGGACTGGTCGCCGCCGTACTGGTGGTATTGGTCGCCTCGCCGGTTTTCAGTCCGGTCAGACGCAGCCGGGCGGTCGTCCACGGAAGGATGATGACATCATCCTCGTCCGCGCCCATCATATTCGCTCCCTTGCTTTTGAGAACGCCGATCACGGTGAAGGTCGTATCCTTGATCCGGAGCTGGTTGTCGATCGGAGAGATTCCCCCGAACACTTCGCGGACAATCGTCGAGCCCACCAGACAGACTCGCGCCCGCGACTGCACCTCCCGTTCGGTAAAGCGCCGGCCTTCATCAATCTCCCAGTTGCGGATCTCCAGGAACGCAGGCGCGCTCCCCTGGATCCGGGCCGGCATATAGTTCTGGTTTCCGGCAATGACCTGATAGCCGTTGGCGTTCACAATCGGCACCGCGACGCCCACGCTCGGGCACTCCCGGTTGATCGCTTCGCAATCCTCCGGCGTAAGCGACATCTGCGTGCCGCTGCCCTTGTTCACTCCGCTCTGCCGGAACGCCCCCGGAATAATCAGCACCGAGTTTGCCCCCATCTTTTCAATGGACTCCCGGATCGAATTGGATGAGCCCGTTCCGATCTCCATCATCGTAATGACGGCGGCAATGCCGATCACGATGCCGAGAGTGGTCAGCAGCGCCCGGGTCGGATTCCTCATCAGCGCCTTGAAGGCGACCACGATGGTTCCCAGAATACTCATGAATTCACCGCCTTTCCGGAGCTTTTTTCCGTGTAGTTTCCGTTCACGATCAGCCCGTCCTGAATATGAATGCTCCGCTTGGCGCAATCGGCGATCTCGGTGGAGTGGGTCACGAGAATCACGGTGATCCCCTCCGAATTGAGCTGGCTGAACATCTCCATGACCTCCTCGCTGGTTTTGGAATCCAGATTGCCGGTGGGTTCATCGGCGAACAGAACCGGAGGATGGTTGATGAGCGCGCGGGCAATCGCCACACGCTGCTGCTGTCCGCCGGAAAGCTGCGAGGGATAATGGTAAATGCGGTCCTCCAGACCGACCTGCTTGAGCATCTCGATTCCCCGTCTCCGGCATTCGCGGCGGGAAAGATCGCTGGCCGTGTAGGAAAGCGGCATGATGACGTTTTCCAGAGCCGTCGTCCGGGGAAGAAGATTGAAACTCTGGAACACAAAGCCGATCTTCCGGTTGCGGACCATGGCGCGGCGGTCGCCGGAGGCCCGGCCGACCTCCTCCCCGTCCAGCAGATAATCGCCGGAGGTCGGACGGTCGAGACAGCCGAGAATATTCATCAGCGTGCTCTTCCCCGATCCCGATGCGCCCATAAGCGCGACGTACTCCCCGTTCTCTATGGAAAGCGAGATGCCCTTCAGAACCGGGACGTCGATCTCGCCGAGAAAATACGTCTTGTTAATGTTTTTCAGTTCGATGAGTGCCATGATTGTCACCGTTTCCGTCCTTTTCTCTGCGGCGGCTTCGGCAGAAAGGGACTTCCCGCATTGCCGCCGGAAGAGGCCACCTGTTCCGAGGAGATCACCGTGGTGCCCACCACGACCTCTTCCCCCTCCCGGATGTCTCCGGAGACGATTTCGGTCATGACTCCGTCATTAAGTCCGGTCGACACCTTCACCGGACGGATCGAATCCCCGCTGCGCACCCAGAGCATCCGTTCCTTGCCGGAGCGGAGCGTCGAACCCTCCGCCGCCTGCGCCCGGTACTGTTCGGGGACCAGATTCTCCGCCGGACGATACCGAAGCGCCGCATTCGGAACGCACAGAACATCCTTCTTGCGCTCCTTGATGAACTTGACGCTCGCCGTCAGATACGGCAGAAGTTTTCCGCTGGAGTTGTCCGTGGCGACCTCCACCACATAGGTCACCACGTTCTGCGACATGGTCGCATTCAGACGGATCTTGTGCACCTCGCCGTAAAAAATCGCATCCGGGAACGCATCCACCGTGAATTCCACCGGCATTCCGACCTTCAAACTTCCGATATCCGCCTCGTTGACCGACACCCACACCTGCATGCGCTTCAAGTCCTTCGCAATCAGAAACAGACTCGATGCACTCATATTGGAGACCACGGTCTGACCGATGCTGACCCGGCGGTCGATAATCACGCCGTCGACCGGGGAACTGATCGTGCAGTAGCCGAGATTGCGGTTCGCCTTGTCGTAAGAGGCTTCGGCCACCGCCAGTGCCGCCTTGTTTTCCGCCAGAGCCGCCTCGTTGATCGCCACCGTGGCTTTTGCGGATTCGTATTCCGCCTTGTAGCTGTCATAATCGCTCTTTGCCATGGCGCCCTTGGGATAGAGGTTCTGGGCGCGCACCCAGTTGCTGTCGGCCAGGATCAGCTTTGCCTTGGCATAATCAATGTTTGCCTGCGAACTGAGAATTGCGGCCTGGGCCTGAAGTTTCTGCGCCTGCGCCTCTCTCATCTCCGCATCATAGAGGGCGTCGTCGATCCGGGCAAGCACCATGCCCTCCTTGACGGGGGAACCGTAATCGACCTCCTTTTTCTCGGAATCAATTCCGAAGGAGATGATCTTGCCGTTCACCTGCGAGCCCACGTTCACGAGTTCCTCCGGCTCCACCGTTCCCGTGGCGCTGATCGTGCTCGAGAGCTCCGAACGGGTTACCGGTTCCGTCGTAAAGCGCGTCACCGAAGTTTTCTTCACATATTTGCAGTACCCCCAGTAGACGCCGCCCCCCACCAGCGCCAGAATCAAAAGAGTACCGAACCATCTCAACAGCTTCTTCATTGTATGATCTCCCTTCTCTTTCCCGTACGGGTCTCTTTCTCTCATTCAATCGGACAGAACAATACTCTTCCGCCGATTTCTTAAAAATACAAACGTCTTTCTGAAAAAAATATTGTGCCTCTTCTCATTTTTTTCGCAGAAAAAAAAGAATCCCGGCACCGGAAGAAAATCCAAAGGGGGAAATGGAGCGGGTGATGGGACTCGAACCCACGACCATCACGTTGGCAACGTGATGCTCTACCACTGAGCTACGCCCGC
>CALXRL010000020.1 GCA_944390735.1 uncultured Victivallales bacterium | reverse complement strand
TTTCGAAAAAAACGACGGCACCGTGCTGGACCGCATTCAGGTCTATCGCGTCATTACCGATATTCTGAGCGGACTGTACAGTCTTGGCGGACAGGTCGATTACGCTCTGCTCGAAGAGTGCATCGACTTCTCCGATGTTTTCCGCGATTACAGTTTTCAGGGGATCCCCGATGTCCGCGTGATCGTTTTCCGGGGATATCCCGTGATGGCGATGATCCGTCTGGCGACAAAACAGTCCGACGGCCGTGCCAATCTTCATCAGGGCGCTGTCGGGATCGGCCTTTCAATTCGCGACGGCACTCCGCGGATGGCGGTTCAGTTCAATCAGCCGATTTCCCGTCATCCGGATACCGGAGCGGACCTCTCCGAGCTGCGTGTCCCTTTCTGGAAAGAGCATCTGGAGCTGGCCGCCCGCTGTGCCGATATGATTAAACTGGGATATTTCGGCGCCGATATTGTCATAGATCGCAAACGCGGTCCGCTTCTGCTGGAACTGAATGCACGTCCGGGACTTGCAATTCAGATCGCCAACCATGCGGGACTGGCCTCCCGTCTGGAGCGGATGGAACGTCTTGCTCCGGGGATTCATGCGACTCCGGAGGAACGTGTCGCTTTCGCCCGCGAACAGTTTGCCTGATCCTTCCGTTTCTCTGTATTATTTTTCTTTCCTGCCGTTTTTACGGTTTTTCTCCGTTCCGGATTTTGTTTCCGGCAAAAAAAAGCTCCGCCGGAGCGGAGCTTTGCATCGTATGCTGATACGACAAAGAGTTATTTGTCGAACGCATGTCCTGCGGAACCGAGGACGTTGATGACTTTGTGTTTGTAGAGTTCCTTGAGAGCATCGCGGGCCGGTCCGAGATACTTTCTCGGGTCGAATTCAGCGGGTTTCTCATTGAAGACCTTGCGGATGGCGGCGGTCATGGCGAGACGTCCGTCGGAGTCGATGTTGATCTTGCAGACGGCGCTCTTCGCGGCTTCCCGGAGCTGCTCTTCGCTGATGCCGATCGCATTTTTGAGTTTTCCGCCGTTCTCGTTGATGATCTTGACGAGATCCTGCGGAACGCTGGAGGATCCATGAAGAACGATCGGGAATCCCGGAATCTTCTCTTCAATCTCTTTGAGGATGTCGAGACGGATCTTCGGATCGGTGCCGGGTTTGAACTTGTAGGCTCCATGGGAGGTGCCGATGGCAATGGCCAGGGAGTCGACGCCCGTTCCGGCGAGGAACGCCTGAACCTCTTCCGGCTGGGTGAAGACATGTTTGTCGGCCTTGACGTCATCCTCGACGCCGGCAAGCTGTCCGAGTTCGCCTTCGACCGTGACATCATACTGATGCGCGAAATCCACAACGCGTTTCGTCAGTTCGATGTTCTCCTGGAACGGGTAATGGGAACCGTCGATCATGACGGAGGAGAATCCGTACTCAATGCAGCTCTTGCAGGTCTCAAAGGAATCGCCGTGGTCGAGATGCAGACAGATCGGAATCGCTCTGCCGCCGCCGATCTCCTTGGCGTATTCCACCGCGCCCTGGGCCATGTAGCGGAGAAGGGTCTGGTTCGCATACTGACGGGCTCCTTTCGAAACCTGCAGAATCACCGGAGATTCCGTTTCCGAACACGCCTGGATGATCGCCTGAAGCTGTTCCATGTTGTTGAAGTTGAACGCCGGAATGGCATAGCCGCCCTTCATGGCTTTCGCGAACATTTCTCTCGTATTGACAAGACCGAGATCCTTGTAGTTGACCATTTCTTCAACCTTCCTTTCTGTGTTGTTGACGATAGAGGAAATATGTCACAAATTTTCAAAAAATCAAGAAGAAAGAGAATTTCTTTTTCCTTTTGCTCCATATTTTCGGTCCGCCGGGAAGGAAAGCTGTAAAACGCCTCCGTGCGGAGGCGTTCGTTCCCGGCGCTTCCGCTCCCCTGTTACACTTCCGCCATGAAGAATCCGTACGGCAGAAGCGAAATTCTGCTCCGCTCTCCCTGCGGAATCAGAGAGCCTCCGCGTTCCAGAAGAAATTCCACTTCCGTGACCCGGCCGACCCGGAAGGCAATCTCCTCTTCCACCGCGTGCGCCGCGGGATTGACCGCAATCAGAAGCGTGCGTTCCCCCAGCGTGCGCTTGAAGACGATCAGTTGATCGTTTTCGATCCACTCCAGGGAGCCGTTCGTAAGAATCTCTTCCGAATGGCGGAGGTCAATCAGGTCCCGGACAAACTCCAGACGTCTCCGGCCGACGGGCGTGAGCGCATTCTCCCAGTTGATGTGGAACACTTTTCCGTAGAACCGGTTGCCCCAGATGCTGTGGCGCGTCTCATCCGCAACTTCCTGCCCGTTGTAGAGGAACGGAATTCCATTGAGTCCGAAGATCACCGCAAGCGCCGCTTCAACCGCTTCGGGGCCGAGGACTTTTTCCATCCGCTTTTCCTCGTTGTCACTGACAATATCGTGACTCTCAAAATAGTGGATGAAACGGGCTCCGGACGGAAACGCTTCGGCTAACATGTTCCAGTTTTCCATCAGTTTCCGCGGAGAGTCGCCTTTCAGAAAGACATCCTGAAGCGCATAGGCGGTTTTAAACGAATAGTTGAAGTCAAACGCATGGAGCTGATCCTCGGGACGCTCCCCTTCCGAAAGCAGGATGACATCCGGCTTCAGCGCTTCGATGCGGCGGCGTCCCTCCTCCCAGAAATCCACGGGAAGGGAGGATGCAACATCGCAGCGGTAGCCGTCGACATCGAACTTCCGGATGAAATACTCCATGTTGCTCCAGAGATATTCCCGAAGTTTCGGATTGTCGAAGTTCAGGGCCGGAAAGAGCCACGGTCCGTTTTCGACCTTCCCGTCCTTGTCGCGTTTTACAAAGTCCGGATGCTCCTCAATCAGATTCGCCTTCGGGCCGCAGTGCAGGTAAACCAGATCCAGAAGAACCCGAAGTCCCAGTTCATGTGCCGCCTTGACAAATTTTTCGAGGTCCTCGTCCGTTCCGTATTCAGGATCAATTTGAAAGTAGTCCTTCATCCGGTACGGATTTTTCGGATTGCCCAGTCCGCAGGCCTTCTGCCGGGGACTCCAGAAATCCTGATTGCCGTCGTCATCGGCTTCGACGACCGGCGTGAGGTAGACAATATCCACTCCAAGTTCGGCAAGATGCGGCAGCATCTTTTCCGCTCCCTTCAGCGTTCCTTCCGTGGTGAACGGCCGGAGAAACAGCTGATATACGACCGAGTTTGCAAGAAATTCCGGCGCTTTTCTGACTTCCTGTTTCATCATCATTTCCTTTTTTCAGAGTTTTGTGATTAGATATCCATACGGTTCCAGCGTCAATTGAAGACACGAACCGTTTTGCACAGCACAGACCCCCTCCCGAAGCACGACCGCGTCCGGATTCCAGCTTCCGCCGGAGGGAAGGGGCGTTTCCAGCGTCCGGACTTCCCCGCGCGGATTCACTGCACAGAGAAACCTCCCGCTTTCGCCGGTTCGGCACAGGGCGAACACCTCATCCCCGCCGAGCCATTCAACGGAACCTTCGTAAAAGGCGCTTTCGGTCCGGTGAAGATGGATCAGGTGCCGGAGCAGACGGTAGCGACGCTCCCCGAACGGCATCCGGAGATTTTCCCATTTGATCGTCAGATTCTTCCCGTGAAAACGATTTGCCCAGAGACTGTGGCGGTTGTCGTCCGCCGCCTCCTCTCCGTTGTAGAGCATCGGAATCTCCTTCAATGCGAAGAGAATCGTCAGCATGGCATCCTTGCCGCGATGTCCCAGTTTGCGTTCCAGACGGTTTTCATAATCATTGTTCGCCGTATCATGATTCTCGATAAAACTCATGAACCGGGCGCCGGAGGGAAATTCCGTTTCCAGTCTCAGGCGATCCTGCTGAAGAAGCGCCGGGGAGGCATTCTCCAGAAAAATCCTGCGAAGAATGGAACAGCTGCCGTGATCGTATTCCAGATCGTAGGCGGAGCGCTGATTGTCGGGGTGCTGACTTTCCGCCAGCAGGAAAATGTCGGGATTCAGGACTTCCAGCCGCCGATGCGCCTCTTCAAAAAAATCCACGGGAATTTTCGGCGAGGCAACGTCGATCCGGTAGCCGTCAACCTGGAACTCCCGCACAAAATATTCCATGTTGCCCCACAGATATTCCCGAAGAGCCGGATTGCTGAAATCCAGTTCGGGGAAACACCATTCGCCATTGCAGATCCTGCCCTCCGGATCCCGACGCACAAAATCCGGATGCTCCTCTATCAGATTCGCCTTCGGTCCGCAGTGATAGTACACCAGATCCAGCATAACCCGGATTCCCAGAGCGTGGGCCGCTTGAACAAACTCTTTCAGATCAGCCGCGCTTCCGTACTCGGGATCCAGCGCAAAGTAATCCTTCACCCGATATGGATTTTGCGGATTGTCCATGCCGCTGGCCTTCTGCCGCGGACTCCAGAATGCCAGGTCCGCATCGTCATCCGCCAGCGTCACGGGACAGAGATAAATCAGGTCGATCCCAAGATCCGAAAGGTGCGGAAGCATTTTTTCCGCCTCCTTCAAAGTCCCCTCCCTTGTAAATGCCCGGAGAAACAGCTGGTAAATTACGGACTTCCGTAAAAAATCCGGCGCCTTTCTGGCTGCGGTTGTCATGGCGATTTTCCCTTTTTTTATTCTTTATGATCCATATTGTGGATTTAATAAATTATATATCCAATTCAAAATATTGTCAAGAGGCGGAAGAAAGAAAAATAAAATTCCATATTATGGAATTAAATCCATCGAAATTCCGGTTGACATTTTCCGATCCTGGAGTATGGTATCGGAAAAAGAGGAAAAACGGAAAATGGAAAAAGATGTCCCGGTAAAATCCTTGAAAAAGGCGCTGGATCTGTTGTCAATTCTGCTGTTCCAGGATCCCGAGGAGAAAGGGTTTTCCGTGAAGACGCTGGCGGAAAAACTCGGTCTTCCGGCAAACAGCGTGCATAATCTGCTGAAAACAATGGCCGTCTGCGGATACGTCGAGAAAAACGGGGAAGGCCGTTACACCTGCGGAAATGTCTGTCGAAGAATCGCTTTCAAAAACTATCAGACCGGAAACGGGTTCCGCGACAGAGTGATCGACATCATGCGCCGGACAATCGCACGGATCAACGAAGCCATGGTTTTCTGCATCCTGGAAAACAATGTCTGGACCTCGCTGGTCAAAGCGGAACCCGCAGGACGAATCGTAAAGGTCGACATGGAACAGGTCGAACGCTTCTATCTCTACGAAACCGCCACCGGACGGATTCTCTACAGCTTCTCCTCCCCCGAAAAACGAGCCGTCCTCCTGCGGGAAAACGGAACGCCGGACGCCTTCTGGCCCGATTTCGAAAAAGATTCCCTCCGCATCCGCGAACAGGGGGAATGCTCCCTCATGAGAACCCGCTACGGAGTCTTCTCCTTCGCCGTACCCGTCTTCGACCACGATCACAATCTGCTGGGCGCCCTCGGCATCTACTGCCTCCCGCAGAGCTGCTCCGCTGAACGAAACCAATTCCTGCTCGAAAACCTCAAGCTGGCGGCAAAGGAGATCTCCGGAATCTGAAAAAACGTCTCTTATTTTTCCAGATCAATTCCCATCACAAAATCGTCCATGTAAAAGCCGTTTCCAATGTCGTTCTTCTCTTTCCGCAGCAACTGAAAGCCGTTCCGCTCATAGGCGCGCATCGCCCGGGCATTTTCCTTGTTGACATTCAAAATCAGCTTCTTCACACCGGCCTTCTTCGCCGCCCCGATGACATACTGAAGCATCATCGAACCAATGCCCCGCCCCTGATAAATCGCGGAAAGATACAGCTTGTGAAGCTTCATCGTGTCCTTGTCGTGATAAAGACCGTAGGAAAGAAAACCGATCGGCGTTCCATTGTCCTTCATGAACTCAAAACGAATCCCCTCCTTCAATTCTTTTTCAATGACGTCCGGCGCATACATCATGTCAAGCATGTATTTGATCTGCTCCGGAGAGAGAATCTGCTTGTAGGTCGTGTCCCAGATCTCCTGCGCAAGACGATACGCAATCGGATACTCGGATTCGTTTTTCAGCGGTTCAATGGTGATTTTTTCTTTGGGATTGCTCATTTTATTTTCTCCTGTTGTATGGTTGATCTTGTGTGATCCTTTTCTACGGGCTCGGGTTGGGGACTTCTCGCCCCCAACACCCCCCGGCAGGACCGAAGGCCCTGCACCCATCGCCGAAATTTGAAATTTCGGCTTTCCGTTTTTTCCGGCAGTTGCCGGGCAAAGGGCAAACCGAATAGTTCGCCCTCTGCACTCCCTGCTCCTTTTTTCCCGATGCAATGATGTTTCGCCGAAGAGGATGAGGGGGTCCAGGGGGAAAACCTTCGGTTGGCCCCCTGGTCGACAGGTGTCGAAACATTCACAGGAGCAAAAATTGAATTTTTGCGACGGGTGCAGGGCCCATGGTCCTGCCGGGGGGTGTTGGGGGCGAGAAGTCCCCAACTCCAAACCGGCGGGATGAAATTCGCACCAATGACAATCAAAGCAGATCGGGCTGATCGTCATGATATCGCCGGAATCCGCCGCCGCGCCGGATATTCTGATGGGAGGGCGGTTTGAGACCGAAGAGCTGCCATGATTTTTCGGAGACGATTCTGCCCTGCGGGGTTCGCATCATATATCCTTCCTGAATGAGGTAAGGTTCATAGACGTCTTCGATGGTATCGGCCTCTTCTCCGACGGCGACGGAGAGGGAATTGAGTCCGACGGGTCCTCCTTTGAAATTGACCATGATCATTTCGAGGATTCGTTTATCCATTTCATCGAGGCCGCTGTCGTCGATATCGAGCATGGTGAGAGCGTTGTTTGCGAGTTCCCGAGTGATATGTCCGCAGCTTTTGACCTGAGCGTAATCGCGGGTCCATCGGAGGAGGTTGTTTGCGATACGCGGGGTTCCGCGGCTTCGGCGGGCGATTTCGAGAGCGCCTTCGGGATCAATGGAGACTCCGAGGATTCCGGCGGAGCGCTGGACGATTGCGCTGAGTTCTTCGGGAGCATAGTAATCGAGTCGGAGCGAGAGTTCGAAGCGGGAGCGGAGCGGAGCGGAGAGGAGTCCCTGTCGCGTGGTTGCTCCGATCAGGGTGAATTCGGGGATATTGAGTCGAACCGAGCGGGCTCCGGGTCCCTGATCGATCATGATGTCGATGAAAAAATCCTCCATGGCGCTGTACAGATATTCCTCGACGGCGGTATTGAGCCGGTGGATTTCGTCAATAAAGAGGATATCTCCCTTTTCGAGCGAGGTGAGGAGTCCTGCGAGATCGCCCGGTTTTTCGATGACGGGTCCGCTGGAGGTTTTGATATTTGCCCCTTTTTCGTTTGCGATGATGTAGGCGAGGGTGGTTTTTCCGAGTCCCGGAGGACCGCTGAGAAGGAGGTGTCCGAGAGGTTCCGAGCGGTTTTTCGCCGCTTGGACATAGATTTCGAGTCGTTCCTTGGTTTTCGTCTGTCCCGGGAAGGCGCTGAAGGACTGGGGACGCAGAGTGGATTCCGCTTCCGCGTCTTTTTTATTCAGGGTAGAGGTAATAAATCTTTCATTTTCCATCGGCATCAAATCCTGCTGGTGTGGTTATCGGTATCATAAGTTAATATAGAGCAAAATTTTTCAAAATACAAGAAGATATTTTTCTTTCCTCCGCCTAGATTATCAGCGAATCCGGAACGGGACTCCTCAGGGAATCGGGGAACGCAGACGTTCCGCGGAACAGAGAAGTCGGAACATGGATGTCGGGAAAGGAGATGAAGAATGTCGTATGAGAATGGATGGGCTGCGCTGAACAGGCAGTTCTCGCCGAAAATTCCGCGCACGGAGTATTCCGCCGACGGATATCACTGGAAACTGATGGAGGCGGTGACCGGCATTGATACCTCGGTTCCGGAGAATCGCCCCGCTGCATCGCGGGCGTTCCGGAAAAGCTGGGATTACAGTTTTGTCTGGTCGATTCTGGTGGAACGCAACTTTCTGAAGGAGGCCGGAGCGGTTGTGACGGACATGGGCCATGCCGTTTACGGCGAGGACGATTTCAATTCCAGTGTGACGCATCCCTATCAGGAGCCGGAGGATGTCTATGCTCTCAATCCCGCGGAACAGTTCCGTTTTTTCGACCGGCAGGATCTGATCGCCCGTTTTGAACGCCACTACCGGAACAACTGCGGGAACATTCCGGATGTGGTGAACATGACAGGAGTTTACATCACGATGTTTTCCGGACTGATTGATCTTCTGGGATGGGATGCGCTGCTGCTTGCGCTTGGAACGGATCCGGAGCGGTTCAACCGCCTTGTGGATTCCTATTATCACTGGATCCGGCAGTTTTTTGAGGCGCTGGCGAAATCGTCGGTTCCGGTGGTGATGGTGCATGACGATCTCTGTTGGACAAGCGGTCCGGTGACCGCGCCGGAATGGTATCGGACGCAGATCTTTCCGAAACTTGCTTCGCTTATCGGACTGCTCAAGGAGGCAGGGAAGATTGTGATGTTCACATCGGATGGGAAAATCGACGAATTCTTCGAGGATATCGTCCGCCTGAACGTGGATTCCGTCGTCATGGAGCCCTGCTGCGACATGGAACGCTTTGCTTCGACGTACGGCGACCGCGTCGGGTTTGTCGGCGGGGTGGACTGCCGGACCCTCACATACGGATCTCTTGAGGAAATCCGTTTCGAAGTTGAACGCGCCATGGGATGGGGACGGCGCTATCCCGGATTCATTCTTGCGGTGGGAAATCATCTTCCCGCGGATGTTCCGGTCGAACGGGCGCTGTACTACAATGATCTTTATGAGAAGCTCGCGTACCGCTGAGAAAAACCGGTCCGGCTGAGGTTGAAAAAAGATCCGGGCCCGGACGGAAAAAAGCCCTCCCGGCGCGGCGTGTTCCGCTGGTGTGCCGGGGGGCCGTTTTTTTGTTGTTATTTGACGGGTGTCAGATGGTAGGCGACCGTTCCGCCGGGGAATGCGGCGTTGTCCGCCTTGAATTTGAGAATGCCGTTCCAGAAGACGGCCTTGACCTCGCCGATCTTTTCCCCGAGCATGTTGCATGCGGAGACTTTCATCGGGCCCTTCACGTTCAGTTCGATCTCCGCTTTTGCTTTGCGCAGGAGAAGTTTCCCGTGGGAGGTCTTTTCAAGAATGGTCCGTTCCTGATTTCCGAAGCGGACCCCATCCTGAGAGACGTCGGTGATCTGAAGAAGCTGGATGGAGTCCGATTCCGCAAGCGGATCACCGGTCAGCGAGAGAGCCGCCGGAGTCCGGAAGCTGTCCGCGTTTCTTGAGTTCCGCGAAAAGGAACTCCATGCGGTCGAGATTTTCCATGTTGATTGCCGTGGAGACCTTGCTTCCCTTTGCCACAAGTCCGTTGTCGTGATGGTGACTGTGTTTTTGAATTTCACCTCCTGATCCAGCGGCGTGGCGGCGATGAGCCATACGACATTCGGATCCGGGGATTTGAAGCGGAAGCGGATCGGATTGGTTCCGGTCAGAGAAAAGGTGGAGGTGTAAAATCCGACTTCGGCAGTGCCGTTGCGGTTCTTCCAGGCAATTTTGGCGTTGGCAGTTCACGCGGGTTCCACCAGTTGCCGCACTTCTTGCCGCCGATGACGGGAGTGCGCCGGATGCCGGTATCGGCATAGACAGCTTCGATATTTTTCAGAAAAAGTCTATGGTGGATCTCTATGTTGATATAAAATATGGGAAAAGGGAAAGGGGAGACGCTCTTCGTGCGGGATTCCTGTTCAAGATTTTCTCTTTTCCGTTGAATATCCGCCGTTTGATGGTATATTACGGGAGGAAAAATCATGCTGCGCGTAGGGAAACAAACAACGAAGGAGTTTATCATGTCTGATTTCAAAGCTATGAAACTGGCTGCCGACACGGTGCGTCTGCTTTCCGCGGATGCGATACAGAAGGCAAAGTCGGGACATCCCGGCATGCCGATGGGCGCCGCTGATATGGCTTTTTCCCTGTGGTATAAATACATGAGACACAATCCGAAGAATCCGCAGTGGATTGCGCGCGACCGTTTTGTCCTTTCCGCCGGACACGGATCCATGCTTCTTTACAGTCTCCTTCATCTGTTCGGGTACGGACTGACGATGGAGGATCTTCAGAATTTCCGGCAGTGGGGGAGTCTGACGCCGGGTCATCCGGAATTTGGTCACACGAAGGGGGTCGAGGTGACGACCGGTCCGCTGGGAACCGGCTTTGCCGCGGGAATCGGTATGGCAGCGGCCTCCAAAAATTTTGCCGCGGTGACAGGTCTCGGCGAAGCGGGACTGCTCAACAACCGGATTTTCATTCTCTGCGGCGACGGCTGTCTGATGGAAGGCATCAGTCACGAGGCCGCTTCCTTCGCGGGAAATCAGAAACTGGACAATGTGATCGTTCTGTATGACGACAACAATATCAGCATTGAAGGTTCCACCGATCTGGCGTTTACCGAGGATGTGGGCAAACGGTTTGAGGCCTACGGCTGGCGGGTGCTGAACATCGCGAATGCAAATGATGCGGAGCAGGTGGACAAGGGACTGGGCGAGGCAATGGTTGCCGACGGCCGGCCGACTCTTGTGATCTGCCGGACCGTGATCGGATTCGGTTCTCCCGGAAAGGCCGGCTCGGAGAAGTCGCACGGGGAGCCGCTCGGAGCGGAGGAGCTGGCCGCGACAAAGGCTGCGCTCGGATTCCCGCCGGATGCGTTTTATGTTCCGCAGGAGGTCCGCGAGATGGTCGATCGCCGTGCCGCGGAACTGGTTGCCGCGGGTGCGGAATGGGATGCGGCCTTCCAGAAATTTGTGGAGGCGAATCCGGAAAAGGCAAAACTGATTTCCGATATGCTTTCGCTCAAGGTGCCGGAGGATCTTCTTCCGCAGCTGCTTGCTGTGACGCCGACGGACAAGCCGGCCGCGACGCGTGCGTCAGGCGGGGCTGTGCTTCAGAAGGTGGCGGAACTGGTGCCGTCGCTCTGCGGGGGGGCGGCGGATCTTGCTCCGTCGACAAAGACCACGATCAAGGCCAGCGGAAGTTTTTCGCCGGAGAATCGAGCCGGACGAAATTTCCATTTCGGAGTGCGGGAGCTTGCCATGAGTGCAATCGCCAACGGAATTTCCGTCTATGGCGGTTACATTCCCTTTACCTCGACCTTCTTTGTCTTTTCCGATTTCATGAAACCGGGAATCCGGCTTGCGGCAATTCAGAAGATTCCGTCGATTTACATCTTTACGCATGATTCGTTCTATGTCGGAGAGGATGGACCCACGCACGAGCCGATTGAACAGCTTGCCATGCTTCGGACGATTCCGGATATGACGGTGATTCGTCCGGCGGAGGCCACCGAATGCGCTCATGCGTGGGCGTATGCCGTGAAATCGAAAACGCCGGTCGCACTGATCCTGACGCGTCAGGATCTTGCTCCGTTTGATGCGGAGACTGCGAAAAAAGTCGATCTGGAAAAAGGGGCCTATGTGGTTTCCGAGGATGCCGCGTATGATACAATTCTGATTGCAACCGGTTCCGAGGTCAACACGGCGCTGGATGCCGCGCACATTCTGCGTGATGAAGGACGGCGCATCCGGGTGGTTTCGATGCCCTCGCGGGAACTTTTCCTGCGGCAGAGTCGGGAGTATCAGGAAAGTGTGATTCCTTCCGCCTGCGAGCGTCGTGTGACGCTGGAAGCCGGAAGCACTTTCGGCTGGGAGAAGTTCGCCGGAGACAAGGGACTCTGCATTGGACTGGATCGGTTCGGCGCGTCGGCTCCGTACAAGGTGCTTGCGGAGAAATTCGGGTTCACTCCGGAGGCGGTCGCCGCCAAAATCCGTTCATTTTTCGCCTGAAACAATTGAGAAACAGAGCCTTTGCGGAAATCGCAAAGGCGTCAAAAGTTTCGGGAAAAAGAGGAGTACGAGGGGAGAAGAACCGCTTTTCAAAGCGGTTTTCATCCCTCGCATTTTTTGAGAGTTCCGTGCGCTGCACGGCCAGCGTCTCGCCGCTGGACCGCGACAAGGACGAAGTCCTTGACCCGAGAAAAATGCATTCGCATTTTTCCGTAAGGAAAAGTCTTTCCCCATTCCAACGTGATTCGAGACACGAAGTGAGAGCCTTTGCGTATTGTTGCAAAGGCGTCAGAAGTTTCGGGAAAGAGAGGAGCGCGAGGGGAGAAGAACCGCTTTTCAAAGCGGTTTTCGTCCCTCGCATTTTTTATGGAAAAAAGAAGTTCCGTTGTTCTGCACGGTCGGCGTCTCGGTGCTGGACCGCGACAAGGACGAAGTCCTTGACCCGAGAAAAGAGGGAATCAGATTTTTCGCCCCATGGTTTCACGCATTCGAAAGGATCCGTAAATGACGGCCAGAGCGAAAAGAGTCATTACGGCAAAGAGCGCCAGATAGGAATTTTTTCCGTAAACAAGCACAGTTCCATTTTGGATCGGAGGGAAGAGATTGATGAGGATTCCCGCGAGATTTCCGAAGATTGCGACCGAGAGGTAAAAACTGAAATTCATAAAACAGATGGCCGCGCCGGTGTCATCTTCGGGATTTGTTTCGCGCAGAAGAGGAATCGTGATTGACGACATGCTTGCGGTCAGCGAAAAGAGACAGAACAGAAACGCAGTCGCAGGAGTCCGCAGGTTGAAAAACACCATCGCCGTGACAGAGAACATCACTGCGGAACAGAGGATTCCCGCCAGACGGCAGAAAACTCTTCTCCGGTTGCCCGTCATCCGGCTGACGACGGCGAACAGAACCCCCGAGAGTGCGGAGATCATCCCCATCAGCGAGAGAACCCATGCCGCCGATTCCGATTCCATTGCGCAGAAATCCTCCAGGAATTTTTTCCCGATGACGGTCTGCAAGACATAGTAAAGTCCGAAATTCACACCGCTGAAGAGGAAAAGATCACGGTTGTGCCGACATTTCAGCACCGTTCCGAATTTGCGGAAGGAGACGGGAACATCGCGGCGGATCCGCGGCAGTTTCATCGTCGCCCCCGTTCCCAGAAAGAGCAGATAAAAAAGGATCGAAACTCCTCCGGTCAGCAGAAGCATCTTCCGCAGTCCGATCGCCTCCACCCCCGCGACAAACGGGGCATTGGCCATGATTCCGCCCGCGTACCCGATCATGATAATCAGGGCGAGGACAATGTTGTAGTTCCGCTCGAACAGACGCATCGTTTCCTTGATGAGACTGAGATAGAGCGCACTTGCTCCGAGCCCCGTCAGCGCCCTGCTGAAGTAGAGCAGCCCCAGGGAGTCCGAGAGCGGAAACAGAATGGATCCCGTACAGAACAGCAGTGCGCCGGCCGCAATCACACGGACTCCTCCATAGCGGTCCACGAGAAGCCCGATGAACAGCTGATTCAGCGCATAGACATACATGAATGCCGATCCGAGTCCTGTGATGTACGGCGCGGAAACGTTCCATTGCTCCTGAAGAAGATTGAAGACCGCGCCGGGGATCGCGACCCGCTGGACATTGGCAAAAAAATAGAGCACCGTTCCGCAAAGCAGCATTCCTCCCAGACGGAGCCCGGTGGAAGAAATGCTTCCGGCGTTTTTCATTCCTCATCCCGGATCGAGAGAACGACTTTTCCGATATTTTCGCCGCGTTCGAGCACCGCATGCGCCTGTTCCGCTTCCCGAATCGGGAAGGTTTTGAAGATGACCGGACGGATGGTTTTTGCTTCCATTGCGGGCCAGATCTGTTTTTCGAGTCCGGCGAGGATTTCCCCCTTTTTTTCCGTGGTTCGACTGCGGAGCGTGCTTCCGATCAGGCGGAGACCTCGTTTGAGAATCGGGCGCAGGGCGATTTCCGCGGATTCGCCTCCGAGGGTCGAGATCAGGATCCATCGTCCGCCCGGGGCCAGCTTTTCGAGATGTTTCCCGAGTCCGGTTCCGCCCACGCAGTCGAGCACGACGTCGACGGGATGTTCGTCCAGGACTTTTCCCAGATCGTCGGTTTTTCGGTTGACCACGATATCTGCTCCGAGCGCGCGCACGGCCTCCGCCTTCCGCTCGGATCCGACCGTGGTGACAACCGTTGCCCCCAGCACCTTTGCCGTCTGAATTGCCGCGATGCCCAGTCCGCTGGCTCCGGCCTGAATGAAGGCGGTTTCCCCAGCCTGGAGTCCGGCCTCGAACACCAGATTCAGATACGCGGTTGCGAACACTTCCGGCAGCGAGGATGCTTCGATCAGGGAGAGTCCCCGGGGAACAGGCAGAACCATCTTTTCCGGAACGGCGATTTTCTCCGCATAACCTCCTCCGCCGAGCAATGCGCAGACCCTGTCTCCGCGTTTCCATCGGCTTCCCGCGGGCGCCGAAAGAACGATACCCGCCGCTTCCAGCCCCATCCAGTCGGGCCATCCCGGTGGCGGCGGATACTTCCCGGCCCTCTGAAGCAGATCGGCGCGGTTCAATGCGGCGGCATGGATTTCCAGCAGAATTTCATCGGATTTCGGAACCGGATCGGGAACTTCCGTCCAGTGCATGGCTCTGGTTTCATCGACAGTGATTGCATACATGATTATTCTCCTTGAAAGGGATTGACCGCTCCCGCCGAGGCAAGGAGGGCAAGCAGATTGCGGCAATAGAGTTTTTCCCGTTCCCCGGAATCGGGAAAGGCGTTGCGCGAACGCAGAAGGAACGCTTCCGGTTCGTAGACGGTGAAGTCCGTGCCGAAGAGAAGACGATCGGTTCCGAACACTTTTCGTGCGGATTCCATGGCGTTGAGCCGGATTCCCGCGGCAAAACCGCTCACGTCGAGCATGACATTCGGACATGCGGCAAGTCCGGACAGAAGTTTTTCGTCAATGTGGGAGTTGACGATCCGGAGCTCCGGCAGACGCTTCGCCAGACGAATCACACTCGGCGAGGCGTGCAGCTGGACGATCATGCCGAGATCACGGCAGACTTCAAAGAGCTTCATCCAGGCGGGATTGTCGTAATCGCCGCGGTTTGCGCGGTAGTGAACCAGCTCCCCGACCCAGACAAGTCCTTTTTTCCGGAATATTTCGAGCCAGCGGATCGACGCCTCCGGAAACGCCGGATGAATGCTGGCTCCGGGATAGAGGAATCCGGCAGCCTCTTTCTGAATTTCCAGTACTTCGGCATTGGCGGAATCGAGTTCCTGTTCGGTATCGCTCCAGACCCCTTCCCAGGTGGTGAAAATTGCGCCTGCGATGCCGCTTCGGCGCAGATAATCGACCGCGGTCCGGCGGTCCGGAAAATAGCGGAGAAACGTCTCTTCGCTCTCTTTAGCGTGATTGGAGGACGGCAGATGCACATGGGAGTCAAGAATCATGAGTTTCGGTCTCCTGTTTTTCCAGTGGATGAACCCGGTCCTTCAGGGGCAGGGCGACGACCCGTCCCGCCAGCTGCGAGGCGTAGATCCCGTTGATGATTTCCAGCGTGGCGCGGGCATGATACGCGTTGGCCTCCGGCTGACGATCCTCCTCAATGGCGCGCATCAGGTCCCAGGCGGCGAAACGGTTGTTGTCGGTAAAATATCTGAGATATCCGAAGTCGGGAGCTTCGGCGCCGGGAATGGTTCGCGTTTCGCGGAGCGGCACGTCCTCGTAGGCGGCCTCGTCCTCGGGGGGGAAGGATGTGCGGCTCAGGCGGAGTTTCCGGTCGTTGTCGTATCGGACGCTGAGGATCCCCTCGCTTCCCGCGACGGAAACGCCCATCCGCACCTGGTTGCGGAAGAGTCCCCGGCGGCTTTCGAAGAGTCCCCGGACCTGTTTCGGAAAGCGGAGCAGGGCAAACACATTGTCGCCGGCGACGGGACCGAGCGGTTCCTTTGTGACGCTTCGGTCAGTCCGGCGCAGAGGACGACCTTCCACGGTGACCTCCGCGGACACCGATTCCGGGTTCCCGAAAAGAAAACATCCGAGATCCAGAATGTGAGTTCCGAGCACGACCAGATCCTCTCCGCCTCCGCGTTCATCCTCCTTTCCGCGCCCGTAGAAGGTCAGGGGCGTGCCGATGGCTCCCTCTTCGATCATCCGTTTCATGGTTCGGAAGACCAGTGCGTGGCGGGCAAGAAGCGCAACCGCGATTTTGATTCTGTGCTTCTCCGCCAGACGGATGAGTTCATCGGCCTCCTGCAGATCATTGGTCATCGGTTTTTCGCAGAGAACATGAATTCCGCGTTCCGCCGCCGCCTTGATCTGAACAACATGATCCGCGGGAGAACGGGAGGCGAGAACGGCGATATCGGGTTTTTCCCGGTCGAACATTTCGAGAAAATTGGAATAATGACGCTTTGCCCGGATCGCTGCCATGCGTTCTTCGAGTTTTTCCGTGTTGGAATCGGCAAGGGCGACGACTTCCGTGTCCGGAAGCCCGCGGAACGCCAGATGGGTGTCGTGTCCGCCGAGATGCGGTCCGGAGGTGTCGTAGACGATTCCGATTTTCCAGATCCGGTTCATAATTTCCTCCTTTCCGGATCAGAGATTGTGCGCGGCGAGATACTCGTCCATGGCGGTGTTGACCGGCCAGACGGTCTCTTTCGGGCAGCGGGAGATCTCCAGTTTCAACCCATCGTACAGACTCATGAGTTCGCTCTGCTTCATTCCGGTTGCGTTCAGAACCTTGGTGTTGTCCGTGATCCGGGTGAACAGCCGCGCGTATTCCAGCTGCCAGCGGGGGCCCATATTGTAGGGATCGTCGGAGAGAAGACGCAGATAATCCTCCTTGTCGACCCAGACGGCCTCCAGACCGCAGATGTCGTGGTAATACGCGGCGATCTCCTCCCAGGAGCGGTGTTCTCCGGTGGCGACGTTGAAATCCTCGCCGAGCGCCTTGCCGTTGAAGAGGAGTCCGGCGATCATGCGTGCGACATCGCCTCCCCAGCTGAGGGTCGCCTGCTTCAGCCGCGCCTGCTCCGGAACCACCACCTTCTTCCCCGCCAGGGCCCGGCCGACCGTGTTCGCCGCTTCCAGCGTCACAAGCTGATAGCGCATCAGCGAATAGGTGGTCGCGGGCCGGATGATCGTCCAGTTCCGGCGGGGGGAGGCGCGGAGAATGTTCTCCCCGCGCGCCTTGTAGATGCAGTAGTCATCCGAATTGCGGAGAAGTTCGTCTTTGGAGGAGTCGATCAGCCTGGGGGAACTCTCCCGCACCGGATGCTCCAGATCGTCGAACACCCGGCAGCTGGAGAGAAAAAGGTAGTGATCCGTATGATCCAGAATCTGCGGCAGATACCAGGAGAGTTCTCCCGTGCAGTAGGTCAGGAAGTCGACGATGCCGTCGTATCCGTTTTTCAGAAGATCGCCGTAGACGCTCCTCTCTTTCGCGTTGGCCTGAATGCAGCGGACGCCGGGAAGGGCGGTTTCCTGATGATCGAGTGAGACGGCGTCGATCCGGTATCCGGCTTCCGACAGACGCGGCAGAAGATACCGGCCCATCGCGCCGGAGGATCCGAGAACCAGAACTTTTTTTTCAGAATTCATGAGAAGCCTTTCTGTATGATTGATTTCGATCTGAATATGGGAAAATGCAACTGCTCCGGAAAAGAGGAGACAATCGTTTTCATCCGGGCCATCCGGAGGCGCGGAGCAGCGACTCCTGAACAATCAGTTCGTGATTGACCGGATAGGGATTTTCCATTTCGCCCCGGATGATTTTCGCAAGCTCAATCAGCTGGTTGTCGTAGCGGCCGTTCATGACGCCGACATCGACAATATGAGTGCCGGCTTCAAACTCCTCGTTTCCTTCCAGCAGCGTCAGACGCAGATGCAGCGGATCGAGCCGGTATCTGTCCGCCGGCTGTTCCAGCGGACAGATCTCGATGGAGCCTTTGGTGCCGCAGACGATCAGGCGGCGGTGCTTCATTCCGTCGACCTCCGTGACGCCGGTGCGCACCGTTGCAACGGCGCGGGGATACTCCAGAACCGTGACGCCGGTGTCGTAGAGATTGTCGTTGCGCGTTTTGGTCAGGTACGGCGTGACGCGCAGCGGCCGGCCGAGCAGCGCAACCACCAGGTCGATCAGGTGACCGGCGAAGATGTAGACGGCTCCTCCGCGGAACTGCGCAAGCCAGCGCCGGTAGTTCTCGTTGTTTCCATCGTAGCGGTTCATGACGGCGTGGACTTCAAAAATCTCCCCGAGCCACCCTTTTTTCACGGCATTGAAACAGTATTGAATCGCGGGATTGTTGCGGTACATGTAGCCGAGCTGAATGGTCAGATGCTTTCTGCGGAATTCGTTGAGCAGCTCGCGGAAGGGTTCGAGCTTTTCGCCGCCGGGTTTGTCCATGTGAATGTGGAGATTGCGATCGACGCATTTGCGGGCGGTTTCCAGCAGTTCGAATCCGTCGGTTTCGACGGCGACGGCTTCGAGTCCGGGCGTGGCAAAGAGTTCCTCTTCCGTCAGGCGCGGAATCCCCTGATACTCCTTGAAATTGCCGCGCTGCTGCCACCAGAGCTCATCGGGTTCGACGACTCCGACCACTTCGTAACAGTCCGTGAGACGGCGGAAGGCCGACATCTTTTCTGAAGCGTGATTATGCCCGATTCCAATCTGTCCGATCCTGATCTTCTTCATATGAGAGATATCCTTCCTTATTTTGAATGAAACGCGTTCCAGTCGAAGAGGACTCCGAGCATCTCCGGATCTCTTTTGGCGAGCCGGTCGAAAATTTCCGGCGCCTTCTCCGGTTCCGCTCTTTCCGTAATCAGCCGTTCCGGATGGATTCTGCCCGCGGAGAAAAGGCGCAGAAGCAGCGCCATATCTTCCCGCATGGTCCAGCATCCGGGACGGGCGTCGTGCGGCGGACGCGCCATGTTGTGCGCTCCCAGAATCGTGATGCCGGGTTTGTGGACTTTGCTGTAGAAATCAATCTCTTTTGTCGGGGTCCGGGAACAGCCCGTGAGCGTGACTCTGCCGAACGGCGCCGTGAAATCAAGCGCGCTGTTGAGCGCATCGGGATTGCCGGTCACTTCAACTGCAACATTTACGCCGGCCCCTCCGGTGAGCGCCTTGATGTTTGCGGCCAGCTCCGGATCGTCGGGTGAAAAGGTGGCATCCGCTCCGAACTCCTCCGCTAGTTTCCGGCGTTTTTCATTGAAGTCGACTCCGATCAGCGGGAAGAGTCCGGAGAGACTTGCACACCGGACGGCAAAAAGTCCGAGCAGTCCGAGTCCGAGAACCGCCATGGATTCCCCGAACTCCGGGCGAGCCCTGCGCATCCCCTGCAGTCCCATGGATCCGATAATGCAGAACACTGCCGAGGAGGAGGGAAGCGCATCATCCTCGATCTTCACAAGATCCTCCGCTTTCTTCACCAGAAGCGAGGAGTGGGAACTATGGTAGACCGCAACCCGTTCTCCGGGATGAAATCCCGCCTCCTTTCCCGCTTTCAGCACTCTGGCCACGGCGCTGTATCCGAGAAGTTTCGGAAAGTTTCCTCCGGCGAATCCCAGCAGGCACGCCCGCTCGGTTCCCGGACTGACCAGCGTGCATTCCGTTTCCAGCAACACTTCATCCTGTTTCAAATCCGGTTCATTCCATTCTTTTGCCTGAAGCTCCGCCTTGCCCGGAGCCGTGAAGAAAATGCTGTATTGTTTCATCGTTCTCTCCGTTTTCTCTTCGTTCTCTTTCCGGATACTGTACCAACGCAATGCTCTTTTGCAAGAGCGACCGGTTTCCTTCTTTTGTAAAAAAATATGAAAATGGAATTTGTTTTCAGAAAAAGAGAGAATATATTGAAAATGAATCAATTGACGTGGAAAAAAGAGGGCATCGGCATGAAAATACAGGAGATTGCGGAAAAGGCCGGGGTTTCCATTGCGACGGTGTCGCGGGTGTTCAGCCACCATCCGAACATTCGCAAAGAGATTCGGGAGCGGGTGTTTTCCGTGGCGAGGGAGTCCGGTTATCATCCGCGTCTTTCGACGAAGCAGCGCAATGTTGTGATTGTGGCGCCATACAAGCTGGTCTACCCGGTGCAGGCGTATGTGGAGATGGTGATGACGGAGCTGACGCGCGAATTGTCCCTGCGCGGTTATCGGATTGAGATCCTTCCGCATGACAATCTGGAGCGTCTGGAGAGCATCCAGTTCTGCGGAGCGGTTTCGATCGGAGTGGAGACGCCGCTTCTGGAACGCTGGGATGAGCGTTTTGCACTTCCGCTGATTCTGGTGGACCGGCCGGCCTCCGGCTCCTCCCGTGGAGTGTTCTGCGTGCGTTCCGACGAAGCGCAGGGGATGGATCTGGCGATCAGCCATCTGGCGCGTTGCGGCTGCCGCCGGATCGGGAGCATCATTCACGGCAGGCGCAATACGGGCAATGTCGAGCTTCGGAGGAACGGCGTCATGGCGGCGCTGAACAGGCGCGGTCTTCCCGCGGAGGAGGCGCTGATCCGCGTGGCGCTGCCGGATGACTTTATGGAGGAGATCGGCAAACTGCTGCGCAGCGGAATGGATGGTCTTTTCTGCTGCGGCGGAGGAAATGCCGGAGGAATCGCCGCTTATGCGCTTTCGCTGTACGGGAAACGGATTCCGGAGGAGATTCAGCTGGTCAGTTCCGAGCGCGCTCAGATTTCACGGTACTGCATTCCCTCTCAGACGACGATTTCGCAGGATTATTCCGCCGTCGCCTCCGCCGTGGCTTCCGCTCTGGATTCGGGGCTTCGCGGCGAGCCGGTTCCCGCGGAAACCGTGATTCCCTATCGCCTGATTCAGCGCGACAGCACGGTGTTGCGCTGACTGCATCCGATCGCAGGGGAGCAGAGGTGCAGAGGGGGCAGGGGGGAAAAATCGGTTCTTTTTCCTTCAGTTCCGTCTGCGGCAGCGGCGGAGAAGTTCCTGCGGAAAGTAGAGCAGAAGTCTTGTCCACTGCTTCCATTTCAGCATCAGGTTCAGCGGCATGGCGCTCCGGAGGAAAAGGCGGAAGACGGCGTTGTCTCTTGGACGGACTGCGTTGCCGGTCATCTGTCCTGCGAGGAGTTCGTCGAGGGTGCGGCGTTTCCGTTTGAGACGGCCGGCCGTATTTTCCAGAGCGAGCTTTCCCCGTTCCGTCAGAACGAGGACGGAGCCGGAAGTGCCGGTTCTGTTTTGCGGATCCGGACTTCGGAACTCTCCCAGTCTGAGATCGGCGGCGGAGGCCGCGGCCTTGTATTTGCAGAGGTCGTAGCATGCGGGCGCAAGACAGAGATCGTCGCGATAGAAGCCGAAGAAAAGTTCGTTGCGACGGGTTCCCGCGGCGGTTTTTCTGCCGTCCGTTCCGGTGAAGACGATCCGGTCTTCGTTTTTTCCGTCTGTTTTTTCCTGCCAGGCGACATCTTGCAGGGATTGCCTCTTTTTTCGATAGAAGCGCGAGAATTTCAGCCACAATCGCATGGAGGGAACGCCCCGGCAGAAGAAATCCACCAGAACAAAATGATTTTCCCAGTGCCGTTTCCGCAGATATCGGCGCAGACCGTCGATCTGGCAGGGGGTTCCTATGACCAGAAACGGTTCATGGCCGTTCAGATGGGAAAATCCCGGCAGGGTATAGCTCTGGAGATATTTGGCTCCGCAGCCCCGGAGAAGCTCCTCCGGAGTCTGCAGAACGAGATGTTCCAGCACATTTTCCCGGGGATTGAAGACGGCTTCACAGACCTTTCCTCCGCGAGCCGTCCACTCTTCGGCAAGTTCCCGTGCGATTCCCCCCGCGGCGGAGGCGTCGCGCACGGATTCTCTGCGACTTTCCGCGCTCCAGGCTTCCGGAGGAATCCGGTCCTCCGGAGTCTCCGGATGATCGTCCGTGCAGGGACAAACGGAAAGACAGAGATTGCAGTGGATGCATTGCGGTTCGTTGGTGGCTCTCGGCATGAAAAAGCCATCCTTGTTCAGACGGATCGAAAGCAGGGCGCGGGGACAGATGCAGGCGCAGACACCGCAGCCGAAACATTTTCGTCCGATGGCGGCGATGGCGCATCGCTCTTCCGTCTGCTGTCTCTCTGACTGACTGCTTGTCATTTCGGCGCTCCCTGGATCGTTTTCCGCGAATGACGGACGAGGTATGTTCCGCTTCCGGCGGATTCCTGAACTATACGTTCCTTCGTGCGGAAAATCAAGTGTCGGAAGCGGACTTTTCCCGAAAAACCTCAGAAAAAACTGCCGGATTGCGGATCCGGCAGGAACGTTCTTTTTCCGGGGATCAGAAATCGAACCATCCGGCCGGCTCCAGCCGGATTCCGAGGAAGCGGTCCTTCTCCAGAAGAGGCAGGGCAATTCCCGGGGCCGCCAGCTCTTCCGAGGAGACAATGCCGAGCTTTTTCTCGCCGGAAAGGGTCAGGGCGGTTGCCTTCCAGCGCTTCCCTTCCGGAAGCGTCACGCGAAGGGAGGTGCGTTTCGGCGGAGCGGGATTGTAAATATAAACCAGATAATTGTCTCCGTTTTTCTGTTTCCGGAGAACGGCATGGAGGTCATCGTCGATGCGCATCTGTTCCGGTTCGCCGGCCCATTCGGAGAGATCGCGGAGCAGATTCCGGCAGAGATCCGTGCAGTTGCGGACCGCGTTGTTCCAGAGGATCCAGGCGTCTTTGTCTTTTTTCTCATCGAAGAGTTTCATGACCTCGGCTTCGGTGATGGCGCCGGGCCGTCCGCCAATCAGGAACACTTCTCCCTTTCCGCAGTTCCAGACGACCGCCGCCGGTTTCGCTCCGACCTCTCCGATGACGCTGCCGCCTTTCGGCGCCTCCAGCTCAT
Organism: uncultured Victivallales bacterium; assembly: GCA_944390735.1. Taxonomy (GTDB): domain Bacteria; phylum Verrucomicrobiota; class Lentisphaeria; order Victivallales; family UBA1829; genus UBA1829. Next base: position 47,759 of record CALXRL010000020.1, on the reverse strand, counting down.
ACCAGCTGTGCAGCGGGATTCCGGAGGTCCGGCGGAGGACGGGATTCCCCAGACGGAAAACCAGCTGATCCGGACCGGTATGAACTTGATAGAGTTTGTCGAAGGCGGTATAGCCGAGTTTTTTCAGAAGGAGATGTTCCTCGTCCGATCCGGGAACTTTCCGTCCGGCTTCTCCGCAGATCATGGCGAGTTTTCCGCCGTTTTTCACATACTTCACCAGACGGTCGATCATGGCGGGGGGAAGAATGTGGGAGCCGTCGTCGAGAAGGAGTTTCATGGAATCGAATCCGTCCAGAGGGGAGCCGTCGGAGTAGATTTCAAAAGCCGCTCCGGGGGCGTAGAACGCGGCGCTGAGGCCGTTCATCAGCCACCAGCGGTAGACCGAGATGCCGTTGTAGGTGTATTTCCCCTCAAGGACATCGGTGGTGAAGGAGTGCAGCAGTCCCACGCGCCGGGAGACGAAGTCGCTTTCCCGGGCCTCGTTGACCAGGCGTTTCGCATGGGGATTGGCAAAGGCCAGATTCAGAAAGATGCTGTCGTCGAGAGTCGGGAATACATAGTTGTAATGCTCCAGTCCGAGAACGGATGCCTGAAAGATGTCCCAGTGGGAGCGGGCGGTCAGTTTTTCCCGGTCGGTGAAGCCGTGGCGCCCCAGCGTGACGGCGCTGATGTCTTCGACGCGGAGCGGACGGCGATACCGCTGTTTCGCCACGAAGCGGCGAATGATCTCCGCTCCATTGAGCCCCTGATCCCCGTAGAAGGCGTCCTGATCGACCAGCGCCTGATAGTTGGCATCGGCAAGTCCGACTCCTCCGGAAGCGTTCATGCCGCAGATCATGCGCTGTTTGTCGTATTTCCGGACAATGCCCATCATCTCTTTCCGAAGGGAGAGCGGTCCGCTGTGGCGGAACTCCAGGTAGTCCACCCATACCGGACGCGTATCCGGAACGGTCGATGCCTCCGCGAATTTCTTTTCCGCCGCAAGAGATTCCCAGAGCGGGCGCGGAGGCCGGATCTCTTTCCAGTCGGTGTAGCGCGTGCCGTATTTCCGGTTCAGATTTTCGACGGTCCGGTATTTGCGTCTGAGCGTTTCACGGTATGCTTCAAGGGCGTCGGGGTGATAATCGAAGATGCCGTGGGAATCATGATCGACCATCCCGTAGGGGTGCAGGTGCCAGCCGATGACCGCGGGCGTGTTGACATAGCGCTTGACCAGGGCGGTCATTGCCCGTCCAGCGTGAAGACGATACTTTTTCGAGAACGGACTGAAGCAGTTGGACCAGCCTTTCCCCGGATTTCCGTTTTCATCGCGCTGAATTTCGTTCTTGAGGAACTGCGGGCTGGTGTCGCCGAAGTCCCAGACCCAGACGCCGAGCGTGATATCCAGTCCGTTTCGTGCCGCAGTCCGGACCACCCGGTCGAAGTAATCGAAATGATAGACTCCCGGCATCGGTTCAAAATCATGATAGGAGAGAGCGCAGTACACCTCGGTGGCGCCTCCCTGCTGAAGCTCCCGGAAGATGCGGTCCCCGGGAATTTTACCGCCGCCGGCCATCCCCTGTGTGACATCCGCTCCCCAGATCGTTCCTTTTTCCCGGATGCGTTCCCGCCAGCTTTTGACCGGCAGACCCGGCTTGTCCAGCGGCACGATTTCCGAGCGTTCGAAGACCGCTTTGTCGCGCATCCCGAAGGCCAGACGCTGAATGTCGAAGGGCATTTTCGTTTTCGGATCGCGAAGAAGAAGGGAGGCGCGATAGGGGCCCTGTTCCTTCCCATTGAATTCAAAAATGAGCGTCCGTTTCTCCCCGGGGGCGAGGGGCAGCTGCCGCACGATCGGAGAGGTGCCGGTCTCTCCTCCGAAATAGGTCTGGAAGGTCATGACCGCATCGACTTTTCCGGTTCGCGCGGAGTTGTTTCGGATTTCCGCCTGAAGGACTCCTCTGCCGGGAAGATCGAAGGTGTTGAACGGCGCAGCGGTGAAGAGTTTCAGCGAGAAATCGTCAAAGGAGATCTTCCGGTCCGGGAGGGTTCCTTCGATCCGCCAGTTTCCGAGTTTCAGGACTTCGTGATCGTAATCGCGCGTTTTCCGAATCCGGATTCGCAGGGCGCGCGCCGGAAGCGCCGGTGAGAAGGTGAGATTGATTTTTTTCTCTTCGCCGCGTTCCGTTTTGATGGTCGGAAAGGGGAGATTGCTCTTTTTCCATGAACGTCCGTCAAAGTATTCGAGAGACGCATCGGCGATTCGATCGGAATACTGTTCGCAGCGGAGGGCGGAGATCTGCGGCATTTTCTCTCCTTCCAGCCAGAGTTCGGCGGTTTCTCCCGGTGTGAACGGGGTCTTTTCCTGCCAGGGGATTCCCCGCAGCGGAAGAAGACCGGGCACCGGTTTCCCCTTGTTGATGGAGATGTCGTGAACGACAATACGGGCCGAGGAGGAGAGGTCTTCCGCCAGAAGAAGGGCGGAAGACAGCAGAAGAAGTGAGAAAAGTGTTCGTTTCATGGAGATCGTTCCCTGTTCCAGAATGTTTTGTTGCCTTTGTTTTCATTATACATACTGGTCCGGTTATCGGCAAGAGGAGGAACGAAAAAAAACGACTCCGGGAGGGCTTTCCGGCGGGAAAAGCCCTCGGACGAGGCGGGTTACCGGGGAAATTCGCTTTGCATGAACTCGGCAAGAGCGTCGTGCCAGTCGGGCATCGGCGGAAGATTTGCAAGACGCAGCATCCGCTTTTCCAGACGCGAGTTTGCCGGACGCGGCGCCGGACGCGGAAACTCCTCCGTGGTGCATGGACGAACGTTCTGCACTTTGCCCGCAAGACGGAAAATCTCCTGAGCAAATTCAAACCAGGTGGCTTCCCCTTCGCAGGTCATATGGTAGGTCCCCACCAGCTCCGGCCGCAGGAGAAGACGCTTCAGCTGCCGGGCCACCGCAAGAGCGGAAGTCGGATTGCCGTGCTGATCGGCAACCACTTTGAGTTCCGGCCGGGTTCCATCCGCAAGATTCATCATCGAATGAACAAAACTCGGTCCGCCGGCTCCGTAGAGCCAGGAGATCCGGCAGATCACGTGATCGGGACAGTGACGGCGGATCATCTCTTCTCCCGCGAATTTGCTCTGTCCGTACACTGTGGCTCCTCCGGTTGCCGTGTCGAATTCGTGATAGGGCCGGTCGAGCGTTCCGTCGAAGACGTAGTCGGTCGAGATCGCGATCAGCCGGACCCCCCTCCGGTGACAGGCCGCCGCGACATTGCCGCTGCCGAACGCGTTGAGCCGATAGGCGGCATCCGTTTCCGACTCGCACTTGTCCACCGCCGTCATTGCCGCACAGTGAATGACGGTTTCCGCTCCGGAATCCGCAAGAAACTGATCGAATCCGGCCGCGTCTGTGATATCCGCCTCCGGCAGATCGGCAACGACGATTTCGTGTTCGCGGAGAACGTTGCGCAGCGTCCGTCCAAGCATTCCCTTTCCCCCGGTGATGAGCAGTTTCATTCTCCGCACTCCTTCCACAGTTCGATTTCGGAAAAACGGGGATGGTGCGTATCCCTGGGGGAGAGAATCCAGCGATCCGGCTTCACGCGCCAGTCGATGCCGAGGTCCGGATCGTCAAACGCAATGCCCCGTTCGTGGGAGGGCATGTAGCGATTGTCGCACTTGTAGGCAAACACGGCTTCCCGGCTCAGAACCGCAAAGCCGTGGGCAAAGCCGCGCGGAAGAAAAAGCTGACGCTTGTTTTCGCCGGAGAGCTCAACGGCGACATGTTTTCCACAGGTCGGCGAGCCCGCCCGGATATCCACGGCAACGTCGAGAACCGCGCCGGAGATCACACGAACCAGTTTCGCCTGCGTGTAGGGCGGCGCCTGATAATGCAGTCCGCGCAGGACCCCGAAGCGGGATTTCGATTCATTGTCCTGCAGAAAGTCGCAGTCGATTCCGGCGTTCCGGAAGACCTCCCTGTTCCAGGTTTCCAGAAAATATCCGCGTTCATCGCCGAACACTCTGGGTTCCAGGAGAAGCACTCCCGGAATTTCCGTCTGAATTACCTTCATTCTCCGATCATCCTTCTTAAATACTGTCCATAGGGGGTTTTCCGCAGATCCGCGCTGAAGTTGCGGATCTCTTCTTTTGTCAGCCAGCCGTTGTCGTAGGCGATCTCTTCCAGACAGGCGACCTGAAGGCCCTGTCTGGTTTCGATGGTGCGGATGAAGTTTCCCGCGTCGAGCATGGAGTCGCAGGTTCCGGTGTCGAGCCATGCGTACCCGCGTCCGAGGCGCTCCACATGAAGAAGTCCGCGCCTCAGGTAGTCGCAGTTGACCGCGGTGATCTCCAGTTCGCCCCGCTCCGACGGCCGGATGCTTTTTGCTATGCGGACCACATCGTTGTCGTAAAAATAGAGACCGGTGACGGCGTAGCGGGATTTGGGGTGTTTCGGCTTTTCCTCAATGGAGAGCGCCTTGAAATTTCGGTCGAACTCCACCACGCCGAACCGTTCCGGATCGTTGACATAATAGCCGAAAACGGTTGCGCCGGTTGCGCGCGCCGCCGCGGAACGGACAATCGATCCGAGATTGGCCCCGTAGAAAATATTGTCTCCCAGCACCAGCGAGACGGAATCGGTGCCGATGAAGGATTCTCCGATCAGGAACGCCTGGGCAAGTCCCTCCGGTTTCGGCTGCACTTCATAGGAAAACCGGACTCCGAACCGCGATCCGTCCCCGAGCAGATGACGGAAATTGTTCTGATCCTCCGGTGTCGTGATTATCAGAATCTCCCGGATGCCCGCCAGCATCAGAACACTGATCGGATAATAGATCATGGGTTTGTCATAGACCGCCAGAAGCTGTTTGGAAACTCCGAGTGTGACGGGATGAAGACGGGTTCCCGCTCCGCCCGCCAGAACGATTCCTTTCATGGAGGACCTCCTTTTCCGAGCCGTTCACCGGCATATTTTTTCTCCCGGATGGGGCGCCACCACCAGTCGTTGTCCAGATACCACTGAACGGTTTTCCGGATGCCGGAATCAAAGTTTTCCTCCGGTTTCCAGCCGAGCGTGGTGCAGAGTTTCCGCGGATCGATCGCATATCGGCGGTCGTGTCCGGGGCGGTCCTGCACAAAGACAATCTGATCCTCGTAGCGTCCCGACTCCTTCGGACGGAGTTCATCCAGGATCCGGCAGATGGTCTGCACCACCTCCAGATTGGTTCTTTCGTTGTGTCCCCCGATGTTGTAGGTCTCGCCCGGAACTCCCTTCTGATTGATGAGCCAGAGCGCTTTCGCATGATCTTCCACAAAGAGCCAGTCGCGGATGTTGTCCCCTTTTCCGTAGATCGGCAGCGGCTTTCCCTCCAGCGCGTTGAGCGTGACCAGCGGAATCAGTTTCTCCGGAAAATGGTAGGGACCGTAATTGTTTGAACAGTTCGAGATCAGGATCGGAAGCCCGAAGGTGTGATGCCATGCGCGAACCAGGTGATCGCTGGACGCCTTGCTGGCGGAATAGGGGGACCTGGGATCGTAAGGAGTCTGTTCCGTGAAGGAACCCTCCCTGCCGAGACTTCCGTACACTTCGTCGGTGGAAATATGCTGAAAACGGAAGGTCGTTTTCCGCTCTTCCGGAAGGGTGCGCCAGTAGTCCAGGGAACATTGCAGAAGATTGGCCGTGCCGGTGACGTTGGTGCGGATGAAGCAGAGGGGATCGTCAATGGAGCGGTCCACATGGCTTTCCGCCGCAAGGTGCATGACGGAATCCGGCTGGAATTCCGAAAGAAGTTTCGAGAATCCGTCCGCGTCGCAGATGTCCAGTTTTGCAAAATGGTAGAGCGGAGAGGACGCCACCTCCCGTACGCTTTCCAGATTGCCCGCATAGGTCAGTTTGTCCAGATTGACCACCTCCGCCAGACCCCCGGAAACCAGATAACGGATCAGGGCCGATCCGATAAACCCCGCTCCCCCCGTGACAATGATTTTTTTCATGCAGCGCTCCCTCCTGCCGGAAACATCCTCTTTTCCGGGAAAACATCATGATACATCCATAAAAAACAGGAATAGTATATCATTGTTTTGTGATTTTTCTATCGGAAGCTGAATTTTTTATGAAAAAGGGATTCCTTCCGGACCCCTCGGTCATCGTTCCGCCAGCAGCTCCAGAACGGCGGAGCGGGAGAGACCCTGAATTTCCACAATCTTATTTCTCGCGGTCGTCCCCGAGACAATAGAGACCGCGCTTCTGGAACAGTGGAGCTTCCGGGCAAGAAACAGACAGAGAGCCGCATTGGCCTTTCCCTCCACAGGCGGGGCGGTGAGGGCGACTTTCAATGCGTCGCCCACCATTCCGGCAAGAGCCTCCCGGGACGCGCGCGGCTGTACCCGGCAGGTGATGCGGATCGTGCCGTCATGTTCGGAAACGGCGGACTCCAACTCTGTTCTGGAAACGCCGGACATTCCTTATTCCGGTTTCTGATTTCCGTCGGGAGCCGCTCCGGGGGTGTGAAGGGCCTCGTCGAGCACATCGCTGTCTTTGGGAACGCGGGGAGGCATTCCGAGCAGTTCGCGGATTTCGGCGGCGTCCAGCGTTTCGCGTTCCAGAAGAGCGTGGGCGAGCTTGTCGAGTTCGTCGCGATGCTCCGTCAGGATTCTGGTAGCCGTGGCTTTCGCCTCCATGACGATCCGTTTGATTTCCAGATCAATCTCCCGCGCGGTCTCCTCGCTGAACGATTCGTTGCGCGTGATGTCTCTGCCCAGATAGATGTGATCGGCGCGTTCCCCGTACTGGACGGTGCCGAGTTTTTCACTCATTCCGAAGGCGCAGACCATGGCTTTTGCAACCTTGGTGGCATGTTCGATGTCGGCGGAGGCTCCGCTGGTGATGTCGCCGATGACCAGCTCTTCCGCAACGCGTCCTCCCATGTCCTGAACCATGGAATCAATCATTTCCAGACGGCTCTGGGAATAGCGGTCCTCGTCGGGCATCATCATGGTTGCGCCCAGATACGCCTGTCCGCGGGGGATGATGGTGACCTTGTGCAGTCCCATTGCGTTTTTGCAGTGGAGATTGACGATGGCGTGTCCGGCCTCGTGCCATGCGGTGAGTCTGCGTTCGCGTTCGGAGATCTTGCGGCTCTTGCGTTCCCGGCCCCAGCGGACCTTGTCGCGCGCCTCCTCAAGATCCGCCTGGATGGCGGCGGGACGGTTGTTCCTTGCCGCGAGAAGCGCCGCCTCGTTGATCAGATTGGCAAGATCGGCTCCGCTGAATCCGGGCGTGCTCTTCGCAATGGTGTCCAGATTGACGGCGGGATCCAGTTTGATGTTTTTCGCATGAACGTCAAGAATTTTTCTGCGGCCGCGGATATCGGGCAAATCAATGACGATCTGCCGGTCGAAGCGTCCCGGCCGGAGCAGGGCGGGATCCAGAACATCCGCCCGGTTGGTGGCCGCAAGAACAATGACCCCTTCCTGGGTTTCGAGTCCGTCCATCTCGACGAGCATGGCGTTGAGAGTCTGTTCGCGTTCGTCGTGTCCGCCGCCGATTCCGGTGAACCGGGAGCGGCCGACGGCGTCGATTTCATCAATGAAGATCAGGCAGGGCGCGTTTTTCCGGGCCTGTTCGAACATGTCTCTGACCCGGCTGGCTCCCACGCCGACAAACATTTCCACAAAATCCGATCCGCTGATGGCAAAGAACGGCACGTTCGCCTCGCCTGCGACCGCCTTGGCCAGAAGCGTTTTTCCCGTTCCCGGCGGTCCCATGAGAAGCGCCCCCTTCGGGATGCGCCCGCCGAGCATTTTGAATTTCAGAGGATCTTTGAGATAATCGACGATTTCCTTGGTTTCCTCCTTGGCTTCGTCACAGCCGGCGACATCGTCGAATTTCTTTTTGTTTTCATCGGCGGTAATCATTCTGGCGCGGCTTTTTCCGAACTGCATGGCGCCTTTGCCCGCCATTTTCAGCTGCCGCGAGAAGAGAATGTAGATGAATCCGATAATCAGAATGCCGATGACCAGATTGACAATCAGGCTTTTCCACCAGTTGTCGCGCTGAAGAACCTCGACTTTGACCTTGTCGAGTCCCTTCATGACGGCATCGGTTTTGATGACTCGTGTGGCGTAGTAGAATTTGACCGGCTGGCGGGAGTCCTTCTGGGCGATCTGACCGGTCAGATCGGTGACATCGGAGTTCGCCTGGCGGAGACTCTTCCGGTATTCCCCTTCGATATAGAGGACGTTTTCGGATTCCGGTGTGATGACGGCCGTTTTGATGTCGCCCGCGGAGAGCTTCTTTTCGAAGGTCGTCTGGTTCCATTCCACTCTGGCTCCGACGGCGGGATTGTATTTGTAGACAAACAGCGTCACAATCATCATGATGATGAGCAGCCAGATGAAAATCGAGACCGGAGGACGTCTCGAGGGCATTCCGGAACGGTTCGGAACCGGAGGGGGCGGATTTTTTTTCTGATTTTCGTTCATGGATTTTAAAAACCTTTTCTCTTTCTGGTTAACAAGACACTGTTTCCTCCCTGTCGGCCGATCATCGGCTGAGGCCGGGGGGAAGAAGTTTCTGCTGCGGAATCAGGCGTGCGCGGAGTGTCCGATCAGTTCTTTGCGGAATTCAGCTGCAGGATCAGCACCACCAGCAGAACGATCACGGCCAGCACAAGAAGCCCGAGCAGAATCACAATGACCAGCGTGGTGATGTTTTTGCTTTTCTGCTTTCCCTGGGAAACGGTTTCGAGGCGCTTCAAGGTGGAGGTTCCCAGATTGGAAGTCGACGAAATGTCGATCTTGGTCATGGTTTTCACTTCTCTTGTGCCGCTTTTGTCATTGCAGTCGTAGAGCATTTCGACGCCGCCGAGCTGAATCATGTCGGTGTTTTTCAGTTCTTTTTCGGTGATCGGCTCGTTGTTGACCCGGGTTCCGTTGGTGGAGTTGCGGTCGCGGAGAATGTAGGTGGAGCCTTTCTTGATGAAGTCCGCATGGTAGGAACTGATGGAAGGATCCTTGATGCAGATGTCGCGCTCCTCGACGCGACCGACGGTATGAATATCCTTCGTCAGCTCAAAGACCTTGCCTCTGAACTGTTCCGACAATACAATGAGTTTTGGTGTATCCGCCATGGCTGCTCCTCAACATTGGTACAGGGTGCAATGTATGCCTGCTGTTTCACACGTTTTGTTATTCTATGGAAGATATATCAAAAAATGAACTTGTCAATAGGCAAAGAGAGGAAAATTTGAAAAAAAAGTCTTCATTTCCTCTTTTTTTTTGGAAATGGGACTGGAAAATTTGTCGCCAGCTGTTATATTCATAAGTTCAGTATTTTTATAAACACGATTTTAGTGTCAATTATCACAGTAACGCAATGGAAAGGTGGATAGCATGTCTGCTGACTCTTTGAAGAACTCGATTCAGATCGAGTTTCAGGAAACCGCTCCCTGCACCCGGGAAGCCTCCGTGAAAATTCCGGCGACGGAAGTCGAAAAGACTTTTAACAATATCGTGAAAGAGATCTCCCGCGAAGTGCAGATTCAGGGATTCCGAAAAGGCAAAGTCCCTCCGGCTCTCGTCAAGGCCAGATTCGCTCAGAACATCGTGGAAGACACCGCCAAGCAGCTTCAGAATGCCGCAATCGAGAAGATGCAGGCCGATCTCGACCTGGTCGCCGTCACGGGGCTGGATGATGGAAAAGTCATGCCCGCCGCCGGCAAGGAATACTCCTTCAAGGCGACCATCGAAATTGCTCCCGCATTCGATCTGCCGGATTACAAGGCGCTTTCCGTCGAGGTGCCGAAGGGCGAAGACGCCGACAAGCAGATCGCCGAACGTCTCGCCAGCCTGAAGGAGATCTATGCCGACGATGTCAAGGTGGAAACCGAAGCCCTTGCCGGCGATATGCTGAAGGTCTCCTACGAGTCCGATTTCCAGCCCGCCGAGGATGCCTCTCCCTCCCTGAAACGGATGGCGAAGGCCGATGAGGCGTGGATCTGGCTTCATGATCCGGAATATGTGCCCGGCGCCAATGCCGCTCTGACGGGCGTCAAGGCCGGGGAAACCCGCGAGTTCACCGCTGAATTCCCCGCCGACTGGCGCGAACAGGGACTCGCCGGCAAAAAAGTCAAATACACCGTGAAGGTCAGCGAGGTTCAGCGCAAGCAGCCCGTCGAAGACGAGGCCAAACTGGCGGAAAAACTCCATGTCGAAAGCGTGGAGAAGCTTCATGAGGATCTGAAGAAATCCATCGAATTCAAGATCGAAAACGACAAAAAGAACGCCGCCCGCGAGAAAATTCTGGAACTGCTGCTGAACAAGGCCGGCGCATTCGATCTGCCCAAATCCATCGTGGAAGGCGAAACCGAGCGCGAATTCACCAAACTGGCCAATCAGCTCGTCCGCAGCGAGGCCGATGTGGAAAAATTCAAAGCGGAAAAGGAAAAACATCTGGAAGAGGCGAAGAAGGAAGCGGAGAAGAATCTCCGGAAATTCTTTGTGATCCGGAAAATCGCCGAAAACGAAAAGATCGAAGTGTCCAAGAATGAATTCGATGCCCAGATCCGGAGCATGAGCTCCTATTTCGGCTACAAGGAAAAAGATGTTCTCAAGGCGATCCGCCGGAACGGAGCAATCGGCGAGATTCACGCGGATCTGCTGACCGGCAAGGTGCTGGACTTCATCGCGGACAAAGCGGACATCCGGGAAGTGTGACGTTTCCGAATCGCGGAAACGGCCGGTTTCGGCCGGAAAGACGGGATGGGGTCTCTTCCCCATCCTTCTTCCTGTGAAGAGTCCGGATTTCCGGACCGTTGCGGACTTCGCGGCGGATTTCCGGAAGGCCGGAACCGAAGGGATGCAGATACGAAGGATCGCTGCGAAGCGGAGAAGTGCACGAGGAACCCAGGTACGAAGGCGGCAGCGAAGGATCGCCGCAAAGGGGCGCAGCAAAGGGTTGCCGCAAAGGGAAGGTCCCTCCGATGGTTCGCGGCGAAGCGAGGAAGTGCACGAAAGGTGGCAGCAAAGGGTTGCAACGACGGGCCGGAATCTTCAAACTCCGGTCCGGAGAATAATCGAAGGAGAATTGCATGATTAAGAATTCAATGCTTGTTCCGATGGTGGTTGAACAGACCGGGCAGGGGGAGCGCGGGTACGATATCTATTCGCGTCTGCTCAAAGACAGAATCATTTTTCTCGGAACGCCGATTGATGACACCGTGGCGAATCTGATCGTGGCGGAACTGCTGTATCTGCAGTCCGAGGATCCGAAAAAAGACATTGACATGTATATCAACAGTCCGGGCGGCGTGATTACGTCGGGTCTCGCGATTCTCGACTGCATGAAGGTGATCTCCTGCGACGTGAAGACCTACTGTGTCGGCCAGGCTGCGAGCATGGCCGCCGTTCTGCTCTGCGCGGGAACGAAGGGAAAGCGCTTTGCTCTTCCGAACGCCCGTGTCATGATTCATCAGCCGCGCGGAGGCTCCGAAGGAACCGCCGCCGATATCGACATTCAGGCAAAAGAGATTCTCGCAATGCGCACCAAGCTCAATCAGATCATTGCCGCCCACACGGGACAGAGCATTCAGAAGGTGACTCGTGATACCGACCGCGATTATTTCATGTCCGCGGAGGAAGCCGTGAAGTACGGCATTGTCGACAGCATCATTCCACACAGAGCCTGACGGGGGTTGCAAGCATGGCGAACGATCACAATGGCGGAGAGATTCCGCGCTGTTCCTTCTGCGGGCGTCTCGCGAACGAACCCGGTGTCGGACAGATTATTTCCAGTCCAAGCGGCGCCTCCATCTGCCAGAGCTGCGTGGAGACGTGCGAGGAGCTGATTCATCCGTCGAAAACCAAAGCCGATCCGTCGAAGCAGCCGCTCCCGGTGGCGCAGATCAAAGTGCCAAAGCCCGCGGAGATCAAGGCGGAACTCGATAAATACGTGGTGGGGCAGAACACGGCCAAGAAAATTCTTTCCGTGGCGGTCTACAACCACTACAAGCGCCTGAAAAGCCGGGAGTCCGCGGGAAGTGAGGATTCCGATATCGAGGTCGAAAAGAGCAATGTCCTTCTGATCGGACCGACCGGTTCCGGAAAGACGCTCCTGGCCAGAACCCTGGCAAAAATGCTCGAGGTGCCTTTCTGCATCACCGATGCAACCACGTTGACCGAAGCGGGATATGTGGGAGAGGATGTGGAGAATATCATTCTGCGTCTGCTTCAGGCGGCGGATTTTGATGTCGCAAAGGCGCAGATCGGAATCATCTACGTGGATGAGATCGACAAGATCGCCAAAAAAGGGGAGAATGTCTCCATTACGCGTGACGTCTCCGGGGAAGGCGTTCAGCAGGCGCTCCTGAAAATTCTGGAGGGCACCATTGCCAATGTTCCGCCGAAGGGAGGACGGAAGCATCCGAATCAGGAGTATATCCAGGTGGATACCTCCAACATTCTGTTCATCTGCGGCGGAGCGTTCGTGGGGCTGGATAAGATGATTCAGCGCCGAGTCGGCAAGCGTGTTCTTGGATTCAACCAGCAGAAGTCCGATGAGCAGCGGGCGGTGGAGCTCGACAGTTCCAAGGCGCTGGCCCTGGCCGAACCGGAGGATCTGGTGAAATACGGAATCATTCCGGAGTTTATCGGACGACTGCCGGTGGTGACCTCATTGGAACCGCTTTCCAAAGAGGATCTCATGCGGATTCTCGTCGAGCCGAAAAATGCGATCACCAAGCAGTATGAGAAGCTCATGGCGATGGAGAACGTCAAGCTGGAATTCGAAAAGGGGGCGCTGGAGGCCATCGCCGACAAGGCGTGCGAAAAAGGTACCGGCGCCCGCGGACTGCGTTCCATCATCGAGGGAATCATGGTGGATATCATGTATGATGTTCCCTCCCGGGGCGATGTCGAGAAGTGCATCATCACGAAAAAAACCGTGGAAGGCGGAGCACCCGTTCTGATCAAGCGCGGTGCGGACAAGTCGAAAAGTGCAAAAAAGGCGGTCTGATTCGGATTCGCCGCGGAAGGTGTTCCGGGAGAGCGCCGCTTTCCCGGAAAAGCGGGGACAACAGGATTCCTGAAAAATGGATAAGAATATTGAGGTCAGAAAAAAACTCGTCGCTTCATGCAGACGAATCGTGATTAAGGCCGGAACGCGGCTGCTGACGGATCCGGAGGCGCTGGCGGTTCTGATCCGTCAGATTAAAACGGTGCGGGATGCCGGAATTCAGGTGCTGCTGGTTTCCTCCGGGGCGGTGGGGACCGGGATGCGCAGTCTCGGGCTGAAGAAACGGCCCCGGCGGCTTTCCGAGGTGCAGGCGCTGGCGGCCATCGGGCAGATCCGTCTGATGTCCGTCTACGAGGCGGAGTGCGCAAAACTTGGATTCCAGGCCGCGCAGATTCTGCTGACCGCGGAGGACCTGCGTTCCCGCGAGCGGCATCTGAATGCGCTGAACTGCATTGAGTCGCTGCTGGCGCAGGATGTTCTGCCGATCATCAATGAGAACGACCCGGTCTCCGTGGATGAGCTCAAATTCGGCGACAACGATATTCTCGCCGCTCTGCTGGCCTCCATGACCCGGTCCGATCTGGCCATCATTCTGACGACGGTGGACGGACTCATGCGCCCGAATCCGGACGGTTCCCTCGGAGAACGCATCTCGCTGGTCGAAGGCGTGACCGATGAACAGCGCCGAATGGCCACCGGAACCGATGACAGCAGCATGTCGATCGGAGGAATGAAGTCGAAACTCCGGTGTGCGGAGATCCTGAATTCCGCCGGGGAGTGTCTCTGGATCGCGTCGGGAAAGGATTCGCATGTCATTGAGAAGATTTTCCGGGGAGAGGATGTGGGAACGGTTTTCCTTCCGCATCACCGGGCAAAAGTGGAGTCCCGCAAACGCTGGCTGGCGACTTTTGCGAAGTCCTCGGGCAAGATCATCATCGACTCCGGAGCGGTTCAGGCGCTGGTGACCCATGGAAGCAGTCTGCTCCCGGCGGGCATGAAATTCGTGCAGGGGTCGTTCAAGCGCGGAAGCATTGTGGAGGTCTGTTCCCTCGAAGGCGAACTGGTCGCCAAGGGACTGACCAACTTCAGTTCCGAAGACTGCATGAAACTCATCGGCTGTCAGAGCTGCGAGATTCACGACATTCTCCGCTGTGACGCCGACAGCGAAATCATCCATCGCAACAACATGGCCGTTCTCAAAGCCGATTGATTCCGCCGATGAAGATCTACATCAAAACCTACGGCTGTCAGATGAACGAACGCGACAGCGATGCCGCGGCCGCCATGCTCGCCGCCGATGGACACACCATCGTTTCCGATGAGCAGTCCGCCGATCTGATTCTCCTGAACACCTGCAGCGTGCGCGATCAGGCGGAGCGCAAAGCCATCGGCAAGCTCGGCATTCTGGTGCGCCTGAAAGAGGAAAAACCGAATCTGCTGTTCGGAATCATGGGGTGCATGGCGCAGAGCCGCGGAGCGGAACTGCTGAAAACCATTCCTCATTTGAACTTCGCGGTCGGAACCGACAAAATCCACGAACTGCCTGAGATCGTCGCCGCCCTTGCGGAACAGCGGAAAATCGAATCGACCGGACACGACAATCTGAAGGATGTCGACGGGATCGACGCTCATACGCGGAAACATTCGTTTTCCGATTTCATCTCCATTATGCGGGGGTGCAACCGCTTCTGTTCCTACTGCATTGTGCCCTACGCCCGCGGTCGCGAACGCAGCCGGTCGCCGGAGGGAATTCTGGAGGAGGCGCGCCGTCTGGCGGATTCCGGCGTCAAGGAGATCATGCTGCTGGGACAGAATGTCGCCGCCTATGGAATCGACGGACTCTCCTTCCCGGATGATGTTTCGCCGTTTGCCGATCTGCTGGAGGCCATTGCGAAGATCGACGGCATCCGGCGGATCCGTTTCACGTCGCCGCATCCGGCGTTTTTCAATACGCGCCTGATAGAGGCAATCGCGCATACGCCGAAGGTCTGCAAGAGCATTCATCTGCCGCTGCAGTCCGGGTCCGACCGGATTCTGAAGGCGATGAACCGTCCGTACACCGCGGAACAGTACTGGAACATTGTGGACCGACTGAGAACGCTCTGTCCGGAAATCGTGTTTTCAACGGATATCATTGTCGGCTTCCCCGGTGAAGCCGACGAGGATTTCGAAGCCACCCGCCGCATGATGAACCGGGTCGGATTCGACAATGCGTTTATTTTCAAATACTCCCCGCGCAGAGGAACGCTTGCCGCGGAACGCATGGTCGATGACGTTCCTCAGGAGATCAAGGAAAAAAGAAATCAGATCCTTCTGGAGGAGCTTGCCAGATATTCCGCCGGTGCGAACGATCAATTTGTCGGCCGGGTTCTGGAGGTGTTTGCCGAAGGCGTCAGCAAGCGCAACGCCGCACGCTGGAGCGGACGAACCGAACTGAACAAACTCGTCGTTTTTGAACCGAAAGGCAAACTGGAAAACGGCGATGTGCTGAATATTCGCATCACCCATGCCACGGCAATGACTCTTTTTGGCGAGATCGTCTGACCTCTGCCGCATTCGGCCAAGATATTTCGGGAAGTCGGGGGGAGGCAATCAGGGTTGATCGGATCGGGAAACGCCCCCTTTGTGTTCCGGCGGGGGGAGTCGCGCAGCCCGTGCCGTCGATCCGGACGGCACGGACAGGGGAGGGGGAAAACGATGCCTGTCAGGGATTCTGTTTCCGGATCGCGACAGAATGGATCTTCCCGTTGAAATGATACGCCTGGCCCGAGGCGTTTCCGAACATGATGTCTCCGCTGAACTCCTTCGGGAAGGGACAGTCGAGGATGGTGTCGAGCTTCCCGTTGACCAGAAGAATGGCTTTTTTCCCGTCGAATTTCAGTTCGCAGCTGGTGCGGCGTCCGAGGGTAAGCGGACTTTTCGAGCGAAGGTAACAGACTTTTCTGCCGTCGCCGGGGAAGATCTCGACATTGATCCGGAGGTCCTTGTGAAGGACGATCCGGAATCCGCATTTCAGATAGTGGCACATCTGAACGATTCCGGACATATACCCGTCGGGAGCGGCTTCCGGAGTGAACTCCACGAAGAGACTGTACGGCGTTTTCATCGTTTCCGGGACGGCGGTTTTTCGGAGGGGCGATCCGAAATAGCGTCCTTCGCCGAAGCGGAATCCGTCCCCGACCCTTTCCGGTGCGGTCTTCGGATGCCAGATTTTTTCGGCATAGTTCTGATTTTCGAAGTTCCAGGCGGCCACGGTTTCACTGGTCTCGTCCGCGGCGACGCCCCCGGCGATAGCCAGAAGCACATACTGCGCCTGGGAGAGACCGCCTTTCAGCGCAATGGAGCGGATCGTCTTTTCCGGATGCGGATTCTTCCAGGGATAGGTCCAGATGCCGATGCGGGAGGTAAACAGATTCGCACCGGTCCAGGCGACGGTGGCGGCGCCGAAGGCTTTCGGATTGTGCCAGTCACCGACCTCCATGCCCATCCGGATCGGAATGCGGACGGAGGTGCCGTCGTCATACGTCAGAGTGTATTCGGCGATCATGCTGCCGGTCGGTCCGGTCCAGCCTGCGGAATGGAGGAACCAGAGGATGTCCGCCTTTTCCCCGACCGGGAAGGGGCCCGCCTGCCGCGGCAGTTTCCGCCCGAATTTCTCACTTCCCAGACTGATGACGGCTTTCCCGCCGTTTGCTTTCGGATCAATCAGCTGATAGACGACCTTCTGGAAATCAACTTTGGTCGGGAAATCGGGAACCGGCACATCCATGCCGTCGTCGGCTCCGTTGATCTTGCCGGTGTGATTGATGAGGAAGAAACGCATATCGTTTTTCCCCTGATCGGTCCATCCGCCTTTGCCGTCGTTTTCAACGCGGTCGTAGTAGCCCATGTTGGCGAATTTCCTGAGATCGACAAAGAAGCGTTTGTAGTGCGGCGTCCGTTTCGGCTGGAAGGAGACTCCGAGATTGTGCGCCAGGAGAGAGACGATGCGAAGTGCCTTGTCCGTTTCCGACGAGGTCGCATTCTCCCAGCGGAGAGTGTCGAAAAGAAGGGTTCCCCGGCCGGATTTGATCGTGGTCAGAAAGGCGGGCGAGACCAGTTTTTCACAGTCGTCGTTCCAGGGCGTTTCGAGAATCCAGTCACCGGTTTTTGCAACGACTTTTTTGGCAAGACGGCCATGTCCGCCTGTCGTTTCGCGGTACCAGAAGAAGTCAAAATTGGCCAGTCCGTTCATCAGCGGCGCGTCGGAGCGGACGACTGCGCCTTCCACTCCGTCCGGTTTTTTCACCAGAACCGGCTGGAACGGAAACAGGGGTGCGGCCTTCGAGATCGTCGACGGATCAAAATTGTGAAGCCAGACCGTTCTTCCCTGATTCAACGCCTGCTTCAGTTCCTTCTGAACGGCTTCCGTCCAGTCGGCGGAGGCGTCCGCCAGCACGGGTCCGGTGCTTCCGACGCCGTTTTGGAAAGCGACTCCGGCCAGCTCCAGCGCTTCCGTCAGAGCCGTATTGGTGCCCGCCAGAAGATTCAGAGCTTTTCCCGTTTCCGGCATCCGGGAACAGCCGTATTCGAGAAGATTGGCCAGAAGCTGGCGCGCACCGGGATCGGCCTGCGCCGCCTTTTCCAGATCGAAGGTCGTCAGGAGAAACGCGCCTTTCCCGACGGGAATTTCCAGAAGGGGGGTCCAGCGCATGCCGAAGCGTCCGCCGCAGTCAAGCGGAAGTTCAAA
This sequence comes from uncultured Victivallales bacterium, assembly GCA_944390735.1. Classification (GTDB taxonomy): domain Bacteria; phylum Verrucomicrobiota; class Lentisphaeria; order Victivallales; family UBA1829; genus UBA1829. The sequence continues at coordinate 30,042 of CALXRL010000020.1, read as the reverse complement.
GGCGCCGTCGAACGGTTTCTTGAAGGTGGCGATCGAGACGATGTTGTTCGGTTTCCAGAAGCTGAACTGTCCTTTTTTCATTCCTTTGAGCGCCGGATGGGAGGGGGTGCGCACCCATGCCTGCGTTGCGGCATGATCCTTGTCGCGTTCCGGAAACTCCAGACGGAACGGCTGCCACGACTCCTGCGGGAGAATCAGAACCGTTCCTCCGTTTTCCGCAAATCGGCTGAGAGAATCCCCCATCTCCTTGCGAAGGGCGCCGGAGGCGAGAACCACCAGTCTGGTCTGCGGGGAGATCCGGTCGGAAACCGGGTCCGCCCCGTAAAGCGCCAGCGTTTTCTTCAGAGCGGAGGTCATGCCCGGAGCCGCGATTTTCCCCTTGAGTTTGTCAAGACGGATTTCGGGAACGATGTACAGCTCCTCCTGATAGCGGCTGACCTCGGTTGGAGCATACGCCGGATTGTGCTGGGTGAAAAGAGCGACCAGCAGTTCCGCGGAGGCGGGTTTTGTCACCTTCGGCATCGGAATGGCAAGGTCGAGTTCCTTTTTGGAGCCGGAGGGAATGTGGAAGCGGTATTCCTTCTGCCAGAGAATGGTTCCGTTCATCGTCAGCGAGGCGCGGAGGAGCTTGAGGGGAATGCGTCCGTCGTTCAGGGCGACCACGTTTCTGTGGAACGGTTTTCCGGCGTCCGCATTCGGATGAAAATCAAGGGGCCGGACCACCTGCTGCGGCATGAAGCGGTCTTTTTCGCCGGTCCAGATGTTCATTCCCGCGACACCGATGGTGCGGTATTCCGTGGTGTATTTCTTCAGCGTTTCCGTGAAGAGATTTTCCATGAAGTCCTCGGAGTTCTGCGAACCGAGTCCGGTCAGGCGCTGTTTCGCCCATTTTTCCGAGTCGAAGACGCTGTCGCCCATGAAGCTGGAATATTCCTCGACCTGTGCATCGGAATTGCAGAAGTATTCCCCGATGACCAGCGGGCGGTCCCAGTCGAATTCCGCGCGCCAGGATTTGATCCCCTTGCCTTTCCGCAGATACCAGGTATCGTTCGGCATGTTCACGCCGGCGTTCGGATAGGTGGTGTTGATCTCGCCGGCGTTCCATTCCGGATAGTGGATGTTGAGAATGTCAAGCTGATTGTTCCAGGTGATCTCGGCATCACCCTGAAGCGGACGGGTGTCGTCCATCGAGCGGACCGTTTCGATCAGTTTTTTCGCAATCGCCATCTCCTCTTTTCCGGTCCGGTTCCAGAAGGTCTCGTTCGCAAGGGACCAGATCACAATCGAGGGATGGTTGCGCAGATGTTTGATCCAGCCCTTGTAGTATTCGAGGGTTCCCGGAAGCCATGCGTGCGCCTTTTCATGTGGATACTGATCCACATGCCACCAGGCGGCCTCGGGAATCACCAGATAGCCCGTGTGGTCGCCGAGACGGATGAAATTCGGATTGCAGAACCCGAGATGCAGACGGTTGGAATTCAGTTTCCCGTATCCATCCCACATCGGGATGAAATCGGGAGAGTCGATGCCGGCAAGCGTGCTGCCGCGCAGCAGAACCACGCGTCTTCCGTTGAGAAGGAAATCGCGTCCGCGGATTTCGAATTCCCGGTACCCGAAACTCTGGCTGGTGATGTCGGCGAGTTTGTTTCCGTCGAGCAGCCGGATTTCGGCATCGTAAAGCACGGGGGTGTGAAGATCCCAGAGCACCGGCGCCTTCCAGTCGGAAACCACGCTGCTCCTGACTTCTCCGCCCGCAGGAATCCGAACCGGAGTTCCGTGGAGCGTTGTGTAGATGATGTTCGGATCCTGCTGCGAGCGGATGACGATCTGCGGGGAGACCATCGCCTCTTTTCCTCCCCGGTTGACCAGCGTGAGTTCAAACTCGATCCGCGGCTTTCTGACTTTCGTTTTGACAAAGACATCGTCCACCGCGACCAGCGGGCGGAAATCCAGACGGATCGTATTGTGGATGCCGCTTGAGATGCCCGCGCTGGGAGCAAGATAGGTGTTGTTCTTCACATCGACCAGTCCTTCGCGGCCGGTGAAGCCGATGACAATCTCATTTTTCCCCGGACGAAGATATTTCGTGATCTGGACATCCCGCGGCAGAGTCGCCTGAATCGACGCTCCGGCAAGCTGCCCGTTCACCAGAAAGACGGAGCGGAACGCGACTGCGCCGATCACAAGATGCACCGTATGATTTTTCAGCGCATCCGCGGGAATGTCAACGCTTTTGCGGTACCAGGCGCTGAGATCCTTTTTGATTTTGAAGGTTTTCCGGTCCTTTTCCAGATACGCTTCTACGGGATGTCCCGGCGGATATCCCCAGCTGTTGACGGACTTCGGCAGAATGGAGCCTCCTCTGGTCGGAACGGTGCTCGTTTTCCAGTTGAGGTTCTGGGGGAGTTTTTTCAAACTCAAGGTGTCGGCGGTGGCCGCCTGCCACTCTCCGGCGAGATTGATGGAGCTTCTGGGGCCCGCCACATAGAATGGCGCGGCGGCCGGGAGCAGTGTCGCGGCAGTCAGCAGCAGAACGCTTAACATTTTTTTTCGCATGGGGTCTCCTTATTTTTATTGATTTTGAACCAAGGTTTCTGCATATTTGTTTCCCGTGCTTTCCAGTTCCAGAATGGAACTGAGCCGGAAGGTCGAAAGCCAGACTCCGAGATAATCGTTGAGATGTCCTCGCGCATTGCAGTCGGAACGGTATTTGGTCCAGCGCGCCTGAAAGAATCCCTCGTTCTGCGCTCCGAGCGGACGGCGCAGACCATGCAGAAGTCCCGATTCCTCCGTCGTGATGCACTGGATCGCATTGAACCAGACCAGTCGTCCGACCTCGTTCCAGCGCGCATTGCCCGTGTATTCCGCAAGACGCAGAAAATCCGGAATGAAAACCGCTCCATAGGGATCAATCGCATGATGTTCCGCCGAGATTGCCGTTCCGCCTGCCGTGTGGTAGTTCAGATGCGTGAAATCGCAATCTTTGTCGTACAGGGCGTTGTAGCAGAAAATCCACGAGCAGAGATAGTATCCCGCCTGTTCCGCAAATTCCAGAAAGCGCGGTTCTTTCAGTTCTTCGTAGAGAATCAGCGCCGAGTGGAGAAACGGATAGGCGGATTCCTTGTCGACGCTGGAGCAGTCGATGGCTCCGGCGGTACAGATGAAATTTGCCAGATCGCGACGGAAATAGAACTCCATCGCTTTCCGGATGCAGGCGAGATACGAGGGATCGCGGGAGATCCGCCAGACCTCGGTTAGTCCCATCAGGGCAAATCCGCCGACGGAACCGGTCGGATTCAGACAGTTCCCGTCGCGATCCCATTGTTTGCCGAATCCGGAATCGTCGTGCCAGGCGGACAGGAAAAATCGGCAGAGTTTTTCCGCTCCTTTCAGAAACCGGCTGCCGTCGATTCCGTACGAATTCAGCAGACGGAAGATACGGGCGAGTTCCACGGCTCCCCAGCCCATGTGACAGGGATCGGTCGTCTGTTCGTCCGGCAGGAGGATCAGTCCGTTTTCCTGCTGGAGCGCGAGCCGTCCGTCGAGAATTTCGAGCGCATCGTTCAGCTGCTGCTCTTTGTGGTTTCGCAGAGCATCCGCCATCTGGACCCGGCAGTTCATGAATGCCTGTGAGGAAAAGCCGATTCCCGCCGGTTTGTATTCGTCCATCCGGAAAAAGTTCAGAGAGGGATTCTCTTCAATGTCCTTCAAGGTCAGATTCGGGCTGATGTCCGGCTTCGGAATATGGTTCCCGACCGAATGGGTTACATCGCCGAAGGCTCCCCGGATCTCCTTTTTTCCGTTCAACTCGTAGTTCATGGCGCGGCAGAAGGCGATGCCCAGACGCCAGACCTCTTCCATCGGGAGGACCCGCGGGCAATCGTGTTTCAAAACATTCCATGCGGCATCGAACACATTGGTGAATCCGTAATTTTTCCAGCGGGGCGTTCCCTCATACATGCAGCAGAAGGTTCGGAAAACATCCCCCGGTGCAAGTTCGATCCATTCGTCGTATCGCTTTTCCATGCGGTTTTTGTTCGCATAGGTGACGGGGGCTTCGGTGACCGGATAAAAGATCCGGTGACGGTATGTCCCGTCCCCGTTACGGATCAGCGAGCAGGAGGAGCGGAGAGTCTCCGGGGATTCATCGGAAGCGAACATGGCAAACACATGGGAGGCATCCTCGGTGATCGTGCAGGAGGGAATGCCCTCGCGGTCGTAGGCAAAGACCCAGGGGGTTCCGTCGCGGAGCAGTCCGCGGGGAGAGTCCAGATTTCCGTAATCGTTGCCGTTGTAGAGAATGCAGGGGATCAGGTAGTGGTCCGGACGGAAGAGGGTTTCCGCTTCCAGAATCAGTTTGATTTTCCGGGTTCGGTTCGACACGTTCCGGACTTCCGCATGCAGACGAAACAGTCCGTTTCCGATCTTTTCCGTATGGAGTTCTGTACGTAGCTCCCTCTCGCTTTCCGGGGAAAACTCCTGGAAATTTTCTTCGATCCAGACTCTTGGAACAGCGTTCATCTTGAATCCTTTCTTTGTTCCTGTCAGCGAATGCTCCACATGTCCTTGAAATCACCGGTCCCTGTGCGGGAGGGGTGCATGGATTGGATGTGTCCGTCGGAAAACAGGTAGTTCCAGCGCATACCGGAGTGCATTTCATCCATCAAGGTAGATAGTTTGCTCATTTGGGTGGATCGGATCGTCGTGTGGGGCATCAGCATGTTGTAGTGATTATCCTGACTTCCGCCATCATCGGAAAGAAAGATGGCATTTCTTCGAACCTCGGAACTTTTCCTGGCGAGATAGGGAAAGGTCCACCAGCCGGCATCGTTGTTGTAAACGAATCCGTTTTCACTGTCATTCCCGTTCAAACCGTTCATGGCGTAGCAGCTGCCGACTTTCAGCGCGCTTGCCGTGTGACGTTTGACGCATTTCGGACAATGCCAGAGTTTTCCCATCAGCCTTCGATAGGCTGGTTCATTTACGCTTGCATATTGATAGGTCTCCATATCCTCTTCTGTGGGATTGCCGCCCAGATAGCGCGCCAGAAGATGAACATAGCATCTTCTCCTCTGTGCGTTTCCGGAACCGGCGTTTTCCTTTCCGAGACCGCTGAATGGGACAAAATAGGAGTTGTTGTCGCCTATATACTGGGCGTTGGCAAGGCCGATCTGCTTCAGCTGCGAGGAGCAGGTGATGCCGTAAGCTGCGTCTTTTGCCCGCTGCAACGCCGGCAGAAGCATGGCAGCAAGGATGGCGATGATCGCAATGACCACAAGGAGCTCTATGAGTGTGAAAACTGGACGCGGAAGACTTTTTCCCGGTTTCCGGGAAGGGTGTCCGCCGGAGTCTGAATCGTGTCCAGAATTTTTCAAAACATTTTCCGGATTATTCTGAATCATGAAACCTCCTTTTCTGATGCGCTTCTGGTTATTTGTTGATTTTCGGGAAACTCTTTTTCAGATCCAGCTGAGTGAGTATGGCCTCGGTATCCGCGTGGTCGAAGACATACATCTCCAGCAGAGTGCTGATGATCCCTGAGATGTTCCGGTTGAAGAGCTGCTGCTGATAGAGAATCTGATCCTCCGGATCCGGAAAGAAGGCGTTCCAGCGGCCGTTCCGGTTCCAGTAATATTCGGTTGGATAAATGTCTCTGAGCGAGGAGATCCGCCCGGTCTCGCGGCAGTAGTCGAGCTGGAAATCGCGGGAGGTCATGATTTTCATGAGATTCCAGACCCGTTTGCGTTCTTCCCGCACGAGCGTTTCCCGGAACCATACTTCAAGAATGGAGCAGCTCTGGAGACAGATATTTCTTCCCTTTTTCTTGCGGTAGGGGATCACCTTCAGCGAATCGATGGCAATTCCCGGATACGCGGAATTGTTGTTCTGAATCGTAATCCAGCTCCCGATTTGGAAAAGAAACGGGGTTTCATTCCGGAAAAATCCCGTGGAAGCGGGAAGCGAACTCTCCACAAATCGGATATCTGACAGAATTTTCAGGAATCTTCGTCCTCCGGGTGTTCGGAAGAGCGGCTCCTTTCCAAAGTATTTTTCCGGCGAGTAGCTGCTCAGCGAAAGGAGCAGATTGAAAAAAATGGTGATCAGGAACAGATGTTTCCGATCCCAATGCAGAATCGAAGGCGGCAGATTGTGGCATCTGCATTTTTCCACATATTCCTCCCACCAGTCGAAATCCGAAGTGATTTTCCGATGATCGAATCCGATTTTTTCCATCAGGTTCGTATTGATCCCCATGGCCATCGTTTCGTTGATGAAGGGAAGGGCAAACTCAAAATTTCTGCCCTCGGGAATTTTCAGCCCGGAAAGATGCTGTTCGTAGTCGGGAAACTCTTTCAGAGAGGCGGCGGGCAGATGATCATCGCTGGAGTGGATCGGACTGTCGATCGTGAGCACAGCCGAATAGCTGCTCTGGATTTTTTTCAGATGCTCCAGAGTCTGGATTTCCCCGTTTTCATGGATGTCGAGATCCAGATACAGTTCCGTATTGGCAAGGTGCTTGTTCAGGAGACGCCTCATGGCTTCAACGGAAAGATCGCTCCCGATGATGTTGAGACGGATCCGGATCTTGTTGGTTCCGGAAAGATAACTGCCCGTGTTGTTGACGACCACAACGTGCTCCTTCCGCAATTTCTCCATGGCAGAGCGCATAGTCACATAACTCCCCCCGAGGAGTTCCGACAGACTTCGCAGCGACGGAAGACGGTCGCCCGGGTGAAGATTCCCCGCTGCAATTTCGTTTTCAATATACCGCTTCAACCGTTCCTGAACGCGCATGGCTGGTCAAGACTTTCTCTGTTTTTATGTATGATATAGTTTTTGATATAATTTTATTTAATCTAATTATAAACTAAAACCCCGTTTTTGTCAAGAGGGTGGACAGGTGAAAAAATCTGAAAAAAAGAGACTGCCGGACCCGGAAAAACGCCGGGAACCGCATGCGCATTCCGGCGTGCATTTATCAGGGAAAACAGCCTCTTCATTTGAGCGGGTCGGATCGTCACATGGGGCGTCAGCTCCCCTTTTCTGTATATAGTTGATTTTTCAATAATCATTCTGATATCCCCGTTTCAGAATGGCGGCACCGCCCATCCGGTTTTTGTCGTCCCGGATCGCCTGAAGAGCGGCATAGGTCAGAGTCGAGACATGACCATCGACCCAGAGCGCATTGGAGATCCCTCCGGGGGAGGGGATTCCGGCGGTCCCGTGGACTTTTTTCGATCCTTCCACGATGATATCCGGGCGGCCGTCGCCGCTCCCGTGCCGGAAACTGATGACGGTGGCGTCCCAGTCCGCAGTCGCATCATAATACGACTGATTGTCCGAGGCGAAAAAGGTCTCCGAGGCTCGTTTCACCTGAGATGTGTTGTGCGGTTTCGTATGGCTGATGCTCGTTCCGATCAGATAGCCGTTGCCGACATAATGCGTGTAGTGGTAGGCAGTTCCCCTGTTGATCGGAAGAACCTCCGCCGGACACACAAAGGAGCCTTTCCTCCCGCTCAGAGGATTCCAGCTGAGTCCGTAAGGACCGGGTTTCAAGGTGTTGTTGTCATTCACGCCGGCCAGACGGCCCGGCCAGTAAAGATAGGCTTCGGAACTGTTGGCGGGAATTCCATGCGGAAAAGAGCCGTTGTTGTCTCCGAGATAGCCGTGCAGCGCCGTTCCGATCTGTTTTTCATTGCTGGCGCAGGAGATGGTCAGGGCTTTGCTCCTGGCCCCGTTCAGTGCCGGAAGAAGCAATGAGGATAGAATCGCTATGATCGCAATGACAATTAAAAGTTCAATGAGTGTAAAACATTCCCGCGCAAGATCTTCTTTCATTCTCTCTCTCCCCGGTTCGGTGCCGCGACGGACTCCCCCTCCAGAATTCTGGTCGGGATGATCTGCTGCACATGCTCTTTTGTTTTATGATTCAGAAAATCCATGATATATTTCACGCCATACTGTCCCATCTCTTCAAAATTCTGAAAAACGGTCGTCAGCGAGGGATCGGTCAGTTCCGTGAAATGAATTCCTCCATAGCCGATCAGGGAAACCTCTTCCGGAACCCGGATTCCGAGTCTCTGAAGACTGGTCAGCACCCGTAACGCGATCAGGTCCGATGCGCAGCAGAACGCGGTCGGTTTCGGTTTGTGACCGGCAAACAGCTCTGCAAGGAATTCCCGGATTTTCTGATTGTGGTAGTAATCCAGGGTGCAGTTCCATGCCGGATTCTGTTCCAAATTCTGTGTCCGCATCGCTTTCTGGAATGCCGTGAAGCGGATCTGGGAGAATTTTCCTTCCTTCAGTCCATCGGAAAAAAAACCGATCCTGCGATGACCGAACCCGGCAAGATAACTCACGGCTCTCGAAATACCTTCTTCGTCATCGGAGACAATTAGCACATCCGCGTTTTTGACGACGTCATCCAGAACCGCAACGGGAATTTTGCACTCCTTCGCCGCCCGGATCAGATATTCCAGTTCCGGAAAACGGTTTTTGATGATGATTCCGGCCGGTCGTTGTTCCAGAAGAAGATCAAACAGACGGCGCCGTTCCATCGTATCCCCGGTGAACTCCTGCAGATTGACCAGTTTCACATAGTAACCGTGCAGCTCCGCTTCGGTGCTCGCGGCAGCGATCGTCCGGAACGTGAATTCGTAACGGACCATTTCCGACAGCATGGCAATGATATTGGTTTTTCCGGTCAGCATCTGGGAAGCGAGAGCATTTCTGCGGTATCCGATCCGCGCGGCGCATTCCAGAACCTTTGCCCGGGTCTTTTCGGCGATTGTCACCTTGGAGGTCCGATTTCCAAGCACCACCGAGACCGTGGAAAAACTTACTCCCGCTTCTTTCGCCACATCTTTGATCGTCAGCATTCTTTGAAAAAACTCCAGGCTACAACGTTGTTGCTATGATTATACAATAAAACCGTGAAATTGTCAAGAGGGGAAAGGGGGGGAAACGGAAAAAAATCAGGAGAAAAGATCGGACAGCTCTGAAAAATCCGCCGGGAGGCCCCTTTGCCAAAGAAAGGGGTCCCGCCGGTCCGGGCACGTTATTGAGCCGGATTCAAAGGAAAACTCAGAGCGGTTTTCCTGTGACGGAGGCAAAAACTTCCGCTTCCTCCGGATAGAGAAGGCGTCCGTCGGGGAAGAAGACATCGTGGAAATAGCGTTCCGGTTCTCCCTTGGATTCGTTCCAGCCCCAGGGATAGATCGTATTGGTCTTTCCCGCGACCAGTCCCCAGTTGATGGCGGAAATTCCGCACTCCTTGAAGATCGGAAGGCACTCTTTAAAGGTGCTTCCCGCAGGTCGGGCCATGTATTCCGAACAGAGCAGCGGCCTTCCGGGCGCAATGTACCGGATGAAATTGATCCGTTCCCGCAGTTCGCCCGGCTTGTTGTAGGCGTGGAATGTGACCACTTCCGAATTGTCAAACATGAACTTGTTCAGGTCGTGGAACTCCTCGCTGAAGCACCATGCTCCCGCCGTCAGGGGCTGGGAGGGATTCGCCTCCCGCGCCCACTGGAACACCGCTTTGAGAAGCGGAAGAGAGGCGTTGACGCGAAGTCCGGATTTTGTCACATGATCGCCGGATTTTCCGTTGCCGGGTTCGTTGTAGAGATCCCAGAGAATGACTCGTTCATCGTTTCCGAATTTTGTGAGGATGTCTTTGACGTAGGCTTCGAGCCGGCCCCACTGCGATGGATCATCCGCGACACGGTTGCCCGGCGACTGCACCCAGCCGGAGTTGTGGGTGCGCGGCTTCGGATCCGGCTGTTTCCCGAGGGTGAAATCGGGTGACCAGCAGTCGTCGAAAAAGACGAACATCGTTTTGATTCCGTGGGAGTCCGCGATCCGGAGATAGTGATCGATCCGGCTTCGGAATCCCTCCGCGTCCTGCTCCCAGAGCAGATCGTGCAGGTAGACGCGCATGATGCTCATGCCGATCCCTGCGGCCCATCCGAGCTCGCGGTCGATCGTTTCCGGATCGAAGGTGTCCGCCTGCCACATTTCAAGCTGATTGATTGCCGTGCTCGGGATGAAGTTGGCACCGAAGCGCCAGCTGTTGTTCCAGTTGTACTTTCGACTCATGTTGTTTCCTTATTGATAGGGTTCCGGAACCCGGCTGAAAATTTCGAAGAGTGTCTCCTTCGGAACTTTCGGGGTTCTGTCATAGTGATAAATGCCGTTTTCCTCCTGCTCCACGTCGGTCAGCTGGGTATAGCAATAGCCGCATAAGGAGGGAATGTCAAGGATGGTGTCCGTCAACTCCCGGATTTTTCGGCAGTAATCTTCGGGAGTCCGGATCTCCTGCTTGTTGTATCCCCAGCTGTTTTCCGCGTAGGGGGTCTGGCCGGGGGAGAGATAGCGGATGCCGCCGTATTCATCGACAAGATAGGGCTGACCATCGTAGGGAACCTCTTCCGCCTTGCCCTCCATGACCGCTTTTCCCGCGGGGGCGAGCTGGTCGCGGAGCGCAGCAGCGTCCGAGGCGTAGCTGTGAACCGTCCAGAGATCGGTTTTCACGTGGGTGTATCCGCTGCAGTCGTTGACCGGCCGGGTGGGATCCAGATCCTTTGTCGACTGGTAAAGCGCCGTGATGATGCTGCGGTAGGAGGCGCGGAGACGGGCGCAGGTTCCGGTCTCGTTGGTCGGGGTCCAGGCGATGATCGAGGGATGGTTGCGGTCGCGCTTGACAATCTCCTTCCACTCTTCCAGAAAACGGAAGGCGCCTTTCCAGAAGACCTCCTGACTGTCCGGTGCGCCGGAGAAGCAGGCGCAGCCCCACGAGGAGCTTTCCCCCCAGGTCAGATAGCCGAGACGGTCGGCCCAGTAGTGAAAGCGTTCTTCAAAGACCTTCTGATGCAGTCTGGCTCCGTTGAAGCCCGCCTCCCGGGAGAGTTCGATGTCCCTGCGCAGGGCTTCGTCCGAGGGGGCGGTCCAGATGCCGTCCGGATAGAACCCCTGGTCGAGCACCAGACGCAGATACAGCGGCCGGTTGTTCAGATAGAGTTTCCCGTTCGCCGTATGGATTTTGCGGAGTCCGGCGTAGGAGGAGACGCGGTCCGTCACAGTTCCCCGGCTGTCCGTGACGGTATAGCGGATGTCGTAGAGAAACGGGTCTTCGGGCGACCAGGGCCGGATCTCCGGAAGAGAAAGCGTGAGAGACCCTCCGTTCTGCGCAATGCAGGAGCCTTCCGCTGTCTTGTCGCCGATCGAAACTCTGACATGCAGCCGATGCTCTCCGGAGGATTCAAAAAATTCCGGCTGAAAGGAGAAGGCCCCGTCATCAAGCAGCGGGATCACCCGGCAGGACTTCAGGGCGTTCTGCGCCACCGGTTCCATCCAGACGGTCTGCCAGATTCCGGTGGTCCGCGTGTAATGGCATCCCGCCGAACCGTAGGATGTGGATTGTTTGCCTCCTGCCTGAGTATGGGAGCGGATGTCGTCGAAAACCCGGAGAACAAAGTCAACCGTTTCGCCCGGAGCGGCTTCCTCTGTGATATCCCATGCAAAGGAGACCGTTCCTCCGAAATGGTTTCCCACGCATTTTCCGTTGATGAAGCCTTCGCATTCATAATCGACTCCGCCGAAATGCAGGAGAATGCGTCTGTCTTTCCACTCCTTCGGGATGGTGAGTTTTCTGTGATAGAACATCGCGGGAATGAAATCCCGGAATCCGATGCCGGAGAGTCTGCTTTCCGGACAGAAGGGAACCAGAATTTTCTGAGAGAATCCGTGAGAGGCCGCCCGTCCGCGTTCGATTCCGGAGTTGGAGAAATCGAATTCGCAGCTCCACCAGCCGTTGAGATTGATCCACTCTTCCCGCACAAACTGCGGACGTGGATATTCGCTTCTGGGAAGTGTTTCCATACGTGTTGTCCTTTCGTTTGTTTTTTTCGAATGGGTCCGGATGGCTCCCGCCGTCCCTGTTCTGTGAGATAAAATAGCGCGGCAATCCAAAAAAAGAATGGAGAAAAAAAGAAAAAATATGAGGATTATGCGCAGAGAGTGCAATTTTCTTTTCTCTCTCCCCTCATCCGTTTCGGATCAGGAACGGAGAAAGGAGGAGTCTTCGCGGAAGCGGACGCTGTCGCGGGGGATCAGGCGGTAGGGAAGCATGGTTCGAGTCTTGACGGGGGTGCCGTCGAGACGGGCTTCGATCACATCCGCGACGGCCGCGGCCACGGCTTTGTAATCCTGAGTGATGGTGGTCTGCGGGGGAACGGCGTACTGGGAGAAGAAGGTCTGTTCGGAGGCGATCAGGGAGATGTCCTCCGGAATTTTCCGGTTGAAGAGCGAGAGCGCGTACTGGGCCACGATTCCCGCGTTTCCGCCGGGACAGAAGAGGGCGTCGACATTCTGCCGGAGCAGTCGTCCGATGATCTCCACATACTTTTCGTTTCCCGGTCCGGAAAAATGGATGAAGGGATTGGTCGGCAGTCCTCTTGTCTGAAGGGCGCCGAGGATCGCCTTGTATCGGATGTCGGCGTTTCCCGTGCCCGGATCGCCGTGGATGATGCAGCCGATCTTCCGGCAGCCGCGGGAATGAAGATGATCAATGGCGGTTTCCATGCCCTGTTTTTCGTCGGAGTGCACAAAGTAGACGTCGCGAGGGACCTTCGACGCGTTGCGGTCCACGATCACCAGCGGCGCGGAGAAGCGGTCGGACCAGCCGGCAAAATCGGAGGGTTCCGCTCCGATGGCGGCCGCTCCGCAGAACTGAATGCTCTCCAGACGCTCCAGATTGTTCACCGGCAGAATCTCCAGCCGGAATCCCCGCATCGGAAACTCGCTTGTCAGCGCCATGAGAATCATATCCACGCAGCTCTGCACCGGATAGATCGAGTTGTACGGCGTGATAATGACGACATTTTTCTGCTTGTTCGACAGCCGCGGATGATAGCCGTATTTCCGGGCGACGGCAAACACCTGTTCTCGCACGTCCGCACGGATGTTCGGATTGTGACTGAAAACCCGGGAGACCGTCGAGGTGGAGACCCCGGCAAGTTTTGCGATTTCGGAGATCGTCATTGACAAAGTTTCCTTTTTTTTGATTTATTTGCAATATAACACCGGAAATTTTGAAATCAAACGTTCGATTGCATGATTCTTTTCAGAAAGAGCGGTTTCTTCTGTTTGCGGCGCATCCGTTGAAGTGTTATTTTTGATTGGGAAGAACGGGCGGGGCATGCTCCGCCGGAAACGACCGGAGGTCGGGAAACAAGGCGAAAAAAGGAAAGGGTGGAAAATGGAATTTTCAGGAAGAACCGCGATGATTACAGGAGGGGCGTCCGGAATGGGACTGCTTTCCGGACAGAAACTGGCGGAGGCCGGAGCCAATGTCGTGTTGTGCGATGTCAACCGGGAGGGTCTGGAAAAAGCCGCCGAGGGAATCCGCGCTTCCGGCGGAAGCGTTCTGCCGCTGGTGGTGGACATCCGGAAATATCCGGATGTCGAGGCCGCGGAAAAGAAAGCGGTGGAGACGTTCGGTTCCGTGGATATTCTTCTGAACTGCGCCGGCGGCATGTCGGGCCGCTGCTGCAACAACTATGCCAGCTTTGAGAAGCTCCCGATCGAAGTGATCGACTGGGGACTTGACGTGAATCTGCGCGGAGCGATCTACTGCTGCCGCGCCGTGCTCGGGGGGATGATGGAGCGCAAACGCGGCGTCATCATCAATTTCGGTTCCGTGACGGGCGAGCAGGGCGGCGGAGGACCTTCGCTGGACTACTCCGCGGAGAAGAGCGCGATGAAGGGAATGACCAAGTCGCTGGCGATTCTCGGTGCGCCGCACAATGTCCGTGCCTGCTGCGTGATTCCGGGACCGGTGCTGACGCGTCCGGGCATGGCGAACATGAAGACGCTGCTCGGGCGCGCGGCGGAACCGATTGAACTGGTCAATTTCATTCTGTACCTCTGCTCGGACAAGGCGGCGTTCATCACGGGGTCCTCCCATGTGATCGACGGCGGAAGACTTCTTGTTCAGTAAAAACGGATTCAATGAAAACAGGAAGAAGGAGACGGAATCAATGAAGAATTATCAGATTCTCATGGAGTCGGTCAGCAACGCGAATCTCCGCGAGAAGGAGATCCCGGAGCTGAAGGCGGATCAGGTTCTGATCCGCAACCATTACACGGTGGTCAGCGCCGGCACGGAGCGGGCCTGGTCCATGGATATGCCCAATGCCCATTCGACGTTCCCGTACATGCCGGGATACAGCGGGGCGGGAGAGGTCGTGAAAATCGGAGATGCCGTGACAAACGTGAAAGTCGGCGACCGCGTGGTCGTCAACTGGGGCGGGCATCAGCTTTATTCCGTGAAGGATGAGAATCTGGTGCGCATTCCGGAGAATGTCGGGATGCTGGATGCGGCGTTTGCGCATATCGCCTCGTTCTCGTTCAACGGGGTGCGCAAGCTGCATCTGGAGATCGGAGAGAGCGCCATGGTGGCCGGACAGGGAATTCTCGGGGTGTTCGCGCTTCAGGTTGCCTCGCTCAGCGGTGCGGTGCCGATGATTGTTTCCGATTTCTCCCCGGAGCGCCGTGCGCTTGCCCGGAAGCTCGGAGCGGACTATGCGCTGAATCCGGCGGACAAGGACTACTTCGATCAGATCCGCGAGATCACGGATGGCGAGGGGGTCCGGGCGGTGGTGGAAGTCACCGGCAGTGCCGCCGCGCTCCAGCAGGCGCTGGAGTACATCGCATGGGAGGGACGGATCTCCCTGCTCGGCTGCACCCGCGTTTCCGATGTGCCGATCGATTTTTACAAATACATTCATCGTCGGGGAATCCAGCTTTTCGGTGCCCACACCTTCTGCCGCGGGAAACGGGAGTCTTCGCCCTTTCACTGGACCGAGCAGGATGATTACCGGGCGTTTCTGAAGCTGGTTGCCCGGGGGAAAATAAAGGCTTCTTCGATTCTTTCCGAGATCGTGTCGCCCGAAAAGGCGCATGAGGTTTACCGGATGCTGGCGGAAAACAGGAATCCGCCGCTTGGAATCGCCTTCGACTGGACAAAAATCGGATAATTTCATCAGCGGAGGCAAGAGAAATCGTATGCGTTGTTCCCGAATTCTGTTTGATGCGCGGAAGAGTGCCGTTTTTGTGACGGACGACTCTCCGGTGGAGCCGGAAGCGGATCAGCTTCTCATTGAAAATGAGTATTCCGCGATCAGCGCCGGAACCGAGCTTGCCAACTACTGCGGCCTGCCGAACACCAGCGGAACATTTCCCTATTTTCCGGGATACAGTTCCTGCGGACGGGTGATCCGCACAGGGTCGGCGGTGAAGATGTTCAGACCGGGCGACCGGGTCCTTTCCTGGGGCGGCCATTGTTCCCATCATCTCAAGAGAGAGGACGAGCTTGTCCGGATCGAGGATGATTCGATTGACGGGCGGGAGGCCGCGTTTGGCCGGATTGCCACGTTTTCGTTTCTGGGAGTCCGGCGCTTGAATCTCCGGCTCGGCGAGAGTGCGATGGTGGCGGGGCTGGGAGTGCTTGGACTGATTGCCGTTCAGCTGGCGCGTCTTTCGGGGGCGTGTCCGGTGATCGGAGCGGATTACTCGCCGGAGCGCCGCGCCCTGGCGCTGGAACTCGGAGCCGACCAGGTGTTTTCCCCGGGGGAGGAGGATTTTGTCGAAAAGGTCCGTTCCGCGACGCACGGGGGCGTGAACGCCGTGGTGGAAGTGACCGGAGTTGCGGCGGCGCTTCAGCAGGCGCTGGAGTATGTCGCCCGGCTGGGACGGATCTCTCTGCTGGGATGTACACGAATTCCGGATGTGCCGATTGATTTCTACCGCTCCGTGCATCTGCGGGGGGTGACGCTGGTGGGAACGCATACGCAGACGCGCCCGCGGGTGGATTCGCGTCCCGACGCCTGGACGGAACTGGATGACTATCGAGCGTTTCTGAATCTTCTTTCGGGAAAACGTCTGCGGATTGCGCCGTTTCTCTCGGAGGTGGTTTCGCCGGCGGATGCCGGAGAGGTGTATGCGCGTCTTGCCGCTTCGAAGAATCCTCCGGTCGGAATCGTGTTCGACTGGTCAACCGTGAGAAATTGAGACGGACAAAAGGAGGGCCTATGCAGAAACCGTGCGGAAAAGAGTCGGATGCCGGACTCCGCGACGCGGAACTCGAAGCGTTGCGGCAGACGGCTTCCGGTTTGATTCAGGGAGCGGTTTTCACGGCGACGGGCGGAGCGCCTCTCACAGCCGTCGGAAAGCAGTGTGTTCATCCGGAGGAAAAACCGATGACCGCGCATTCCCGGTTCGACATGGCTTCGGTCGGGAAAGTGTTTACCGCGGGATGCTGTGCGCAGCTGATCGCCGAAGGAAAAGTGGATCCGGATGCGCCATTTGTGAACTATCTGCCGGAGTATTGCGATCCGGCGTGCGATGTCACGGTCCGGGACCTTGCGATGCATGTGAGCGGATTCGACAACAGCAAACCGTATGATTCCACCGACCCGGAAGTGTTTTACCGGGAGTTGTATCACAAGCGTCCGGTTCGTCCGCGTCTGGAGGCGTTCGAGTATTCGTGCTTCAATTTCATCCTGCTGGGGAAGATTGTCGAGCGGATCGACGGGACGGATCTGGAAACGGTGGCGAAACGCCGGATCTGGGAGCCCCTCGGCATGAAACGGACTCTCTGGAATGCTCCCGGAGATGGACCCGATGAGGTGGAACACTGGGATCCGAATCGTCCTGCAGGTCAGCACAACGATGGCGTCTGTTTCCGTTGCGGGTTCCCGATCGGAAGCGGAAGCTGTTTTTCGACCGTTGCAGATATGTTCCTGTTTGTGCTGGATATTTTGGAGCGGAAGCACTTTTCGAAGATGTATTATGATCTGATAAGTACATGCGGATTCGGGAAAAACGGGAATCGTCGTTCCTTCGGCTGGGATATGCGGGAATCGCAGCGGCCGCGGAATCTTTCCGAAAAGACGATTTATCATACCGGCTGGACGGGGCAGACGATCTGTGTGGATCCGGAAAATCACTTTGCAGCGGTTGTGCTGACCTCCCGGACAGGCGCTCATGACAAGGCGATTTTCGGCAGAGCGCGGATCATCGAAGAACTTCGCGCCTGCTCGAAGTCCTTTGCATCCGCTGGAAGAAACGCTGATTCTGAATGAGGTAAACAAACGAGGAAAAGAATGAAAAAACGGATAAGAATAGCTCAGATCGGTGTCCGCCATGAACATGCCAACGGGAAGATGGCGACTTTGCGGACGATGCCGGACGACTTTGAGATTGTCGGAGTCTGCGCGGAATCGCCCGCCGACCGCGAGACGTTCGGCAAACATTCCTGTTATGAGAATCTGACCTGGATGTCGCGGGAAGAGCTTCTGGCCATTCCCGGTCTTGACGCCGTGGCGGTTGAGACCGAAATGACCGATCTGGTTCCGACCGCAATGCTCTGTGCCGAACGCGGGCTTTCCATGCACATGGACAAGCCGGGAGGAGAGGATCTTCAGGCGTTCGGAAAACTTCTTGCTCTCTGCAAAGAGCGAAACGTGATTCTTCAGATGGGTTACATGTTTCGCGGCAATCCAGCCATTCAGTTCTGCATTGAAGCGGCTAGGAAAGGATGGTTCGGAGAGATTTTCGAGGTCTACACATCCATGAGCCGGGCTCGCGATCCCGAGGCGTTCCGCAAATGGCTTTCCGGATATCGGGGCGGTGGAATCTATGATTTCGGCTCTCATCTGGTGGATATCATTCTTTCGATGCTGGGGGCGCCGGACAGAATTGTCTCTTTCCAGAAGCAGATTGATGAGGATGGACTCAATGACAACGGGCATGCCGTGCTGCTCTATCCGAAAACCTTTGCGACCATTCAGACTGCGCTGCAGCAGGCGGACAGTCAGAATTCGCGTCGTCTCTTTGTCAGCGGGACCAAGGCCACCTTTGAGCTTCGTCCTCTTGAGCAGTGGTATGTGGCATATCCCAGATTCAATGATCTGCCGTTGAAGGCCCGTTTCTTCCTGCGCGAAGGAAATGAAGCCTATGAGGCGGGAGAGCATGAGCTTTCGTTTGGCCCCATGCGTGATCGCTATATTGATCAGCTGGAGGATTTTGCCGCGTATGTCCGCGGGGAGAAGGAGAATCCGTATACGTTCGAGTATGAGTATCTCGTGCAGAAGGCGGTTCTCGCTGTTTCCGGATATATGGAATGGGAAAAAAATGAAAAGGAAGGAAAGGTGTGGTGAATGAAGAAGATTCGAATTGCGCAGATTGGAATTTGTCATGAACATGCGTCGGGAAAGATTGTATCTCTGAAGCGCCTGCCGGAGGTGTTCGAGATCGTCGGCGTGGTCAATGACATGGAGAGTTCTAAAACGCCGAGATGCGGTACACCAAGTCTGGAACCCTACAAGGATCTGCGGTGGATGACCGAAGAGGAGGTCCTGAATACGCCTGATCTGGATGCCGTTGTCGTGGAAGTGCCGAACAACGAGCTTGTTTCGGTTGCTCTGCGGTGCATGGAACGCAATCTGCCCATGCACATGGATAAGCCCGCGGGCGAGGATCCGGCGCTTTACAGAAAACTTCTTGACGGGTGCCGGGAACGGAATCTGCCGTTTCAGATGGGCTATATGTTCCGGGGCAATCCTGCGTTTCAGTTCTGCATCCGGGCGATCCGGGAGAAACTGCTCGGAGAGGTTTTCGAGATCGAAGCCGATATGAACCATTGCTATGGTGGAGAGGAGTATCAGGAATACATCGGCAAATTTCCGGGAGGGATCATGTACAATCTCGGCTGTCATTTGATTGACTTTGTGGTCGCCGGGATGGGACGTCCGGAGAATGTCACGCCGTTTCTGCATTCGGCGCCGGAGGATCGGGCAGCGATCCGCAACAACTGCATGGCGGTTCTGGAGTATCCGCATGCGATTGTAACGCTCCGCGCCTGCAGCCGGGACTGTGCCAATACGCATGGCCGCCGTATCCGGATCGCCGGAACGAAAGGGGCGATGGTCTTCAGTCCGGTGGAACGCTTCGACGGCAAGTCGGTTGAGATCACTCTGACTCTGACGAAGGATTCCGGAGGTTTCCCCGCCGGAGAGCACACGCTCCGCTTCCGGCCGCAGGCGGACCGTTATGAGAATCAGCTCATTGAACTGGCGAAGATCATTCGCGGCGAGATGAAAAATCCTTATACATATGAACACGATTATCTGGTGCACGAGGTCACGCTGGCCGCCGCCGGATACACCAAATGGAGGTAAGAAAGATCATGCATGCGATGATTCTTGACGACAAACTCAACTTCGTCTGGGCGGAAGTGCCCGATCCTGTCCGCAGGGAGGGCGAGGTCCTGATCAAAGTCCACGCCGCGGCGGTGAACCGCGCCGACCTGATGCAGAAGGACGGCTGCTATGCCTCTCCCCCGGACTGGCCGCAGTGGTGCGGACTGGAAGTCTCCGGCGAAGTGCTCGAAGCGCCCGCCGACGCGGCGGTCAAGCCGGGCGACAAAGTCTGCGCGCTTCTCGGCGGCGGCGGATATTCCGAACTCGTCACGGTTCCCGCCGGAATGGTGATTCCGATTCCGGAAGGCCTGTCGATGATTGAAGCGGCGTCTCTGCCGGAGGTCTGGTGCACGGTCTATCTCAACTTGCAGCTGGAGGCCGGCGGCATGAAACCGGGCGATGTCTTCTATATGCAGGCCGGAGCAAGCGGCGTCGGCCTTGCCGCGATTCAGTATGCCAAACAGCTTGGAGCTGAAGTCATTACAACAATTGATTCTCCCGAAAAGGCCGCGTTCGTCCGCAAACTCGGCGCGGATTATGTGCTGGACTACCGCACCGAGGATGTCCGGCCGGTGATCGAGGCGCATCCCCCGACCGTCGCGCTCGACTGCATCGGCGGAAAGCTGATGGGCGAGTGTTTCCGCAACATGGTCTTCGGCGGACGCTGGATTATGATCGCCACCATGGGCGGCGCGGAAACAACCATCAATCTGGAAACGGTCTGGCGCAAGCGGATCCGTCTCATCGGCAGCACGCTGCGCAGCCGCACCCCGCAGGAGAAAAGCGCGATTCTTCAGGCTCTCCAGAAGAATCTCTGGCCGCTTTTCTCGGCACGGAAACTCATTACCAACATTCATGCGGTCTTCCCGATTCGCGAAGTCGAGAAGGCGCACGGTGTGCTCCGCCGGGCGGAAAACATCGGAAAGGTGGTTCTGACCGTCGCGGAAGAGTAAGAGCGTTCCCTTTTCGGATCAAAAAAAACACGGACCAGTTTCTGCTCGGTCCGTGTTTTTTTTGGCGGTTTTATTCAGCCGCCGGTTTCGGCTCGGTGATGGGAAGATGCCATTCCGGACGTTTCCGGAACCGGGTGCGGAACTTTCTGGTCAGGACATCCTTCTCTTCCAGATGGATGTAGCAGGCGGTGTCGCAGGCGCGGCCGCAGATGCTGGACCAGTAGCTGTGCTTGATCGGCGGATAGAAGATGATCTGATCGATGATCTCCCGTGCGCGTTCCGTAGAAAGTTTCGTCTCTCCGGTGATGATGGCGAGCCGCTCCGGATCCTCCGCGAAGGCCTCCGGGGGCATGAACGGATTTTTGGTCATATTGGCTCCGATGTAATAGGCGGAGCACTGCCAGGGATCGCGTCCTTTTTCCGGGTCCAGCGCGTGGCCGGGACAGGCTTTGATGCACTCGCCGCACCGGTCGCAGAGATGAGGCTTGACAATCGGATCGGGTTCGATCTCCGCATCGGTCAGAATGAAAACGAACCGCTGCCAGGGGCCGAACTCATCGGTGAGGATGGATCCGGAGAGTCCGCGTTCCCCGAGTCCGCAGTCCACGGCGCAGCGTTCAAAATCCAGCTGGTTTTCCGCGTGTTTTCCCCGATAGATTTCGCGATAGTCGACCTCGAAGTTTGTACTGTCCTCTTCCTGCATGACGGTCTGGTTCCGGCGCTGGGGGAGCGCCTCGAATCCGTTGTCCTCCAGAAGTGCGCAGACCCGCAGGAGAGCGGTCGGCATGATGTTCTCCTCCAGCACTTCGACGGCGGTTGTGGTGTACTGGTAGTAGGTTGATCCCTCCTCAATTCCGCGCCGGCTGCCGCGCAGTTGCCGGAATGCCGCGCAGATCACAGTTTTCGTCTGCGGGAAAATGGTCCTGACGGCCGGATCTCCGCAGCGCTCCACGTTGCCGAAGCGGACCAGATCCGCTCCGCAGCGCCGGAAAAGATCGACAATCTGTTCTTTCAACGTCTGATTCATAAGAGATTTTTCTCCTTGAGGTGATGATAACAGGCTGTGTCGCATTTTCTGCCGCAGAGACACGGCGCGTATCCGGTTGCGTGCGACGGCAGAAAGTCGAGTTTCGGATAGAGCGCCCGGGCGCTTTCGCGTGTGAAATGTTCGCGACCGTCGAGAATCGCCTCCCGGCGCGGATCGTCCTTGAGAAAGTCGTCCGTGAGGAACGGGTTTGAACGGTGCGCTCCGCGGTAATAGACCGCGCACTGCCAGGTGTCAAGCGTTCCATCGTCGCCGATCGCGTGTCCCGGACAGGCCTTTGCACATTCGCCGCACCGGTCGCAGAGATTGCCTTCAAAGGGGGCGTCCGTCTCCAGCGGAGCATCCGTCACCAGGAAGACAAACCGGACAAACGGACCGAATTTCGGAACAATCACATTGCCTTTGCAGGAGACCGAGCCGAGTCCGCAGATCCGGGCGGATTCCGCAAAGTCCAGAATGATGTCCGGAACGGGCTTGCCGGGTGCAACCGCTTCCGCATGAACCAGTTCGTAGGTGTCGATCAGTTCCGGATTGGTCGTGTGGTCGCCCTTGATCCTGAGATTGGAAACGTTCCGCTGAAGACAGGCGTCATAGCCCTCGTTTTCGATCAGCGCGCCCATTTTCAGGAGGAAAACCTCCGAAAGTTCCTCGTCGATGAGTTTGACGCCGAGCTGAGTGTAATTGAAAAACTGCCGTCCGGTCTCCATGGTCCGGTAAAGCGCCCGGGGAACGCGGAAGCCGAAGCCGATGACGCAGGTGGCGTCGGGCAGAATCTGTTTCGGATCGCGCTGGGGGATCGTGTCCGCATAATGGGCGATGTCGCCGATGCCGACCAGATCCGCACCGTATTCTCTGGCCTTCTGCTTGATGAGTTGAGCTGTCAGCATAGTGTCTTCTCCTATCGGTCCATGACCCAGGCCTTGCCTGTGCGCAGACGGGTTTTAAAGCGGTGTTCCATACATCCGCCCTTTTTCTCAAGCATGGAGACGCAGGCCCGGATGCATCCGCCGCATTTCGCCATGTTGTAGCCGACCCACGACGGAAAATATTTTTCCAGCGCGCCGTAGACTTTCATGATCTCCGCTTCCCCGGCTTTCGCCTTGCCCTCCAGAAGATTCAGATCGCCGTTCTCGTTTTTGTCCCAGACCTCCTTCGGCACAAAAGGATTGAACTTGCGCCCGCCATGCGTGTAGAAGGCATAGCACTTCCACTCATCAAGTTTGCCCCATTCGCAGACTTTTCCGCCAACTGTGACCTTGATGCTTTCCGTCCCGCTGAGGCACTGTCCCGGACACTCCCGGACACACGCCATGCACCGACGGCAGATCGGCGGACCTGAATACATCGGGTCCGGTTCCAGTGGCGCATCCGTAAAAAGAAACGCAACCCGCTGAAGCGGTCCGAATTCCGGCGTGAGAAACATTTTGCTCCAGCCGATCTCTCCAAGACCGCAGGCAACCGCCGCCAGACGGAAATGAAACTGAAGATCCGGTGCAATATTGCCTTCCCGCGTCGGACGGGTATACTGAACCGACCGGTGATGCGCTGTCTTCGTCTTCGCCTGTTCGTTGATTTCAATCTGCTCCTCCGGAGAGAGCGTATTGCCCGGAGAACCGTCCATATCGGAAACCACTCCCCGCGCGCCCGTGTTCCGGTACACCGCGGCCTCATACCCGTGATCCTCTATGAGCTTGCCGACATGATAGAGCACCGCGGGCGCATAAATCTCATTGATCCCCCCATACGCCATCGAGGGATACTGATAGAACTGCGTCCCCTCCTCAATGCCCCGCTGAACGCCCCGCGGAATCCGAAACACCATCCCCACCACCGTTTTCGCCTCGGGAAAAACATAGCGCGGATCCATCTCCGGCGGAGCTCCTTCAAACCGCGCCATGTCGCCGATGCCGCAGAGGTCGGCCCCCGCCGCAATCGCCGCATCTTTCACCATTTGACTTGTCAGCATGTCTGCCTCCATCGTTGTATTGTATCTGAATATCAGTTGAATCCCAGACGGACTCTCGCCTTCGAGAGCGCCTCCTCACAGTAATGGCACGTTTCGCAGTCGTGATCGCACTCCAGCGTACGGCGCCCGAAATCCGACGGAAGATGCGAATTCTCCACCACCTCGGGATAAAACGCTTCCGCATGATCCGGTTCCAGAAGATCCGGAAGATTCCCCGTGTAATGCCCCGTCAGATACGCTTCCACCACAAGCGACGGATTCCGATTCACCCGCGTCGCAAGCTTCAACGCGTCAAAGTACGTCTCATACAGACTCACATCCTCCGGACGGATGAAATTCGTGTCGCGAAGATAGTGTCGACGCTTCTCCTCTTTCCGCAGATACTCATGACACATCCCGCGAAACTCATAGGCGTTGTCCATCTCCCGGATCTCGTTTTCGTGCGCCACCAGATTGTCGTGAAACACATGCGCGGAACAGAAGTTCAAACACCCGCTGTTCGCCAGACCGTACAGTTTCTTCCCATTCGCCTCACACCACAAGCGCACCTTCCGAAGCTCCCGGACATTCCGATTGAGCTCCCGCTTGACATAATATCCGTCAAACACATCCGACAGATAGTCCATCCCCTGAATCGTCCCGATCTCCATATTCACCGACGCCCGCGTCTCAAGACCACTGAAATTCTGCCGGATAAATTTCGCAATCAGCGGAGACGTCGTCGTCACAGAATGAAGCGGAAAATGCCCCCCTAAAAACTCAATCGTATCCCCAATCTTCTCAAAAAAAACACGCGCCTGACTCATCCGCCCGTAACAGTTCCCGTTCAACAGAAGATTCAACCCAATCCCCGCTCGCGAATACTCCTCCAGTTCACAAAGCATCTCCCCCTGCGCG
Source organism: uncultured Victivallales bacterium (assembly GCA_944390735.1). Taxonomy (GTDB): domain Bacteria; phylum Verrucomicrobiota; class Lentisphaeria; order Victivallales; family UBA1829; genus UBA1829. Next base: position 5,919 of record CALXRL010000020.1, on the reverse strand, counting down.
TCATACGGATACAGGCCCCCGGCCTTCTCCTGCGTCCCTCGGCCAGACGGCAATCCCCCCCACGAAAAATACACTTCACTCACAGATTCCCGGTACCGCAGAATCGTCGACTTCAACCGATCATCCCCCGTCCGCTGATAACCGATCATGTACCGCATCTCTTTCTCCAGATCCCTTTGATTTGATAACTGTCTTCGATGTAAGTTATCGCAGAAAAGAAAAATTTCAATCTGGAATAAATGAAAAATATCTTTTTTTTTAATCAAAATGATGAAAATAACCGGTTGTCGTTGACAGTTATACAATACCCTCTCTTCCATCATTCCTCTCCTGAAAAATACAGGTTTCTTTATTCCAGTTCCTGCTTCGGGGGTTTCTAGTTGGTGGCTTCTCGCCCCCAACACCCCTCGGCAGGACCGAAGGCCCTGCACCCGTCGCAAAAATTCAATTTTTGCTCCTATGAATGTTTCGACACCTGTCGACCAGGGGGCCAACCGAAGGTTTTCCCCCTGGACCCCCTCATCCTTTTCGGCGAAATATGGTTGCATCGGGAAAAAAGGAGCAGGGAGTGCAGAGGGCGAACCATTTGGTTTGCCCTTTGCCCGGCAAGTGCCGGAAAAAAACGGGAAGCCGAAATTTCAAATTTCGGCGACGGGTGCAGGGCCCATGGTCCTGCCGAGGGGTGTTGGGGGCGAGAAGCCACCAACAGGAAACCCCCGAAGCGCAGGAGTAAAAGAGGGCAGCCGCCAATAAAGTAGAAAGCTGGAAGAAGATGTTTTTTCTTTGTTGAAGATGGAAAAACAGAGGGGAAGGATCCTTGTAATTTTTCATGAATGAGTTAATATTACCGGAGAGCGTAAAGAAGATAAAAATCCGTATGGGGATGGAAGGATATTCATGAGACACCGTTTGCTTGGGGAATTGAGTCGGGAAAAGGTTTTGGTTTCGCCCTCGGTTCTGGCATCAGATTTTTCGTGTTTAGGAGAGGAAGTGAAGCGGGTGGAGAGCGGGGGATGTGACATGCTTCATCTGGACATCATGGATGGTCATTTTGTTCCGAATCTGACGTTTGGACCCGGGGTTGTCAGTTCGCTTCGGAAGGGGACCGGGCTTTTGTTTGACACGCATTTGATGTTGACGAATCCGTTGTCGTATGTGAAAGCGTTTGCGGAAGCGGGATCGGATCTGATTACGTTTCATGTGGAGTCGGAGGATGATCCGCGGGAGGTGGTGGATGCGATTCGAGGGCAGGGGTGTTCGGTTGGGATTTCGGTGAAGCCGGGGACATCGGCGAAGGTTTTGGAGCAATACATAGAGCTGGTGGACATGGTTCTGGTTATGACGGTGGAGCCGGGTTTCGGGGGTCAGTCCTTTATGGCGGAGATGATTCCGAAGGTCGCGGAAATTGCCGCGATGTTCCGGGAGAAGAATCCGCGCGGACTCATTGAGGTGGATGGGGGGATTGATGCGCGGACGGCGCCGGAGATCATTCGGGCCGGTGCCGGAGTGCTGGTTGCCGGGACGGCTGTGTTCCGGGCGAAGGAGGGGGCGGCGGAAGCGATTCGGGTTCTGCACAGTTATTCGGAGCTTCTTCCGGCAAGATGAACAAGATTGTCACGCTCAAGGATTTTTTTCTTCGGAAGTACGGTGTTCCGATTCAGCGCATTCCGATTGATCTGGGGTTGTCGTGTCCGCACCGGGCCGGGGGGAAGGGGGGATGTGCCTTCTGTTCGGCGGATGGGGGCCGGGCGCGGCATCTCCGGGCGGGGATGTCGCTGGCGGAACAGGTGGAGAGGGGGAAGAAGTATGTGGCGGAACGCTATGGGGCGAGTGCTCCGTATGCCGTTTATTTTCAGGCTTTTACATCAACGAATGCGGATGCTGGGACCTTACGGGGGCTTTACGGGGAGGTTCTTGGTCTGGCGCAGTTCAACACGGTGATTATTGCGACACGTCCGGACTGTCTGCCGGATGAGACGGTTGATCTGATCGCGGAACTGAATCGGGATTATGACGTCTGGGTGGAGCTGGGGGTTCAGACCGCGAATGACGACACTCTGGATCTGATTCATCGCGGACATGATTTTGCATCGGTTCGTTCTGCCGTGACACGTCTTCATGCCCGCGGCATCTCCGTTTCCGCGCATGTGATTCTCGGACTTCCGGGGGAGGGGCGTGCCGATTATCTTCGGACGGCGCATCAGCTTTCCGCCCTGCCGTTTTCAGGGATCAAGGTGCATAACCTTCTGATTCTCAAAGGGACACAAATGGAACGGATGTATCATGACGGTCTGGTTGTTCCCTTGAACGAATATGAGTACGCCAACGAACTGGCCGCTTTTCTGCGGGAGCTTCCGGAAGGATGGATCGTGATGCGTCTTTGCGCCGATGCGCCGGAGGAGGAGATCGTTGCGCCGCACTGGTGGATGGGAAAATCGGCGTTTACAGACATGTTTCTGAAAATGTTCGAGTCCGGAGAGACATCCCCGGATTGCATGAAAGCGGTTCGCACCGGTGATGGCTCCTATACGTTTTATCATCCGAAATACCGTCAGCATTTTCACAGTACCGCGGGCGCGTGGGAGGAGTCGAATCGGAAATATCTTCAGCCGTGCGGAGTGAAAATGACCTTGGAGGGCGGAAAAAGCGCTTCGATTCTGGATGTCGGGTTCGGAATGGGGTTCAATGTCTGTGCGGCGGTGGAGCTGGCGGAGAGCGTCGGAGGGAAGGGCAGGCTTTACATCACAACCCTGGAGGCGGATGAAAGCGCTCTGGATGCCGCGCTTCGTCTGCCGGAACGGAAAGGATATGAAATCGTAAAGGCGCTGAAGGAGACCGGAATCTATGAATCGCGCTGTGCCCGTGTGGAAATTCTGCATGGTGATGCACGGGAGTCGGTCCGGTATCTGACCTCGCACTTCGATTATATTTTTCTGGACGGCTTCACGCCGGACACCAATCCGGAACTCTGGTCCATAGATTTTCTTTCCCGCCTGAAGAATCTTCTGAAGCCGGAGGGATTTCTGGCCTCCTATTGCGGAGCCTATCCCTTCAAGGGGGCGCTTTGCAAGCTGGGGTTCCATCTGTACGAATCGAAACCGTTCGGACGGCGTCGCGGCGGAACGGTTGCCGCGCTGGACTCCGCGCCCATTCTGCCGCCGATGGCGGAAAAAGAGATCCTGATTGCCACAAAATCCACAGCCGGAGTCCCTTACCGCGATCCGCTGCTGCGCTGGTCTCGGGAGGAAATTCTGGCGGATCGGGTTCGTCATGTCGCCGAACTGCGGGCGCAGGGGATGCCGAAGTGGTACAAGGGATAGCCGGCGATCCGCTCCCATGCATTGCTGCAGGGGGCTCGCCGGGGCGGTCATTGAAATGAAAAATGAAAGATTCGAAATCTGAAATTGAAAAAGAGAAGCCGGATCAACTCAAACACCGATCCGGTTCAACAAAAAGGAGTGAAAAATGTCGGAGAAAAAGGAGTTTACCATTCTGTTTCAGGGCGATTCCGTTACGGACGCCGGACGGGGACTCGCAAAAGATTTCAATCATGACCTTGGACTCGGATATCCGTTTCTGATTTCCGCCCGTCTCCGCTGCGATCATCCGGAAAAGAATTATGTGATTCTGAACCGGGGAATCAGCGGTCATCGGAGTGTGGATCTTTATGCGCGCTGGAAAATAGATACGATCAATCTGAAGCCGGATCTTCTCAGCATCCTGATCGGTGTCAATGACACCTGGCACGAGTTCGCCTGCAAAAACGGAGTGGAGGTTCCCCGGTATGAACAGTTCCTTCGAATGCTGATTGAGTGGACAAAAAAAGATCTTCCGGAAACGAAAATCGTTCTGATTGAACCGTTTGTTCTGAATTTCGGAGCCGTCGCCGATGCCTGGCTTCCGGAAATGAAGGAACGCGGAGAGGTGGTCCGGAAACTCGCTGCCGAATATGGCCTGACCTTTATCCCCATGCAGTCCATTTTCAACGAAGCCCTGAAAAAAGCGCCCGCGGAATTCTGGCTCAAGGATGGCGTCCATCCCACAACCGAGGGCTTCCAGCTCATGGCCGACGCCTGGATTCAATATACAAAAGATTTGATCTGATCCGTTCTGAAAAAGATAGAAGGAGTTTGCAGAATGCCGAACCGGGAGTTTCTCCGCAAAGCCGATGAACGCATCCCCATTACCAGACGCTGGGATGTTTTACCAGTCGCTCTTGTCAAACCAGTCCGCGATTCCGCCGCCTGGCAGGGCTGGCGAATGGAGAAAATCCCGACTCGGAAACCGCTCGCGGATCGGGCGTTCAAAAACGGGGACCGCTTCATCCTCGATTTCGGAGAAGAACTGGTCGGCAAACTCAAACTGACCTTGCGCTCTCAGAGAAATTTCAACGATTCCCCGGTCCGGCTGAGACTGCTCTTTGCAGAAACTCCTCTGGAAATCGCGGAGCGGAACCGGCGATATACCGGAACCCTCAGCCGCGCCTGGATTCAGGACGAAATCGTCACTCTCGACGATATGCCTCAGACCTATACACTGCCCCGCATCTATGCCATGCGGTATGTGTTTGTGGAAGTGATCGCCACCCCGAATCGACTCGTCTTTGAGGACATCCGTTTCACTGCGCGTTCCGCAGTCCGCGACCTCGTTCCACCCCTTCCGCACTTCTCCCCGGAAGAGACGGAACTCGACCGCGCCGCTCAGAGAACTCTGCGCAACTGCATGCAGGGAGTCCTGCTCGACGGCCCGAAACGGGACCGCCGTCTCTGGCTCGGCGATCTCCGACTCGAAGCCCAGGTCAACGCCGTCACCTTCCGCCGCTTCGATATCATCGAACGGAGCATCTACCTCCTTGCGGCCTTCCCGCAGGAAAACGGAGGAATCCCCGCGTGCGTCTTCGACCGACCGGAACCTTACGACGCAAAAACCTTTATCTCCGATTACGCGGTCCTCTTCCCGGACCTCCTCTGGTTCCATTACGAACAGACCGGAAACAGAGAACTGCTGAAGGATCTGTTCCCTCTCGCCGCCAAACAGTTCGACCTCTTCCGCAGTTTCTACCGAAACGGTGTCGCACAACAGGAACTGCCCGCATGGAACTTCATCGACTGGTGCGCTGAACTCGATCGGACGACCGCTACCCAGGGGTGCTATCTCTTCGGCCTCCGAAAACTGGCAAAAATCGCTCGGATCCTCAAAAAATTCACCACTGCAAAACAGCTCGAACAGGAAGCACTTTTCCTCTCCACTGAACTCAAAAAACAAAAGTTCGACCCCAAAAAGGGCCTCTTCGTCAGCGGAAAAAAGAAACAAATCTCCTGCGCATCCCAAATCTGGATGATCCTCGCGGAAGTCGTCTCCGGAAACGACGCAAAACTCCTGCTGGAAAAGATGGAACATTGTAAACATATCGTCAAACCCGTCACCCCTTACCTCCATCACCACCTCCTCGAGGCTTACAGAATCTCCGGCGAAAAAGAAAAAATGTTCCGCCACCTCCACCTCTACTGGGGGACAATGATTAAAAAAGGAATGAACGTCTATCCCGAAGTCTTCGTTAAAGAAAACGAACGCCTCACCCCATACGGCTCCGATCCCCGCATCAACAGCGCTTGCCACGCTTGGAGCTGCGCCCCTGCTTATTTCCTTCGAATAAATTAAAATATCCTTCCCGCACTTCGGAGGGGGCTAGTCGGAGGCTTTTCAATCTTCGGTATCCTGCTTCGGGGGGTTTCTAGTTGGTGGCTACTCGCCCCCAACACCCCTCGGCAGGACCGAAGGCCCTGCACCCATCGCAAAAATTGAATTTTTGCTCCTGAGAGTGTTTCGACACCTGTCGACCAGGGGGCCAACCGAAGGTTTTCCCCCTGGACCCCCTCATCCTTTTCGGCGGAAAAACGGTTGCATCGGGAAAAAAGG
>CALXRL010000019.1 GCA_944390735.1 uncultured Victivallales bacterium | reverse complement strand
GAATCGGATTCCGTATCTTCATGGCGAATAGTCCTTCCATAGCATTCCGTTTCGATAATGTATCACGAACTTGCGCTTATTCAACAACGGATTTGCACAAACTGACAATTTGCCGTCCGGCGGCCGTTCCGCGGGAGGAAGAGAAGCGTTTTCCCCTTCTCGAAAAAAAATCCGCATCCCGGGGGAAGAGGGATGCGGAGAGACGAGTCCGGTCAATACTCGCAGAAGCGCGGACCGAGAATGCGTCCGCCGTCGACCGTGTAATCCACTCCGGTGATGAAGGAGGAGTCGTCGGACGCCAGAAACACGATGAGATTCGCGATCTCCTCCCCGCTTCCGGTTCTCCCGATCCACGTTCCTTTGGTTTCCCTGCGGACAGGTCCCACCATTCCCGGAGAAACGCAGTTGACCGTGATGTTCTTTTTTGCCAGCTCCATTGCCAGAGTTTTTGTCATCAGAATGACTCCGCCCTTGGCCGCCGCGTAATCGCAGTAGCCGGGAAGCCCCACCTCGCCTGCGATGGAACCGAGATTGATGATGCGGCCGTAGCCGTTCTCCAGCATCGGTTTTAGGAACGCCTGCGTGACGCGGAAGGTTCCGGTGAGATTCAGATTCAGCGTTTTCGTCCATTTTTCCTCGCTGGTCTCCTCGAAACGGCTCGGACGCCAGACGCCGGCGTTGTTGACCAGAATGTCGATCCGGCCGAAATCGGCAAGAATTTTTTCCGCGGCGGACCGCACGCTTTCGGTGGATTCGACATTCATCTCGTATGCCCTTATCCGCCCGCCCTCCTGACGGATAAGGGTGGCGGCCTCCTCCGCCCGCTCCAGCGAGAGATCCGTCAAAGCCACCGCGACCCCCTCTCCGCAGAGTTTCCGGCAGAGAGCCTTTCCGATTTCGCCGGCGCCGCCGGTGACAAGTGCTGTGCGTTTTTCAAATTTCATATCGCATTCTCCTTTTTTTTCGATCACTCGTCGATCTCGGAAATGTTCCAGTGGAAATTGTCGAGAACCGTTCGCATGGACCGGACCGTGGGCTGAGTCATCAGGGAGAACTCCTCGTAGCGATAGGCGGCAAAGGTGATCGAAACGCCCAGACTCATTCCCAGGAAGCGCTGAATCCGTCCGAATTTGCCATTGCAGAGATGAACAAAGGGGGTCTTGAGCTCGCGGCGCAGAAGCATGGTGGTCCGAACCGATTCCGCGAATTCCTCCTCGGTGTTCGCCACGGTGACGATCTTGACCACATCCGGCCCGCGCTCTTCAAAGGAGCGCAGCTGCGCCAGCACCGCGTCCGCCGACATCACCCGCTGCGGATGCGACGACATAATCACCTGCGATCCGGTCGCATGAATCCGGTTGATCAGGCGCATCTGCTTTTCGATGGCGGCGGGATTATGCGTGATCTCGTCCGGCGACGGATCGTAAAGATCCCCCATGACATCAATCATCCCCGCGCCCGCGTCCGCCGCGGCCAGAAGCAGCTCCTGACGCGGTTCATCCTCCTTGTGCACGTTCCAGCGGTCATTCCGGTAGAAGATGAACATGAACGGAAGATTCACCGACTGGATGATCCGTTCAAAGACCTCCCTGGTCCGGTATTCCGGTTTCAGGTCGCGCAGTTCGATGCCGATGGCATCCGCTCCGTCGAATTCCGCGCCGCGGGACTGGGCGATCAGACTTTCCGGGGTCATTCCGCTCATCAGGGCTGTCACCATGGCGCCCTGCTTTCTCTGGAAAAAGGTACGTTTCATTGTCAGGTCTCCTCGCATTTGGGGTTGCTGAAATAATATAAAGGAGTCTTTTCCGGGGCGCAATGGCAGAAAACCGCCGTTTTATTGTACTTTTCTTCTGTCCGGGGTTGAAAAAAGAGTCCGTTGCAGTATAGTTTTCCCATGACCTGCACCGAGATTTATTTACGAATGCCGGAACCGTGGATGTGGTATGAAAGCATAACCTACACCGCGAGTTACTGTACAAAAATGCACCGCCATTCCGCATGGCAGCTGACGGCGTCGCTGGAAGGCACCTTCCGCTTCCGGATGGAAAACGACGAAATTCTTCTGCCGCCGGGCGATTGGCTTTTACTTTCGCCGGAACTTCTGCACGATGCGGGCAGCGACTCGCCCCGTTCGCGGGCCATGCAGATTTTTTTCCGCCGTTTTCCGCACGATCTTCTGCCGGAACCCGCCCGGCGCTTCAATCTCCGGCGCGGAATCTTCCGGACCGGACACGGGGACAGGGAGGAGTTCCGGCGCATCGCGGAAAAATTTCTGGAGAAGGCTCCGGATACGGCTCCGCTGGGAAGATCCTGGCGGGGGGTGCTGGGACTCGAATTCGCCATGACCGCTCTGGAGACCCTGCGGGAAACGCCGGAGGAGCGACGCGAGATCCTGCCCGGAATCGTCCGCGCGCTGGAGTTCATGGAAGAACATTTCGCCGAACCGCTCGGCATCGCGGACTTCGCCGACGCGGCGGGATTGTCGGAAAGCCGTTTCGCCACCGTTTTCAAACGCGAAACCGGAACGACGCCGATGCTTTTTTTCAATACGGTCCGTCTCGGCCACGCACAGAGTTTTCTTCTCAACGGACTTTCGGTCGATGAGGCGGCAAAACAGGCGGGGTTCTCCTCTCCGCAGTATTTCTGCCGGTATTTCCGGAAACGGATCGGCGTCTCCCCCGGAATCTTCCGCGCGAACCCCTTCGGACATTGACGGAGAGAAGAAGATCATGAAACTGAAACGAATCCATCTTGCCGAACAGGTCCGGGAGAGACTTCTGGCCGCCATCGGGGGCGGCGAGTTCATCCCGGGAGCGAGAGTACCGTCCATCCGCCGTCTCAGCGCTGAACTGGGAGTCTCGCCGGTCACGGTGCAGAAGGCGGTCCGGGAACTGATCGAGGAGGGAATTCTGGAGGTCCGGCGCGGAGCGGGAATCTATGCGGCCGGGAAGCTCCCGGAAAAACTCCTCCGCGGATGCCGCGCGCGTTCCCGGCCGCGCGGAAAAACGCTCTACTTCTTTTTCCCGACTCTCCAGAGTTCCGGCTCCTACCACGCCTCCATTCTCTGCACCATCCGGCAGGAGGCGGAAAAGCGGGCATGGAATCTCAGGGTACAACTGCTCTCGCCGGAGCAGTATGAATCGGCGGCAGGGGATCCGGATGCCGCGGGCATCGTCTGCACCACGCCACCGTATCCGCTGCCGCCGGCACGGGTTCCCGTCATACACTACGGCATGTCGGGGTGCGGGGAGATCCCGGCGGTGACCCCGGACAATTACGCAGCGGGATTTGCCGCCGGACTTCATTTGAAAAACAGAGGAATTGAAACCATCCGTTTTGTCACGAGCGCCCCCCGGGAACGCCGTCTGGCGGAGCGACACTTTCTGGAACGCTTCTCCGGACTCCGGGACGCCTTCCGCACCCCGCGCTGCGGTCTGGAAATCCCCCTTCTTCACTGGGCCGTCGACAACCCCTGCCGGAAGGAGGTGGAAGCCATTGCCGCGGCATGGATCAACGGCGAAAAGGAAAAGGAGTATCCGGTTCTGGTAGTCGGAAACCGCTCCATGGCGCTGGAAATCGGTCTTTACCTTGCCGCGGTCGGACTGCGCGTCCCGGAAGATATCGGACTGTTAAGCTTCATCCGCCGCAATTCCGCCGAACTCCAGATCCCGATCGACACCTTTGACTTCGATCACCGGCAGATGGGCGAACAGATCATGCTTCTGCTCGATCAGGCGCAGGCCGGACGAAAACTGCCCACCCGCGTTTTCATCCCGATGACCCTGACCGAAGAGGGCTCCATCCGTTCCCTCCGGACCGTTCCCGACTGAGAATCCGGCCGATTTTCCGCATCCGGAACTCCCATCGCCCCCATTCCGTCCGGGAAAAAAGAAAGACGGCGGGCCGCCGCGAAACGCGTAGGCAACCGCCGTCCATTTTCCCCTCCCCCCGGAAGCGGACAAATCAGCTTTTTCCGCCCGTCAGCCGACGGATCAGACGGTAGAGTTCCCCCGCCCAGAGAACCACGGACGTTCCCGCGACAATCCCGATCCACTGACCGAGCGTCAGCGGCACCGTCCGGAAGAATCCTCCGCAGAACTGGACAATGAGCACCTGACCGACCAGAATTCCCAGCGCAATGAGCCAGTAGGTCGGATTCTCCGTCAGACGAGAGAAAATCGACCGGTACGATCCGAAGCACTTCACGTTAAGCAGATTCCAGAATTGCAGAAGCACAAAACTTGTGAAGAGAATCGTCAGCATCTCCACATTGTTCTCCATCGAGATTCCCCGTGACGAGCAATAGGTGACAAACCCGATGAAACAGAGAATGAAGAACGCCGCCGTTCCAAAAATGTTCCAGGCCATATACGGCGTAACGATGAACGCCTCCGGATCCCGCGGCGAATGCCGCATGACTTCCGCATTCGGCGGTTCCGTTGCCAGAGCCAGGGCGGCGAGCGTGTCCATAATCAAATTGATCCAGAGCATCTGAATGACCGTCAGGGGAAGCTCGACTCCGAGGAAGGGGCCGAGAAGAGCAATGCCCACCGCCGCCACATTGATCGTCAGCTGGAAGAGAATGAAGCGCTGAATGTTCAAATAGAGCGAACGGCCCCAGAGAACCGCGCTGACAATGGTTTTGAAGGAGTCATCCAGGAGGATGATGTCGGAGGCCTCGCGGGCGATGGCGGTTCCGGTTTTGCCCATGGAGATGCCCACGTCGGCATAGTTCAGGGCGGGCGCGTCATTGGTGCCGTCGCCGGTGACCGCAACGACTTCGCCGTTGTCCTGCAAGGCCTTGACCAGCTTCATCTTGTCGTTGGGTCTTGCGCGGGCGATCAGCTGAAGGTCCCGGACCCTCTCCCGGGTTTCCTCTTCCGAGAGCGCATCAAAGGCGCGGCCCTCGATCATCCGGTCCCCGATCTCGCCGGTGGTTTTCCAGAGACCGATCTGACGGCCGATCTCCCCTGCGGTTCCCGGCGTATCCCCGGTCACGATCTTGACATCAATTCCCGCTTCGCGGCACGCCTGAACGGCGGGCGGAACCTCCGGCCGCACCGGATCGGCAATGCTGATGAATCCCAGATAGATCAGGGAATCGGCGGCGTCGGCGAACTCCTCCGGCAGAGCATTCAGTTCGCAGCAGGCGAACGCCAGCGTCCGGCATCCGGACGCCTGCGCGGATGCAAATTCCGAGACAATGGCTGCGCGGATCGTCTCATCCAGCGGCCGGATGCCATCCGCGGAGAGATACCGCGTACAGCGGGCCAGCACGAACTCCGGCGCACCCTTCACGTGCAGAATCCGACGGGAAAGCACTCCGGAAACGCCCGCGGTCGCCATCATTTTCCGTTCCGTTGTAAACGGAAACTGCTTTTCCAGCTGGAAGGCGCTCCGGATCTCCGTATACGGGAACCCGACGGAGTGCAGCCAGATCAGCGCCGCGCCTTCCGTGGGATTTCCGATCACTTCCACCTCGTCGCCCCTGCCGCTGAGATTCGCGGTGGAGTTCACGCAGAGCGCCTCGCGGATGAGCTTTGCTCCGGTGGTGTCCCCGGTAAGCCCGGATTCCGGAACCGAGGGGAAGGAGAGATGATTCAGACGCATCTGATTCATGGTTAGAGTTCCGGTCTTGTCGGTGCAGATCACCGTTGCCGCGCCGATCGTTTCGCAGGCATGGAGCCGACGCACAAGACACTGACTGGCCGTCATGCGCCGCATGCTGTAAGCAAGACTCAGCGTCACGCTCATGGCCAACCCCTCCGGCACGGCCACCACGATCAATGTGATCGCAATCATGAAAAAGGTCAGAAGCGTATTCAGCGTTGTCAGCGAGGCGTAGGCGGAAAGCTGAAGCGGCAGCTCGCCTGTCAGCAGCGCGCGGACAATCAGCACCACAAGCAGGAACGCCGCAAGAGAACTGCCGACCACGGCAATGACTTTTCCCAGCCGGTTCAACTGTTTCTGAAGCGGCGTCACGACATCCGTGATCTCCGCCGCCGCAATCGCCGTCCGTCCGATCTCCGTGCCCGACCCGACCGAAGTGATCTCCGCATAGGCGCTGCCCTCCAGAACCGTTGACCCGCGCAGAAGAAGATTGTGCGCATAGGAGGCCTCCCCCAGTTCCGAAAACGCGGGATCCCCTTCCGGAACCTTCGGAACCGGCTCCGGCTCGCCGGTGAATTTCGACTGATCCACATGCAGATTGACCGATTCCAGCACCCGGGCGTCCGCGGGGATCTCCTCGCCGGTCTCCACAAAAATCACGTCGCCGACCACCAGTTCGTTTTTCGGCACCAGAACGAATTCCCCGTTGCGGATCGTCTTCACCGCAGTGGTGTCATCCACCCGGTTCAGAATGTCGAACTCCTTTCCCGCGCGGTATTCATTGAGGAACGCGATTCCCGTCGCCAGAAATACGGCGATCAGGATTCCCAGACTCTCCACGACGCTTCCCGAAAAGATCGAAATCAGCGCCGCCGCCATCAGAATACAGATGACGGGATCCTTGAATTTTTCGAGGAACAGCATCCAGGCCGATTTTCCGGGAGGCGGTTCCAGTACATTGGCGCCGCTGCGGTTCCGACTCTCCAGAACCTCCCGGTCGCTCAATCCGTTGTATTTGCATTTCTCAGTGCATGGTGCAGACATTGTTCTCTTTCATCCCCGGACCCGGCGTTTCCGGAAGCGGCAGGAGAGAAAATCTCGTTTTGATCTTCTTTTCCTGTTCCATATTTCCGCCGGATCCTGTTTTATTTCCCTTGATCTTGATCCTGGACAATCCGCTTTTCCGGAACGGAAGAGATTTCCGTTTCTCTCCGGGAAAACGCGGCAGACAAACCGTTCACGCATCCGCGGGCCCGGCTCGCGCCGGAATCACCGCGGTCAGAATGGAAGGAGGAAGAGCAAAGCGGATCTCCACAGGCGAACAGATCCGTTCCGCGGCGGAGGCCGCCCGGCAGGAGACCTCCAGAAAAAGTGCGGCCGTCCAGGAATCCGTCTCCGGCTGAAACCGTTTCTGGGCGAACTGACGCATCTGCGATTTGGCAGGAAGAAAATAGAGGTCGCAGAACGCTTCCGGCGCATCCGCCGGAAGAAAGTCCCGCTCCGGCTGATTTCCCGCCCCGTTTCCCTCCCCCGAAAACAGGTGGAGAAAAACCGGACCCGGGGCGGCGCCCGGCGGATCCGCGCAGAACAGCGAAAAACAAAGACAGCCGGCAAGCACCGTCAGGACCATTGCCGAACAAGGAACATTTCTCATGATATTGCGTCTCTCCGTTTTTCCGTTCCAACCCATCCCGGTACTATAACGCCGTTTCCGGGAAGAATCAATCCACGACGCGAAAAAATGGTTCATTCCACGCATCCGCCGTCCGGAGGGAAGAGTCGTTTTCGAACAAACAAAACCCAATCTTTCCGGAAAGGGATTTGTTTTTTCCGGAAACGGATTGTATGTTTCCATGCTGACTTCCATATCAACACGCAAGGAGAGCCTTATGACGATCGACTGGGAAACCCGCGGACAGACCCTTCCCCGTCCCGCGGAAACGGCGGAGGAATCGCCGAACGACTGGGAAAATCCCCGGAAAACCGGGGAACGGAAACTGCGCCAGAGCGCCTATCGAACCTATGACCATTTCCAGTCCCTCAACGGACTGTGGAAATTCCAGTGGTACCCCTCCCCCGGCCGGATGCCGGAAAAACCGGAGGAGATCCCCTTCACCGACACGATCGAAGTTCCGTCGCATCCGGAGCTTCACGGCTACGGCATTCCGATCTATACCAACATTCAATATCCGTTTCCGCCCGCTCCGCCGCTTGTTCCGCACGATACGAATCCTGTCAGCAACTACCGGAGAACCTTTGAAATTCCGGGCGAATGGAAGGACAAGCGCATCTTTCTCTCCTTCCAGGGGGTCGATTCCTGTTTCCGGCTCTGGATCAACGGATTCCCGGCGGGATTCAGCAAGGGAAGCCGGAACCCGGCGGAATTCGAACTGACGGATTTCGTCGTCATCGGATCGAACACGCTCCAGGTGCAGGTCTACCGCTGGAGCGATGCCAGCTATCTGGAGGATCAGGACATGTGGTGGCTCTCCGGCATTTTCCGCGACGTCTATCTCTATGCGCTCAGCGAGGATGCCATCGACGATTTCGAAGTCAAAACCACCCTGGATGAACTCCGGGTCAAAGTGAAGACAAAAGCAAAGGGCCCCGTGAAAATCACCCTGGAGGGCGTTTTCGAAGACGAATTCGATCCGGACTTCGAATATCTCCGAAAAGTCCGGGTGGAGCCCTGGTCGGCGGAGACGCCGAATCTCTACACGCTGACGCTGGAGACTCCGGGCGACCGGCTCACCACACGCATCGGCTTCCGCACCGTCCGCATTGAAAACGGAGCGCTCCTGGTCAACGGAAGAGCCGTTCTGCTGCGCGGCGTGAACCGTCACGAATTCAACTGCCGGAACGGACGGGTCCTCTCGGAAGAGGATATGCTCTGGGATGTGAGAACCATGAAGTCGCACAACATCAACGCCGTGCGCTGCTCCCACTACCCGAACCGCAACCGCTGGTACGAACTCTGCGACGAATACGGGCTCTACGTTTTCGACGAGGCCGATCTCGAAACCCACGGCATGAAGGATCTTCTCTCCCGCGATCCCAGCTGGCGGGACGCCTTTCTCGACCGGGTGGAACGGATGCTCGAACGCAATAAAAATCATCCCTGCGTGATCGCCTGGTCCATCGGCAACGAATCCGGTTTCGGACCGAACATCGAAGCCTGCGCCGAATACCTGCACAAACGCGATTCCTCCCGGTTTGTAAACTATTTTCATGCGGGAACCAACGCCTGTGTCGATGTGGTCGGCATGCACTATCCCTCGCTGGACAAAATCCGGGAATTTCTGCGGGAGGAGAACTCCGGAAGACCCGTTCTTCTGGAGGAGTACGCCCATTCCATGGGCAACGCCACCGGCAATCTGCGCGAATACTGGGAGCTGATCGAAACGACGCCCCGTCTGATCGGCGGCTTCCTCTGGGACTGGATCGATCAGGGCCTCGAACGGCGGCGCGACGACGAAACCCGCTGGTTCGCCTATGGCGGCGATTTCGGAGATTCCCCCAACGACGGAAAATTCTGCTTCAACGGAATCGTCGCTCCGGAACGGCGCATCAAACCGGCGCTGACGGATCTGAAACATACGTTCCGTCCGTTTGTCTTCACCTATGACAACGCCGAGCTGACCGTCCGGAACCGCTGCGTCTTCCGGAATCTGAATGAGTTTAAGACCCAGATCAACGGCGCCCTTTTCACTCTTCAGTGCGCACCGGGAGAAACGACGAAAATTGATCTCTCCCGGGTCGATCTCTCCGCCGAGACGCTCGATATTTACGTTTTCGACCGCGGATACAGCGTGACCGAAGAGCAGTTTCCCCTCCGGAGCCGTCCTGTCGTGTTCCGGAAGGCCCCTCCGCAGGGACGAACCGGAAAGGAGGGCGATCTTCTCCGTTTCGGGCCCTTTGCCTTTCAGGAGAAAACCGGAATGCTGGCCGGTTGGAACTCGGGAAGCGGGGAGCTTCTCTCAGGCGAGCTCCGCTTTCAGGCCTGGCGCGCCCCCACCTGCAACGACCGCCCCTTCCTCGAGGACTGGCGCAGAGCCGGATTCGACCGCATCGAACCGGTCACCGAAGGTGTCAGCATAGAGGAAAACCGCATCATCACCAGCCAGCGCGCCGGACCGTTCGATCTCAAATTCACCTATTTCCTGATGGAAAACCAGCTGGATCTCACCACGGAAATCACCCCCCGGGGCGAACTGCCTTGTCTGCCGCGCATCGGCATCCGGCTGCTTCTTCCCCGGGAATTCCATCTCTTCTCCTGGTACGGGAGGGGCCCGGGGGAAACCTATCGGGACCGGAAACTCGGATCCTGGTTCGGCGATTACTCCCGTCCGGTGGAAAAGCTCTGGTACGACTATGTGTCGCCGCAGGAAAACGGAAATCTCTGCGACGTCAGCTGCGCGGAACTCCGCAGCGAAACCGGAAGCGGAATCCGTCTTCTGAGCGCCCTGCCCCTCGAAACCAGCGTCCACTTCTGGACTGCGGAGGAGATCGAAAAGGCCGAACACACCTTTGAACTGCCGGAAAGCCGCCGGGTCGTCTGGAACATCGACCACGCAAACGCGGGTGTCGGCAACGGAAGCCACGGACCGGCCACGCTGGAACAGTACCGCGTCCATCCGGGCAGAATCAGCTTCACGATCCGTCTGGAAAGCATCAGCGATCGCTGAACAGGAACCTGCGGAGGGAAATCCTCGGATTCCCCTGTTCGGAGTACCGCCCCGGCCGGAAAAAGTGCCGGGACACCGGGGCGGAACCATGCGGATTCAGGAGGTGAGCAGCCGGCGGAGCAGCCCCTCTTTTTTCAGATGTCCGGCACAGGAAAGATCCGGATTCAAGCGGAAATGGAGAATCTCGCGTCTTCCGGGCGCGAGCTTGACGGATTCCCCCCGAATGGACCAGGTCGTCCCCGATGGCGAAACCACGAAAATGGAAACCTCCAGGAACGGCTTCCGCCGCGCATGAAACTCAATTGCCGACACCTGATGCTCCACGCCGCTTCCGGCGAAAAGCGAATCCACCGCGGCCAGCGCGGCCGGAGAGTTCCGGAGATCCAGCGGGGAAACCGATTTGGAAGCGGGCGCGCTCAAACGACTCCGCTTTGCCGGATCAAATTCCAGAAACAGCAGTTCCTCCTCTCCGCTTCCCGCACAGGCCCGGAAGTGGAAGCAGTATTTTTCCCCGCGGATGAGCTCCGTTTCCGGAAAGGAGCCCTCCAGTCGAAACGGCCCCGACACCGAGGAGACAAAGTCGTAACGGACATTGAACACCCGTCGGCCGTCCGGCAGAAGAACCGGGCGAAGCACCATGGGCCAGGAGTAGAGAGTAACCGTCTTCAGACGCTTCTGAAGACGCAGTCCCGTCTCCCGCAGTTGCGGCAGATCCGACTCCTCGAACCGTCTCGGCCGTCCCCGGTCCTCTTTTCCGAACCAGACCCCCCGGTATTCGATGAAAAACATCAGCCAGAGGATTCCCGCCACAAACCCCGCCAGGGCCAGCACCGCCACGGCAAAAAACAGCAGCGGAAAACGCTCCCGCATTCCGCCTCCCGCCGGCAGCGTCAGAAGATAGGGCAGCAGACATACCGGCGCGGCATATCCGATCAGATGAAACAGTCTCCGGTTCATATTGAAACAACCTCCTTTTTCGCAGCGCAATTCTGAAAAGGAATAAGGTACATTCAAAGACCGGATTAGTCAAGTCCGATGATTCCACAGGAAATAGAAGAAAAAAATTCTCTCCAAACGCCGGAGAAAAGCGATCCGGAGACATTGCCATTTTTCCACAGCGATGATATATTACTTCCTCAACACCGATGATTCACATGGAAGGATATCAGACCATGAAACGAAAAATGATTCTTCTTGCCGCCCTCTCCCTCCCGCTTCTGTTCACAAGCGGATGCGCAACCGGAAGCGGTGGAGTTCCGGCAGCTCCGGAAACCGCCTCGGAGGAACAGCCCCGCGCAAGCAAACCGCTGATCTATCTTTACGCAACAGAAAAGGGGCTTGCCGACAACTCCACTCAGACGGAGGAAGAGGCGGTCAAGGCCATTGAAAAAATCCTGCGGACGGAACCTGTCTTCCGAAATCTGGCGGAAATCCGTTTCCGGCGTCCCCTCCCCCTCGACGGGAAAAATCTCACCGCCGGGGAATGTCTGAAACTTGCAAGAAAAATTCAGGCGGTTCTCGACAAGCCGGAAGTTTCAGGCATCGTCATCACCCACAACTCGAACACGCTGGAGGACACCGCCTATTTTCTGAATCTGCTGATCCGCTCCGAAAAACCGATCGTTCTTGTTCAGACGATTCCGCCGGTCAAAACCGTCACCATGGAGAGCATGCTCAATTTCTACAACGCTCTGGCTGCGGCAGCCAGTCCGGAATCCCGCGGCATGGGCGTGCTGGTCTCCATGAACGACACCATCTATGCGGCAAGGGATGCGGAAAAAGATTCGGGGGATGGATCGAATTCGAACCGCAGCGGCGACTTCGGTCCCCTCGGCTTCATCATCAACGGCAAACCCCAGTACTATTACCGGACCACCAGACGGCATACGGCTCGCACGGAATTTGATCTGGCGTCCATTCAGGAACTGCCCAAAGTTCAAACCGTCTATCTTTATGCGGACGATTCGCCGCTTCAGATTCTGGACTGGACCAAAAAAGGCGTCAGGGGAATCGTGGTGGACTGCAGCGGGGAAGGCGTTCTGAAGCCGGCCATCCAGAATGCGCTGAAACAGGCGATGAAAGCGGGAGTCGTTGTGGTGCTTGCCTCCCGCACGGGATCGGCCGCCGAAATCCCGGACGGGGAAATCGCCAAAAACGCCGTCCTTGAAAACTCCCTGACTCCGCAGAAATCCGCCATTCTTCTGATGCTGGCGCTGACCCGGACCAGCGATCCCCATCTCATCCAGGAATATTTCAAGCGATATTGAACGAAACTTTGCGGAAAACCGCCGGGAAAATCGGTTTTTCCGCTTGAACGAACCGCATTTGCGCGGTAAAGTACGGGGGCATGGCACGGGCCGTGTCCCCGATTTTTTTTGACAACACACGAACACAGCAACAGAACAAGAGGCTTTGATTATGGGCGGATTTTTCGGAGTCGTCTCCAGCGAAGACTGCGTGACGGATCTGTTTTACGGAACGGATTACCATTCCCATCTCGGCACCAAGCGCGGAGGAATGGCAATCACGAACTCAAACGGATGCATAGTTCGATCCATTCACGACATCACCAACTCCCAGTTCCGCTCCAAATTCGATTCGGAACTGTCGCATTTCGAGGGACGAAGCGGAATCGGCATCATCAGCGATTACGAGGATCAGCCGCTGATTATCGGCTCCCATCTCGGAATCTTCGCCATCGTCACGGTAGGCAAGATCAACAACATCAAGGAGCTGACCGAAGGGGACGAGAGCAATCGCATCGCCCACTTCTTTTCCGAAATGAGCGGAGGAGAATTCAATCCGACCGAAGTGGTCGCCGCGCTCATCAACACCCGCAAAACCGTTGAGGAGGGCATTGCCTATGCTCTCGGCAAAATCGAGGGGTCCTGCTCCCTTCTGCTCATGATCAACGGAATCGTCTATGCCGCGCGCGACAACTGGGGCCGAACGCCGGTCGTCATCGGCCGGAAAACCGGAGCCTTTGCCGCCGCCATGGAGACCACCGCGCTTCCCAACCTTGACTACGTCTTCACCCGGGAACTCGGACCCGGCGAAATCGTCAAGCTCACGCCCGATGAGATGATCCAGATCCGCAAGCCCCTGCCCCACATGCAGATCTGTGCGTTCTTCTGGGTCTACTTCGGATATCCCTCCTCCGATTACGAGGGAACCAATACCGAAACCGTCCGATACAAAAACGGCGCGCTCATGGCTCAGCAGGAGACGGTCGATGTGGACTCCATCTGCGGCATTCCCGATTCGGGGGTCGCCCATGCGATCGGATACGCCAACGCCTGTCACAAACCGTATATGCGCGCACTCGTCAAATACACGCCCACCTGGCCCCGCAGTTTCATGCCGCAGACGCAGGCCGCCCGGAATCTGGTCGCAAAAATGAAGCTGATTCCCATCGACGAACAGATCCGCGGACGGAAACTCCTCTTCTGCGACGATTCCATCGTCCGAGGCACCCAGTTCAAAAACATCGCGGCGCGACTCTATGAACGCGGCGCCCTGGAAGTTCACATGCGTTCCGCCTCTCCGCCGCTCTGCTTCCCCTGCAAATTCCTGAACTTTTCACGTTCAAAATCCATTCTCGACCTCGCGGCCCGCAGGGTCATCAACACGCTCGAAGGCGGGGAACCTTCCGACGAGGTCCTGCAGGAGTACATCACCGCGGGAACCAGACGGTATGAAAACATGGTGGAAGCCATCCGGAAAAATCTCGGACTGACCTCGCTGAAATATCAGAGCATTGAACATCTGGTTGAAGCCATCGGACTACCCAAGGAGAAAATCTGCACCTACTGTTTCGACGGCTGCGACGGCTCCTGCGGTGGCTGCGGCAACCATGAAAACGGCGAAAACGTCTGATTGATCCCGCGTTTCTCTCCCCGAAGGGAGAAAACGGGACGACGCAAAACAAAAGCCGCTGTCCGAATTTCAATCGGACAGCGGCTTTTTTCTGTGTTCGGGAAATCGAAAACCGGACTTATTTCCGGAAGAACTTTTTGATCGGTTCAAAACCGGATTTCTCGAAGACCTTTTCCGTGATTTTCACAACCTCCAGCCCCTCCTCAAAGGTGATCGGATACGGAATGCCCTTGCGGACGGCATTGTAGATGTGGTGCCACATGACTCCGAGTGAGCCTTCGGGAATATCGTACCGGGATTCCACAAAGTAGAGCTTTTCATCAAAGTTGCCGTACTGGAACGGAGGATTTTCCGGATGAGGCTTCAGCGGTTTGAACTCGATGGAGGGATCGACCATGCGGATCAGGATTTTTCCGTCGACGGGATAGACCAGCGTTCCACGGGAGCCGATGATCTCCATCTCTCTGCCGGGCATGGTGTTGGCTCCGGTCACTTCGATGTCGGCAAGACGGCCGTTTTCCGCTTTCAGGAGAATTTTGAAGAGGTCATCGCCGTCGCCGATGGAAATCACACGGCGCACATCCGCCCAGAGATCGACGACCGGACTGTCCAGAAACCGGAGCGCCTGATCAATCAGGTGCGGTCCCCAGTTGGAAAGAAGGCCGCCGTAGAATTCCGTCATGGTCATCCAGTCGTTGCGGCGGCAGTAGCCGACGCTGCGGTAGAGCTTGATGTACTGGACCGTGCCGAGAATCCCCGACTGGATCAGTTCGCGCGCCTTCACGAAGGCCCCCTCGAACCGGCGGTTGTGACGAAGAAAAAGTTTCCCCGGATGCTTGTCCAGACACGCTTTCAGCTTCATCATCTCCGCCACGCTGGTGGCGACCGGCTTCTCGATCACCGCGATTTTGCCCGCCTCCATGATTTTGATCGCCATCGGAACGTGATCCGCATGACGGGTCGCAATGGAGATCAGCTCCACTTCGGGGTCCTGAAGCATCGCATCCAGAGAGGAGTATTTGCGGGCGTTCTTCATGCAATCCGGGAGGTTTTCCAGACGGTCCGGCGCCGTATCCGCGCACGCCACAAATTCGAATTCATCCGGATAGGAACACATTTCCCCGGCATGTCCGCGTCCCATGCGTCCCAGTCCGACCGTTCCGGCTTTGATTTTATCCATGATTGTCCATCCTTGTTTTCTGTCTGTATTGTTTGTTTTTATCTATGGTTGTTCCCTGCATCCGGCCTCATGCCGTTGCAAAGTGTTTTTTGAGAAATTCGAAACTCGTCCGGAACGACTGAAAGGGATCCGGACAGTTCCCGTCGTGCTCCACGACAAACCACTCCACGCCGCACTCTTCCGCGGTTTCGAGAATGGCCTTCCAGTTCAAGGTTCCCTCGCCGATCGGGCGCATCACGCATTCCACGCTCCAGAAGGATTCGGGTTCCTTGCGTTCCAGACCATAATCCTTAATATGGAGCACCTTCATGCGTTTGTCAAGACGCCGGATCCATTCCACGGGGCAGCCGCCTCCGCGCTGAACCCAGAACGTATCAATCTCCCCCTCGATATCCGGAGCGTTTTCGTAGAGAAGTTCCAGAATGGTTTTCTCCCCGATCTTGAAGAATTCTCCATGATGGTTGTGATACGCCAGAGTGATTCCGGCCTGCTTGAACTGGATGGCGCGCTCATTCAGCTGTTTTGCCCATGCGACGGTCTCCTCCAGGCTGGTAAGCGTCTTGTGCGGACTGGGATAGGCGACATGCGTCACTTGAAGTTTCCGAAGATGCCCGATCACTTTTTCCGGTTCGTCAAAAATCATTCCGGCCTGTTCATGACTGGTGCATGGATTGAGATGGTATTTGTCAAGAAGTTCTCTCAGCTGTTCCTCCGGCATCGGAGCCAGTGAGCTGGAAAGCTGGACGGCCTCATACCCGATTTCATGCAGTTTCTGAAACGTCTCCTCCACTGCTTCCGGGGTCTTGATGAAGTTGCGGAACGAAAAAAGCTGGGCGGCAATCCGGGATTGTTTCATCGGATGTTTCTCCTTACATGACAACGGGTTCAATTTTCATCCAGCGGCAAAGCAGAAGAAGTTCCTCTTTGACATCGGCATGGATGACGGCATAATGATGTTCAAAACCTTTTTCCAGAATGGTGCTGATGAGTTTCGGTACGGGATCGTCGAAACGGATCGTCAGCGGATTGCCGCGAATGAACGGTTCGGTATCGATCGCGGTGCCGGGAGCAATGAGCATCCGGTAGTTGCCGTCGACGTCCTGATCGAGTTTTGCCAGAGTGACGCGACCGCCTTTGAGGGAGAAATCGTTGGTGACGCCCTTCTTGTCTCCTCCGTCGACGCGCATATGCAGACGCAGCTGGGTTTCCTCGAATTTCCGGCAGAGCGAAACCGGAGCCGCGCCGCAGTGCCAGACCACGCCGGTGTTTTCGGTTTCGTCATAGGAGATCAGATCGACGAAGAACGGAATGCCGCCTCCCGCCAGCAGACGCAGAATTGCCATGGTAACCGCTCCGGGAATATCGCCCTCGCAGCTGGTCGGATATCCGCTGTTGCTGAGCATTCCGAGCACCGCGCAGGGAGCGATTCCGAACAGATCGGAAAATTCCGGCCAGCAGCGGACCGCGAAACTGTCCAGCGAATATTTTTTCGCCAGCGAGAGAAAGGCTCCCAGCATCTTTGCCGCGAGTTCCAGATCGCCGTCCGACACCCCGCACACCGACGCCGAGGAGCTCCGGACAATCTTCCGTGCCGCCTCCCGTTCCTCCTCCGAAAGATGTTCCGCCGCATGCACCACCTCCAGCAGATCCATCACTTCGACCGAGGTTCCGAATTCGCACCGCAGCTTCATCTCGTCGAAGTTCGACGTGTAGAATCCGGGAACGCGCCCGCCCGCAAGTCCGATCCGCAGTTTCTTCATCTCCGTGATGCACCGGATCACGCTCAGCGGAACGGTGAGAGCCTTTGCCGTATCCGCCGGAAGGGCTTTCAGGTAGGTGTATTTCTTCCGGAGACGGTTCATGACGAATCCGCCCAGATTGGCACCGCAGAACGAATTCTGCTCCCACATTTTTCCCTCCCCCGCCTTTTCCGGGTTCGCAAGAAGGATGACGGGCACATTCAGCAATGCGCCGGCTGCGGGAATCATGGCTCCCGCGGGAAAGGTGACAAAGTGCATGATGACGGCATCCACGCCCTCGCGGTTGAGGCGTTCCGTCAGTTCGAGAATCTCCGCTTCCGTGGTCACCGGAGCCTCGCCGCAGATCAGGCGGCAGGGCAGCGTCTTCAGATTTTCGATGGTTTCCGTGACGAGTCCTTCGATCCGGGGCGTCATCCAGCTGGCCTTCGACAAGGCCATATATCCGATTTTCAGTTCTTTCATTTCTTCTTCCTCTTGATTTTTTTGCATGCAAGGAATATCTTACCTGGTCTTTATTATACCGCATTTTCGTATAATAGGAATAAAGAAAACAAACCTCTTTATACACAAAACAGACATGGGAACAAAAGAAATGGACTTCTTCGCCGGACACTATATCAGCTGTTGCGGAAGCAATCAGGAGCATTTCGGTTGGACCGACCGCGTTCCCATTTATTATGGAATTCAGTATAATCATTCGGGAAAACTTTATCTGAGGATCAATCACGAGAAGGAGTACCGTCTCGAGGGACCCTATGCGTTCGTCACGCATCCCAATGCCTATTTTGAATATGGGAACATCAACGGCGAACCACGCTCCCACAATTTCATCTGTTCCTATGGGGAGAGGATTGAGGCCTATATCAAAAGCGGTCTGCTTCAGCCGGATCGGGATCCCGCTCCGGTCCGAATCGCCAATCCGGAAAAGTTTCTTCAGACCATGCTGGCAATCATCGCCATGGCAAGGCGTCCGGGACCGCTCCCGCCGCGCGCCATTCTTCTTTATGAGGATCTTCTGCTTCAGATGTATGAATCCGGGCAGAAGGAGAAAAAGCTTCCTCCTTATCAGGAGATCTTTTTCCGAAAACTCATCGAGGAGATCCGGAAGCATCCGGAGGAGGAGTGGGATTTTGAACAGCAGGCGGAAAAATGCAGCATTACAACCACTCATTTCCGCCGGCTTTTCAAGGAGATCACCGATCTGCCGCCGCGCCAGTTCCTGATTCAATGCAGGCTTCAGCATGCGGCGCATCTGCTGATCTTCTCTCATGATTCCATCGGTGAGATTGCGGAGAAGGTCGGAATTGAAAATCAGTTCTATTTTTCGCGTCTGTTCCGGGAGAAATATCTGACCTCCCCGCTCGAATACCGGAGGGAATTCACGGGAAAAGTCGAGGAGGAAAGGAGCGGGACATGCTGAAAACCATTCTTTTTGACAATGACGGCGTTCTTGTCGATACCGAACCTCTTTTTTTTGAGGCGAACCGGTGGATGCTCCGGAAATTCGGAGCCGAACTTCCGGAAAAGGATTTCGCGGACATCAGTCTCGTTCAAGGACGGAGTGTCGCCGGTATTCTCGTCGACATGGGTTTCACTCCGCTCTTCGCCGAACAGGCTCGGGAAGAGCGGAACGCAAAGTATGACCAGATGCTTCGGGAACGTGGAAAATCCCTTGTCATTCCCGGCGTTCCGGAAGTTCTTGAAACGCTGCATCGGAACTTCCGGATCGGGGTCGTCACCTGTTGTGCCGAACGCCATTTTCAGACGATTCATGAGGCATCCGGCTTGTCGCGCTTTTTTGATTTTGTCGTCAAGGGAGAGGAATTCGCTCATCACAAGCCCCATCCGGAGCCCTATCTTCTGGCGCTGAAGCGGAGCTCTTCCGCGCCCGGGGAATGTATCGCGGTCGAAGACTCCCAGCGCGGGGTTCAATCCGCCAGGGCCGCCGGACTCCGCGTCGCGGCGATCCCGAGGGGAATCAGTCAAAACGGAAACTTCGACAGCGCTACCTGGGTCCTCTCCGGAATTCGGGATCTGATCCCTTTGATTCGGAGGATCTCTTCCTGATGGTTCGTTTTATTCCTCTTCCCCACCACTTTCTCAATCGGATCGGAACCGCTTCTAACCGGGTATGGCGGGAATGTCTATTTCGCCCTGCGGGCGACCAGCTTGTTCAGCTGGACCGAAGCAGGTCACGGACCTGCACCATCGTCGCTTCGCTCCTCCCTGCCCTGCGGGCCCCCTTGTTTTGCTCGGAATCCAGAAGACTTCAGAGGGGATTTTTTGCTCTGCACCCTGCGGGTGGATGCTTTTTTTTGACGCACCCTGCGGGTGGTTGTTTTCTTTTGGTGCACCCTGCGGGTGGATTCGGACGGTTGTCCGCCGAACACGGAACAGAATACTTTTTCAACAAGAAAGGAGATAGAAGATGAAGCTGAATGTCATCATGAGTGCTGTCGCACTCGGAGCCGCAATCGCCGTTTTCGCGGCGGATCCCCCGAAACAGGAACCCATGCGTCTGTGGGAAAAGGACGCTCCTGGCGCCAAAGGCCAGAAACCCATGGATATTCCTGCCATAACCCCGTATTTTCCGGAAAAACCGGCGAAACTTCCCATGCCCGCAGTGGTCGTCTGCCCCGGCGGAGCCTACGGCGGACTCGCCATGGGACATGAAGGGGATCATTATGCAAAATTTCTCAATCAGAATGGGATTGCAGCTTTCGTGCTGAAATATCGACTCGGCTCCCGGCAGAACGGCTCCTATCGGTATCCGGTGATGAACTGGGATGCATGGCGCGCCATCCGAACCGTCCGAGCCAATGCGGCAAAATGGAAGATTGATCCGAACATGATCGGAATCATGGGCTCCTCCGCAGGCGGACACCTCGCCGCCATGACCGCAGTGAAAAATGATCCGGGCGATCCCAAAAATCCCGATCCGGTTGAACGCGTCAGTTCCCGCCCCGATTTTGCAATTCTCTGCTATGCCCAGACCTCCATGGACAAACGCTACGGCGCCTGCTGCGGCTCCAAAAACAATCTGATCGGCGGCACCACCACCCCGGAACAGGATGTCGCCGCCTACCGGTTCGTTTCCAAGGAAACGCCGCCCTTCTTCATCTGGCACACCTGGGCGGACCCCGGAGTCCCCGTTCAGAACGCTCTCGATATGGCGGAGGCGCTGAACGCCTGGCGCATTCCCTTTGATCTTCATATCTATCAGAATGGCGGACACGGCATGGGCCTCCGCGCAAAACCGCCCTTCCGGAACGCCCACCCCTGGAGCAGCGCCCTCCTCTTCTGGCTGAAAGAACGGAAGGTGATCCGCTGATTCTGTGCTTTTTCCCCCGCCGGCGGAAGAGTCTCCTTCCGTCGGCACCCCTCCCCCCTCCTCCGGGCGCCTCCTTGAAAAAATGAGAATCGATGCTATATTTCCGGATACGGATCTCGTCGCAGATCCGGCTCATTAATCATCAAGGAGATTTTCCAATGCCTGACATGAAAGATGTTATCAAGGAATCATTCAAACGCCACCTGACCCTCTCTCTCGTGAAACGCCCCGACAAGGCCAGTGATCTGGATCGGTACCAGGCATTGGCGCTTGCCATACGTGATCTGATCGTCGAGCGCTGGCTTGCCACAAAGGATATTTATGAGAAGGACAATCCCAAAACGGTCTGCTATATCTCACTGGAATTTCTGATGGGCCGCACGATCGGGAACGCCATGATCAATCTCGGCGTTTACGACGCCGCCCAGCAGGCGATGAAGGAGCTGGGTTTCGATGTGGAAGAACTCCGGGAACAGGAAGTGGATGCCGGACTGGGCAACGGCGGTCTCGGCCGTCTGGCGGCCTGTTTTCTGGACTCCATGGCGACACTGGAACTGCCCGCGTTCGGATACGGCATCCGCTACGATTTCGGAATTTTCAAACAGGTGATCGAGGACGACTGCCAGGTCGAGGAACCCGACAACTGGCTCAGCCGCGGAAATCCGTGGGAGATCCGCCGGCCCGAACTGGCGCGCATCGTCCATTTCGGCGGACACGTCGAAGCCTATCAGGACGCCGGAGCCAACAAGTACCGCAGAAGATGGGTCAGTTCGCAGGAGGTCCTTGCCATGCCCTACGACACGCCGATCCCGGGCTATGGAAACAATACGGTCAACACGCTGCGTCTCTGGTCCGCCGAGGCGGTCTGCGGATTCAACCTTTCCAAGTTCAATCAGGGGGATTATGTCAATGCGAATATCGAGGCATCGCTCTCCCAGAACATCACCAAGGTGCTCTATCCGAACGACAACAATTATGAAGGCAAGGAACTGCGCCTGAAGCAGCAGTATTTCCTGGTCTGCGCCACCTTGCAGGACATCATCGGACGAATCAAGATGAACGGGGATTCCCTGAAGAATTTCCCGGATTACGCGGTCATTCAGCTGAACGACACGCATCCGGCGCTTGCCATCCCCGAACTTATGCGCATCCTGGTCGACGAGGAAAACTTCCTCTGGGACGAGGCCTGGGAGATCTGCACCAGAACCTTCAACTACACCAATCACACGCTGATGAGCGAAGCGCTGGAGAAATGGCCGGTCAGCATTCTGGAAAAACTTCTTCCGAGACATCTGGAGATTATTTACGAGATCAATTTCCGTTTCCTGCGCGAAGTCGCCACCCGGTATATCGGCGACAACGACCGTCTTTCCCGCATGTCCCTCATTGAGGAATCTCCGCTCAAGATGGCCCGCATGGCGTACATGTGTGTGGTTGCCAGTCACCGGGTCAACGGAGTCGCGGCGCTTCACACGGAACTGCTGAAAAACGGACTCTTCCGTGATTTCAGCGAATTTTATCCGGGCAAATTTGTGAATGTCACAAACGGGATCACGCCGCGCCGCTGGCTGAGAAAGGCCAATCCGGAGCTTTCCGCCCTGATTACCTCGAAAATCGGCGACACGTGGTGCAGGAATCTGGATGAACTGAAAAAGTTCGAACGTTTCGTCTCCGACGACGCGGTGCTCGAAGCCGTGGCCCGGGTCAAGCACGACAACAAGGTGCGCCTGGCCGAGCATGTGGAGGAGATCTGCTCCATCCGGATCAATCAGGATGCCATTTTTGATGTTCAGGACAAGCGTCTGCACGAGTACAAGCGTCAGTTCCTGAACATTCTCCGTGCGATTGCCCTGTATCTCCGGATCAAGGACAATCCGAACGCCGATTTCGTTCCGCGCGTCATTCTGTTCGGCGGAAAGGCGGCGCCGGGTTATTACATGGCGAAGCTGATTATCCGTCTCATCAACGCGGTCGGCGACGTGATCAATGCCGACACCGGCATTCAGGACAAGCTGAAAGTGGTCTTTCTGCCGAACTACCGGGTTTCCCTTGCGGAAAAGATCATTCCCGCGGCGGACATCTCCGAACAGATTTCCCTGGCGGGCACCGAGGCTTCCGGAACCAGCAACATGAAGTTCGCTCTGAACGGAGCGCTCACCATCGGCACCATGGACGGAGCCAATGTGGAAATGTATCAGCAGGTCGGAGCGGAAAACATCTTCATCTTCGGCATGAATGTGGAGGAAGTGAATGCGCTGCGTTCGCGCGGCTACAATCCGCGGCAGTTCATTGAGAAATCGCCGTATCTGAAACGGGCGATCGAACTGATCCGCACCGATTTCTTCTCGCCGGCAAACCGGGGGGTCTTCCAGCCGCTGATTGATTCGCTCAACTATGATTATTACATGGTTGCCGCCGACTTCGATTCCTATGTCGCCACCCATGAAATTCTTGCAAACCTCTATCTGGACAAGAAGGAATGGACCCGGCGCTGCATTCACAACATTGCCAACATGGGAACCTTCTCCAGCGATCGTTCCATCCATGATTACGCGGAAAAGATCTGGGAGATCAAACCAGTTCCCGTTCCCATGACTTCCGGACTCGCTGCCGATGGCGATGGAAAAGGGAAAAAGTGTGCAAAATGATGAAATCTGAACGGAAACGTCCCGTCATTTACCTCAGCGGCCCGATCATGGACGAGCATGAAGGCGTCGCCAGAGCCTGGAGAGAGGAGGCGAAACGCCTCCTCGGCTCCGACTTCCGGATTCTGGATCCCATGCGCAGAAAATTTGTCGACCGGCAGGTCGACAGCGCTAATGAGATCGTCGAATTCGATCTTCAGGATGTCCGGGACGCCGACATCATTCTGGTCAATTACAGCAAGGCCTCCATCGGCACCGCCATGGAGGTCTTCTATGCCGCGCATGACATCGGGAAATTTGTCGTCTCCTTTTCTCCTCTTTCCTTTGAAGAGTGCAGTCCGTGGATGGTCCGCTTCTCCACCAAAATTCTGCGCTCGCTTGAAGAGGCATGCGCCTACATCCACGAACATTTCGGAAAAGCGGTGGAGGAAGATTAATTCAAATCTCCAAAACATCCAATTTTTTTGAAAAGTTAAGTTTTATTAACAATATTTCCGTCTCTGGCGCGTTTCATGCACAACGGATCACAACAGGGAGGACTGAATCATGAAAAAGCTTCTTGCCGCAATTGCCGCGATCTTCTGCGCGGCATCGTCGACCCCGGCGGGGGAACTGGCCTCCGATCCCGCGGTTTTATCGGGCTCCTATCAGTTTCTTTCGCTTGGTGTGCCGACGCTTTTCTATGGGATTGTCGTTCCGCAGCCGTTCATTCTCGGAGTGATTCCGACCGAGTCCACGCGTCCGGTTGCGCTGAAAAAGGTTCTCATTGACGGAGAGGTGTATTATCAATATCCGAACGGTTCGCTTTCGCTGGCGCCCGGAGGAACGGTGTATTCTCCGGCTCCGGTCATCATTGAGCAGCCGCTTCCGTGGTACATCGGCTCCTGGGATCCATGGTGGAGCTGGAATGTTCCGCCGCCTCCGCCCCGGAGACCGGGACCGCATCGGCAGCCGAGACCTCGACCGCCGGAACCGCCCCGGCCGCAAAGACCCGATCCGCCGAGACCTCGACCGCCGGAACCGCCGAAACCGGAGGTGCAGAAGCCTTCCAGACCTGCGGGACAGGTGAAACCGGCGACGCCTGCGGGACGTCCTCTTCCGCTTCGTCCGCGCGGACAGGCGGTTACGCCGCGGCCCTCCCCGCGGGACGACCGGTATCGTCCGAGCGACTTTGTCCGGGC
The DNA here is from genome assembly GCA_944390735.1 of uncultured Victivallales bacterium. Taxonomy (GTDB): domain Bacteria; phylum Verrucomicrobiota; class Lentisphaeria; order Victivallales; family UBA1829; genus UBA1829. The sequence continues at coordinate 93,010 of CALXRL010000019.1, read as the reverse complement.
GGGACAGACCTATCGTCCGGGCGACGCGTTCCGCCCCGGCGACGGATACAAACCGAGCGACAACTTCAATTCACGGAACACGCCCGGCGCCGGTCCCCGGCCCGGTGATGGATACAAGCCCAGCAACAGTTTCCGCCCCGGCGGCTTCCGCCCCGGCGACGGATATCGGCCGAGTTCCATCTATCGGAGAAATCGCTAGAAGATAAAAAAAACGGACGGATCCACCTCCGTCCGTTTTTCATTTTCCGCAGTTCCGATCAGAAGAAATAGCGGACTACCGCTTCGCTGAGCAATTCCGCCTTGTATTCGTTCCGGTTCTTTTCCAGAGCGGCCCGGCGCAGCGAATCATGAATCTCCCGGGAGACTTTTTCAAACGGCAGTTTCTCCTCGCGGGAGATCCCGTTGACGCGGATGAAATAGAACCCTTCCGGAGTTTCCACCGGACCTTTGATCTCGTTTTTCTCCGCATTTTTCAGGACGGCCAAAAACTCGGGACGCAGCTTATTCATTTCGATCTTGCCGACATGCCCGCCCTTGGAGGCATTCGGCCCCTCCGAATTTTCGACGGCGATGCGGCGGAACATCCGTTCATCGGCATTTCGGAGCATTTCAGCGATGTTGGCCGCGGTCTCTCCGGGATTTCCGCTGCCGCGCCGGATCAGGATCAGCTGCAGATCAACCGTCGCCGGCTTGGTCCATTTTTCAGGATGTTTGCAGTAGGCCTCATAGACTTCCCGCGGCGTGATGAAAACCCGCCGGTCGCAGTTCTGCATCAGAAGCACGTCGACGGCAATCCTCTCTTTGGCCTTCGCCCGGATCTCCTCCATGTCGGACCCGTAGGATTTGGCCTTCCGTTCCAGACTTTCGCGCGTCCCGTCGCCCATGCCGAGCGCCAGGGAATCGACCATATCCTCGATATGCTGCTTCTGGATTTCAAACGGTTTTGCCTTGTATTTTTCATAGATCAGCTTCCGGACCACAAGGTTGTCGACAATCGCCTTCCGCACCTTGGCGGTTTCCGCGTAAAGACGTTCCCCGGTGAACATGGCGGCGAGTCTCGCCTCATCCTGTCCGCTCTCCAGAATCACATCCAGCAGAGTGATCGGTTCCCCGTTCACCGTGGCGATCACGGAATCCACCTTGGACTCCCTTCCCAGATCCGTTTTCCCCTGCGCAAAAAGCAGGGAGCAGAGAAGCAGCGAACCAGCCAGCAGAAAAATTTTCATACTCCAACTCCAAAAAAGTTCAGAAAAAGAACTTTATCATAAAATCCGCGGTTTGTCAAATTTTCAGATTGCCTTTTTCGATGGCCCGGATCCGGTCGCGCAGTTTGGCGGCGCGTTCGAATTCCAGAGCCTCGGCGGCCTCCATCATCTCCCGTTCCAGTTCGGAGAGGATCTCCGTCATGGCAAGGGGCGGGAACTCCTTCGCGGAAGCCCCCCGGACCGCACTCTTCTTCCCGGCAGGTCCGGCATTGTATTTTGCCCGCGCTTCGGCCACGGTGAGAATCGAATCCTCATGGCCGGGATCGTTTTCGGGCGCATATCCCAGAATGGTTTCCTCGATCGTGGCGCGTTTCGCCTTGAGAATGGTCTTCGGAACGATTCCATGCGCCTGATTGTAGGCGATCTGCTTTGCGCGGCGCTCCCCGGTGACCTTCAGCAGCTTGCGGATGGAATCCGTGAGAATGTCGGCATACAGGATCACCTTGCCCTCCGCGTTCCGCGCGGCACGGCCGGCAACCTGGATCAGCGAACGTTCGGAGCGCAGGAATCCTTCCTTGTCGGCATCGAGAATCGCCACCAGAGTGACCTCCGGAAGGTCAATGCCCTCGCGCAGAAGATTGATCCCGATCAGACAGTCGAACGCGCCCTCCCGCAGTTCGGAAAGAATGCGGACACGCTCGATTGCATCAATTTCCGAATGCAGATACTTCGCCCGCATTCCCAGATCGGTCAGGTAATCGGCGAGCCGTTCCGCGCTCTTCTTGGTCAGGGTGGTGACGATGGTTCTGGCCCCCCGTGCGGCATATTTGCGGATCTCCTCCATGACATCGTCGATCTGGTTTTCCAGCGGCCGGATCTCCACCTCGGGGTCCAGCAGACCGGTCGGACGAACCACCTGTTCAATCACATGTCCGCCGCAGAGCTGCAGCTCGTATTCCGCCGGAGTGGCCGAAACGAAAATCGTATCCCCGGTCAGACGGGTGATCTCCTCGAACTTCAACGGCCGGTTGTCCAGCGCCGACGGCAGCCGGAATCCGTGCTCCACCAGCGTCTCCTTCCGGCTGCGGTCCGCCCGGTACATCGCCTGAAGCTGGGGTATCGTGACATGCGACTCGTCGATCATCGTGATGAAATCCTTCTGGAAGAAGTCCAGCAGACAGTACGGCCGCGATCCCGGCGCCCTCCCAGACAGATGCCGCGAATAGTTCTCAATCCCCGAACAGTAGCCGATTTCACGCATCATCTCCATATCATAGGTCACGCGCTGGAACAGACGCTGCGCCTCCACCAGCTTGTTCTGCGATTCCAGTTCCTTCACGCGCTCCCGCATCTCCGCGAGAATGGAACGGGTCGCGGCCTCCAGCTTCTCCTGCGGCATCACAAAGAGTTTCGCGGGAAAAATATAGGTCCGCTGCAGCCGGGCGATCACCCGCCCCGTCAGAACGTCGCACCGGGAGATGGATTCAATCGAATCCCCCCAGAACTCCACACGGATAAACTCCTCCTTCTGGGCGGAGAACACATCCACGCAGTCGCCGCGCACCCGGAAATTTCCTTTTTCCGGCGCGCTGTCGTTGCGGGTGTACTGAATGGCCACCAGCAGTTCCAGAAATTTGTTGCGGTCCAGCGATGCGCCGGTCTGAAGCTCAATGCTCATGGCCTCGTAGTCCTCGGGATCGCCGAGGCCGTAGATGCAGGAGACGCTCGCCACAACAATCACATCCCGCCGCTCGATCAGCGACGCCGTCGCGGAAAGACGCAGCCGTTCAATGTTCTCGTTGATGCTGGCGTCCTTCGCAATGTAGGTGTCCGTCTGCGGAATATAGGACTCCGGCAGATAATAATCGTAATAGCTGATGAAATACTCCACCGCGTTTTCCGGGAAAAACGCCTTGAATTCGCTGTAAAGCTGCGCCGCCAGCGTCTTGTTGTGCGAGAGCACCAGCACGGGACGGTCCATCTGCGCAATCACATTGGCCAGGGTGAAGGTCTTTCCGGACCCCGTCACTCCCTGAAGCGTCTGATAACGCGTCCCTTCGCGAAGCCCTTTGACCAGCGCCGCAATCGCCTCCGGCTGATCGCCTCCCGGCGCATATTCGGATACCAGTTTGAACAAACTCATGAGAACTCCTTCCCTCCCCCGTAAGATACACATTTTTTGAAAAAAATCCAGTTTCCCCCGGCATTTTCAAAAAAAACGGTTATATTACCGGCTTGGACAACAGAACCCGTCGGTTTGTGCCGCAAAAAAACAAGGAGAAGATCTGCCATGAACGAAGTGCTGGATGAAGCCCGCCAGCTGGAAAAACTGCAGGAACTGGAAACCGTCGTCCGCAACGGCTTCCGACAATTTCTCGAGGTCGGACGCGCTCTCGCCGAGATCCGGGAGGGCGGATTCTACAAGGCAGAAGGCTACCACTCCTTCTCCACCTACGTCCGAAGCAAATTCAACTACAACCCCGCCTACTGCAGCTATCTGATCAATACGTCGGAAATGATCCACCGTCTGGAGGCGCTGGAGGACGACTCCATCGTGCTGCCCACCACCGAGGCGCAGTGCAAAGCCCTCGCTCCGCTGATCCGCAAAGAGGAGATCAGCGATCACAGCATCGACCGCATCCGCCAGGTTCTCGCCAGGGTCCGGGAAGAGGAAACCCGCCCCAGCGCCAAAGCCATCCGGAACGCCATCGCCGAACTCTATCCGGAAACCCTTCCCCCGGAAAAAGATCCGGACGAATTCAATGAAAAAGTCTTCGGCAACTCCCTGAACACCATCTGCGCGCAGATGCGGAACATCCGGGAGGACGATCTGCGGCACTTCTTTGCCGATCAGTCCCGCGCGGAACAGAAGGAGCATTTCATCTCCGAAATCCGCAAACTGCTCCTGCTTCTGGAGGCGTGACTCTCCGCCGGCGCATCTCCGGATTTTTTTTTCAAAAAGCACTTGAAAAAAACTTAAGCGGTCAGTATATTAAGGCTTTCCGAATATTTCAGAAAACGGAGATGAATATGGCGGCATGGAAACAACTCTTTCTGCTTTCCGACGCACTGGAACGCGCCGGAATCGAACATCATGCGAATCAGTGGGGAGACGTTCAGTACGCGGGTCTCACCGTAGCCCAGAGCCGCACCTACATCACCCTCTGGAAACTGCTGGACACCCATCCGGAAGGCATTTCGCTGAAAACCCTCTCCCGGAAACTGCGAGTGACGCCGGGAGCCGCCTCCGAAATGGTGGACCTGCTGGTCAACAAGGGACTGGTGACAAGAACCCAGAACCCGTCGGACCGCCGCTCCATCTGCATCAACTTTCCGGAGGATCTGAAACGGAAGCACGCCTTCACCGAAGAAGTGATCCGCCAGCGATACGACGCCCTGCTCGCGCCGCTCACACCCGCACAAAAACAGGAATTCGAACACCTGCTGCAAATCATTTATGAGGAATATAATAAGAAAGGACAAATCTGACATGACACGGAAGAAAATCGCATTGCTGACCGCAGCCGTTCTGGGAACCGCCAGTCCCCTGTTCGCCCAGGGGGAGCCGCCACCGCCGTACGTCAGCGTGGAAAAAGCCGTCATCCGGGACAATGCGGCGACCCGGAAATATGTCGGACACATCGAGGCGATCCAGAGCGTCTCCATCGTTGCCCGCATCTCCGGCTATCTCTATGAGATCAAGTTCAAGGAGGGGGAACTGGTGAAGAAAGGACAGCTTCTCTTCGTCATCGAGGACACCACCTATCGCGCCAAGGCGAAATCCGCGGAAGCCACCGTCATGCAGATTCAGGCGGAACTGGAATATGCGCAGAACGACTTCAACCGTCAGGAAAAACTCTATCAGAAGCGCGCGGTCGCGGAGATCGTCTATCAGGACGCGAAACGCCTCTTCAACACCACCAAGGCCAAGCTGGCGGAGGCGGAAGCCAATCTTCTGGACGCCAACAACTCCCTGAGCTATACGAAAATCTATGCGCCAATCACCGGCATCATCAGCAAGGCGACCTACACGGAAGGCAACTATGTGACGCCGACCAGCAAGCAGCTTGCGGACATTGTCCAGGTTTCGCCGATCTATGTGCGTTTCGCCATCAGCGAACGTGATTTCATCCGGGAATTCGGCAGCGTGGAAGGCATCCGGAAAAACGGAGTCGTGCAGATTCTTCTCGCGGACGGACGCGAATACGGCAAAACCGGCAACATCGTCCTGGTCGACAACAAAGTGGACAACGAAACCGGCACCCTGACCCTCTGGGCCCAGTTCGACAATCCGAATCACGAGCTGGTGCCCGGCGGCTATGCGACCGTTCGTCTCTCCCGGAGACTTGCGGTTCCGACCCCGGCCGTCAAGCTCTCCGCCATGATGACCGATGACAAGGGCAACTATCTCTATGTCATCGGAAAAGACGGCAAAGCCGAACTGCGGCGCGTCAAACCCGGCACGGTTCTCGGCAACATGCAGCTGATCGAAAGCGGCGTCAAGGCGGGCGAAACGGTGGTTGTGGACGGAACACACAAGGTGCGTCCCGGCGGAACGGTCGTCCCCGTCTTCGAAAAACCGGAAGCGAAGTGAGGTTCCCGAATGATTTCCCAGATTTACATCGACAGGCCGAAGCTGGCGATCGTGATCGCGGTCGTCACGATGATCGCGGGCGCCATGTGCATCCTGAAAGTGCCGGTGGCGGAGTATCCGGAAATCGCGCCGCCGCAGATCATGGTCTCCGCCAGCTATCCGGGCGCCAGCGCGCAGGAAATCGCGGACACGGTCGCGGCCGTCATCGAAACGGAGGCCAACGGAATCGAGGACATGATCTACTTCTCCTCCACCTCCGACAACAGCGGCAACTACACGCTCTCCATCACCTTTGAATCCGGAACCGATACCGATATCGCGCAGGTCAATGTGCAGAACGCCATTCAGCGTGCGGAACCGATCCTTCCCGCGGAGGTCAAGGCGCTCGGCGTGCAGGTGATGAAACGCTCCACGGACATTCTCGCCATGTACGCCTTCACGACCGACGGAAGCGAACTTTCCATCCTGCAGCTGAGCAACTATATCAAAATCAACGTGCGCGACGTGCTCGCCCGCATCAACGGCATCAGCGATGTGACCATCTTCGGAGAACGTCAGTACAGCATGCGAATCTGGCTGGACCCGCTGCGCATGTCCGCCATGAACATCAAGCCGGACGACATCGCCACCGCGATTGAAAGCCAGAACGTCCAGGCCGCCGCCGGCACCATCGGCGCGGAAAACAGCAACGAATACATTCAGCTGAAAGTCAATACGCTGGGACGCCTGAAAACGCCCGAACAGTTCGAGGATATTGTCATCAAAGTCGGAGCCAACGGCAATATCACGCGACTGCGCGACGTCGCCCGCATCGAACTGGGCTCGGAAACGTATTCCGGCGACAGCACGTTCAACGGCGAACCCTCCATCGCCATCGCCATCTACCGCAACACCGATGCCAACGCGATCAACGTGGTGGACCAGGCGAACGCCACTCTGAAGGAGCTCTCCAAGAACTTCCCCAAAGGCGTGAAATACACCATCGGATACGACCCCACCGAGTACATCCGCACCACCATGGAGGAGATCGTCATCACGCTGATCATCACTCTGGTGCTTGTCGTTCTGATCACCTACATCTTCCTTCAGGACTGGCGCGCGACGCTGATTCCCAGCGCGGCAATTCCGGTCTCTCTGGTGGGAACCTTCATCTTTCTGGTGCCGCTCGGCTTCACGATGAACGTTCTGACCATGTTCGCTCTGATTCTCGTGATCGGCTCCCTGGTGGACGACGCCATCGTCGTGGTGGAGAACTGCATGCGGATCATCGAGGAGGAGAATCTCCCGCCGAAGGAGGCCGCATCCAAGAGCATGGAACAGATCACGGGCGCCATCATCGCCACCACGCTGGTGATCGTGGCCATCTACGCGCCGGTCGGTTTCTACGGCGGCATGGTGGGAACCATCTATCTGCAGTTCTCCGCGACCATGTGCATTGCGCTGGTGCTTTCGACGATCAACGCCCTCACCCTGAGTCCGGCCCTGTGCGGACTTCTTCTCCGGCCCTACAATCCGAACAAGCCGCTTCTGTTCCGCTGGTTCAACACCGGGCTGGATTTTGCGAGAAACAAATATCTGCTTTATTCCGGATTCCTGGCGCGGAAAATGGTCATCACGATCATTCTGATGCTCGGGGTTCTCTTTGCCAACTACTGCTTCTTCTCCGGCGTGCCGAAATGGATGGTGCCGGAAGCGCTGGCGAAGGCGGGAGCCAACTCGCAGTGGCTCAACGGAGTGGCCAGCGAGTTCCTGCCGAAAGAGGACAAGGGCGCCATCTTCTGCGACATTGAAATGCCGCCCGGAGCAACCCTGGCTCGAACCAACAAGGTGCTGAACGACTGCTATAAGATCATTTCGAAAGTTCCGGGAGTGAAGGATGTGATCATGGTCAGCGGCTTCAGCTTCATCGGAGGAAACGGCGAAAACGTCGGTCTTGTGATTGCCTCCCTGGAGAACTGGAGCAAACGCAAGACGCCGGATCTGCAGCTGGACGCCATCGCGGGAGTGCTTCGCCAGAAGCTCGGCACGATTCCGTCCGCGAAAATCAACGTCTTCACCCCGCCTGCGATCATGGGACTCGGCGCGACGGGAGGCGTGACCTTCGCTCTCCAGGCGACCGGCAATCAGACCCCGCAGGATCTCGCCGCCGAACTGAACAAGTTCCTCTATCTTCTGAACACCCAGAAGGAGACTCAGTACGCATTCAGCGGCTACAATGCGAACACGCCTCAGCTCTATCTGAATCTGGACCGTGCGAAGGCGGAAGCCATGAACATTCCGGTCAGCCGGGTGTTCTCGACGCTGCAGAGCAAACTGGCGTCCTTCTACATCAACGACTTCAATCTGTACAACAACACCTTCAAAGTAAAGATGCAGTCGGAGGCGGAGGAACGCTCCACGCTCGGCGACATCTCACAGATCCTGGTGCAGACGAATTCCGGCAAAATGGCGCCGCTCAGCGCGATTGCGGATGTCTCCTACATCATCGGTCCGCGGCAGGTCACACGATTCAACCAGTATCTGGCCGCCACCGTGACGGCACAGGCGAAACCGCAGTACAGCAGCGGTCAGCTCATGAACAAAATTCAGGAACTGGCCGATCAGAAGCTCCCGAAGGACTACCGGATCTCCTGGACGGATATGAGCTATCAGGAACGGGGCAACGAGGGAAAACTCGCCGGGCTCATGACTCTGGCTCTGATCTTCGGCTATCTCTTCCTTGTGGCGCAGTATGAGAGCTGGACCGTGCCGCTGCCGGTGATGACCTCGGTTGCATTTGCAACCCTCGGCGGCGTCATCGGACTGCTGCTGACCAAGACGGCGCTGAGCATTTATGCGCAGCTGGGAATGATTATGCTGATCGGTCTTGCCAGCAAGAACGCAATCCTGATGGTGGAATTCTCCAAGCAGGAACGCGAGGCCGGACGCACCATTTTCGAAGCCGCGCAGAATGGCGCGAAACACCGGTTCCGTGCCGTTCAGATGACCGCCTGGTCCTTCCTGATCGGCGTATTCCCGATGGTCATTGCCACGGGAGCCGGTGCGGGCAGCCGACTGGCGATCGGAATCTCCACCTTCTACGGAATGCTTCTGGCAACCCTGGTCGGCATCGCCTTTATTCCGGCGCTGTACGCGATCTTCCAGACGCTCAGCGAAAAAATGCAGAGAAAACCTGCAAAAGAGTGAGGAATCTTCCTCTCACCCGGATTCTCCGCAGGGGAATGCTCCGAAAGGAACATTCCCCTTTTTTCTGTCCGGAAGCGATCATGAAAATATGTGAAAAAGATCATACCGGAACCTCCGTCGGAGCGCCATCATCCGGAAAAGCGGAAAAAGCTGTGTTTTTTTGTAAAATCTGATGTTTTTCCCGCTCCGGACGTTTGATTTTTGCGGTAAATCTGCTTTATTACTAGCAATGTTTTTTGGTTGAATACAGTAAAATAAGCATGAAAAGGAATTTCAGGGGAAATCTGCATCAGAACGGCAGTCCGGCAGAATGCCATTGCCCGGGGTAAGACTTATATTGTTCGAAAGTTTTGGGGTGTTTCGAATTCATAAGATTAGGGATTTAGGGTGTATTGTGTCGGTTTTCTGAAAAGGAAGCTTCCCGAAAGCCATCTGTTTATTTTTTTCAACCTGCAAAATCAGTTTTTAACAGGGAGTAGGGAGCAATGACAAAACGTGACTTGGTGGTCAAAATCGCCGCGGAGACAAAACTTCATCAGGAGTCCGTCGGCGCCGTTGTGCAGAAAACGCTGGACTATCTTGCCGACGAGCTGGCAGCGGGAAGGAACATTGAACTGCGGAACTTCGGCGTCTTTGAAGTTCTGGTCCGCAAGGAACGCAAGGGAAGAAATCCGCGGAATCCTTCGCATGAAGTGGTGATTCCGGAGCGGGTGGTCGTCAAATTCCGGGCGGGAAAAGTTTTGAAGCAGAGAGTTGAAAGTCTGGCCAAATGATTGTATATTATTGACCGCTTGCTTTTTTGCAGCGGCATTTTCATACCAATCATGAAAAAACGCCTTGCGGAAACCGGCAAGGCGTTTTCTATTTTGGAACGATCAGAAAAGAGGAATTCAAAATGTCAAAATCAACACCGCCTCCGGGAACCAGCGACATTCTTCCGGAAGAAGCGCCAACCTGGAACTTCCTTGAAAATTCCGCAAAAAAGATTTTTTCCCTTTACGGATATGGAGAACTCAGAACACCGATCTTTGAATACACCGAGGTCTTCCAGCGCGGTCTGGGCAATGAAACGGAGGTCGTCAAAAAGGAGATGTACACCTTCGAGGACCGGGGCGGCAGAAGTCTGACGCTGCGGCCGGAGGGCACGGCAGGCGTCATGCGTTCCCTTTCCGGAACCGATGCGCTCAACGGAGTCGAACACCGGGTCTTCTACATCGGACCGATGTTCCGCGGAGAACGGCCCGCGGCGGGACGGCGCCGCCAGTTCCATCAGGTGGGGGTGGAGAATGCGGGAAAGGTGTCGCCGGAACTCGATGCGGAATGTATCGCAATGCTGGTGCATTATCTCAACGAGATCAAGATTTCAGGATTCACGCTGTATCTCAACACGCGCGGAGTGGCGTCGGACCGGCCGGCGGCAGAGCAGGCGCTTCGCGAATATTTCGCTCCGCACATCGACTCCATGTGCGACGACTGCAAGGAACGGTTCCAGCGGAACATCTGGCGCATTCTCGACTGCAAGCAGGAAAACTGCCGGAAAGTGATTGAACACGCCCCCAACGCGGCGGACTTCTTCAGTCAGGAATCCCGGGAGTATTTCCGGAAAGTCTGCGATGCGCTGACCGCAATGGGAATTGATTATGTGATCGAACCGAGACTTGTCCGCGGACTGGATTATTATGTTCACACCGTGTTTGAACTGACGCATCCGGGACTCGGCGGACAGACGGCCATCGCCGGCGGAGGCCGTTATGAACTGCTGCTGCCCGAATCGAACAAACCGATTCAGGGAGTCGGATTCGCCGCGGGAATGGAACGGCTGATTATGGTCCGGGAAGCGCTGGGAGTCCCGCCGCTCCGTCCGGAGCATCCGCGGATCTTTCTTGCGTCGATGGGGGAAAAGGCGCTGGCATTCAACATTGCCCTTGCCGCGAAGCTGCGCAAGGAGGGAATCGCAACCGCGCTGGAACTGGAGGCGAAAAGCCTGAAATCCCAGATGCGTTCCGCCGACCGTCTCAAGGCGGCATGGTCGCTGGTCGTCGGCGACTCCGAGCTTGAATCGGGAAAAGCGATGCTGAAAGATATGGCGGATTCCTCCCAGAAAGAGGTAACACTCTCTCTGGAAGGGCTCAAAGAGGAACTGCTCTGAACCATGAAGAAAGTTTACAATATCAATATTGAGGCGCAGCATCCCCTGCCGACGCCTCAGGAGATTCACGCCGAACTGCCGCTGACCTCCGCCATGGAGGATTTTGTGGAGACCTCCCGCCATCGGATCGAAGAGATCATCCGGCGGAAAGACAAGCGGATTCTTGTGGTCACGGGCCCCTGCTCCATCGACAACGCGGACGCGGCGCTTGATTATGCCGATCGTCTGAAGAAACTTCAGGAGCAGGTCGGGGACAAATTTCTTCTGGTCATGCGGACCTATTTTGAGAAACCGCGTACGACCATCGGCTGGAAAGGACTCGTTTACGACCCGGATCTCGACAAGACCTTCAACATCGAGAAGGGACTTCGTCTTTCCCGGAAGATCCTGCTGGCCATGGCGGAACGGGAACTGCCGACCGCGACGGAATTTCTGGATCCGATTATTCCGCAGTATCTCTCCGATCTCATCAGCTGGGCGGCCATCGGCGCCCGGACGACGGAATCGCAGACGCATCGCCAGCTGGTCAGCGGACTTTCCATGCCGGTCGGCTTCAAAAACGCCACCGACGGGTCCATCCACATTGCGATCGACGCCATCAAAACCGCTTCCGCCAAGCACAGTTTTCTGGGCGTCATCAACGATGGCCGCACCGGCGTGTTCCACACACGGGGCAACAAGAACTGCAATGTCATTCTCCGCGGATCGTCGAATGCGACCAACTACGGATCGGAATACATTGCGTTCACCGAGGAGCTGATGCGGAAATCCGGTCTGATTCCCTCCATCATCGTGGACTGCAGTCACGGGAACTCCCTGCGCCAGCCGACCAATCAGCCGGCGGTGTTTCTGGACATTGTCAAGCAGCTCAACGAAGGGGCCGCCTCCATCGCCGGCGTCATGCTGGAAAGCTATCTGAAAACCGGAAAGCAGAATATGACCGACCGGCGCAATCTCACCTACGGGCTTTCCATTACAGACGGCTGTCTCGGCTGGAAGGAAACGGAAGAGCTGATTCTGACGGCGCACCGCACGCTGCGCTGAACCATGTGCTGAAGCACACGCGCCCTCCCCTCCGGCTGTTTTCCGGAACGGATCCGGAGGAGGAGAGCATCACTCCAGTTTTTCCACTTCAATATCCGGGAACTGCTGGAGGAAGTGCAGCAGATGGTTTTCGTCCATCTGTTCATGTTCCCGGACACACATTTTGACGCGGAGCATCTCTTCATTTCCCTCCCGTTCGCTGCCGACGGAATAGCTGATGATATGATACCCGCTGGCGTTCAGTTCATTGGTGATTTTGATCAGATTGTTCCGGTCCCGGGTCAGAAAGACCAGATACGAACATTTCGTTTTGAAATTCCGCAGCAGGAACCGCAGCACCTCCAGCCCGATCAGAGTCAGGATGGTGGCGGCGACGCCCAGAAGATACATTCCGCATCCGACGGCGAGACCGATTCCGGCGACAGCCCAGAGTCCGGCCGCCGTCGTCAGTCCCCGTACGAACTGTTTCTGCATCATGATCGTTCCCGCGCCAATGAATCCGATGCCGCTGACCACCTGCGCCGCAATGCGGCTGGGATCCAGTCCGATGCCGTTTTTTCCGACGACATCCTGAAATCCCCACGCCGAAACGATCGAGAGGAGCGCGCTTCCCATCGACACCAGAAAATGAGTCCGTGTTCCCGCCTCCTTCGCCCGATACTCCCGGTCCAGTCCGACCGCCGCGCCGAGGATTCCCGCCACGACCAGACGCAAAATAAATTCCGCATTCATATCCGGAACCGCCTCCTTCCCGTTGAATCATGAAGAGTGACCGCAGAAAAAATAATCAGTCTTCCGGAGATTTCAAGTGCAAAGCGCAAAATCCGGAACCGCTTTGCCACTCTTTTTCCGGAATAAATGAACAAGAGGATTTGCCAAAACGGGGAAACGGCTGTAAATTAATAAAATTCCATTCAAGAGAGAGTGTTGTTTCATCTATGCAGAAAACGAAAGTCAAAGTTTATTTTCTCGGATCCGGCGCATTTGCGGTTCCGTTTCTCGACGCGCTGAGCCGATCTGAAAAAATCGACCTGACGGGAGTCGGCACCCAGCCGGACAAGCCCTCCGGCCGCAAGCGGATTCCCAAAGCGACGCCTCTCGGAGCCTTTGCCGACGCGATGGGCATCGCCTGCATGCGCGTACCCTCCGTCAGTTCCGAGGAATTCATGAGAACCATGGAGGAACTTCAGCCGGAACTGATTGTGGTGGTATCCTTCGGGCAGATTCTGCGGGAAAGGCTGCTGAATTTTCCGAAATTCGGATGTCTGAATGTCCACGGGTCCCTTCTTCCGCGCTACCGGGGGGCCTCCCCGCTGGCGACCTCGATTCTCAACGGGGACCGGATCACCGGAGTCACGTTCATGAAGATGGACAAAGGACTCGACACGGGGCCGATCTATTCCACCATGACCATGTCCATGCCGCCTGCGATCAACACGCAGACTTTGGAAATCGCGCTTTCCGAACTGGGATCCCGGAACATTGCCGGAATCATCGCGGAAATTGCCAACGGCATGTGTCCCGTGCCGCAGGATGAGCAGGAGGCGACCGTCACACGCAAGATCCGCAAACATGACGGATCGGTCAGATGGGATGAACCGGCGGAAGTGATCGAGCGCAAAGTCCGCGCGTACTATCCGTGGCCGGCCTCCACGTTCCGGATTCTGGGGAAAAACGGCATTCAGCACATCAAAATCACGGAGGCGAGAGTGGCGGAAGGATCGGGGGTTTCCGGGACCACTCTGACGTGCGACAACCGATGGATTGTCGCCTGCGGCTCCGGCGCTCTCGAAATCTGCAAACTCATCCCGGAAGGCTCCAGGGAGATGAAGGCCTCGGATTTCATCCGCGGGCTCAGTCAGCCCGGATCCATCGCCAAAGTCCTCGACGGCCCCCCGCCTCCGCCGCCGAAATTGTGAACCTCATAACTGGAAAACTGCTGCGACATGAAAAATAAAACCCAAATCATCCTGAACTGCGAGCAGCTGGAAACGCGTTTTGCGCTGCTTCGCAACGGACGGCTGGAAGAGTACGAAATCGAGCGGTTCGATGAAGATGAACAGCTTCTTGCCGGCTCCATCTACCTGGGCAGGGTCACCCATCTGGAGAAGAAACTGGAAGCGGCGTTTGTCGATATCGGAGCTTCCAAAAACGCCTTTCTCCACTACAAGGACATGCTCCCGGCCTCCTACGACATGCTGGACGACATCCGCCACATGGAGGCGGATGCCGGCCTCCAGAAAAAAAACCGGAAAAAAGGAACCGTTCTTTCGCGCGTGGCCGAACGCATCCGCGGTCTGGTCGGGAAAACGAACAAGGCTCAGCGCCTCAAGGAATTCGAAACCAAGCTCCACAGCGGAAAGATCACGGTCAAGGACATTCCGAAAATGTTCCCGGAGAATTCCGAACTTCTGGTGCAGATCACCAAGGGTCCCATCGGAACCAAGGGAGCGCGCGTCACGACGAACATCACCATTGCGGGACGCTACCTGGTGCTTCTGCCCTATTCCGATCATATCGGACTGTCCTCCCGCATCGACGACCGCAAGGAACGCGACCGGCTGCGGAAAATTCTTTCCAAGCTGGATGTTCCGGAAGGCATGGGACTCATCTGCCGCACCATCGGGGAAGGACGCACCACGGCGGAATTCGAACAGGATCTCGCCATGCTCCTGAAAATCTGGGAACATGCGACCGAGGCGCTGGAGGAGAGTTCGGCCCCCGCGCTGGTCTACAAGGAGCCGGATCTGCTGGAACGGACCGTCCGGGACTTCCTGAGCAGCGACATCGATGAAATCATCGTGGACAGTCCCGATGCCGCCAAGCGTCTCAAGGCGGATTTCGCCAAATTTGAAACGTTCGACACCAAAATTGTTCTGAGCAACCGGGCCACGCCGGTATTCGAGCGCTACAACATCTCCCGTCAGGTGGCGGCGATCTTCGACCGGGTGGTGCAGCTTCCCGGCGGCGGATACATCTGCATCGACGAGACCGAGGCGCTGGTTGCAATCGACGTGAACTCGGGGAAAAACAAGAATGCAAAGGATCAGCCGGAAAACATTCTGCGAACCAATCTGGAGGCGGCCGAGGAGATTGCCCGTCAGGTGCGGCTGCGCAACGTGGGCGGACTGGTCGTCATCGACTTCATCGACATGAGAACCCAGCGGGACCGCGACGCGGTTCTCCGCGCCATGTCGAAATACATCGAGCCGGACCGGGCTAAAACCCGTCTTCTTCCGATCAGCAAATTCGGACTCATGGAGATGACCCGTCAGCGCGAGCATGAGAGCGTGAAGGACGCGGTCTATGACCTCTGCCCCTACTGCGAAGGGTCCGGACGGGTCAAATCGCCGGTCAGCATGAGCGTCGAGATCCAGAGAAAACTGCGCGAACTGCTGAAGAAAAAAGCGAAAAACAAGAAGATGTCCGTCCGGGTCATCATGCACCCGACGGTTCTCGCCCGCTTGAAGAATGACGATGCGGAGCTTCTCCAGGAACTCGAGGAGGACTACGGAAAGGATCTCTCCTTCCGTGCCGATCCGACCATGCACATGGAGTGCTTCAAACTGGTGGATCCGGAGACCAATCAGGAATACTGAACATTCCGCCGTCCGGTTTTCCCGCTGCAAAAAGAAAGAAAGAGGAGATATCCCATGAGAAACGAATTTCTGCCGTTTTCCAGACCGGATCTGGAGGAAGGAGACATCCGGGCCGTTGCCGATGTTCTGCGCTCCGGCTGGATCACCACCGGACCGAAAGTGGCTCAGTTTGAAGAGGCGTTCCGGAACTATACCGGAGGAGCATACGCGGTTTCCATGACCTCGGAAACCGCCGTCATGGAGGTGCTACTCCATGCGCTCGGCATCGGAGAAGGCGACGAGGTGATCACTCCGTCGATGACCTGGGTTTCCATGCCGAACCTGACGGTTCTTTCCGGAGCGAAACCGGTCTTTGTCGATGTCGACCGGGAGACTTTGATGGTCGATCCCGCGGAGGTCGAAGCCCGGATCACCCCCCGGACTAAACTGATTGTCCCGGTTCATTTTGCCGGTTCCAGCGTGGATCTGGATCCGCTCCGCGCCATTGCGGAAAAACACGGAATCCGTCTTGTCGAGGATGCCGCCCACGCGATCGGGACCCGGTACAAAGGGCGCCGGATCGGCAGTTCCGGTACCGCCATGTTCTCCTTTCATCCGATCAAGAACATCACAACCGGCGAAGGCGGAATGCTTGTCACGGATGACCTCGAACTTGGCAAACGTGCCCGCAGTTTGAAATTTCACGGACTGGGCGTGGACGCCTACGACCGCAAAACCCATCAGCGCGCTCCGCAGGCCCAGGTGATCGAACCCGGGTTCAAATTCAATATGCCGGACATGCAGGCCGCACTCGCTCTCGGCCAGCTCGAACGCATCGAAACGATCAACGCGAAACGCACCGCGCTTGCCATGCGCTATCGGGAAAAACTGGCGGAGATCGAAGAGCTCCGTCCGCTGGGGGATCCCTCATTCGAATTTCAGCATTCGTGGCACCTGTTCATAGTCCGAGTGGTCACCGACCGCATCAGCCGCGACTCGTTCATGGAGGAGCTGAAGGCCCGCAACATCGGCACCGGACTTCATTTCCGCTGCACGCATCTTCAGACCTACTACCGGGAGGTCATGGGCTGCAGACCCGGCACCCTTCCGAACACGGAATGGAACTCCGACCGGATTCTCTCCCTTCCCCTCTTCCCCGCTATGACCGAACACGATCAGGATGATGTCATCTCCGCAATCAAGGAAATTCTTGCACGATGAAAATCAACAAACCCGCCCGGCAACAGGAGCTCGGCAGCGCATCCGCCGTTTCCTCCGCCCCGCCTCCGCTGCTGAACCAGCGGAAAAAAGAACAGATTGCCCTCTGGCTGCCGCTCTGGATCTGTGCGGCCTTCCTGCTCTTCGGGAACCTCGGAGTGCAGGCGGTGAACGGATCGGAATCCCGATGGCTGGTCATTACCAGGGAGATGTTCTTCACGGGGGATTTTCTGCATCCGACCATCAATTTCGAACCCTATTTTGACAAACCGCTTCTGACCTACTGGTTCGCGGCGATCTGCTCCCGCTTTCATGCGGGAATCGTCACGGAGCTGACCGCCCGCATTCCCAGCGCGCTGGCGGCGCTGGCGGCTCTGGCGGCGCTGCTCTCCATTGCCAAACGGCTCTGGGATACCCGGATTGCGCTTGTCGCGGGCTGGATCTTCATCACCTTTTACAGCTTTGCCTTCTGGGGACGTCTCGCGGAAGCCGATATGGCGAACGAAGCGTTCAGTACGGCAGCCATTGCCTGGTATCTGGCGTATCGGGACCGGAAGAGTTTCGGCGGATACCTGGTCTTTTTCCTGATCTGCTTTCTCGGTGCCCATGCAAAGGGACTGGCGACCATTGCGGTTCCGTTCCTTGCGGTGCTGACAGATCTGATTCTCAACCGGAAATTCCGGTTTCACTGCAACTGGAAGGCGGTGGCGGCGCTGGCCGTCGGGCTCGGAGCCTACATGATTCCGTTTGAACTTTCCAAAGCTGTCGCGCCGGCGATCTCCCCGGCGACCCAGAGCGTCATCGACGGCGACGGCACGGTGAAAACCAGCGGAATCGCTCTCGCGCTCCGCGAAAACATCATCCGCTATTTCGCCCCGTTCGACCACAAGGAGCCGTTCTACTCCTACTTCATTCATGTTCCGCGCCTGACGCTGCCCTGGAGTCCGATTCTGATCCTTGCCGTCATCAACGCCATTCTTCTGCGAAGAACGCTGGGCAGAAACGAAAAATGGCTCTGCTGGAGCATGATAGCCATCTTTCTCTTCTTCACGATTTCCGGCTCCAAGCGTCACTACTACATTCTGCCGCTGATTCCCTACTGCGCTATCCTCTGCGCCCTGTTCCTGACACGGGAATCCCCGGTGCGCTGGATCGAAAAAACCAAGGAGATTCTCCTGAAACTCTACCGGATCATCCCGATTGCCGGACTGGCGATTCTGTTCCTGGCCGGAGTGGTGCTGATTCTCTTCCCGTCGCTGATTCCGTCGCAGTTTGTGCTTCTGCGCAGACTTCTTCCGCAGACGATGGTGACGCTGCTGGCGGGAACGTTTGTCATCGGACTCTTCCTCTTCCGTCTGAATGGACCGGAAAGCATCCTGACCCGGGTGTTGCCGGACAAGAATCTGGCAAAATCGGTCTTTTCGGTCTACATCATCCTTCTGATGGTCTTTCTCTATGTGTTTCCGACCTCCGACCAGTTCCGTCTGGAACGGAAAACCCTTCAGACCATGGCACAGTTCGTCAAAGCGGAAAAGGTTCCTCCCGAGAACGTCTACTTCTACGACAAGTCATTCGTCAATGCCGTTCTCTATCTGAACCAGCCCTATAAGATTCAGGTGATCCGCACCCCCGAGGAACTGGAAAAACTCATTGCGGCCAAGGCCGATCAGCGGGTCTTCCTCATCTCTCAGAACCGCTATTTCGACCGTCTGCCGGAAAAGGTCCTTCAGCATCTTCCGAAAGTCATTCAGGAACCCTCCTTCCCCTGGGAACGGAAAAAATCCATCCGGAAGAACTTTGTCATGCGGACCATCAAACTGAATTTCAAAAAGGCTGACTAGTTCTGCTCCCCGTTTGAAATCGGGTCTCTTTCCGCCCCGCGGCACATTTCCCCGCGGGGCGTTTTCTTTTCCATCCCCGGAAGACCTCCCCCTCGCCGGAGGAGACCTCTGCAATGGACTCCCCCTCCCCCCGATTTTTTCCTTTTCTCGAACGCGAACAACAAAAATCCGTTTTCCCCGAACAGAAAAAAGCGCCGCACGGAGCAGAACTCCATGCGGCGCGGAATCGGATGGTTCCGAATGTGGAGCGTCTCAGCGCTCTTCCTGAATCGCGGCCTGAGCAGCGGCCAGACGGGCAATCGGCACGCGGAACGGACTGCAGGAAACATAATTCAGTCCGAGGTAATTGCAGAACGCAACGGACTTCGCTTCCCCGCCCTGCTCGCCGCAGATGCCGATTTTGAGATTCGGCCGCGATGCGCGTCCTTCGCGGACCGCATGTTCAATCAGATATCCCACGCCCTCCTGATCGATGGTCTGGAAGGGATCGGACGCCAGAATCTTCTTATCCAGATACGCCCCGAGGAAACCGCCGACATCATCGCGGCTGAATCCGAACGTCATCTGCGTGAGGTCGTTGGTTCCGAAGGAGAAGAACTCGGCCTCCTCCGCCATCTTGCCGGCCAGAATCGCGGCGCGCGGAATTTCGATCATCGTTCCGACCAGGTATTCGAATTTTTTCAGTTTGAATTTCCGAATGACCTCGTCCGCGACACGCCGGACGATTTCCTTCTGATCCCGGAGTTCCGCCGCGTCGCAGGTGACGGGAATCATGATTTCCGGCTTGCATTTCGCACCGGCTTTAATGAGTTCCGCCGCGGATTCAAAAATGGCCCGCACCTGCGTCTCCGTAATCTCCGGATAGGTGATGCCGAGGCGGATTCCGCGATGCCCCATCATCGGATTGGATTCATGAAGGGCATCCGCACGCTTTCGGATCTCCTGAGGGGAAATGCCGAGACTCTTTGCCAGCTCGCGGATCTTGTCCGCCCCCTTCGGAACGAATTCATGCAGAGGCGGATCCATCAGACGGATCGTAACCGGCAGCCCTTTCATCGCCGTCAACGTTGCCTTGATGTCCTTCTTGAGGAACGGATAGAGCTCCTTCAATGCGGCCACGCGCTCCGCCGGAGACGAACACAGAATCATTTTACGCAGGGCGAACAGCGGTTTTTCACTGTTCTTCCCGTAGAACATATGCTCCACGCGGAACAGACCGATTCCCTCCGCGCCGAATGCGCGGGCAAGAGAGGCGTCATCGGCGGTATCGGCATTGGTTCTGACGCCGAGTTTGCGGAATTTATCCGCCAGCGCCATAAACTTCTGGAACCGCGGATTCTCGCTGGAATCCATCGTTGCGACCTTTCCGCTGTACACATATCCGCGCGTTCCGTTCAGACTGAGGAAATCCCCTTCCCGGAAGGTGTGCGATCCGACTTTGAGTGTTTTATCCTTTTCGGAAATGTTCAGCTCGCCCGCACCGACGATGCAGCATTTTCCCCATCCGCGACAGACAAGCGCCGCATGACTGGTCATTCCTCCGCGGGCAGTCAGAATTCCGGTCGCCGCGCGCATGCCTTCCACATCCTCCGGATTGGTCTCCTCGCGAACCAGAATGCAGGGGATCTTTCTGGCCGCAAGCGCAACCGCCCGTTCCGAATGGAAGACGATCTCGCCGACTGCGCCCCCCGGACCCGCCGGAAGACCTTTGACAATAAGCTCCGCCTTCTTTTCCGCCTTCGGATCCAGAATCGGATGCAGCAGTTCATCCAGCTGCGCCGGAGAGAGACGCATAACCGCCACCTTCTCCGAAATCAGTTTTTCCGAAAGCATATCCATCGCCATGTTCAACGCCGCCATTCCGGTGCGTTTCCCGACGCGGCACTGAAGCATGTAAAGTTTCCGTTCCTGAATGGTGAACTCGATATCAAGCATGTCATGATAATGCTGTTCCAGCTTGTTGCGGATCTCGAACAGCTGCTTGTAGATCGAGGGAAGAAGATCCTGCATGGAGGGCAGATTCTTGTTCTGCTCATTTCGGGTGTCGTTGTTCAGAGGATTCGGGGTGCGGGTTCCGGCCACGACATCCTCTCCCTGGGCGTTGATGAGCCATTCGCCGTAGAACTTGTTGTCTCCGGTCGCGGGATCGCGGGTGAATGCAACGCCGGTTGCGGAATCGTCTCCCATGTTTCCAAAGACCATGCTCTGCACATTCACGGCCGTTCCCCAGTCGTCCGGAATGCCCTCGATTCTCCGGTAGGAGACCGCCTTTTTGCCGTTCCAGCTCTTGAACACCGCGGAAATCCCGCCCCAGAGCTGGAGCATCGCATCATCCGGAAACTCCTTGCCGAGAACCTTTCGAATTGTTTTCTTGAACTCTTCGCAGAGTTTTTTCAGATCGGCCACCTTGAGATCCGTATCGGATTTGTATTTTCTGGCCTTCTTCAGCGATTCCAGCTGTTCATCCAAAATCTTACGGATGCCTTTTCCATCCTCGGGTTCAATGCCTTCCGCCTTTTCCATCACGACGTCGGAATACATCATAATCAGACGGCGATAGGCATCGTAGACAAAGCGTTCATTCTTTGTTTTTTTAATCAGACCGGGAATCGTTGCGGAGGAGAGCCCCACGTTCAGCACGGTTTCCATCATGCCGGGCATCGAGGACCGCGCCCCGGAACGACAGGAGACCAGAAGCGGATTCGTTTTGTCCCCGAACTTCATCCCCATGCTCTTCTCGACCTTTTTCAGCGCGGCAAGCACTTCGGATTCCAGCGAAGCCGGCGCCTTCGACCCGTTTTTGAAATAATCGACGCAGCATTCCGTTGTGATCGTGAATCCGGCGGGAACGGGGAGTCCCAGATTGGCCATTTCCGCAAGATTGGCCCCCTTCCCTCCGAGAAGCTCCTTCATGTCGGCTCTTCCCTCGGAGATCCCCTTGCCGAAGAGATAGACATATTTTCTGGCGGCATCCGTTTTCACCGCCGTCGCCGTTTTTTTCGCGGAAGCCGCCTTGACGGGCTGTTTCTTTCCGGATGAAACGGATTGTTTCCCCGCCCGGGTATTTTTTTTCAGCGGTTCCGCTGCTTTCTCTGCCATTTTCTTTTTTGCGGGCTTGACAGGCGCCGCCGCGGCTTTGACCGTTTTCACCGAATCCGCGGCTTTGACCGTTTTCTTGCTCTTCGCTGGCATCTGAGACTCCTCTCCTGTTGTTAGCGATTACATATGTGATTACAACTCCCGGTACAACGAGCCCTCTCGCCGGGACTAAAATGACTGAAATGCCTTGACGATCTTCTCCTCCTCCGGATGCGTGTCAAAATCAATCATGACAAACGGACCGTTAATCAACGCCTTGAATTTCTTTCCATTGATGTACAGCACTCCGGAATCCTCGACCAGGCGGTAGCGGTGACGCTGCTTCTTGCGCTCCAGATTGTATTGATAAACCCCGATCTCGCGTTTCCCGATCCGGAAACAGTATCCGGCCTCCGCCTGCGCCAGCTGATAGGCCAGCTGCCCCACTCCGTTGATAATCACGCCGTTTCTGGCAAAATGAGTAATCAGATCCGGAAATGTCTTCCTCGGCTTCTCCGTGGCACAGGAGGAAAAAAGAAGAACGGAACAGATGGAAACCAGCAGCAGAACGGACAGGGCGACCCCCCGGGACAAGCGCACAAACATCATACTATGACCAAGCCTTGTTTAAGATTTTCATTCCTTCACAGGGGAATCTAGCATGGATTCGGGCGGAAATCAAATATTTTTTTCAAAATTTCTGCGCTCAATCATATTGCGGTAGGATCGGGGGGACATGCCGTGCGTGTTTTTGAACTGGCGGGAAAAATAGTTGCTGTCCTCAAACCCGCAGAGAAGCGCAATCTCGCTGATGGTCTTCTCTCCGAGACAGAGCATCTCCGAGGCTTTTTTCAAACGGATTCCCAGCAGATACTCCACCGGAGCCTTCCCCGTCAAATTCCGGAACTGCTGGCGGAAACCGCTGACGGATATTTTCGCAAATGCCGCCATCTGCTCCAGATTCCAGCTTTCCGCATAGCGCTCGTTCAGCACCGCCATCAGATTGCTGATCCGGTATGCGTAGTGCAGATTCTTCGGGTCGCCCGCCGGATGCGAATGACGGCAGATCAGCAGCACCACCCGCAGGAAATCGCTGAGCACCGCGCTCCGGCTTCCGTGTCCGCCGGTCTCCTGCTCCTGAATGATGTCGTCCAGCAGCCGGGTCATCTCCGGGAAATACGCCGAATCCAGCGACATCAGACGATGCGACAGCGGCAGCTCCCGCGAAATGTTGAAAAGCAGCTGATAATTCGGAAATCCGGACATGTCCTGCTGGAAATTCTTCAAGAAATTCTTGGAGAACAGCATGTTGTAGATTCCCATGTTGGCGTTCCGGTAGACATGCGTCACCCCCGGAGGAATGATGAAGACATCCCCCGCGCGCACCGGATAGCTGTTCTCCCCGAGACAATGCCGCGCCGATCCCTCATGAACGAACACCAGTTCATAAAAATCGTGCGAATGGGGCGTCATGGAATCCCCCTTGTGCCCCGCGGTCCGGACCCGCAGCTCGAAATTCCGCCATTGCAGATGCGGTTTCAATTGATATGACATGAAACAAGAATCCTTTCTTCCGGTTTGCCACAGGGATAATGTAACACATCTGTTCCCGTCCGCAAGCTGTTTTTTGTCAGATAATGCTTGTTTTTTTCTGAAATGTCAAGGTTTATTGCGAAAAAAGCGGCTATAAGTAAGGCGGAAACGGAAAAGACGTTTTTCCGGAACAATTTTACCATGAGGGAAAACATGCTCAGCGAATTCATCAGAAAAATGGAAAATCCCGGCAGGGAATTCCGCGGCGCCCCTTTCTGGGCGTGGAACAGCAAACTGGAACCGGAAGAGCTCCGCACCCAGATCCGCAACATGAAACGGATGGGACTGGGCGGATTCTTCATGCACTCCAGAGTCGGACTCAACACGGAATATCTCGGCGACGAGTGGTTCGAATGCGTCCGCGCATGCATCGACGAGGCCCGGAAACTGGGCATGAACGCCTGGCTCTATGACGAGGACCGCTGGCCCTCCGGCGCCGGCGGAGGACTCGTGACCAAAGACGTCCGCTTCCGCAAACGGAACATCAAATTCGAAGTCCTGGAGAAGGCGGAGTACAGGGACGACGATCTCGCCTGGTTCGCCGCAAAAATCGAAGGCTCCGTCGCACGCTCTCCGCGCCGTCTTCAACGGGGGGACGCTCTCCGGGACGGGGAAACCTTTCTCCGATTCCATGTCGTGATCGACTCGCCGAGCTCCTGGTACAACGGACAGACCTATCTGGACACCATGAATCCGGAAGCCGTCCGGAAATTCATCGAGGTCACGCATGAAAAATACGCCCGGGAGATTCCGGACTCTCTCGGAAACACCGTTCCCGGCATCTTCACCGACGAACCCAACTACTCCACTTGGACCGACGGAGTTCCCGCACGATTCCGCGAAATGTACGGATACGATCTGCTCGACCATCTGCCGGAACTCTATTTCGACGTGGAAGGCAGAACCACCTCCCGCGTCCGTTTGAACTACTACAATGTTCTGACGGATCTCTTTGTCTCCTCCTTCTCCCGGCAGATCGGCGAGTGGTGCGACCGTCACAACATGCAGTTCACCGGCCATGTGCTCTGCGAGGACACCGTGGTCTCCCAGACCTGGGTGGTCGGAGCCGCCATGCGCTTCTACGAATACATGCAGAGTCCCGGCATTGATCTGCTGACCGAACACTGGACCATCTTCAACACGGCGAAGCAGTGCGTCTCGATGGCGCATCAGTTCGGCCGGAAAACGCGTCTTTCCGAAACCTACGGGTGCACCGGGTGGGACTTCCCGTTCGAAGGACACAAGGCGCTCGGCGACTGGCAGACTGCGCTCGGCATCAATCTCCGCTGTCAGCATCTGGCCTGGTACTCCATGGAGGCCGAAGCGAAACGCGACTATCCGGCCAGCATCTCCTATCAGTCCCCGTGGTGCAGCCGCTATCCCGCGGTGGAGAACTACTTTGCACGCCTCAACGCCGCCCTCTCCGAAGGCGAGGAGATCCGCAATCTCCTGGTGATCCATCCGATTGAATCCACCTGGTTCGGACGCGCGCTCAATCTCTGTTCCCCGGAAGAGATCAAGCAGGAAAACGACCGTCTCGTCCACCTGACCAACCAGATTCTGAAGGACAATGTGGACTTCGATTTCGGAGACGAGGAGATCATGTCCCGTCACGGCTCCGTCTCCGGCAACTCGATCTCCATTGCCAAAGCCTCCTACAAAGCGGTGCTCCTGCCCGAAATGAGAACGATCCGGAAGAGCACCCTGACCCTTCTGAAACAGTTCGCGCAGAACGGCGGACAGGTGGTCTATCTCGGAAACGCCCCGGCCTTCGTGGACGGATTCGAAAGCGCCGAAGCCGAAGAGATCTACCGTCTTTTCACCCGCACCACTCCGGAGGATGCGGCAAAGGACGTCGAAAAGAATGCCCGCGAAGTCTCCATTACGGAAAACTGCACCGAAATTGCGCCGCTGCTCTATTCGCTGCATAAATCGGAGGATCTGGCCGTTCTCTTCCTCTGCAACACCAGTCTCGACTGGACCGACGACCAGATGAATGTCCCGATGGTCCGGGACCGCGTGCTCGCATTTGAAAACGCCACCGTCGCCTGGCTTCTTCCGGAGGACCGGCAGATCTATGAGATCAATCTGAGCACGGGGGAGATTCAGGCGGTTCCCTCGGAATACCGGGATGGAAAACGGATTTTCAAGACCTCCTTCGCCCGTCTGGAATCGCGTCTTTTCCTCGCCAGCGCGGAGAAACCGGCAAACGTCGGAAGCCGGAAGGCGGAACCGGTCACGCGAAAGACCGCGGTCCTGCCGGAACGCTGGAACGCCGGCATCGACGACAGCAACGTTTTCGTGCTCGACCATGCCAGATATTCCGTTGACGGCTCCTATTACAGCATTCGGGATTACATTCTCAAGATCGACAGTCGTCTCCGGGAAATCCTCGGCAAACATCCGCGGGGCGGCGCGATGGTTCAGCCGTGGCTCAGCGCAAAAATGAAAACGCCGGAAAAGACCCTCCAGCTGAAACTTCTGTATGAATTCGAATGCGAGGCGATCCCCGCGGAACTTCATCTGGGAATCGAACGGCCGGATCTCTACACCTTCCGTCTCAACGGAACGGAGTTCAAGGCCGAAGACGACGGCTTCTGGTGCGATCGTTCCATGCGGAAACTCAAACTTCCCGTTTCGCTTCTCAAACAGGGAGCCAATCAGCTGGAACTGGAGACGGTCTATCATGAACTGCTCCCGGGACTGGAAGCGCTCTTCCTGCTCGGAAACTTCGGCGTCCGGGAAGAGACGATCACCGCCCTCCCCGACTCGCAGAACATCGGGGACTGGTGCTCCCAGGGCTTCCAGAACTATGCGGGCAACCTGACCTACCGGACCACCTTCCTGCGTCCGGATGCGGAACGTGCGGTCATTCTGGAAATTCCCGAGTGGCGCGGCGTCGCGCTCGGAGTCCGTGTCAACGGTTCGGAACAGAAAATGCTTCCCTGGCCGCCCTACCGCATGGACATCACCTCCCTGCTCAAAGACGGGGAAAACACACTCGAAATTGAAGTCTACGGGCATCGCCGCAACTCGCACGGGCCCTTCTATCTTCATGAGAAATGGCCCTCCTGGACCGGTCCCGCCCAGTTCCGCATGTATCAGGAAACCGAGCGTCAGCTCGTGCCCTGCGGACTGCTCAAGACTCCGCTCCTGCACTACTGAGCCGACGAAACACCCTCCGTCTTTTCCGGGGCTCCCCGCATTCCGCGCGGGAGCCCTTTTTTCTGTGCGGAAAGACAGAAAAAGCCGTCTCATTCCAGAGACAGGACGAAGCAAGTGTGGAAGGAATAAGGAAAGGGACGCGGGAAAGAACGCCGCCCGTCAGAAATCGTAGTCGTCCTCCGGCTCCTCATCCAGAAGGCGGAAGATGTTCTCATAAGCGCGGATCTTATTGTCGTCACTGGCTTCAAAGGTCAGATTTTCCGGCACATCGCGATCCACGATCTCGGGAGGCAGATCCAGCAGGAACGGCGACGGGAACTGACGAATGAACTCCCGGTATTTGAACCGCTCTCCGCAATACGTGAGATAGAGCAGTTCGCGCGCCCGGGTGATGGCGACATAAAAAAGACGCCGCTCCTCATCCAGTCCGTTTTCCCGAAGGGACCGCTCGTGCGGAAAGACATTCTGCTCCATGCCGACGATGAACACCACCGGCCATTCCAGTCCCTTGGCCGCATGAACCGTGGACATGACAGGGGCATCCTCGTCCTCATCCTCCTCGGTGCGGTCGTTTTCGTCGAGCAGGGAGTAGCTCTCCACGAAATCCAGCAGCGAGGCACGCCGCCGGTTCTCCTGATGGAACGAGAGCTCAAACTGACCGATGTAATTGAGAAATTCCGTCACGTTTTCGAGCCGTTTTTCCGCCTCGGCGCGATCCTTGTAGATCCGCTGCATGCCATGAAGGTATCCGATTTCATCCAGATAATCCCTGGCACACCCCGCCAGGGACGAGGCATCCTGAAAGCGGGAACGGAATTCGGAGACCGTCGCGGCAAACTGGCTCGACGCCTTCGACGCCCCCGGAGAGATGGAATTCAGATAGGTCGGCTCGGACATGATCTCCATCAGCGACATGACCGGAGAAACCTTCTGAAGCTCGCGCAGACGCTCGATTGCCTTGTCGCCGATCCCCCGCGGAGGAACACCGAGAACCCGCAGAAGACTCTGATCGTCCCGTTCATTCAGAATGAGTTTCAGATAAGCCGCCGCGTCCTTCACCTCCTTGCGCTGGAAGAACTCCTGACCGCCGACGATCTTCGGACGGATTCCGTATTTGCGGAACTGCTGCTCGAACGCACGGGAAAGATGGTTGGATCGGTAGAGAACCGCACAATCCCGGAGATTGTATTCCCCGCCCGCGGCAAGGTTGCGAATCGTATTGACCACAAAGAGCGCCTCGGCCTCGCCGTCCTTGGCCTTTACCAGACGGAGATTCTCCCCCGAGCCCTTCGCCGACCAGAGGTTCTTGTCGTAGCGGCTGTCATTGCGGGAGATCACCGCATTCGCCGCATCGAGGATCTTGTTGGTGGAGCGGTAGTTCTGCTCCAGTTTGATTTTCCTGGCTCCGGGAAAGAGGCTGGGAAAATCAAGAATGTTGGAGACATCGGCTCCGCGCCACGCATAGATGCTCTGGTCGTCGTCCCCCACGACGCAGATGTTCGCCCGCTCCCCCGCCAGAAGACGCAGAATGCGGAACTGGGCCAGATTCGTATCCTGATACTCGTCGACCAGCAGATACCGGTAGACCTCACGGTAGTGCTCCAGAATCTCCGGATGATTTTCAAAGATTTTCAGCGTCAGCATCAGCATATCGTCGAAATCGACGATGTTCTGAAGCTCCAGCATTTTCTGATAGCGTTCGTAGATCTCCGCAAGACGAAGCTGCGAAGGATGCTCCTGCTTCGCCTCCTCGTAGGCGGCCGCGGGATCCAGCAGACGGTTCTTGGCATGAGAAATAAATGCGGCGGCCTCGTCGGTGGGAGCGGCGTCCTTGGAGAAGCCGAGTTCCGCGGCGGCCTGCCGGAGAATGCTCTTCTGATCGCTGTCGTCCGCGATGCTGAATTTGGAATTGAAATTTCCGGCGTACGCGATGTCGCGCCGGAGCACGCGGGAACAGAACGAATGAAATGTTCCCAGCGTGACTCTGCGGGCATCCTCAAACGGAACGATCCGGTTCAGACGCTCGCGCATCTCCTTTGCCGCCTTGTTCGTGAATGTGACGCCGAGAATGGCCGCCGGCGACACCCCGTTCTGAATCATATAGGCGATACGGCTGGTAATCACGCTGGTTTTACCGGTTCCGGCGCCCGCCAGAACCAGCAGAGGACCTTCGATGGTGGTCACCGCCTCCCTCTGAGGAGGATTCAGACGGTCGAGAAGCGAACTCATGAGACCTCAGGCATCCTTGACCGCAAGGTGATACCCCGCTCCCGTCCAGACCGCGGCCGCGGATGTGACCGGATTGTCGAAGCCGGCGAACACCCCCTGGGAAATCACATAGTTGCAGGCACAGTCCGCACAGGCGGCATCGAAACTGTTGTCGACATTGTCCTGCGACGGAGCATTCTTCTCATAAGTGGACACATAGTAGAGTCTGCCCGGAACCAGATCGTAGAGCTGAACCAGCAGCGCATCCTTGCGGACGATCGCCACAACGCCCTGTTTCGTCTCCGCGTCGACACCGACCGCGATACGGGGCGTATCCAGAGCATCCTTTTCATAATCCATGGCAAGCAGGGAGATGGCGAATGCGTCGCGCAGGTTCATTCCGGCCTGAATCTTCTCGACGATCGGGTCGGTGTGGGATCCGTTTGTCGCCACGGCGATTTTCCCCGCAAGCCGGAGACAGTGATAGGCGATATACGGATTCTTTGCCAGATCGGATTCAAACCCCTTGCGCGGAATGATGGAAACGGTCTCTCCGGCCAGATCCGCCGTTCGGTTCGGGAACGAACGGGACGAAACGCGATAGGCGGCGACAACATTTCCTTTCGCGGTCATACCCGCGGCAACGATTCTTCCAAGATACATGATGCAATCTCCTGACTGATGTTGAAGTTCCATTTTTCCATTCCGGAAATATAAAGCCACATCGACCTTTTTTCAACAGTTCCGCAGGAAATAATTGCAAGGGAATCTCCGGGGAGCTTCTTGCATAATTTTCCTTTCCGTGTTATAGTAAAGGATACAAATTTCATCAAAACAGGAACGGAGGCAACCATGGCTATTTTTCAAGGATTCAACGGAATGATGCCCACCCCGGAGAAAGTCGCGCAGGTCGCGGCGGTCCCCTATGACGTCGTCAACAGCGAAGAGGCGGCGGAACTTGCAAAAGGCAATCCCCTGAGTTTCCTCCGGGTCTCCCGTCCGGAGATCGAGCTGGAACCGGGCATTGATCTTTACAGCGACCCGGTCTACGCCAAAGCCGTCGAGAATTTCAAACGGCTCATCCGCGAGGCGCCGCTGGTCGAGGACAAGGAAAAGAATCTCTATGTCTATTCGCTGAAAATGGGCGATCATCTTCAGATCGGCATCGCGGGAGCCGCGTCCGTCGAGGACTACAACAGCAACATCATCAAAAAGCATGAGAAGACCCGCAAGGACAAGGAAGACGACCGGGCGCGTCACGTCATGGAGCTCCGTTCTCATACGGGTCCCGTTTTTCTGACCTACCGCGACAATCCGAACATCGACCGGATCGTGTCGGAAATCATCGCGGAGCCCCCGTACTTTTCGTTTGTCGCAGCCGACGGAATCGAGCACAAGCTCTGGAAGGCCGGGGAGCAGCGTTCCCGCCAGCTCTCCGAGCTCTTTGACAAGGAGGTCCCCTGCTTCTACATTGCCGACGGACACCACCGCGCCGCCTCCGCCGCCCGTTCCGGCATCGCCTGCAAATCCGAAAATCCGAACCATACCGGACGGGAGGAATACAATTATTTCCTTGCGGTCGCGTTTCCCTCGAATCAGCTCCGCATTCTTGCCTACAACCGCTTGGTGAAGGATCTCAACGGACGCACCCGCGACGGGTTCCTCGCGGAAATCGCCCGGAAGTTCAACGTGGAAAAAACAACGGAACAGACGCCGTCGAAAGTCTCCGAAATCTGCATGTATCTCGATCATCAATGGTACAAGCTGACGCCGAATTTCGACACCTCGACCCTTGGCGTCATTGAGAGACTCGACGTCAGCATTCTGCAGGACAATCTGCTGGGACCTGTTCTCGGCATCGAAGATCCCAGAACCAGCAAGCGGATCGACTTTGTCGGCGGAATCCGCGGCACGAAGGAACTGGTCCGGCTGGTGGATTCGGGCAAGGCCGCGGTGGCCTTCTCCATGTATCCGACCACACTCGACCAGCTGATGGACATCGCGGACGCCGGCAAGATCATGCCGCCCAAATCCACCTGGTTTGAACCGAAACTCCGGGACGGACTGGTCATTCATAATTTCTAAATATCTTTCAAATCCTCAGCAGGAGACGCAATGAGAAATGCAATTCCGATCCTTGCAGTGACCGCTGGAGCAGTTCTCCTGATCTCCGGCTGTCGGGAAGAAAAGACCCCGGAACGCTCCGCACCGTCCGTCACGGTGCGGAGCGCCATGAAAGCGGTCTATCAGGCTTTCACCCCATCCATCAGTCATGTTCAGCCGTATGATTCCGTGGATCTGGTTGCCCGCGTGCAGGGATTTCTGCAGAAGTGCAACTTTCAGGAAGGACAGCTGGTCCGGAAAGGACAACTGCTTTTCCAGATCGAACCCGATTCGTATGAAGCGGCCGTCCAGGCCGCCGAAGCCGAACTGATGCAGGCCCGGGCCAGACAGAAAAAAGCCGGAGAGGATTATCAGCGCTACAAAACGCTGCTCTCCAAAGAAGCCACCGCCAGAAGGAATTTTGAATCGGCCGAATCGGAAAAGCTCCAGGCCGACGCCATGGTCAAAGCCGCCGAAGCCAAACTCAAACAGGCGAATCTGAATCTCAGCTACACAAAAATTCTGGCGCCGTTCGATGGCAGAATCAGCTTCCGGACCTTCAGCGTCGGGAATCTGGTGGGACCGGAAAGCGGCAGACTGGCCACCCTTCTCCGTTCCGGCCCCGTCAAGGTCGACTTCCGCCTGAACGAACTGGACATGCTCGAAATCATGAGCAACCGCGAAAACCGGAAGAACAACTACCGGAACGTCCCCGTCGAACTCTATTTCCAGGACGGCCGGAAATACAAGCGCACCGGAAGAATCGACTCCATGGACAACCGCGTCAATGAATCCACCGGCACCTTCCACCTGCGCGCGGTCTTCGACAATCCCGACTACGAACTCATCCCCGGCATGTATGTCAAGGTGCGGATCCCGACCGCGGCGCCGAAGCAGACGGTCAGCGTGCCGCTGGCGGCGCTCCAGAGCGACATGTCCGGCGATTACGTCTACGTCGTCAACGGGAACAACACGGTGGAGCGCCGCAGCATTCAAGGTCATCGGCAGGATGGAACGCTCTTCATCACCTCCGGAGTGCGGGAGCGGGAATCCGTGATCGTGGAAGGCGTCTCCAAGGTTCAGCAGGGAGTCAAAGTCACGCCCCGCAGACAAACCGCCGACCCCGGAGCGATCCGATGATCAGCCGTTTTTTCATTGAACATCCCCGCTTTGCCATCGTCATTTCCCTGCTGTTTCTTCTCACGGGAGGGATCGCGATTCTGACGCTCCCGGTGGCCCAGTACCCGAATATGACTCCGTCGCTGGTGCAGATTTCCGCGAACTATCCCGGAGCCGACGCGGCCACCGTTCAGAACACCGTGATCCAGCCGATCGAGGCCCAGCTCAACGGCGTCAAACGGATGCTTTACATGAGTTCGACCGCAACGGACAGCGGTTCCGCCGTCATCAACGTCACATTCGATATCGGAACGGACGGGGATTCCAATACGGTCAATGTGCAGAACCGCGTCAACTGGGCGGAAGCACAGCTGCCGTCGGATGTCAAGCAGCAGGGAGTGATCGTCAAGGAGAAATCGGCGAACATGCTGCTCATCATCTCCCTGACCTCCCCGAAAGGGACGCACGACGCGCTCTATCTGAGCAACTTCATGTCGAACTACATCAAAGACGAAATCGCCCGGATTCCGGGCGTCGGCGATGTGACTCAGTTCGGAGAGCGCAAATACTCCATGCGCATCTGGCTGGATCCCGACCGTCTGGCCGCGCTGAACATCAGCACGGATGAGGTGATTCAGGCGATTTCCACTCAGAACATCCAGATCTCCGCCGGAGCCATCGGAGACGCTCCGAACGACAGCAAGGCTCCGATGCGTCTTTCCATCAGCACGCAGGGCCGCCTCTCCACGCCCGAAGAGTTCGGCGACATCGTGATCCGGGCGGAAAAAGACGGATCCCAGGTCCGGATCCGGAACGTCGCCAAAGTTGAAATGGGCGCGGAAAGCTACGCCAGCGACGCCCGGGTCAACGGCAAACCCGGCGCACTGCTCGCCGTCTATCAGCTCAACGACGCCAACGGCATTCAGATCGCACGGGAGTGTCAGGAAAAACTGGCCTATCTGAAAAAGACCGTCTTCCCGGAAGATCTGGAATACGGAATTCAGTACGATACGACAAAATTCATCTCCTCCTCCATCGAGGAAGTGGTGGTCACGCTGATCGAGGCGGTTCTCCTTGTGGTGCTGGTCACCTTTCTCTTTCTGCAGGACTGGCGCGCCACGCTGGTGCCGACCATCGCCATCCCGGTGTCGCTGGTGGGAACCTTTGCGGCAATGTATGTCATGGGCTTTTCCATCAATCTGATCACGCTGTTCGGACTGATCCTCGCGATCGGAATCGTCGTGGACGACGCCATCGTCGTGATCGAAAACGTGAGCCGCATCATGGAGGAAGAGGGACTCTCCCCGAAGGAGGCGGCCGTCAAATCCATGCAGCAGGTGACCTCGCCGATCATTGCCACAACCTCCGTGCTGCTGGCCATGTTCCTCCCGATCTGCTTCATGAGCGGGATCACTGGCGTGATGTACCGGCAGTTCGGACTGACCATTGCCGTCAGCGTTTTCATCTCCATGATCAATGCGCTGACCCTGAGTCCGGCTCTGAGCGCGCTTCTTCTGAAACCTGTGGACAGAACCCGTCGCAAGTTTGTTCTCTTCCGCTGGTTCAATCTGGCCTTTGAGAAGCTGACCGGCGGCTACACCGCCATTGTCCGGGCGCTGCTGCGCAAAGTGACGGTCACAACTCTGCTCTACGTCTGTCTTGCGGCGTCGCTCTGGTGGCTTTACGGCGTCCTTCCGACGGGATTCATTCCGGACGAGGACCAGGGAGCGTTCTTCGTCAATCTCCAGCTGCCCGACGCGGCATCGCTGAACCGGACGAATGAAGTCATGGAAAAAGTCCAGAAGATTCTGGAGGAAAGCGACGGCATCTCCGATGTCTTCTCCGCATCCGGCTACAACATCATCAACGGCGTGGCGGCCTCCAACTGCGGATTCGCCGTTGCCATTCTGAAGCCGTGGAAGGAGCGGCGGTCGGCGGAACAGCATCAGTTTGAAATCGTCAAACATCTCTACGGGAAACTGGGGGCCATTCCCGAGGCGGCGGTGATTCCGTTCAATCTGCCGAGCGTTCCCGGAATCGGCTCCACGGGAGGCTTCTCGTTTGTGCTGGAGGATCGCACGGGAAGCGATCCGCAGCGTCTCCAGTCGGCGGTCAACGCGATCGTCGCCGAAGCGAACAAGTCCCCGAAACTTCAGGCGGTCTTCTCGACCTTCCGCGCCACTCTGCCGCAGCTTTATCTGGCAATCGACCGGGAAAAGGCTTTGAAAATGGAGGTTCCGCTTTCGGAAATCAACTCGGCGCTTCAGTCGCTTTTCGGCTACCGGTACATCAACGACTTCAACCGCTTCGGGAAAAATTTCAAAGTCGAGGTGCAGGCGCAGTCGAAATACCGCGACGGAGTGGACGACATTCCGAATCTCCACATCAAAAGCGCATCCGGGGAAATGGTTCCGCTGGGAGCCTTCACCGCCATTGAAAACAAATTTGTCCCGCAGTATCTTTCCCGTTACAACATGTACTCCGCGGCGACGATTACGGGTTCTCCCGCCCCCGGAGTCAGCACCGGCGAGGCCATGAACGAAATGGAACGCATCGCGGAACGGACCCTGCCCTTCGGAATGACCTTCGACTGGACCGACATGTCCTATCAGGAAAAACTCTCCTCCGGCCAGACTATGCTCATTTTCGCCCTGGCGCTGATCTTCATCTATCTTTTCCTGGTTTCGCAGTATGAGAGCTGGATGATTCCGCTTTCGGTTCTTCTTTCCGTTCCGATTGCGCTTGCCGGCGCGCTGGTCTCCCTGCTGGCGCTTTCCATCACGAACAACATCTACACGCAGGTGGGCTTCGTTCTGCTGTTCGGCATAGCCTGCAAAACGGCGATTCTGATTGTGGAATTTGCAAAGGAAAAGCATGAACAGGGGCTTTCGGTGCGCGAAGCGGCGGGCCAGGCGGCGCAGCTCCGCTTCCGGGCCGTCCTGATGACGGCGGTCTCCTTTCTGCTCGGCACCTTTCCGCTGGTGGTGGCGGAAGGGGCGGGAGCGGTCAGCCGCCGCTCCCTGGGAACGGCGGTCTTCGGCGGCATGCTGATCTCGGTTCTCTTCGGCACCCTTCTGATTCCGGTTTTCTACACGCTGATTCAGCTCCTCACGGAAAAGGTGAAACGCGGAAACGCCCGACACTGACCGCATTTGAACAACTCTTCCCTCCGCATCCGGGAAAGAGCAGCGGGAAAACCATCCGATGGAGTGTCCGACAGTTAATTTTCCTTAATTTTCTTGAAAAAAGTGTCGCTCCTCTGCTTGAAAAACAGGGATTTCTGTTTATAGTTCCCTAATTGAAAAAAAGTTATGACACCAGCTTCAAGAGAGACAGGAGAAAGGGTTGCCATGAGCAATACGGCACGTTACCAGAATCCGCCGACACTCACCATTCAGGAAGGCTACGGAGTCGTCCGCGAAATCGCCATCCGGAAACCGGAACTCGTCATAGGGCGCGACTCCGACTGTGATATCGTCATCAACGACCGGAACGTATCGCGCCATCACCTCCGCATCACGGAAGATTCGGGGGGACTCGTGGTCACGGATCTGGGCAGTGCCAACGGCACGTTCGTCAACTCCTCGCCGATCACGTCAAAACACATCAAGCACATGGATCTCATTCAGATCGGCAGCGTCATGATTGTGCTGAACGATCCGGACAATCCGGGTCTGGTGCAGGAGCCGGGAAGCGAAGAAAAAAATCCGGCCGAAAGTTCCGGCTACACCTTCGACTTTCTGCGACAGGTGGTCAAACACCTGGAACAGAACATTGCTCGGGTCTTCAAGGGAAAACCGGAGGTCATCCGCGACGTGATCGTCTGTCTGTTCGCGGACGGTCATCTGCTGATCGAAGATGTTCCGGGCGTCGGGAAAAGCATTCTGGCGCAGGCGCTTGCGAAATCGCTTCAGGCGCAGTACCGGCGAATCCAGTTCACACCGGACATGCTGCCGTCCGACATCACCGGAATGAACGTCTACGATGAGAAGAACCAGACCTTCAAATTCATGCCGGGACCGATCTTCGGCAACATCATTCTGGCCGATGAGATCAACCGGACCACTCCGCGGACGCAGTCGAGTCTTCTGGAGTGCATGTCGGAGTCCATGGTGACGATCGACGGCAAGGGCCATGTGCTGCCGAAACCCTTCTTCGTCATTGCCACGCAGAACTCCCAGGATTATCACCGAACCTATCCCCTGCCCGAACCGCAGCTGGACCGTTTCATGATGCAGATCCGCATCGGCTATCCGAAACCGGAGGACGAACTGGAGATTCTGAATTCCCAGATGACCAG
This sequence comes from uncultured Victivallales bacterium, assembly GCA_944390735.1. Taxonomy (GTDB): domain Bacteria; phylum Verrucomicrobiota; class Lentisphaeria; order Victivallales; family UBA1829; genus UBA1829. The sequence continues at coordinate 56,629 of CALXRL010000019.1, read as the reverse complement.
TCATCCGCTGAGTGCGATTTCCTATGTCATCAAGGGAACGGACGTGGTTCACTGTCAGGCGCTGGTGCGCACGGTCCGGGTCTCCACGCAGGTGAAGAACTACATCATCGACATCTCCAATGCGACGCGGCGGCATCCGGCCCTGACGAACGGCTGTTCTCCAAGGGCCTCGCTTGCGCTGATGCACTGCTGCCAAAGTCTGGCGGCGTATGAAGGACGCGATTTTGTTACGCCGAAGGACGTGCGCGACATTCTCTGCACGGTTCTGAGTCACAGACTGACTCTGAAACTGCGTCATCAGGCGGAATGGAAATCGGTCGACAACGTTCTGCGTTCGATTGTGGAGTCCATCAAACTGGAGAATGAGGAAGTCGCTCCATGAGGATTGCTCTTCCGACGGTACACGGAGGATTGTTTGTCCTTGCGGCGGTCATCAGTCTAGCGGTCGCCTATGTCAATGTCGGACTGGCGACGGCGCTGGTTGCCGCGCTGCTGACCGCCATTGCCGTCTCCAGTTTTCTGATGGCGCAGTTCTCGCTGTACGGAATCGAACTGACCCGGGAAACCATGATGGATACAACCTGCGGAACAAAAACCACGCTGCCGTTGCGGATCACAAACCGCAGCCGTTTTTTCCGGCAGGGGGTGGTGATTTCCGAAAAATCGGAGATCTTCCCCGGAGGAAAACTGAATGTCGCGGTTCGACCGCTGCGTCCGAAAGAGAGTCTCATGATCGCCCGGGGCGTCCGGCTGATCCACCGCGGACACTTTTCCCTGAACCGGATTGCCGTCTACGGAGGCGATCCGGCCGGGATCTTCCGCAAGACCCGGATTTTCCAGCTGCCCGGAGACATTCTCGTTGCGCCGCGAACCGTGGAAATTCCCTCGCTTTCCCTCCGCCAGAACCGGAAGGTCATGCCCGGTCACGACGGAAGACCCCTCGGAATCGCCGGACTCGGCAGCGACTTCTTCGGCATCCGGCCCTACCGTCATGGCGATGAAATGCGCTTTGTGCACTGGAAATCCACCGCGGCCAAACAGCACCTCATGGTCATGGAAATGGAGGCCAGCACCGTCGACCGCGTCGCCATTGTTCTGGACACCCACGCGCCGGACATCGGCATCGACGAATACAACAGCAACTTTGAATTTCTGATCAGCATTGCCGCGACGATCACCCACTACCTGAGCAGCATCTACTGCTTCCTGAGCTTCTTCACCAGCATCAGCGACAAACAGATCGCCGATATTCACGGCGACGCCACCGGAGTGAAACGCAGGATCCAGTCGCTCCTCACCGAACTGCGGCCGACGGGAACCAAATTTGAAACGCTGCTGTCCAATGCTCTGGAAACCATGGAGCCGGGAACGGTTCTGTATGTGCTCTCCATGTCGTACACGCCGGAACTGGTCGAGGAGCTGGATCTGCTGACCGATCATCATGTGCATATCCACTGGCTCTACGCGCCGAAGATCAACTTTCCGTATGTCGACGCGGAAACGCCGCTCGTGCTGACTCCGGCCAAGATCAAAATCGACAGGACCCGCCAGAACGTGCCAGTCGTTCTCTCCTGCAGAACCAGAATCGAGGATGTGCTGAATTGATGAAACTTTTCCAACGCATCAGACAGTTTGTCGCGGACTGGCGCGAAAACGCCAGAACGAAAATTGTCGACACCTCCCATCTGCGGAAGGTCCCGGAACGCGGCCCCCTTCACTGGGTCTACACCCTGCTTTTCGCCGTTGCCATGGTGGCGGTGCTCTGGCAGCATTGCCACCCGTTCATCACGATTCTGATTCTGGCGATGATTGTTCCGCTTGCCATTCCCGCCTATATTCCGTATGCGAAATTCGGGTTTACCGGCCGGTTTATTCTCCAGCTCTGCATCGTGATCTTTGCACTGGCATGGACCTTCTACCGCATCAAGACCGGCGTCACGGTGGACAAAACCGCAATCGAACTGATCGGCATAGCAGCCACCACCTTCCTGATGGGACGGAGGAACCGCGACTATGGCTATCTTTTTCTGGTCAGTCTCTTTCTGATGATCTACGGAGCGCTTCTGCCGCGCATACTCTATCTGCTGCTTCTGAGCGGAGCCATCGTGCTGATTCTGACGATTCTGTATTACAACCGGCCGGTGAATCTCTCGGGCGATCCCGACATCCGGATGCCGGAGTTCCGTTTCCGCCAGACCTGGTTCTTCTTTGTCTGCCATCTTCTTCTGGCGACCCTCGTTTTCTTCGTGGTTTTCAGCCTGCTTCCGACCCTGCCGACCAAAACCAAGGGAGCTTTCGAGGTCTCCTTTCTCACCGACAAGGACGCCTTCACTCCGCCCAGCATGCAGAAATGGCTCCGGGGAGACAATGTCAAACTCGACGCCAAAGCTCCCGTCTACATCCGGCACAGCACCAAACCGGACACACTCGACACCTCCGGGAAACCGATGAATGTCAAAAACTCCAAAACCCCTTCGAAAGCGGAAGGCAACGGCTCCGGGGGCGCCCAGGGAGAGGATCTCGTCTTTTCCGTCAAAATGCCGCTGAAACTCTATCATCTGGCTCAGCTCTACGATCGTTACAACGGGACCTCCTGGACCGTCTCCCCGCAGCTGAAAAACGGATCGCTCCGCAAATTTCCGCCCCAGCTCCGTCTTCCGCCGTTCCATGATTTCGAGGCCAGCTACACCATTCACAAATGGATCTCCCCGAAGCTCTACGCCCCGTATCGGCCGGTCATGTACAACGCTTCGGAAAATGCCGAGAACGTCCGGATTTTTCAGGGCACCTTTTTCAATGCCGAACTCTACGGCCGCCAGTATCCGCGTCTTCCCTTCAAATACAAAGTTTCCATCCGTCTCTTTCTGCCGCAGGAGCAGCAGGAAGTCAATCCGAAGGACAAACGGAAAACCGTTTACTGGATCGAACGAACGCCGGCCAGACACTATCTTCAGCTTCCCCGCAAACAAATCTCCAGACGCTTATCCGATCTTGTCAAAGAGATCACGCAGGGGAAGGAGTCTCCTTACGAAAAAGCCGTCGCTCTGCGCGACTACCTCCGTAGCAAGTACGCCTACAAACTCCATGCGGAAAAACCGCCCGCCGGACGGGAACTGGCGGATTTCTTCCTCTTCGATCTGAAAGAGGGACACTGCGAATATTTTGCCACCACTCTGGCCGTCATGGCGCGTCTCGCCGGAATCCCGGCCCGCATCGCAACCGGCTTCTCCCCGGGAAATTACAACACTCTCACCAACGCCTTCGACGTCTACGAGTATCACGCACACGCATGGACCCAGCTCTTCTTCGACGACAAGGGCTGGCTCACATTTGATGCGACTCCTCCGCAGAACATCATCTCCCGGACAACCCCGCTCGGAATCGGAATGCTGCGCGATCCCTTCGGCGATGAATGGAAAATCTCTCCGCCGGAACTGACCCTGTCTTCCATTGATTACCTTAAACAGGCCATTCTCGAATCCGAAAAAGAAAAAAAAGAGGAAATCTCCAAAGTCGATGAACTGATCGCTGCCGCTCTCAACAAGGATGCTCTCAAAGAGAAAAAAGAGGTCTCGGCAAAAAAGGAAAAGGTCGAAAAGAAACCCGAATCCTGGATCGGAAAAACCAGCGAACTGCTGAAAAAAATCAACAACTCCATCGGCGATACCATTGCCCTCATCCGCACCTATCTGATGAATCACTGGAAACTGACTCTTCCGCTGGCCATCGTCCTTCTCTCCCTGCTCATCACATTGAAAATGGCCATCGTTCAACTGCGTCAGAGACTCCTGATTAAACGGGCACTCCGGTACCTCGCAAAAGCCTCCGATCCGAACATCGAAAACGCCATGCGAATCCGCTGCATGTACTTCTGCGTCCGACTCCTCCTGAAACGGGCCAACTTCCCGCGCCTCAGAAATCAGGAACTCCTGGACTACGCATCCTCCCTGAAATCCACCGATCCCGAACTCGCCCAGGATACCTTCTTCCTCTTCAGCCAGTTCTATATGGTCGAATACGGGGACTATCACCCGGACCTCTTCGAAACCGAAAACGCTCTCAACAGAACCAACGAAATCAAAGACGCAATCTATCGACTCATCCGCGCGCCGAAATGACCGACGCTATCCGCTCCTCATCAAACTGGAGCGGAAGACTCCCACCGCACACACGAACAAAATGACGATAGATCCGCTCCGCTTCCGCCCGATTCTCAAAACACCAGGGCTCCCGCATCACGTCCTCAAACATCCCCACTAAAATTCCGCTCAACTCCCCGTAAAACTTTCGCAAGGACTCCAACAGGGGAACCCCATCCCGAAAATGCTTCTGATACAAATCCATCGCACCGATCGACACCACCTTCGTATGCGGATACCCGGAACACATCAGATTCCACTTCTCACCATCCGCATTCTGATCCCCCGCGGAACGAAAGTCCGTCCGAAGAAGAACACACGGCAAATCCAAAAAACGAGCCGCTAAAAACTCCGCCACCGTCCCGGAATCCAAATCCGATCCGTCAAAATTAAACAACGCAAGCTGCGACTCCAACAGCAGCCGATAATCATTGTCCCGAATCGCCAGCGGCTGCGGACGAAGCTGATTCTCCTCGCGCTGCGGAAGATTCGCCACATACTTCCCCCCGGAACTCTCTCGAATCGACTCCGCTAAAAGATGATTCCCTATCACTTCCTTGTGACAAAACAACGGCCCTGCAAAATAATAATGAACGGACATCTCGTCCCCCTTTCTCTTTTTCTAAAAATAAAATAGGCCACCCAATCCCGAAAAGCAAATTTTTCCAGATTTATTTCACGATTCTCAAATTGGAGGCTCCTCAATTTTCGGTATCCTGCTTCGGGGGTTTTTGGTTGGTGGCTTCTCGCCCCCAACACCCCTCGGCAGGACCGACGGCCCTGCACCCATCGCAAAAATTCAATTTTTGCTCCTGTGAGTGTTTCGACACCTGTCGACCAGGGGGCCAACCAAAGGTTTTCCCCCTGGACCCCCTCATCCTTTTCGCCAGATCCACGTTGCAGGAACAGAATTTTCTTTTATCCTTGTCGGCGGAACATGGTTGCATCGGGAAAAAAGGAGCAGGGAGTGCAGAGGGCGAACCATTCGGTTTGCCCTTTGCCCGGCAAGTGCCGGAAAAAATGGAAAGCCGAAATTTCAAATTTCGGCGATGGGTGCAGGGCCGTCGGTCCTGCCGAGGGGTGTTGGGGGCGAGAAGCCACCAACCAAAAACCCCCGAAGCAGGATACCGAAACAAACAGGCACCATCAATCCACTCAATGCGTAACGATGAGAAAAGGCGTATTAATGTTAAAAGAGAGGGAACTTTCGGAAAATGCCTTCTGCGGCCGGGACGGTTCCGCTGGCGAGATAGAAGCAGTTGTTGTGGTAATCGAAGATCAAGCTGTAGATATTGCATCCGAGCATGATTTTCGGATGGCGGAGGAGTTCCTGGATTTCGGACGGGGTTCGTGGATTTTTTTCCCGAGTGACAAGATCGACGGTATGATGTTTTGTATGGTTGGCGCCCCAGATGGAGTTGTCGGCGGTGAGGATTCCGTTGACGGGGAGGCGTCGAAAGACTTTGCTGTCATTGAATTCCCGTTCGAAAACGGCCATTTTTCCATTTTTTGCATCGGAAACGCCGAGGCAGAAAGGCATTCCCGGCGGCATTTTCCGGATATAAGATTCCGCCTTTTCGAATGTATCGCAAGTTTCAGCGATGTCCCGCATTGCGATGAAGACGGGCAGTCCTGTTTCTCCGTTTGAGATTCCGACCTGATCGAAGGAGAGAGCGATTCCATGTTCGTTGATGATATCCAGCACACCGATCATACCGGGGAACCCGAGGTGTACTGTTCGGAAACGTCCCGGTTCGGGAGTGGATCGGAAGATTGTCACCAGATAATTTCCGATTCCCCCGAGGTTATCCCAATCCAGATTATGGGAATGGAGGAGGCCGTTGTTTCCTTTCACGAGGATCTGTCGGCAACCGGAGGCGTTCAGGCCCATATCGAGGAAGCAGTTTCCCAGCATCAGCGTTTTCAGATGGACTCCGGAAGTTTCCGCCATTCCCATCAGTTCCATCGTCCATCTGGGGTCCATTTTCTGAAAGAGTTCGGCGGCCCGTTCCAGATACCAGGGAAACTTTTCCTTTGAAGTAAAATATCGGATATAGAGTTTATCCAGGAAGAGGATTTGCCAGCGGAATTTCTCCCCCTGCTCCCGCCCCCGCGTTTTCGGGTCCGGGGGAAGGAGGAGTTCATACGGGCGGGGCACCGGAAGCAGAGAGAGCACTTTTTTTCGAAAAGCCGCAGTTCCTCCGGGGATCAGAGCGATCACTCCGAGAGTCAGAAAAATCGCGCAGTACAGGATTTTTCTCCATTTTGGGATTCCCGTTTTCTTTCCGGGTCCTTCCGAGGAATTATGATTTTCCATTTCCCGCCTCCGCAAACAGGCATTTCAAGTAGGATGACTCCTTGAATTTTGCCGGATGATCGACAGCATGAGCGGTTCTCTCCCGCTCCTTCAGGGGACGACCGGCGGAACGAGCGGCCTCGTTCACGACCTCGAAGAGGCGTTCCGCCGTCACTCGGCTGGAGCACGAGGCGAAGACCAGCAGACCATTCGGCACCAGCAGTTTCACGGCCGCACGCGCCAGACGCGCATAGGTGTTCAGAGCCGTTTTCACTTCCGCCTCGGCTTTGGCGAAGGAGGGAGGATCGACGATGACGATATCGAATTTCCGCTTTTCGCGGAAAAGCTGCTCCATGGCCTGGAAGGCGTCCCCGGTGATTTCGCTGTGGCGGCAGGCGGCGACGGCGGGAATGGCGCAATTCCGTTTGAAATTTTCCCTGACAGCCTCGATGGCATGACGATCGATATCCTCGCTGACGACCTCCGCCGCCCCTCCGGCCGCGGCATAAAGGGAGAAGCCGCCGGAATAGGAAAAAACATTCAGGACCCGTTTGCCACGACTCAGGCGGGAGACCCGGAAGCGATTGTCACGCTGATCCAGAAAAAATCCGGTTTTCTGTCCGCGGATCACATCCGCGCCGAAAAGGATTCCATGTTCCGAAAAGAGCAGCTTTCCATCGAACGGGGACTCCTGTTCGGCGGAAAAGACAGATCCGTCGTCAAACCATGCGTGTCCCTTCAAAAGGGCACGAACCTCTCTGGAAAGCCGCACGACGCAGCGCCGGATCTCCGGCAGACGCTCCGTAAAACAATCGATCACCTCATCGAGCCACGGGGTCCAGGCCACGGAATAGAGTTTCAGAACCAGCGTCTCATCGTATTTATCGGCGACCAGTCCGGGAAACCGGTCGGATTCCCCGTGCACGACGCGCCATGCGTTTGTCTCCGGCGGGAGCTTCGGAAGACGAAGCGCAAGCGCCTCATCCAAATTTCGTTCGAAGAGCATCCGTCCCACGGGCGGCATGTTTGCTCCATGCGCCAGCACTTTCACCCGGACAATGGAATCCGGATCGTAGAGGCCCGCCCCCAGCAGCGTTTTGGACGTCGAATCGAAGAGCACCGCCACCGCCCCCGGAGACGCGCTCTTCGATACGCGTTCGATGGAATCCTCGAACACCCAGGGATGCCCCTTTCGCACCGCCTGCGCCCCCTTGTTTTTCAGCCGGACCGCGATACGTTCCATCCGAGCCGCTCTCTGTGTATTTTCCGGCAGGATCAGCTTCATCCGATTTTCGACTCCTCGCAGAGAACCGCCACTCCGGAAGAATCCGGAACAAAGCGGATGGTGCGGATGTTTCCGGTTCCGGATACCGTGATCCGTTTTCCGGAAATCAGATCGCGCAGAGCATGTTTTTTCCAGAAGGTCTTATTGAAGTTGATTTCGATGCGCCGGGTCTTTTCGTCTCCGAAAATAAAGAGGATGCGCGAACGGGAGGAGCGGCCGGAGATCACCCGGCAGGAGGGCGTAATCATATTGTATTCCGGCGAAACCTTGTCCAGCAGCGTGTTCAGGAAATTTTCCAGTTCGATGCTCCGCTCCCCGGCGGCCGCCGTTCCCAGGAACGCTCCGGGAAGCAGAATTTTTCCCTTTCCATATGCGATGCTTTCCAAAATGGCGGTGTCGCCCTTGTAGGGAACGATCACCTCCGTGTATTTGCGCAGGATTTTCAGCGGCACCAGATACGAACCGGACAAGAGCGCAAAGACTTTCTTCCCGTATTTGAAGCGCAGCAGCGTATTTTCCGCGGGAATCCGGGCCATCTCCCTCACGCCGGTAGCCTCGGCAATGAAACGGGAATCCGGACGAAGCGCAACTCCGGTGGAACTCCATGCGCCGCACTCCGGCTCACAGAGCAGAATACCTCCGCGCCGAACGAAATCCAGGATCCGTTTCCCGGCGGCCGAGGTAATCACCGGCGTTCCGGGAAGAATCAGCAGTTTTTTGCCTTCCAGCAGATCCAGCGTTGCTTCGCTGCAGACGCTGAACGGCGTGGACGACTCCGCCAGCGAACGCACCCATCCGCGAAAGGAGGACAACGCCTGCTTCAGATAAATTCCGCTCATCTGAAGGAAGCGCTCGGAAACCCGGCTGCGGAAAATGGCGACGGATCCGCTTTCCGGTTTCCAGCCGTCCAGAATGGATTCGGACGCGGCCATTTTCTCCACAAAGAGCTGAAGCAGTCGTTTCCGCTCCTCGAAATGGAAATCATCGGCGGTCAGCGCATTGCAGACGGCATCCTTGTCCCACTCGCCGAGCAGCAGCTCCTCCGCTCCGTAGGCCGCGGAGTTCCAGAGAAGACGGTAGAGCGCGGAGGGCAGCAGCGGCTCCTCCCGCACCAGATACCCGGAATGGGTGGTTTTCTCCATGACGGCCAGCGGCATTCCGCGGAAAGTGTCCGCGGCGGACGCCAGCGTCAGCACCTGTTCCAGTTCCGGACTCCGCTGCTCCAGCGAGATTCCGACCGTTCCGCACGTCGTTCCCACCGATTCCATCAGTCGCGGCGGAAGAAGAATCTCCACATGCCGCCCGCCGGGAGTAAGCTCCGCCACCGCATCCCGGATAAACTGCTCTTCCCGAAGACGGAGAAACTCCAGAAACGCCATCGTTTCGGCGGAATCGGGAAAACACTCGGGCGTTGCCGTCGGCACGAAGTCGAAGGAGTAGTAGTTCCGATGCCATTTCTCGTTCAGGAGCTCCACCCGCTCAAACCGGGAGCGCAGATAACTGCAGAACAGCTCCCGGGTATCCGCGCAGGAACAGGGTTCCACGGACAGATGCGTCAGATTCCATGCGTGCAGCCAGGACTCTCCGCCGAAAGCATTCGCCACGGCCCGGAAAAAATCCAGCAGAAAACGCCGGTACTTCGGATTGTCGATGCAGTGTTCCGAAGCCTCCCGGATCCAGAGCGGAGGGGAAGAGACATCCGGAGCGAGAATCAGTTCAAATCCGGCTTTGACCGCTTCGGTGAAATAGTCGTCGAACAAGGAAAAGTCGAATCGGGAAGGACATTTCTCCGCCAGCATCCACGGGAGAGTGAACATCATCCGCGAGATTCCGGTCTGTTTCAATTCCTGCAAATCCTCCTTCCACCTCCAGAGCGGAGGAAACGAGGCTGTTTTGATCTGAACGCCTGTTCTGAGCATATGCACTCCTCATGCCGGTTCGATTTTTTTTGTGCAATGTACCCACCAAACCGGGAAAATACAAGCGGGAAGCGCGGAAAAAAAGGGGGTCCACCGGCGGATTTGCCGTTTTCCCGAAAAAAAATCTCCGAGCAAAATTGAATCGACTCCGTTCCCGGGATATATTACCTGCTCCGCCGGACCGGAGAAATCGGAGCGTTTTTTCCCGGAGCGATGAACATTTTCCGGCAGGATTTGTCTGAACAGAAAAAGACAAATCCGTCAATTTGGGAGGATTACCATGCTGAGACCTGCGAAAAGCTTCTGTGCGATCCTTGCGGCGGCATTTCTTGTCGCGCCCGCCTGGGCCGCCTTTGAACAGACCGAGGAACTGCGTCTGATTGCCAATCTGACCACGTCCATGTTTTCGAAGATGCACTATCTCAAGCGCGACATCTCCCCGGAGAATTCGCGCAAACTTTTTGACGCCTACATCAAGGCCCTGGATCCGATGCGGATCTTTTTCACCCGGGACCAGATCGCGCTCTGGCGCATCCACGAGCGCCGCATGCTTCCGGGACTTGCCTCCTCCGGGGATCTTTCCATCGCCTTCGGCATCTTCAACGAATACCTCAAAATTCTGACCGAATACGAGGAATTCGTCAAAAAACAGAAATTTACCGAAGCCGATTTCAAGACCAATGAAACCTTCGATTTCGACCGCTCCAAAGCGGAATGGCCCGCCAGCAGGGCCGAACGGAATCAGCTCTGGCGCAAAAAGCTCAAAAGCGACATTCTCGCCTTCATGCTTCAGGATAAAATCAAGGCGGAAGAAGCCAAACGGAATGCCGCCAAAAACACCGGCGGGGACTCCCGGACAAAACAGCCGCCTGTCGCCGTGAAATCTCCGGAGGAGCGGGTGCGCAAAAGAATCGAACAGTTTGTCCAGTTCAATCAGAAGCTGGAGCCAATCGAGGCGCTGGAGATCTATCTGAACAGTCTTGCGCATCTTTACGATCCGCACACCAGCTACATGGCGCCGCGCAGCGAAGAGGAGTTCAACATCGGCATGCAGCTTTCCCTGGTCGGAATCGGCGCGGTGCTCACCAGCGAGGACGGCTACACCAAAATCGTCCAGATCATTCCCGGAGGCCCCGCCGACAAGGACAAACGCCTCAAGGCGGATGACCGGATCATCGCCGTCGCCCAGGACGACGGGGAACCGGTTGATGTGGTCGACATGCCTCTGAGCAAAGTCGTCTCCCTGATCCGCGGCGAGGAGGGCACCAAAGTGACGCTGACCATTCTGGAAGGTCTCAAAGGCGCCAAGGCCGTGCCCGTCAACATCGAACTGACCCGGACCAAGGTCGAACTGAAGGAATCGGAAGCCAAAGGGGAAGTTCATACCGTGAAGGGTCCCGATGGAAAAATGCTCCGGGTCGGCGTCATCACCCTCCCCTCCTTCTACATCGACTTCAAGGCGGCGGGCAGCGGCGACCGCAACTACAAAAGCTCCACGCGCGACGTGAAAAATCTGATCGAAAGCTTCAAAAAGCAGGGCAAACTTGACGGTCTCATCATCGACCTGCGCACCAACGGCGGCGGCAGTCTTCAGGAGGCGGTCTCCCTGACCGGACTCTTCATCAAAACCGGTCCCGTCGTGCAGCTGCGCGATGCGTCCGGCCGAATCGAAGTCTACAAGGACGAGGATCCCGAGCTGGTGTACGACGGTCCGCTGATCGTCATGACGAACCGTCTGAGCGCCTCCGCTTCGGAGATTTTTGCGGGAGCCATCAAGGACTACAAGCGCGGCATTCTGGTAGGCGATCAGAAGACGCATGGAAAGGGTTCCGTGCAGACCGTTGCCGATCTGGGTCATTACCTTCCGTATCTCGGCTACAACTTCCCCGCCGGCTCCATCAAGCTGACCAATGCGAAGTTCTACCGGATCAACGGAGCCTCGACCCAGCTGAAAGGGGTCTCGCCCGACATCGCCTTTCCCACGTTCACCGATACGATGGAAACCGGGGAGGACAAACTGGAAAATGCCATGAAATGGGATTCGATTGCACCGGTCCGCCATCCGGTCTGCGACGCCGCCCTCTCCGGGATCGCGCGGGACCTCAAGGCAAAGTCGGATGCGCGGGTCAACGCAAGCAAGGAGTTCTCCGCACTGAAACGGGATATCGCCTATCTGATGAAAAACAAGAACAAAAAGACGATCTCCCTCAATTTCGATCAGCGCTGGAAAGAGTACCAGCGGGAAAAGGATATCTATGAGGAGCAGTCCAAACTTCTGCATCTCGATTCCCGGACGGATGAGAAAAAGAACAAGAAGAAGGATCTGTATCTGGATGAAACCTTGAATATCATGCGCGACTACATTGCGGAAAAAACAACTCCGGCGAATCAGCTTCTCGCCGGAGGGAAAAAGTAAGCGCTTCGGAGTTGCGGAGAGAAGAGGGAGAGAATCGTGCTGAGTCTGATTGTCGACGGGCCCGCCCGGATTTCGGGCAGCGTCACGGTGGGCGGCAACAAAAATGCCGTTCTGCCGATGATCGCGGCCGCAATGCTGACCGATGAGGAGGTCATTCTTCACAATGTTCCGGCCATTACCGATGTGGAAAACATGCTTCGTCTGGCATCGGAACTTGGTGCATCGGTCAAACGGGAGGGCTCCACGGTCATTCTGAAAGCGGACCGGATCCGGACAAGCGAACTGCCGCGGGCAATCTGTTCGGCGCTGCGGACCTCGCTTCTCTTTGCGGGTCCTCTGGCGGTCCGCACGGGCAAGGCGGTGCTCTGGCCGCCCGGCGGCGATGTGATCGGGCGCCGCAGACTTGACGCCCACTTCTATGGACTTCGGAAACTCGGCATTCAAATTCAGGCCGAGGAGATTCCCTTTTCCTTCACCTGTCCCAGACGCAGGACCTCGGTCTGCGATCTGTTTCTGGACGAAGCCAGTGTGACCGCCACGGAGCACATCATGACAGCGGCCGCCCTGTTTCCCCGGACCACCATTCTCCGCAACGCCGCGGCGGAACCGCACATTGCCCAGCTGGCCGGACTGCTCGTCAAAATGGGAGCGGAAATCTCCGGAATCGAAACCAACACGTTGACCATCACGGGAAAACGCAAGCTCCACGGTGCGGAACACACGGTGGAGGGCGATCATATTGAAGCGGCAAGTTTTCTTGCACTCTGCGCCGCGGCGGGAGGAGAGATCGAAATTCAGGGAATCATTCTGCCGCGTCACTACTGGATGATCCGCCGGATTTTCGAGCGTTTCGGCCTGGCGTTCCGTCTGGAACCGGGAAAAATCACGATGTCCGCGCGGAAGATGCGGATCCGGCCGGATTTCGGGAACGCCATTCCGACCGTCTCCGACGGTCCATGGCCCCAGTTTCCGAGCGATATGATGAGCTGTATGATCGTCGCCGCAACCCAGGCGAAAGGTTCCGTTCTCTTCTTTGAAAAGATGTTTGAAAGCCGCATCTATTTTGTAGACCGGATCATTGCAATGGGGGCCAATGCGATTGTCTGCGATCCGCATCGCGTGGTGATTTCGGGTCCGGCGAAACTGCGCGGCATCACCATGTCGAGTCCCGACATCCGCGCCGGAATGGCCATGATTATTGCCGCGGCATGCGCCAGGGGAACCTCCGTCATCAACAATGCCGAAATTGTCTTCCGCGGCTATGAAAACCTGCCGGAAAAGCTCTCCGGCCTGGGAGTCCGCATTTCGCTTGCGGAACTCTGAACCGATGAAAAATCTTTTCATTCCTTTCGCTCTTCTGCTGCTGACCCTTCTGCTCCCGCTGCGCGGGGAACCGCAACACGCGCCACAACAGGCTCCTCCGCCGCAGGAGGAAAGGAAGGATGCGCCGCTGCCGACCGTGGTTCTGATCTCCCTGCCAGCCTGCGTCACCGCCGTCATGGAGGATCCGCAGCGGGCGGAACGACTCTTTCTTGCCTATCCCTATCCGCGCCACGCATTTCTTCTCCAGCTGGAAAAAGAGATTGAAAAGGAACTCAAGGCCATCGGAGGAGCGCGTATGAACGAGCTTCTCCAGCTTCGCAGACTTCAGAATCTGGTTTCGAAAGTCGAATATCTGTATCCGAAAGTGAATTCAAACGCACAGCTGCGAAAAGCGTTTCTGCGCCTGAACGGACTGGCGGATGATCTTCCGGCACGCGCCGATGACAACGTCTATGAGATTCTGGACGCTCAGCTCTGGATGCCCGATGCGGTACTGAAACGCCGCGCGCTCCGGCAGCGTCCGGAAACCCGCATTGCCGGAAGCAACGTGATCCGCCTTCTGATTCAAATCCAGCTGGATCTGGCGGCCGCGCTTTTTGCCGCAAGCGCCGATCAGCCGGAGATGAGAACCGCGGCTCTCATTGAACTGGCCAATATCGCCGGCACGCCGCCACCGGAAATCGACTGCGGCAGAGCGCCCTCCTCGATCCCGGGGAATGCTGCGCCGGTGTATCAGGAGACCTCTTTTCCCATTCTGGATCTCTATACAGATCTCTTCCGTCTGACCGACTGGAGTCCGTTCTGAAGAAGGCATTCAAAAATATCGGGATTCACTGTTTTCTATCATCAAAAACTGTTTTCTGTCGTTTCCTGTCAAGCAGCTGTTCTTTTTTCCTGAATTAACGGGAAAAATCGTTTTTCCGGAGCTTGCATAAATAAAAATTGAGGCTATCTTTCTGATACGAAACAGAGAGAAAACCCATGTTGCAAGATGGAGATGTCAAATGACCAACGACGAAATCAAAGCATTGATCGCGACCCGCGTTTCGGAAGGGGTGTCCCTTTCCAGAATTCAGGACGAACTTACGGAAAAAGGCACCCATATGACCTATATGGAACTGCGAATGCTCGCTTCCGAAATTGAATCCGCCGACTGGAGCAAGCTGGACAAGGACAAGCCGAAAAAAGAGACCCCGCCCGCAGAACCGCTGCCGATTGATGACGCGGCCAGCACGGAGGAGGACGATCTGGATCTTCCTGCGGAGGAACCGGCGGGAAGCGCTGAACCGGAGGCGGGGAACAAGGTCCGCGGCAAAACAGTCGTTGAACTGAGCAAGCTGATGAAACCGGGCACCGTGGCAAACGGAACCGTCAAGTTCGGCTCGGGAGTCTCAGCGGACTGGTTCCTCGACCAGACCGGGCGCCTCGGACTTTCCAAAACCTCCGGCAAACCCGATGAAACCGACATCATGGAGTTCCAGGAAGAGCTCCAGAAACTGTTCGGGAACTGAGAGCGGAGAGAGACGGACAACATGAAATTTTTCAACACACTGGGAAGAACCGTTCAGGAGTTCCAGCCGATCCACGCAGGCGAAGTGGGAATGTACACCTGCGGACCGACGGTCTACAATTACGCGCACATCGGCAATTTCCGTGCGTATCTTTTTGAGGATATTCTGAAACGCACGCTCGAATACTATGGCTTTCATGTCACCCAGGTCATGAACCTGACCGATGTCGACGACAAGACGATCCGCGATTCCAGAGCCCGGAACATGCCTCTGCGTGAATTCACCGCGATCTATAAAAAGGCCTTTTTCGAGGATCTTGATGAACTGCGCATCGAACGGGCCTCCCACTACCCGGAGGCCACGACCCACATTCCGGAAATGATCGAGATGATCCGGATTCTCATGGAAAAGGGGTATGCGTATCAGGCCCCGGACCGGTCCGTCTACTTTTCCATTGCCAAATTCAAAAATTACGGACAGCTTGCCCGCATCGACATGGAAAACCAGCGTGCCGGGGTCCGCATCAACGCCGATGAATACGCCAAAGATTCCGTTGCGGATTTCGCTCTCTGGAAGGCGTGGGACCCCAATGACGGGGATGTGAAATGGGATAGTCCCTGGGGCGAAGGCCGTCCCGGCTGGCACCTCGAATGCAGTGCCATGAGCATGAAATATCTCGGCAAGACCTTCGACATCCACACGGGCGGAGTCGACAACATGTTCCCGCATCACGAAGATGAGATCGCCCAGAGCGAAGCCGCAAACGGCTGCAAGTTTGTCAACTACTGGCTGCACTGTGAGCATCTGATTGTCGACGGGAAGAAAATGTCGAAATCGCTGGGCAACTTCTACACCATCCGCGATCTCAAAAAGAGGGGCTTCACCGGACGGGAAATCCGCTGGACGCTGATCGGGACGCACTATCGTTCCAAGCTCAATTTCAGTCTGGCGGCCCTGGATCAGGCCAGAAATGCGCTTGCCAAATTTGATGCGTTCTTCCAGCGTCTGAAAGCCCTTCCCGCGGGAGCACGGGGCGTGGAGGAGGCGCGGACCGCCGCGGAAACGGCCGGAACCAAATTCAAAGCGGCCTTCGGAGATGATCTGAACATTGCCGAAGCGCTTTCCGCCGTTTTCACTCTGGAACGGACCGCCAACGCCCTTCTGGCCGCCGGAAATCTGGAGGCGGAGGGAGCCGCACAGATTCTTCAGCAGTTCCGGGATTTCGACCGGATTCTCGCTGTCTTTGACGTCGATGCACTCAAAACGGAAACCGTGGAAATCCCCGATGACGTCAAAGAGCTTGTGACACAGCGTGCCGAAGCAAAAAAAGCCAAGGATTTTGCTCGTGCCGACGCTCTCCGCGATCAGCTCAAGAACCTCGGCTGGACGGTCAAGGACACGCCGGCCGGACCGGAAATCAAAAAGATCTGACCCGAACACGGGGGACAACCGGAATGAAGAAACCGAAAATCGCAATCAGCGCCTGTCTGATCGGTCTGAAGTACCGTTACGACGGAACGTCCAAAATGGATGCGTCGATCATTCAGGCGCTGAAAGACAAGGTGGACTTTATTCCGGTCTGTCCTGAAGTGGAATGCGGCCTGGAGATTCCGCGCCCCCCGATGCACCTGGAGGCGTCGCCCCGGGGAACCCGTCTGAAAATCACCGAAACCGGCGAGGATGTCACGGAAACCATGACGGAATGGGGACTCGGAAAACTCGACAAGCTCGAACGTCTGAAAATCGACGCCTATATTTTCAAATCAAAATCCCCAAGCTGCGGCCTTTGCAGCGCGAAGCTTCACAACAAGGCGGGCAAATGTCTTTCCGCCTCCGGAAAAGGAATTTTCGCGGCCATGCTGACCCGCCGCTTTCCTCGTCTTCCGGTCTGTCAGGAGACGGATTTCCCTGAAATTCTCAAGGAACTGGATCTGGATTGACCGCGGGTACAAAGGAAATCTCACCGGAACGATTTTTTCCTCGTCCGCTCGTTCATCCCCATGCGGATTCCGTCCCTTTTTCAGACAAAAAAACGGAACGGGAAACCCGCTCCGTTTCCGGGACCGGATGATCCCCCCTCCCCTCAGCCCTGATAGGAACTCATCAGTCCGAGCATTTCCGCAACGGCATTTTCAATTCCCGTGAACACGGCACGGCAGATGATGCTGTGACCGATGTTGAGTTCATTCAGATGGGGAACCTCCCGCAGAAGCAGCTTGATATTCTCATAATCAATCCCATGTCCGGCGTTGACCGTGATGCCCAGGGAATGGGCAAAGAGAGCTGCATCGGCAAGACGTTTCAGTTCCGCTTTCTGCGCATCCCCTTCCGCATTGGCAAAGGCGCCCGTATGGAGCTCAATGACGGGAGCGCCACAGCGTTTTGCCGCCTCAATCTGCTTTCTGTCCGGATCAATGAACAGACTGACGACAATTCCGGCCCCGGAGAGGGTTTCCACCGCGGCCTTGACCGCGTCAAATTTCCCTGCGACATCGAGTCCGCCCTCGGTGGTCAGCTCCTGGCGTTTTTCCGGAACAAGACAGCAGTGCGCCGGTTTCAGAGAGGACGCGATCCGGACCATTTCCTCCGTCACCGCCATCTCCATATTCAAGCGGGGAACGGCTTTTGAAAGCTCCTCCATATCCCGATCCTGAATGTGACGGCGATCCTCGCGGAGATGCGCGGTAATGCCGTCTGCACCGGCCTTCATGCAGAGCTCCGCAGCGGCCAGCGGAGACGGATACTTCGTATGACGAGCCTCTCGTAATGTTGCGACATGATCGATATTAACGCCCAGTTTCATTTCCGACCTCCTTCGGTTTCAGTGCGCAATGTTGTAATCAGAGCGGACCACGCGTCCGCTTCCAGCAGAAGACGACCGGCGCCCGAAGAGACGGGCGCCGCCAGAAAAGGTCCGTGAAATCCCAGCGGAGCCAGACGCTCCATCCAGGGACTCACATGTTCGGGAATCAGGAGATTTCCCGCATCCGCATCATAGCGGAAAAGAACGGAACGAACCTCCAGCAGCAGCGGTCCCGCCAGACGATCCGGATCCGTCCGTTCCCGCGGAATCTCATGCGGATGAATGTCCAGACGGACCTTCAGATTCGGAATCATCGAAGCACGCAGGAACGCGTTCAGCGCCGCCGCGGTCTCCCGGCCCCGGCAGGGAAGCGAAAACGGAAGAAGTAGCGTCATTCCGGTCCGCTCCAGCACCGGCGCGATCAGTTTCAGCAGACGCATGGTCGACGCCAGTGTCCGCGAATCGGTCAGCACCGAGTTCATCCCGGGATCGAACGTGGCCGTTTCGATCCCGATGGATGCCAGAAGCGACACGATCTTTTCCGTATAGGCGGCAAATTCGTCGTACAACGATTCCGACGCATACGGAAGATTTCGAGCCACTTCCCGGTCGATCACCGACCCGATATGAAGAGATTGAAACCCGTTGATCGCCCCGGCGAGAAGCTTTGACGCTTCCTTCCGCTCGAGGATCTCAACGGGTAATTCCAGAGCCTCAAACCCTTTCAGGGTATCCAGCCAGTCCACAATCTTCCCGACCGGCACTCCGGATGCGGCCAGCGCCATCCCGAAGGTGGCCCGCGTCGCAATCGCGGAAAGCGGCGGCCTGATCGGTGCGATCATAGAAATCCGGCCTCCGCAAGCGTTTCCATCGTCACGCTTGACTGTTTCTTTTCCAGACGGTTCAGACGCGCAATCACATACTTCCCGATCACATCGGTCTCCAGATTCACCAGCGCGCCTCTCCGCTTCGTCCGCAGCGCGGTCTCCTCCCACGTCGTGGGGATGATCCCGAGCCGGAAACGATCCGGAAAAACGGTTTCTATTGTCAGGGAAATTCCGTCCACGGCGACGGATCCCTTCTCCACGAAAAACTCCTCCAGACCGCGCGGCAGCTCAATTTCCAGCTCCGTATCGGACTCCCTCCGGGCCAGGGAGAGAATCCGCGCCGTCGCATCCACATGTCCGCTGACAATATGTCCGCCCAGTCTTCCGTTTGCGGCAAGCGCCCGCTCCACATTCACCACGGCCCCGAGCGGCTCCGATCCCAGATTGGTCCGGGAAAACGTCTCCCGCATCACATGGAACGTCAGCGGACCGCCCTCCATGCCCCGCTCCAGTGTCAGACAGGCACCGTTCACGGCGATGCTTTCGCCCTTCTCCAGATGCTCCAGCTTTTTCTGGACATCCACGATCAACTTTCCGGCATCTCCGCTCATTCGGCGTTCCAGAATCACGCCGGTTGTTTCAATCAGTCCGGTAAACATCTCTTCAGCATCCCCGTTTCTCCGGCATCCGCACAAGGCCCGTAACCGCGAAATCTCCGCCGATCGGCATCAGCTCCATCTCCTCGATCCGGAACGCCTCTTCCAGAAGAGCCGGACTGTATCCGCCGACTCCGGGACGACTCCGAGTCCCCCCGAGAATCTTCGGCGCATAATGAAATTCGATTCGATCCACAGCTCCCGCATTCAGCGCCGAAGCCGCCAGTCCGCCGCCCCCTTCCAGCAGCAGCGAAAGCACCGGACGCTTCCCGAGTTCCTTCAGAAAACGTTTCCAGGCGTCCCGCCCGTCCAGCGAAATTTTCTCCCAGCCAGGCGGACAGGTCTCCATCGAGCGGGAGGCCACAAAACGAAGCGGCCGTTTCACCTCGTTCCCCTCGGAATCGCGCACCGTCAGACGGGGCGAATCCACACGAAAGGTCTCCCCTCCGACCATCACCGCATCCGCCCAGCGCCGCAGCTCCTGCACCCTCTGACGGGCGGCCGGACCGGTAATCCACTGCGAGTTGCCGTTTTCCGTCGCAATCCGTCCATCCAGGGTCATTGCCAGCTTCAGCAGAACAAACGGCTCCTCGCACGTGATCCATTTGAAAAACGCTTCATTCAGCCGGCGGCATGCCTTCTCTTCCACACCGCATTCCACCTCGATGCCGCGGGAACGCAGAAGGTCGATTCCCGCGCCCGCGTGTCTGGGATTCGGATCGGTGCAGCCGATCACTACCCGGGAAAATCCGTTCCGGAGAATCGCATCCGTACAGGGCGGCGTCCGCCCCCACGTGGAACACGGCTCCAGCGTCACATAGAGAGTCGCCCCCGCAAGATCCGCCGAACCGGCGGAGCGGATCGCCTCAATTTCGGCATGCGGAGCTCCCGCCCGGGTGTGGCACCCTTCGCCGAGAACAGCTCCGGAGCGAACAATCACGGCCCCCACCATCGGATTCGGAGTCGTGCAGCCCGTCGCCTTGCGGGAAAGCTCCAGTGCCCGGCGCATGTAAAAAGAATCCGTTTCCGTCATCGCGAAGCCCTCGGATTGATGTACATTGTGCGGGTGGTGATGGTCCAGGCGTCCTCATACGACATGGTTTTGAATTCATGCGCGGCGCCCCAGGTGTCGGAATAGATGACCTCGCCTGTTCTGTCGTTGTAGCCGATAATCAGGCGCATGTGCCCCCCCGCGGCCTGCGGAGCGGACTTGTCCGGAATCACCCCGAGAATCACGCACCAGACCAGCGGCATCCCCTTGTCGATGCGGTCGTGAATATCGCGTTTGAATTCGCGGAACTCCCGCTGTTCATACTTCATGCGGTAGGCGCGGTAAACCGGAAGCTCCATCTGTGCGAACGTCCGCCCGACATAAACATAACGGCTGTCCGAAATGACACGGATCTTTTTGCGTTTCATTCTCTTCGCCGTCGAATTGTATCGCTGAATGATCTTCTCCAGCTCCCGCATGGAATCCACTTCGCACTCATAGCGTTCCTTCAGCGTGATTCCGAATCTGGATCCCGCCTTTTTCAGGGCCTCCCCCATCGCGGCCACCGACGTTCCGCGAAGCGCATCCGTGCCCGTAACCTGCGCAATCGTATGCTGATTGACTCCCTCGCAGCCGTAATATTTCAGAACGCGTTCGGCAACAGCGGCCGCACAGTATCCCTTCATGCCCTGATCGACCATCGGAATGCCGTCAATCCAGACATTGCCTTTTGCATCCTTGCGCACATTTTCCAGCAGATCCTGTTTTGATTCGATTTTGGAACGGTCAACCGTGGTCAGCGCTCTGCGCCGGGGATCGTCTTTGGGATTGAAACGCTCGATTTCCAGCTGGAGATACTCCGGCATCTTTTCGCGTCTGGAGTGTCCGCTCACGCTCCATTTCATGGTATAGGCGAAACCGTCCCCAACCCACACGACAGCGCGAACCATCATCGCGGAGGCAAGACGACCTTTCAACTCCTCCCCCTTCGATCCGAGCTTTTTCTCCAGGGCGCTTCGAAAAGAGGAAAGCAGTTCGTCAAACGCCTCCAGTGTCATCGGTCCCGCGTCCCCCCGGTTGTAAATCGAGAGATAAAAACGAACCAGCTTCTTCTCCTCGAACGCCGCAATCGCTTCATAAACCCGGAATCCGAGATACATCGAACGCGGACTGTTCGGAAACGCCGGATATCGCGCGGAATCCTTCCGGGACGAGGTCCATTTGAAAAGAAGACGGTTCTGCCGCAGAAACTCCTCCGGTGTTCTGTCGAAAACCTCGCACTTGCCCCCGATCACGCTTCCCATGTCGTAATCCGCGGCAAAAACGCCGCAGCACAGAAAGGTCAACAGCAGAACCATGAGTTTCGACATAGCAACCTCCCGGATTCTCAGGATTGTTTCAGATTGAACACCGCATCGGCATAGTGTGCCGGATCAAACGGCTGAAGATCATCCGGCTGTTCCCCGAGACCGACAAAAAGAACCGGCAGATGAAATTCCGACTGAATCTGCACCGCGGCGCCGCCCTTCCCTGTTCCATCCAGTTTGGTCAGCACCAGCGCACTGGCGCCGGAGAGAGCCGCAAACTCCCGAGCCTGCGCCACGGCGTTCTGACCGATACTGGCGTCGATCGTGAGCAGCGTCTCCTGCGGGGCATCGGGCTGGAGCTTGGCAATGATGCGGCGCATTTTTGCCAATTCATCCATCAACCCCTTCTGATTGTGCTGCCGTCCCGCGGTGTCGATAATCAGGACATCCGACTTCCGCGCCAGAGCCGACTGCACCGCGTCAAACGCCACTGCGGCCGGATCCGCCCCCTGTTTCGACGAAACCAGCTGCGCTCCCGTGCGTTCCGCCCAGAGATTCAACTGCTCCGCGGCGGCGGCACGGAAGGTGTCGCATGCGGCAAGGGTCACTTTTTTCCCGTCCTTTCCGAAAAGGCTGGCCAGCTTTCCCGCTGTGGTGGTCTTCCCGCTGCCGTTGACGCCGACCATCAGAATCGTGGTCAAACCATCGGTCGAAAGATTCAACGGTCTCTGACGACCGCTGAACATGGAAACAAGATCCTCCCGGGCGACGGCAAGAATATCCTCCGCCCCGGAAATCAGCCCCCGCTGGTAACGGTCGCGAATATCCCGGACAATCGCGGAGGATGCCGCCGGACCGAAATCCGCCTCCAGCAGCGCGTCCTCCAGACGCTGAAACGAACTTTCGTCCCACTTCTTGACATCGGTAAAGACGCTGGCGATGCCTCTGCTGATCGCAGTGGCCGTCTTCTGAAGACCTTTCTGAAACGTTGAGAACAGTGAAATCATGCTTTGTTATCTGCTTCCCGGGCGCAATTTGGCGTCGGGAGGAAGAGAATCCTTGACGCCGTTTAAAATACCGTTGATGAAAACCCCCGATTTTTCCGTTGCAAACGCCTTGGAAATCTCAATGGCTTCATCAATGCTGACGAGGGCCGGAATATCCGGACAATATTTCAATTCATAAATGGCCACGCGGATGATGTTCCGCTCGACCGCGGCAATTCGGGAAATATCCCACTTTTCCGAGAAGGACGCGATGGTTTCGTCGATCTCCGCAAGGTGGGAGAGAATGCCGTCCACGATTTTTTCCGCATACATCCGGGCTTTTTTGAAGGTGCGGTCGTCATCGGTGAGTTCCGCTTCCGCAGCCTGTTCCCAGAACATCTCCCGGGCGGCGGCGTCCTCTTCTCCATCGGCCATGTCGTGCAGATAGAGATACTGCATCGCAAGTTCCCGCCCGAGACGTTTGAAGTGCGTGTGCGCTGAAACCTTCTGGCGGGGTCTGTTGAAATTGGGATGGTTCATGATGCGGATTCTCAGCTCTTCATTGCCTTGTTCAGATTGGCCATTTCGATCGCCGAAACCGTGACATCAAATCCGCGGTTCCCCGCCTTTGTGCCGCTGCGTTCAATCGCCTGTTCGATGTTCTCCGTGGTCAGGAGTCCGTACAGAACCGGCACTCCGCTCTCCAATCCCAGCTGGCCGATCGCCTTCGAAACCTGACTGTTGATCTGCGCGGCGTGGGTCGTTGCGCCCTGAATCACCACACCGAGAGCAATCACCGCGTCGTAATTTCCGCGGGCAATCAATTTGGAAAGGGCAAACGGCAGTTCAAAACTGCCGGGAACCCAGGCGACATCCACCTGGGAAAGATCCCCGCCGTGACGCACAAACGCATCCAATGCTCCATCCAGCAGCTTGCTGACAAAAAATTCATTGAACCGCGCGCACGCGATTCCGATGCGAAGGCCTTTCGCGTTCAGATCGCCTTCAAAAACCCGTCCGGGTGTTTTATTCATGATGCTTTCTCCCATCTGTCCTTATTATTTGATTTTATCAAGATCCTTGTTCTGGAAAAGATGTCCCATGCGCTGTTTTTTCGTTGCCAGATACTTTTCATTGTATTTCTGCGGGATGATCTCAATGGGAACCCGTTCATTGATTTTCAGGCCGTAGCCGTCGATTCCCACGAGTTTTTTCGGATTGTTGGTCAGCAGCCGAACCCCCTTCACGCCGAGATCGAGAAGCATCTGCGCCCCGATTCCGTATTCGCGCAGATCCGCGGGAAATCCGAGTCTCTCATTGGCCTCCACGGTGTCGCATCCCTGTTCCTGAAGTTTGTAGGCTTTGATCTTGTTCGCAAGTCCGATTCCGCGGCCTTCCTGCCGCAGATAGACCAGAACGCCGCACCCTTCCGCGGCAATCATATCCATGGCGGCATCCAGCTGCTCGCCGCAGTCGCAGCGGCAGGAGCCGAAGACATCGCCGGTCAGACACTCGCTGTGCACTCGTGTCAGCACGGAATCCTTCCCCGCGACCTCTCCGCAGGTCAGCGCAAGATGCGTGGAGTTGTCGATCAGGGAACGGTAGAGATGCAGCTTGAAATTTCCGTGTTTGTTCGGGAAATTCACCGTTTCGACCCGTTCAACCAGTTTTTCCGTTTTTCTGCGGTACGCGACGATGTCCGCCACGGAGCAGATCTTCAGATTATGCTTGTTTTTGAATTCCAGCAGACTGTCGAGACGGGCCATTTTTCCGTCATCATTCATGATTTCGCAGATGACGCCGGCGGGTTTCAGTCCGGCAAGCCGGGCGAGATCGACCGCCGCTTCCGTATGTCCGGTCCGCTGCAGCACTCCGCCGGGACGGGCCGCGATCGGGAAGGTGTGTCCGGGATGTGCGAAATCGCCGGCTTTTTTCTCCGGATCCAGCAGATCCAGCACGGTTTTGGCCCGGTCGAAAGCGGAGATTCCCGTGGTGGTTCCATGTCTGGAGTCCACGCTTTCGGTGAACGCCGTATGAAAGAGATCCGTGGAAGGCGGACGCAGGATTCCGAGTTCCTCCGCCCGTTTTTCGGTGATGGGAGCGCAGATCAGTCCGCGCGCATAGGTCGCCATGAACACGATGTGTTCCGGCGTGATTTTTTCCGCCGCACAGACCAGATCCCCCTCGTTCTCCCGCGATTCATCATCGGTGACGATGACCATTTTTCCGTTCCGGATGTCTTCGACGGCACTCTCTACGGAGTCGAACAATTCACTCATTTCTGCGCCTCTTCTGTTGTTTGGTGTTGCAGTTGATTCCAGAGCGTACCAGGCGCGCGCATTCGCTTTTTTCACAAACAGCATTGCGTACGACCCTCTCCCTTCCAGACTGTACTGTCGGTCACGGAATCGCACCGTATCAACCGCTTCCGCGGCTCGCGGACTCTCACCGCCGGTCAGGAATTGCCGTTCCTTTTCCTGAGGAAAAACTCACCCTGCCCCGAAGATCGCTCTTGTATAATTTTTGTAATTTACACCGCATTGCTCATTTATTCAAATTTTATTTTGCGGAAAGCGCAACATCTCCGTGGAAAAGCTGTTCCGGCGGAGCGGAACGGAAAGTTTTTTGAAATTCTTTCGTGATTCCTCTTGAACTTTCCGCATTCCGATATTATACTTACTGTGAAGTGACTCACAAAGACAATTTTCACAACGGTGCAGAGAGAAAAATGAAACTGACGAAAAATATTCCCGCCAGGACCATTGAACGAATGGTTTTGTACAAGAGACTCCTGTCGGATCTTCTTTCGAAAGGACAGAAAACACTTTTTTCACACCAGCTTGCCGCGCTGGCTCACAACACGCCGGCGCAGGTCCGGCGCGACATCATGACGATCGGGCATGAAGGCAGTCCGCACAAGGGCTATGACATTGCCAGTCTCATCACCCGGATCACGGCGATTCTCGACGGCTCGAAGGACCGCTCCATTGCGCTGGTGGGGGTGGGAAATCTCGGGCGGGCGATTCTCTCATACTTCACCTACCGTCATCCGGGACTGACCATCGTGGCGGCGTTCGATACCGATGACAGCAAAGTGGACCGCGTCATCTCGGGGTGCCGCTGCTATCATATCCGGGAATTTGAATCCAAAGTCAAGGAGCTGGACATCAATGTCGGCATCATCACGGTTCCCGCCACGCAGGCGCAGGCCGTGACAGACATGATGGTCGCAGCCGGAATCCGGGGCATTCTGAACTTCGCCCCCGTTCCGCTGAAAGTGCCGGATACGGTCTGCGCGGACCGGATCGACATCGCCAGTTCGCTGGAGAAACTCGCCTACTTTGCCGATCATCTCAAGCAGCACGAATAAGATGCCGCAGGATCCACAGAGAAGGAGCTCCGGATGAACAACGACAAACTTGAGGAGATACTCAATCGCTATCCCCCCTCGCGGGAACATCTGATCGCGATTCTGCAGGAGGTGCAGGAGGCGGAGGGATTCCTTTCCCGGGAGGCCATCGTCCGTATCGCGGCCCGCCTGAAACTGGCGACCGGAAAAATCTACGGAGTGGCGACATTTTACAATCAGTTCCGCTTTCAGTCCTCGGGGAAGTATCACATTCAGCTCTGCCGGGGGACGGCGTGCCATGTGAAGGGCTCGTCCGCGGCGCTCGACTGTCTGGAACGGGAACTCGGGATCCATCCCGGAGAGACCAGTGCGGACGGATTGTTCAGCCTGGAAGTGACGCCCTGTCTCGGCGCATGCGGACTGGCTCCGGTCATGAGTGTCAACGGCGAGATACACTCCTGCGTCGATGAAATCAAAATCAAAACGATTCTGACGGCTCTGCGCTCCTCCGCGGCCGCCGGGGGAGACGAGTTATGAACAGCATTCCTCTGGATTTGAAACAGGTCCTGCTCTCCGTTCTGACC
The DNA here is from genome assembly GCA_944390735.1 of uncultured Victivallales bacterium. Taxonomy (GTDB): domain Bacteria; phylum Verrucomicrobiota; class Lentisphaeria; order Victivallales; family UBA1829; genus UBA1829. Next base: position 30,237 of record CALXRL010000019.1, on the reverse strand, counting down.
CATGACGGGATCAAACAGGAGGTCACCGGGAAAGCCAGGGAATATGCCGAACTGCTCAAGCATCGCGGCACGGCCCACCCCGTGATCCGGGTCGGCGCGGCGACCTGCGGACTCAGCGCCGGCGCGGGAAAAACGCTGGCGAAACTGCGCGAACTGCTCCCGAAAACCTTTCCCGATGCGGAGGTCGTGGAAACCGGCTGCATCGGACTCTGTGCGGAAGAACCGATCGCGGATCTTCAGCTGCCGGGAAGAACTCGCGTCGTGTTCCGGAAGGTCACGGCGGACAAGGTCGAAGCGCTGCTGGACAGCGTTCTGAAGAAGCAGGAGCTGCCGGCGGACTCTCTTCTCGGTCAGATTCGCGATGACACCGCCCTCCCCTGGGAGAAGGTTCCGTTTCTGAATGACATTCCCTTTTTCCGGAAACAGACCCGCCGCGTGCTGTGCAACTGCGGCATTCTGGATCCCGGATCCATCGAGGAGTATCTGGCCTACGGAGGCTACCGGGCCTTCGCCCGCTCCCTTCACACCATGACGCCGCTGGAGATCTGCGACGAAGTGGAACGCAGCGGTCTGCGCGGACGAGGCGGCGCGGGATTTCCCACCGGAACCAAATGGAAAACGGCCCTCAGCCAGCCCAGCGACCAGAAATATATGATCTGCAATGCCGACGAGGGCGATCCCGGAGCTTTCATGGACCGCGCCCTGATGGAAAGCGATCCGCACCGGCTGATCGAGGGACTGGCAATCGCCGCCTATGCAATCGGCGCCAGCCGGGCCTACATTTATGTCCGGGCGGAGTATAAACTGGCAATCCGCCGTCTGACCGATGCGCTTGCGCAGGCGCGGGCTTACGGACTGCTCGGAGAGAATATTCTCGACAGCGGATTCGATCTCAAAATTCTTCTGAAAAAGGGAGCCGGCGCATTTGTCTGCGGAGAAGAGACCGCGCTCATCAACAGCATGGAAGGCAAACGGGGAACGCCGCGGCCGCGGCCGCCGTATCCGGCGGTCAAAGGACTCTTCGGCAAGCCCTCGGTCATCAACAATGTGGAGACGCTGGCCAATCTGCCGGGACTGATTCTGAATGGAGACGAATGGTTTCGTTCCATCGGAACGGAGGGCAGCAGGGGAACGAAAGTCTTTGCCCTGTCCGGAAAGATCGTCAACACGGGACTCATTGAAGTGAAGATGGGTACGACGTTGCGCGATATCATCTTTGATATCGGCGGCGGGGTCCCGAACCGGAAAAAATTCAAGGCCGTGCAGATCGGCGGGCCATCCGGGGGCTGCATTCCCGCGGAGCTGCTGGATCTTCCCATTGACTACGAAACCCTGCGCGACGCGGGCGCGATCATGGGATCGGGCGGACTGGTCGCCATGGACGAAACCACCTGCATGGTCGATATGACGAAATTTTTTCTGGATTTTGTACAGAACGAAAGCTGCGGCAAGTGCATTCCCTGTCGGGAGGGCACACGGCATCTGCGCGAGATTCTGGAGCAGATCACTCACGGAAGAAAGCAGGAAAGCGGAAACGATGCGCTGATCCGGTTCAAATCCGTCATTGAGCTTCGCAATCTGGCGCAGGTGATTAAGGAGACGAGTCTGTGCGGACTCGGGCAGACGGCGCCGAATCCGGTTCTTTCCACGCTCCGCTGGTTCCGGGACGAGTACGAGGCGCACATTTTTGAACGGCGGTGTCCGGCGGGAGTCTGCCGGGAGCTGATCCGGTATGAAATCGCGGAGGATCGGTGTCGTGGATGCACGGTCTGCGCGACCCAGTGTCCGGCAAAGGCGATCACGGGAACGCCGCGTCATCCGTACCGGATCGACGGATCGCTCTGCACCGGTTGCGGCCGATGCAGGAAGGTCTGCAAATTCAACGCCGTCGTATTGACACAAGGAGAAGACCGTGTTTGAAATCACCGTCAACAACAGAATCATCGACGCCGAGCCGGGGGAGACGATTCTTTCCGCGCTCAGCCGGGTCGGAATCCGGGTTCCGACCCTCTGCCATATGGCCGGCATGATGCCGACGGGCGCGTGCCGGATCTGCATTGTCGAAGTGGAGGGGGAGGACGGACTTGTCCCCTCCTGTTCCTATCCGGTCCGGGAGGGAATGCGCATCCGGACCAATTCGCAGAAGGTCATCAATGCCAGGAAGACGCTGATTCAGCTGCTTCTCTCCAACCATCCGGACGACTGTCTCTACTGCAGCAAAAGCAGCGACTGTCAGCTCCGCAGTCTGGCGGAGGAATACGGGGTCCGGGAGCGGACGCCGAAACGGAAATTCCGGGAGAAGCTCAAGGATATTACCAGTCCCTCGATCATCCGGGATCCGACAAAGTGCATTCTCTGCGGGAAATGTGTCCGGGTCTGCAACGAGGTGCAGGAGGTCGGCGCAATCGAGTTTGTCGGACGTGGAAGCCGGACCGTGGTCACTCCGGCCTTCAATCGAAGCATGAACATTTCCAGCTGTGTCAACTGCGGACAGTGTGTGCTGGTCTGTCCGACGGGGGCGCTGACGGAACACTCCAGACTTGAAGACATCACCAATGTGATCGGGGAGCATGAGAAAACCATCGTTATCCAGTATGCTCCTTCGGTCCCGCTTTCCATTGCGGAGGAGTTCGGGCTCAAACCGGGAGCGGATATTCCGGGACTGCTGAACGCGGCGCTGCGGCAGATCGGTTTTTCCAGGGTGTTCGACACCTCGTTTGCGGCGGATCTCACGGCGGTGGAGGAGGCGCATGAATTTGTCACCCGGCTCGAATCCGGAGGCGCGCTGCCGATCTTCACAAGCTGTTCGCCCTCCTGGGTCAAGTTCGTGGAGGAGTTTTATCCGGAGTTTCTGCCGAATCTCTCCACCTGCAAGAGTCCGCAGGGAATGCTGGGAGCGGTCATCAAGACTTTCTTTGCAAAGCAGGCGGGGATTCCGGCATCCGCGCTTTACAGTGTCGCGGCAATGCCGTGCACGGCGAAAAAATTTGAAGCCACCCGCGCCGAGCTCGGCAGAAACGACGATCCGGATATCGACGCCGTCATCACGGTCCGGGAGCTGCTCCGGATGATTAAACTCTATGGAATCGACTTCAATGCGCTTCAGCCGGAGGGAGCGGACAGTCCGTTCGGCACGCGCAGCACCGCGGGGAAACTCTTCGGAGTGACCGGAGGCGTTGCCGAAGCGACGCTTCGAACCGCGCATAAACTGCTGACCGGACGCGAACTCAAATCACTGAAAATCGAATCCGTCCGCGGACTCGACGGGTTCAAGGAGACCACCCTCAAAATGGGCGATCGGGAAATCGGAGTCGCCGTGGTCAGCGGACTCGGAAACGCAAGGAAACTCCTGGAGGAAATCCGGGACGGACTTCATAAGAACCTGAAATTTGTCGAAGTCATGGCGTGTCCCGGCGGCTGCATCGCGGGCGGAGGACAGCCGTTTTCAACGAATCCCGAACGCATCAAAGCCAGAATGCAGTTCCTCTACGCGCTCGATCAGAGCGAACATCTGCGGACCGCGCATGAGAATCCCGAAATCAAGCGTCTCTATCGCGAATTTCTCGGGACGCCCGGCGGCGATGTCGCCAGGGAGGTTCTGCATACAACCTTCGCTCCGCGCAGCGTTTACCTCTGAAGAAAGGAGTCTGGAAAATGGAACCGGTCAAAGGGGTCGATTTTACAACCTGCAATGCTCTGCTTGTCGACAACGACACGGCTTTTGTCTCCTCCATGAAACGACATCTGGAGGAGCTCGGCTTCCATGTGGAGACAGCCCTCACGGGAAAAGAGGCGCGGAACTGCGCGGATCGCAGACATTTTGATCTTGTTGTTACGGAAATCCTGCTGGAACATCAGGACAGCGGATTCCGCTTGTGTTATGAAATCAGAAAACAATCGCCGGACACCAGAATCATCATTGTCAGCGGCATCTCCTTCCGGACCGGAATCCATTTCGATCTCTCCAGCGCCGATGCGAAGGCGTGGATCAAGGCGGATTCCATTCTGGACAAGGAGATCCGGTTTGAACAGTTCGATCATGAACTGCTTCGTCTGTTCCGGCAGGAAGAGTAGGAACTTTCATGGACCGCATTTTCATCCGGGATCTGAATCTGCCCGTTCTGATCGGCACCTTGCCGCAGGAACGGAAATTCCGGCAGAATATCACGCTCAACATCGAACTCTCTTACGATATGACCCTCCCCGGCCGCACCGACAATCTCTTTGATGCGGTCGATTACAGTGCCGTGGAACGCGCCGTCATCGAAGCTGTGGAGCGCTCCTCCTTTCATCTTCTGGAGGCGCTGGCGCAGCACATTGCGGAACTCTGTCTTTCCTTCCGGCCGGTGCGGAAGGTCAAGGTGCGGATCGACAAGCCCGCAGCAGCCGTGCGGGCCCGAACCATTTCACTGGAAATCGAGCGGGAAAACGCCTCGCATTCCTCCTGAACAAAGCACGGATTCACCCCTCGTGCGCCGCCGGACGCGCGGAAGAGTCCCCTCTTCTCTCACGACTGCTTTTCCAGCAGAATCATCGTTTCGAGATTCGGTGTGCCGGGAAAAAGATCCAGCGGCTGGATCACCGAGGGCAGATAGTCCTGCGATTTCCACTGCTGCAGGGAACCGGGGATCACATCCGTCCCGCAGATCACATGCACAACCCGCAGCGGGGAACGGCGCGCCAGCTCTTTGATGACATCATCGGCGGTGCCGCTTCTGGGCGGATCCAGAACCAGCAGTTCCTTCTCCGCCGGAGCGGGAAGACGGGTCCGGATCAGCGCCGGCCCGATCTCACCGCGGATGAAGCGGATCTCCTTCTTCCGGTAGAGGTGCTCCGCACTGGCGGCGGCCGCCTTGACCGAAGGCCCGTCGATTTCAACGCCGATCATGGAATCCACCTTCGGCACCAGAAAGAGCCCGATCAGGCCATATCCGCAGTAAAGATCCAGAAGACGCGCATCGGCTTCCGGACGGATCAGCTGTTCCACCGTATTCAGGAATGTCGGAATCATCGCCTCATTCCCCTGGGAAAACCCGGTCGGGGGATAGAGCAGACGGTTGCCGTCCGGAAGCGTGATATCCAGAAACGAGGAACCGAACAGCTTTTTGTATCCGACTTTTTTTTCACTGCGCTTCGCCTCCAGATAATAGGGCGAACGCGATTCATCCAGATACAGAAAGCAGGAGACCACCTCCGGAATCTCCCTCTGAAGTTCCGAAGCGATTATTTTGAGTTTGCGCACGATGGCGGCGTCGATTTTGGCGAGGTTCAGAATCACCGCCGCCTTCCGGTCGCCGCCGCGGACAATGCAGTAGTTCAGATTCCGGGCGAAGAACTGAAACGGCGGACGTGAAATGATCTCCAGCACAAGCTCGTAGATCCGATGATGCAGTTCCGGCTCCAGCATGGAATACTGAAGATTTCCGCGGAGACCGTCCTGCTGCGAATGTCCCGGATGAAGCAGCTGTACTTTTCCATGGGAGAAAACGCAGCGCCGTTTGGAATTGGTCCGGTAATGACGCGGCAGAACCGCCGGAATCAGAGGCTGCGGCGCGCCCGGAAGCCCGTTCAGTTTCCAGAAACGCTTCAGCGCGAGATTCTTGATCCGGCACTCCGTTTCGTACTCCAGGGGAGCAAACGGTTCGGCGGACGCGGAATGAAACAGAAAATCCGGGAGCTCGTCACAGAAATCCTGAATGCAGCTCAGAAAAGAGTGGGAAGCTGGAGCGATCATTTATTTCAGTCCCAGCACATCCTGCATGTCGTAGAGACCGGGTGCGGCGCTTTCCAGGAACGCGACCGCCCGGACGGCTCCCTTAGCAAACGTGTCGCGGCTGGAGGCCTTGTGGGTCATTTCAAACCGTTCCCCGGTGGTTGCGAACATCACCGTGTGATCGCCGACAATGTCGCCGCCCCGAATTGCGTGCATTCCGATTTCCGTTTTCGTCCGAGCCCCGACCACCCCGTGACGGCCATGAACCACATCCTTTTCATAGGAGAGACCGCGTGCCTCGCAGATCCGTTCCGCGATTGTCACAGCAGTCCCGCTGGGCGCATCCTTCTTCTGATTGTGATGCGCCTCAATGATCTCCACATCGTAGTCGCTCAGAATGCCCGCCACCTTTTTCGAAAGGTAGAACAGAAGATTCACACCCACGCTGAAATTGGACGCATAAACAATTCCCACCTTTTTCTCTTCCGCAAGATGCCGGAACTCCTCTGCGGCGGAAGGGCCCAGCGCCGTTGTTCCGACCACAATCGAACAGCCTTTTCCGGCGGCGAGTCCGGCATTGTCCATCACGGTTCCGCCCGTTGAGAAATCAATGACGGCATTCGCGTTTTCCAGAGCATCCTCCAGGGAGGATACGATTTTCACACCGCAGGGCGGAAGCCCCGCGACGGAGGCCGCATCGCACCCGAGAAATTCCGAACCGGACCACTCGACCGCTCCGGCAAGCCGCATTCCGGGAGTATTCAGCACATTTGCAACCAACCGCCGTCCCATTCGTCCGGCGGCGCCGACAACGACAACATCTGCCATTTCACGTCTTCCTTTATTCTTTTAACGTCACTTTGCCTTCATAACGCAGATCAATTGTCCGCTTTGCCTCGCCGGACCCGGTCACGGAGGGCATTGCGGAGATCAGGGCGGTCATGTTCTTATGCATATTTCCGGTCGGGATATAGACCCGGAACACTTCCGCAAAATTATTCTTGTAGTACATGCTGAAAAAAAGATAATCCGTATTGTGCGCATTGATGGATGCAATCCGGATGTCCGGGAAGGAGCGGACCGTCAGCATAATCAGCTCCAGAGAGGAATCCAGCCGGTGAAAACTCTGACCGACTCCGGGAATCCGGTCCCGGTAGCCGAAAATCACCGGTAGATTGTTGTCCAGATTCAGACACTTCTCCTTCTGCATGACGACCCCTTCCTCGTCGATCACCAGCGAAGAACCGAGACGCCCCAGGAATGCCCGGGGAATGCGCTCCGTGATCGTAAAAACAATCGTATCCGGCAATCTCCGCGACACCGTCAGATGCTTGATTCCGGCCTCCGACTCCAGCTTTTTCCGCAGCTGGGCCAGATCCACGGAAAACAGATTCACCGATCCCTTCCGCAGATTGGTGATGGCCGACACATATGTATCCTTTCCCTTCCACCATCCGCTGCTTTCCACAACGACATGTTTCAGGAGAAACGCGGGATTCCCCGCGAACAACCCGCGAAAGGAAAACCAGATCAGAAAAATGGCGCATGCCGTCGTGGAGATCACGATCAGCACGCCAAGAAGGATCTTCACCCGTCTGCTGAGTGTAAATGAGGGCAGTTTCAACGCCATGCTTTCTTCCTCTTCCAGTGGATACCATACCGAACAATCGACATTCGGTATTATACACCGGAAGAGCCCCGTTGTCAATCCGGGAACCCCCGGATTAGCGGAGATTCAGTTTCGGAGCCTGACGATGATACTCCTGAATGCTGCAGACCTCCATGCGTCCCATCTCCTTGATGGCTTTGAGACCTTCGATCGCGGCGCGGAGACCGTCGATGGTCGTCGTAATGGGAACCCCCTTGATGACCGCATGAGCGCGCATATGCACCTCGTCCGTCCGCGGCGTCACGCCGGTGGACGGAGTGTTGATGATCCAGGTCAGTTCATGGTCGTTGATTGCGTCGATCACGTTCGGACGCCCCTCCGAGATCTTGAAGATCGGCTGAACCGGAATGCCCGCGTCGTAGAGCGCGGTCGCGGTTCCGCAGGTGGCATGAATGGTGAACCCGAGGGCGTGAAGCTCTCTGCCCAGAGGAACCACCGCATGCTTGTCGAGCGAACGGATGCTCATGAAGATGTCGCCTCCGTCGGGAATGGAGTTGCCCGCGGCAACCTGCGTCTTGAAATAGGCGACTCCCGGGGTCATGTCGATTCCCATCACCTCGCCGGTGGATTTCATCTCCGGACTGAGCACAATGTCGATTCCCGGGAACCGGACAAACGGGAAAACCGCCTCCTTGCAGCTGTAATGCTCCGGAATGATCTCCTTCGTGAATCCGATGTCCTTCAGTTTCTTTCCCACCATCACCAGCGCGGCGATTTTCGCCAGCGGAACCCCGATGGACTTGCTCACGAACGGAACCGTTCGCGAAGCTCGCGGATTGACCTCAAGCACATAGACCTCTTCATCCTTCACCGCATACTGCACGTTCATCAGGCCGCAGACCTTCAGTTCCCGCGCAAGATCGAGCGTATTCTTATGAATGGTCTCCAGGACTTTTTTCGAAAGGGAGATTGTGGGAATCACGCATGCGCTGTCGCCGGAATGAATTCCCGCCAGCTCCACGTGTTCCATAATGGCGCCGATGACGCTGGTTTCTCCGTCGGAAACGCAATCCACATCCAGTTCCGTGGCATCCTCCAGGAAGCGGTCGATCAGCACAGGACGCTCTTCCGACGCCTCCACCGCTTCCACCATGTATTTGCGCAGCACCTCCTCGTTGTAGACAATCACCATCGCCCGCCCCCCGAGCACAAAGGAGGGACGCACCAGAACCGGGTACCCGATCCGGTTGGCCGCCTCCACAGCCTCTTCGATATTCGTGGCAATGCCGCCGGCCGGCTGCTTGATGCCGAGCTTCGTGACCAGCTCGTTGAAGGTCTCGCGGTCCTCCGCGGCATCAATGCTGGCAGGACTCGTGCCGATGATGTTGACCCCGCAGTCCTGAAGGCGATGCGCAAGATTCAGAGGCGTCTGGCCGCCGAACTGGACGATCACACCGTCGCACTTCTCGTGTTCATAGATATGAAGAACATCCTCAAGCGTCAGAGGTTCAAAATACAGTTTGTCGCTGGTTTCATAGTCCGTTGAAACGGTTTCCGGGTTGCTGTTGACCATGACCGTCTCATATCCCGCATCGCGCAGAGCAAAGGAGGCATGAACGCAGCAGTAGTCGAATTCAATTCCCTGACCGATGCGGTTCGGTCCGCCTCCGAGAATCATGATTTTCTTTTTGCCGTCCGCCTCGGTTTTTGCCTCATTGACTTCGCCGTAGGTGGAGTAGTAGTAGGGGGTGTACGCCTCGAATTCCGCGGCGCAGGTATCGACCAGTCCGTAGACCGGCATGAGTCCGATCTCCTTGCGCGCCTTGTAGACCTCGGTCTCCGTTGAATGGAGAAGGAATGCGATCTGGCGGTCGGAATAGCCCATTTCCTTGATCTGACGGAAGAAGGGACGGTCGGCCTTCAGTTTTTCGAGCGAGCCCGCGCGTTTGATCTCCTCCTCGAAGCAGGCGAGTTCATGCATATGCCGCAGGAACCACTTGTCGATTCCGGTCAGTTCGTGGACGCGGTCCACGCTCCAGCCGCGCTTGAACGCCTCGCGGACGTAAAACAGACGCGCAAAATTCGGACGGATCAGTTCCGCCTCGACATGTTCATCGGAATCATTCGAATATTTTCCGTCCTTTCCATCGACGCCATACCCGGCGCGCCCCGTTTCCAGCGACCGCATCGCCTTCTGCAGCGACTGCTTGAAAGTGCGCCCGATGCTCATGGTCTCCCCGACGGATTTCATCTGAGTGGAAAGCGTGCTGTCGGCCGCGGGGAATTTTTCAAAGGCGAACCGGGGCACCTTCGTCACGACATAGTCGATGGAAGGTTCAAAACAGGCCGGAGTTTCACGGGTGATGTCGTTCATGATCTCATCCAGCGTGTAGCCCACGGCGAGTTTTGCGGCAAACTTCGCAATCGGGAATCCGGTTGCCTTGGAGGCCAGTGCGCTGGAACGGGAGACGCGGGGATTCATTTCAATGATAATCATCCGTCCGTCGTCCGGATTCAGCGCCCACTGCACGTTCGAACCGCCGGTTTCCACTCCGATGGCCCGCATCACGGCGAGAGAACCGTCACGCATGCGCTGGTATTCGCGATCGGTCAGCGTCTGCGCGGGCGCAACGGTGATGCTGTCCCCGGTATGCACGCCCATCGGATCAATATTCTCAATGGAGCAGATGATGACCGCATTGTCTTTTTTGTCCCGCATGACTTCGAGCTCGAACTCCTTCCAGCCGAGCAGGGATTCTTCGATCAGCACCTCGCTGTTCATGCTGGCGGCGAGTCCGCGGGCGACAATGGCTTCGAATTCGGACTCGTCATGAGCGATTCCGCCGCCCGTTCCCCCGAGCGTGAAGCCCGGACGGATAATCAGCGGATAACTCCCGATGCGCGCGGCAATGAGTTTTGCCTCCTCCATCGAATGAGCGGAGCCGCTTTTCGGCAGATCCAGCCCGATTTTCTGCATGGTTTCCTTGAAGAGTTCGCGGTCCTCCGCGCGCCGGATCACCTCCGCTTTCGCCCCGATCATTTCGACTTTGTAACGGGAAAGAATTCCGGAATCATAGAGTTCCAGCGCCAGGTTCAAAGCGGTCTGGCCTCCGAGCGTGGGCAGAATGGCATCCGGGCGTTCCCGGCGGATGATTTCCAGCAGAATATCCTTGGTCAGCGGTTCAATATAGGTCCGATCCGCAAAGTCGGGATCGGTCATGATGGTTGCCGGATTGCTGTTGACGAGAATAACCTCGTACCCCTCCTCCTTGAGTGATTTGCATGCCTGGGTTCCGGAGTAGTCGAATTCACAGGCCTGCCCGATGACAATCGGACCGGAACCAATCAGCATGATTTTTTTAATATCTTCCCGCTTAGGCATAAGAGTGCTTCCCTGATCTTAGAGGTTATGCGCAGAAGCTCCGCGGCGGCGTGGAAACCGGCGGCGGGTGATCCCTTCTGCTTTCGGGGAATGAAATATACACTGCAAACCCGCTTTTTTCAACAGGAATTTTCAAAAAACTGCGCTTCCGGCACAGAAAAAATCCGGAGGAAAAATCCCTTGTCAGAAGCCGCGTCTGCGTTTCCCGAGCAGGAACACATCCTGAAGCTGTTCCGTCGTTTTCGCCTTCCGCCAGCGCGCTTCGAAAGAACGTCCCTGAATGGTCTGGGCAATCGCGGCAAGAGAACGCAGATGAAAATTGCGACGGTCCGGACTGCCGAACAGAAAGATGACAGCCCGAACATCCGGCGCTTCCGGCGTAAACTCAATTCCTTCCGTGCATTTCACCATCATCATGCGGAACTGCGAACGGCCTTCCAGCGTCAGATGCGGAAGGGCCACCGACGGCGAAATCACCGTGCTGGATTCCGATTCCCGCACCAGAAGCTTCTGATCCAGTTCCTCGCTGCGGCAGCCGAGAAGCGGAGCCATCTTCCGACTGGCCAGATCAAAAAGCTCCGGCAGAGAGATCCGCTTGTCCAGAATCAATACGGTGGAGCGTTCCACCAGATCGTCGAAATCATCCTGCACGATGCCGTCGCGGTCGCGGAGAATGTCCCGCAGTTCCGTCTCCAGCCCGTGCCCGCTGATCCGGCATTTGGAGATCCGGGCGACCAGGTGCATCAGGGCAAATTCCAGATGAACTTTCCGTCCGAACAGGAAGTAGAGCACCACGGCAAGAAGCACGATCCCGACGGCAATCCGCACCGCGCCCAGTCCCATCTGCACAATCAGACAGGCAAAAGCCAGCATGCTCAGCAGCGGAAGAATCGGATAAAAGGGCGTCCGGAAGGTGGGACGGTAATTCTGAATCTCACTCTCCCGCAGAATAATCACCGAAATATTCGTCAGAATAAACGAGAGCATGATGACCGTCGAAGCAACCGTCACCAGACTTTCCAGATCCAGAAAGAGCGATCCCGCCATCACCGCGCCCGTCAGAAGAAGCGACGGCAGAGGCAGCTGTTTGCGTCCGTAGACTCTGCTGAAAATCCCGGGAATGAGTTTGTCCCTGCTGAGCGCAAATGGAAAACGCGCGGCGGCCATGATCCCCGCGTTCGCAGTCGTGACAAACGCCATCATGGCGCCGACCGTGATGATCCAGTATCCCCAGCTGCCGCGAATGGTCTTCTGCGCGGCATCCGCCAGCGGTGTCAGCGAACCGGAAAGCTCCTCTCCCGGAAGCACTCCGACCGTGATGAAAAGAACCAGTCCATACAGAAGCGTCACCGTGATGATCCCTCCGAGCATGCCAAGCGGCATGTTCCGCTTCGGATTTTTCACCTCCTCCGAAACACTTGCCACATCCAGAAGTCCGCCGAACGCGACGAATACAAACGCCGCCAGCGCAATCACCTCGCCGATTCCGCCCTTTCCATCCGAAAAAAACGGAGTGAAACGCGACAGCTCCACCGACGGCGCCCCCGTCACAAAAAACAGTCCCATCGCCCCCAGCAGAATAAACACCATGATGTCCTGCGCCCACGCGGCGGCATTCGTGCCGATCAGATTGACCACCAGAAAAAATACCGTCAGACAAATCCCGCAGGCAAGACGCGGCGTGCCGATCAGCTGATACAGCAGTTCCGACATGCCGAACACCGCAAACGAACTCTTCAGCGCAATCGCGCTCCAGTTGAGCAGTCCGGAAATCGTCCCGGCCAGGGGCCCGAGACTCCGCTCCGTGTAGTAGTAGATTCCGCCCGCAAGCGGCATAGCCGTCGCAAGCTCAATGGTCGCCAGCGATCCCACACAGGCAAACACTCCCGCAAGAAGATAGCCGAGAATCATCGCCGGACCGATCTTCTCATACGCCACCCCGGGAAGAATAAAAATACCGGAACTGATCATCGCCCCGGTCGCAATACAAAAAACATCCAGCAGCCCCAACGACTTAATCAGTTCTTTTTTTGACATAACGACACCATTTTCCGTTTTTCTTTCACAATCTGCGCAATCCATCCGAAGCAGACGACGGACCGATCTTCTCCCCCTCCCCCGAGCCATCCGCTCCACATTCCGAAAGTCAAAGAAAAACGGGACCGTCGCGCACTTTATTCGTACAGTCTTTCGGGGAGAACAGCGTCAAAACCGTTCCCCCTCCCCGTACCGGAGGTTCCATCCAGGAGAGAATCATAAACGGCAGAGGAGGAACACAGCCGGCCTGCCAGAATCCCCGACTGTCCTGCATCCGATACGCTCCCGGTCTGCTCTCCGGAGACAGCAGCTTCCCGCAGGACTCCAGACCAATCACAAGCTCGGCACAAAAACGGTCGGACACCCGATCCGATTCCGGACCTCGAATGCCCCATCCTCCGGAAAAACAGAAAGCGAACACCACGCTGAACAAAACAGCGGGAATCCATGGCAGTCTGTTGTTTCTCCGGTTTTCCATAGAGCAATTCCTCATGCCTTTCTGACACCGGAAAAACAGTTTCCGGCACAGAAGCTGTTTCTAATGTACATTCCTGAGCGGATTTGTCAATGGATCCCTCGAAAAAAATCAGAATTTTGTTTCCGCGCCCTCCCCGAAGATCTCGGGGATAATGAACAGGGGGATTTGATTTTTTCCAGTTCCGCCAGTATGTTATCCGGCCGTCACCGGCAATGAAACATTCCGATCAACAAGGAGGCGAAACATGTCCGACATCATCGAAGAAATCAAATACTGGAAGAAACAGCGCAACGCCGTGATTCTGGCGCACAATTACGTCCGTCCCGAAATTCAGGACATCGCCGACTTCGCAGGGGATTCCCTCGAATTGAGCATCAAGGCAAAAAACATCAAGGCCGATGTGATTGTCTTCTGCGGCGTCCGCTTCATGGGAGAAACGGGAAAACTCCTCTCCCCCAACGCCATCGTCCTCCTCCCCAACCCCGACGCCGGATGCCCCATGGCCGATATGGCTTCCGCCGACGCCGTCAAAACATACCGGAAGGAACATCCCGACGATATCCTCGTCGCCTACGTCAACAGCACCGCCGACGTCAAAGCCGAAGTCGATCTCTGCTGCACCTCCGGAAACGCGGAAAAAATCATCGAATCCATCCCCGGGGATAAAACCATCATGTTCCTACCGGACCGAAACCTCGGAGCAAATATGAACCGGAAACTCCACCGATCCATGAAACTCTGGCCCGGATGCTGCCCCATCCACGATCAGGTCACACCTCAGATGATCCAGAACGCCCGCAAAAAACACCCCGGCGCCCTCGTCCTCGTCCACCCCGAATGCAGACCCGAAGTCGTCCAAACCGCCGACTACGCCCTCAGCACCGGCGGCATCCTTAAATTCGTCCGGGAATCAAAACAGAACCAGTTCATCATCGGAACCGAAGAAGGTATCCTACACAGACTCCGGAAAGAAAACCCCAATAAGGAATTCTTCCCCCTCGAACCAACCCTCATCTGCGAAGATATGAAAAAAATTACACTCGAAAATATCCGAGACACCCTCCGCGATCTGACAAATCAGGTTCAGATCCCCGCAAATCAGACAGAAAACGCTCTCAAACCAATCGAAAAAATGCTGGAAAAATCTTGAGCCTTTATTCGATTTCCGGTATCCTGCTTCGGGGGGTTGGGTTGGTGGCTTCTCGCCCCCAACACCCCTCGGCAGGACCATCGGCCCTGCACCCATCGCCGAAATTTGAAATTTCGGCTTCCCGTTTTTTTCCGGCAGTTGCCGGGCAAAGGGCAAACCGAATGGTTCGCCCTCTGCACTCCCTGCTCCTTTTTTCCCGATGCAACCATTTTTCACCGACGAGGATAAGGGGAAGACGTGGCTGACTTCCCGCTTCGTTTTTCTGCCTTGACGTGGATTCGCCGAAAAGGATGAGGGGGTCCAGGGGGAAAACCTTTGGTTGGCCCCCTGGTCGACAGGTGTCGAAACACTCTCAGGAGCAAAAATTCAATTTTTGCGACGGGTGCAGGGCCTTCGGTCCTGCCGAGGGGTGTTGGGGGCGAGAAGCCACCAACTAGAAAACCCCCGAAGCAGGATACCGGAATGATCACCGTGAAAAGAGATCAGTATTTCATAATTTCATCGAACCGGAGAGCTGCTTTATCCCAGGCGAGTTTATTGACCGGGGAGAAGACAGCGGGTTTGAAGGAAGCGCGGACGAGTTGTCTAGCCTCCTCGACAGAAGCGAGATGACCGACAGCGATGGCCTGCATCAAAGCGTTTCCGATCGCAGTGGCTTCGACGGGGCCGGCCATTACGGTGCATCCGGTTGCGTCTGCGGTGTACTGGCAGAGGAGCGGGTTTTGAGCGCCGCCGCCCATGAGGTGGATGACTTCGGTCTTTTTTCCGGAGATGGCATCGGCTTCGCGGATTGTGCGGCGGAAGAGGAGAGCGAGGCTTTCGAGGAAGGATTCGATATAGGCTCCGCGCGTGGCGGGGATGGGCTGAGAGGTTTTTCTCATGAATTCATCGACGGCAGCCTTCATGGATTCCGGGTTGAAGAAGAGGGAGTGGTTCGGGTTGTAGAAGCTGAGGAATTTTTCTGAATTTTTTGCTTCGTTCATCATTTCGTCGTAGGAGATATCGTTCGCGACATCGGCTTTGAGTCCGCGCAGGATCCAGAAGCCCGTCAGGTTTTTAAGGACTCTCCAGGTATGAGCGACACCGCCTTCGTTTGTAAAATTCAATGCTGCGGCGAGCGGGGTGGCGAGGGCTTTTTTTGATTCGATTCCGGTGAGGCACCAGGTACCGGAAGCGATATACGCCCAGTTGTCGCCGGAGGCGGGAGCGGCCGCGACGCCGGAAGCGGTATCATGGGATCCGACCATGACGCAGGGAACGCCTTCGAGACCTTTGACTCCGGAGAAATCGCAGGTTCCGATTCGGGTTCCGGGCTGGGTCAGGGGTTTGACGCAGCGGCGCGGAAGGCCGACGGCGTTCAGCAGTTCATCGGACCAGTCGGATTTGGAGCAGTCGAGCAGCTGTGAGGTGCTGGCGATGGTGAATTCATTTGCCAGAACGCCGGAAAGACGATAGGCTATGTAATCAGGAGTGAAGAGAAAATGTTCCGCGTTTTTTGCGTAATCCGGATTTTCCTTCTGAGCGGCATAAAGCTGATAGACGGTATTGATGTCGAGAACCTGGATTCCGGTCAGTTTCTGGATTCGTTCGAGTCCGAATTTCGCATTGAATTCAGCTGCCATGCCATTGGTTCGTTCGTCGCGGTAGCAGACGGGATCGGCAAGGCGGTTGCAGTCTTTGTCGAGCAGGACATAATCAACACCCCAGGTGTCGACGGCGACGGCATCCGGTTTCTGTTCCGCCGCGCCTTTTGCGAGGCCGGCCTTGATATCCCCGATCAGGGTTTCGATGTCCCAGCGGAGATGACCGTCGATCATTCGGCTTTCGTTCGGAAAGCGGGAGATCTCCTCCAGACTGATTTTTCCCGCATCGGAGATTGTGCATCTCATGACTCTGCCGCTTCCGGCACCGATATCAATGGCAAGACAGTTGAACATGATTTCTTCCTTCTGTTGAGTTTAACGACCTCTAAAACAAGCTTGAAGTGCCGTTTCCTGCTATATCAGGAAAACGAACGAATCGCAAACGGCCCTTTTCCTTTATACAAACAATTCCGGCTCCTTCCGATCCATGAATGAAGTTTCCAGACGCTGACGCAGAGTCAGAATCCGGGGATCCTCGAAGCGTTTTGCGTGCACCGGACAGCGCTTTACACAGGCGCAGCAGCAGAGACATCCCTCTCCCACACGAGAAGGATGCTCCGGATCAATGATTCCCATCGGACAGACCTTTGCACAGAGACCGCAGCCGGTACAGGCCTCCGTTGTCACCGGACGGAACGGTTCCCCCGCCGGCATCCGCTCCCGGAACGGCAGGTTTCCCTTCACGACAGGCTCGGACCGGTCGCCGGATTCGATCTTCTTCGCGACCTGTTCCGCAAAAGCTCCGGCGATCCGGAGATCGGATTCATCGGGCCGTCCCGCCGCCAGCTTCACGGAAAGCGAGTGCTCCCCGATGAACGCTCCGGCGGCAATCACCTGGAATCCGCCCGCCGTCAGCAGCGTTTTCGCTTCCAGCAGAGCATCCTCATAAGCACGGTTGCCGTAAACGCAGACCGGGAGCGCCATTCCCCCCTCCCCTTTCATCTTCGACAGCATCGGCAGCAGCAGCTCCGGAACGCGTCCCGCATAGACGGGAAAGGCAAACACCACCAGCTCCTCCGGCGGAAACACATACGGTTTCACACGGGCTTCCGGACGAGTCAGATCCACCTCCTTCCAATCGCACTTCCAGCGACTGGAAAGGACGGATCCGATTTTCAGGGCAATCGTTCGGCTCGTCCCCGTCGGACTGAAATACAGGACAGTCACTTTCTGATTCATCTGCACCTCTCCTTTTCCACAAGATTTGACTCATAAGAGACCTCGGTCCGGCAGGAAGTGCGCAATTCATACTCCATTCCGGGCGGAAGAGAAATCTTCAGGGTCCCATCGCAATAGCGCATCTTCACCATTCCCCGGATGCTCGGCACCTGTCCGGACACCGATGTCAGCGTTCCGAAACAGGGTGAAATCCGGATTTTCCTCCATCCGGGTTCCAGCGGAACAATGCCCAGAATGGAACGAGTGATCTGATAAGCCGGAGTTCCGCCCCAGGCATGGGAATAATCGCCGCAGTTCCAGCACTCCTTCAAACCGTCCGGATGTTCCGCCACCGGGACATTCCAGCGTTTCAGCAGTTCGAATCCGTAGCGGGCGAAGCGGTCCGTCCGATGCAGCGCCTCGAAGACAAAGTGCATGAAGTAGGGCTGCGGCAAGATCGGAAATTCTCCCGACATGATCTTTTCCCACAGAGAATCCGTTTTCTCTTCAGGCGCCAGGCCATACGCCAGAGCCAGAACATTCGTATGCACCGTAAAGGAACGGATTCCATCATCGGGCGGGAGCCACTGCGAGGGAGGAACTCTCGTGAGAAACGGAATGCCGTCGGAGAAACATCCGAGCTCCTCCGACCACAAAAGAGAGAAGGCCCTTTTCACCTGATCCGCCCGTTCGCGGCAGAGCTGTTCTCTCGGAGTCTTTCCCAGAATCCCGGCCAGTTGCGCTCCGGTGCGCAAGGCGTTGTAATAGAAGGCGGTCAGACACCCGGTTCCCCGAGACGCCGGAGGATGATGATAATTGTATCCCCCCCCGTTCACCCAGTCGATGAACATGTAGTTCGGAGCCTCGGAAACGAGCCCCTCCGGTCCGACAAACCCGGCAAAGCGGTCCAGCACCGCCTCGATCTGCGGGAAGATGCGGTCCAGCAGATCCGCATCTCCGGTGTTCCGGAAATAGTCCCCCGCCATCTCCAGGAACAAAAGCGAATAGGACGTATGAAACATTGCCGCGTGTTTCTGCTTCAGCAGCAGCGCTGTGCGCAGAAGATCCGCTGCGGCAAGCCGCGTCTCCCCGTACAGGGCATGCGCGATCAGCGATTCAATCCAGTAATCGCCGGTGCATCCCAGTCCTTCCTGATGCACGGGAGAGTCCAGATGCAGACGCATCATGCAAAGACGCATGGTCCTGTCGACACACTCCCGGATTTTCATCAGTTCGGGATCGGAACACTCGAACGGCGCAGTCTCCCCGAGCGGGAATCCCCTCGTATGCGCCGTGACGTTCCGGATCCGCACCGGAGCATAGTGCTCCGACGAAAACGATCCGCACGCGACACGCAACTGAATATAGCGGAACGCATTCAGGCGCGTGGAACGGAAACGGTGAATTCCGGGAGCCGTCGTATATTTCTCCATTGCATGGGTTTTGTCGGGCACTTCCTGATATTCCAGAACCAGGGAGGCTCCCCCCTCCGATTCGACTTCGAATCCGATGTGCGCCGCCACCTCCCGGTCGAATTCCAGCTGAAAACAGACGGGAGGCCCCGGAAGAGCCGTCAGCGTCAGATCGTCGGAACAGACCGCATGGCGATTGGCCTCCTCAAACAGAACCCGTCCTTTTCCCGGCGACTCGTCCCGTTCCGCAAGCGGCGGCAGATCCAGCTTCCGCAGATTCCATTTTGCGCAGAGCTCCGGCGGCAGCTCCTCCGCGGGAGCCCAGGAGGAATCATCGAAGGACAACGCGTGATAATCTTCATGAAAAAGCTCCGCGTGCCAGTCCATGACATCCCGATAGGCGGGATTCCGGAACGAACGCCAGGAGGAGTCGGAACGCAGAAGGGAAACTCCGCAGGACTCCAGCTCAAAGGTGAATCCGGGATGACCGACGGAGTAATCGGTCTGCGCCTCGGGAACAGTCAGCACCTCGGCAACGATCACATTCTTCCCCGGATGAAAGAATTCCGCCACCTTTCCGGAGTCATAGAACCACCAGTCCGGCGGCTGCGTGTTGCCGTAATCGCCGCCGACCTCCACCGGCCCGTCATCGACAAAATGTCCGTTCACGAACAGACGGAATTTGCAGTCACCGGAAAAATATGCCGTCAAATCCGGCGGCACGGAGTCCAGCTCGAACACCCGGCGGAACACCGCCATTGCCGGCGTGACCGCGCTGGAACGGTCAAACGCGGAAATCCGGGTGCTCTGAACGGTCGGAAAAAGGGATCTGTCAAGCCAGATCCAGGAACAGGAAAGAATCATCGCATACCCCTTTTTGCATTCTTCGGGGTTAATATAAGCGGTGGATCGCGGATGTCAAGGCAGCGGCGTGGTTTTCGCCGTCGAAAAACTGGACGCGGGCGACTTCAGCATTCCCGCGCAAAGGCCGTATGGAGTCAGGCGGAAATCGTAGACATCGCAGAATTCCAGCGCCGAGCGCAGAATCATCGCTCCTCCCGCCAGCGTTTCGCGCAGGTTGGGGTCCACTCCGGGCAGACGCCCGATCTCCTCCGGGGAAAGCGCGACAAGATTTTTGCTCAGCTCCACCACGGCGGAGGTCTTCTGCGGCAGCGCGGCGATGGAACTCCAGTTCCAGTTCACCTGCTTGTTGATCAGAGAGTTGCAGGCGAACGGCAACGATCCGACCGCCATCAGTTCCGGCGCCACCTTCAGCGATCCCAGCCATTTGTGGTAGGGCACGGAAAGCACCTCCAGCTGCTTCGAAATATAATTGCGAAGCGCAATCTGGCGGAAAAAACTCAAACCGTGCTTGTCGAGTTCAAACTTCCGCACCACCTGTCCGGCTCCGAGCCCGAGCTCAAAGGCGCCCTCGATTTTCCGGGAATCCCCGAAGGCGATCTGAAAGGAGCTGAAGCCGCAGTAGACGGTAATCAGCGGCAGATTGATAAAGGCGTCGGTCATGGCGCCGATGAAATTCAGACGGGCCTCGTCCCGCCCGCAGAGCAGCTGGGGAAAGACGCCGAACTCCCGCTGACACCCCAGCAGAAGCTGCGTCCGGTTCACGGTGTTGCGAAACGAGGAGGATACCGACAGCCGGCACTCCGTGGCGCCCTCCTTTTCGGCAATCTCATGCAGTTCGTGGAGCGCCTTGAAGGCGCGTTTCATTCCCTCCTCGGAGAGGCATTCCAGCGAACTGTCGTCTCCGGCAAGTTTGGTGAAAGCGGTAAATTCATTGACCGTCTCAAAGGAGTTTCCGTCCGGAGAAACCCGGCCCACCAGCATCTGAATGGTATAGGCTCCCAGATAGACCGCCGCGGAAATCTTGTCATTTATTGCCATATTTTTCACACTTTCACTTGCTTTTTACGCGTTTTCTGTCATTAGTAATGTAGCTCTGAAAATCAAATGTGCAAATCGGATGGTTTTCAATGGACAAGGCAGGCCCGCATTTTGAGCTGAAATCCCGGGCATCACAATTTTTTGGAAAGTGACGGAAAATGATTATCGTTTTCAAGCCGAACAGTCCCGATCAGGAGATCGAGAAAGTCGAAAAGCTCGTCGCCGACATGGGGTATGAACCCAGATTGATCAAAGGCGTGGAGCATACCGTTCTCGGCGCGGTGGGAGATGAAAATCTCCACATGTCCCTGGAAGTGCTGAAAAACCTCCCCGTCGTGGAGGATGTGCTTCCGATTCAGAAAAAATACAAACTCGCCAGCCGCGAATTTCATGCGGAAAACTCCCGGTTTAAAATCGGAAATGAGATCGTCGGAGGAGAAAAATTCCAGGTGATTGCCGGCCCCTGCTCCATCGAATCGGCCGCGCAGATGGACATCTGTGCGCAGGTTCTCACGGCGGAAGGGGTCAGCATTCTGCGCGGCGGAGCATTCAAGCCCCGCACCTCGCCCTACGATTTCCAGGGACTCGGCTACAAGGGACTGGAAATTCTGAAGAACATCAAGGAGAAATATCAGGTTCCGGTTGTGACGGAAGTGGTCGGCATCCCCTCGCTGAAAGCGGTGGCGGAGGTCGCGGACTGCATCCAGATCGGCGCAAGAAACTGCCAGAACTACAATCTGCTGGAAAGCGTTGCGGAGGCGGGACGGCCCGTTCTGCTCAAGCGCGGAATGTCCACCACGGTGGAAGAGTGGCTCAATGCGGCGGAATACCTGCTCGTGCACGGGTGCGAAAATGTGATTCTCTGCGAACGCGGAATCCGCACCTTTGAAACGTCGACCCGGAACACGCTGGACATCAGCGCGGTTGCCGTGGCGAAAAAGGAGTCGCATCTTCCGGTGATCGTCGACCCGAGCCACGCGGCGGGCAAACTGGAGTTTGTGCTTCCGCTGGCAAGAGCGGCGGCGGCGGTCGGAGCGGACGGCATCATTGTCGAATCGCATCCTCAGCCGGTCAAGGCGCTCAGCGACGCCGCTCAGCAGATTCCCTGCAACGACTTCGGAAAATTCATGAAGGCTCTGCGCCCCGTTGTGGAAGCGATGGGCAGAACGTTATGAGTCCTGATCTGAAGGATCAATGGATCTCTTTGGAGCAGCCGCGGGAGATCTTCCACTCTCCCGTGATCACGTTATGCGCGGAACAGTTTGAATGCCGGCGGACCGGGGCGAAACATGAATTCATCACCTGCCGCACCTGCGACTGGGTCAATGTGATTGCCCTGACGCCGGAGCAGGAGCTGATTCTGATCCGCCAGTTCCGCCACGGCACGCGCCGGACGGAATGGGAAATCCCGGGAGGGTGCATCGACCGGACCGACGCCTCCCCGGTCGCAGCCGGCATCCGGGAACTTCTGGAGGAGACCGGCTGCGCCGGGGAACATGCGCGCGTCATCGGCCGCGTTCATCCGAATCCGGCCCTCCAGGGCAACACCTGCCATACGGTCCGGATCGACAATGTGCGTCGCATCTCCGAACCGCGTCTGGAAGAAACCGAATGTATTGTATCAGAGGCCGTTCCGATCAAACGGGTCAAGGAGATGATCCGCTCCGGCGAAATCTCCCACGGACTGGTTCTGAACGCTCTGATGTTTTATCTCTACAACAGGGAGACAGTATGAAAAGCGCATTTGAACTTGCATTGGAACGAAGCGGCGGAACGCTGAACGAAATCTCGCCGGAAGTCAAAGCGAAACTCGCGGAAATCGACACGCTCTGCCGTGCAAAAATCGCCGAAGCGGAACTCTCCGCGCAGCAGCGGCTTGCAAAAGAGGAGGATCCCGCCCGGGCGGCGGAACTCCAGGAGGCGCTCGTCACGGAAATCGCCTCGATCCGAAACCGTTTTGAACGCGAAAAGGAAAAGGTCCGAACCGCCAACTGATCCGGACGGTTCCCTCGTCGGAGCTCCCGTCTGTGTTTCCGTCAACGCATGGAGGTCTTTTGCATGAAGCAGGATGAGATTCTTTTTTCCAGGGCATCCGTTCCCTTCAAAGCGCCCGAAGGAATCGGCATCGCCGAATACGATCGGAAAAGCGGGGAAGAGTACCGATCCATCCGGAAGGAGTTTGATCCGCCCGCCGACGACTCCGAAAAGCTCCTAGCACCGTGGAAGGAACGGCTCGCGCGCAGAAAGGATGAGATCGTCATCCATGCCGGTCCGCAAACGCATGGAGAGTGCCTCTCCCTGCCCGATGCGCAGAAAAAAGTCCGCTCCATTCTTGCCGACCGGCCGGATGCGGCGATAACAGTTCTTCTCCGGCGGGGAGTCTATCCCTTCCGCCGGACGCTCGCTTTCGGAAGGGAGGATTCCGGATCGCGGGAAAATCCGGTTCTCTGGATCGGAGAAGAGAAGGATGCGGTTCTCTTTCAGGGATCCGCCCGACTCTCCGGCTTCCACGCGGTGACGGAGCCCGGGATTCTGAAGCGAATCCATCCCTCCGCCAGAGGAAGAATTCTGACGGCGACGCTTTCGGAATCGGGCATCCGCCACGTTCCTCCACTGCCGAAACGGGGAGTCGGATGCGGAAGATTTCCAACGGAACCGTGGCTGGGATGCTTCTCGAACGGCAGACGACTGCCGCTGGCCCGCTGGCCGAAAAAGAAGGAACCGCTGCTGAGGGTCGGCAAAGTCCTTTCCGGTTCGCTGGACGAACTCTCCGACGAGGAAAAGAAAAAAGGTCCGGAAAGCCGTGCCGTCTTTGAATTCCGCCATCCGGAACTCGAACGCTGGCGGGAGGCGGAGGATCTGCGCGTGGACGGACAATGGGGCTATCTCTGGGCGTCCGATACCCGGAAAGTGGAACTCATTGACCGGGAAAAGGGAACCATCACCCTTGCGCCCGGCGTCTCCTACGGCTGTCTGCCGAACGATCCGTTCTATTTTTTCAATCTTCTGGAAGAGCTCTCCGAACCGGGAGAGTGGTATCTTGACCGGAACACGGGCAGACTCTACTGCATTCCCGAGCGGCCGGTTAAATTTGCACCGGATGGAACCGCCGATTATTCCCTGGAGCTGTCGCTTCTTCCAACGCCGTTTCTGAGTCTGCGCGACGTGGACCATCTTCTTTTCCGCAATCTCCGCATGAGCAATGGAGCCTCCGACGCCGTTTCCGTGCGGAACTGCCGCGATGTGCTGCTTGCGGATCTGGAAATCGCTGGCGCGGGAGGAAATGCGATTCTCATTGACGGAGGCGAACACTGCGGGATCTTCCAGGCGCATCTGCATGAACTGGGAGCGGGGGGAGTGCGTCTCTCCGGAGGGGACCGGAAAAAACTACGGCGCGCGGACCATTTTGCGATCAATATCGACGTGCACGATTTCAGTCAGGTGGACCGCTGCTACACACCGGCGGCCTCTCTTGCCGGATGCGGAAATCATCTTCTTCATTTTCATCTTTACAACTCCTCGCACCACGGGATTTCGGTCTCGGGGGATCTGCAGACGGTCGCCTTCTGCGACGGTCACGATCTGGTGCGGGAATTCGACGATCAGGCGGGAATCGACTGTTTCTTCGATCCCTTCATGTACGGCACGCGTTATTTGTTCAACTTCTGGCATGATCTCGGCAGCGGGATCGACTTCTGCGGACAGGCGGGGATCCGTCTGGATGACATGATCAGCAATATTCTGATCTACGGAAATGTTTTTCTCAAATGCGCGGGCGGCGGCTTCGGCGGAGTCCAGATTCACGCGGGCAAAAACAACATCGTCGAAAACAATCTGTTTCTGGAGTGCATCCGGGCCCTGAGCTTCAGCTGCTGGGGCAAGGACCGCTGGGATGAAAGTTTTCTGAAGCCGTTCTATTCCGCCATTCTGGAAACCGCCCTTTCCCCGGAAAAACTCCGGATCGCGCCGCGCCTTTCCCATGTGCTGACCGACAAGGGAAGAAACTTCATCGTCAACAACTACATCATCAACTGCGGCGAGGTGGCGGGATTCAACCAGTTTGAACGCTCCTACCAGTATTTCGGGGAGAATCTCTGCGTCGAAGGAGACATTCATCAGCTCGGATTCGCCGATCCCGACCGCAAGGATTTCACTCTGCTTCCGGATTCCATTCTCCGGAAAGAGCTTCCGTTCCAGCCGATTCCCTTCCGTAAAATCGGAATCGATCCCGCCCTGACGCTGTGACGGAATGCGCCAGATCCGGCTGCGTAAATTACGCATCTTTTCTCTTTGCAAGCGGCCGAAGCAACGATATATTATCCGGAAAGACCCGAAGCAAAATCAACGGCACAGATCGACAAAACAGAAAAGGATTGATCCAGAATGCAACCCGTTCATTTCGAAACCAGATACTGCAGTTCGCTTGTGAAGATCCTGCAAAAGACGGAACCAACCGAAGCGGAACCATTCCAGCGCTTTTCCGCTCTGCGGGGAGAACGCTTCTCCTTTCAACTGGCGTACCGTTCGGATCAGCGCATCGAAAATCTGAGCGTGAAGGTCCGGTCCAAACTCAAGGGAATCCGCGTCCGTTCCGTGGAAAGCGTGCCGGTCCGCTTTCTGGCGGCGACTCTGGACGAGGATGTCATCACCCGGGAACCGGGCCTCATTCCGGATCTTCTCGCGGAACTTCCGGAGCGGGATTTCACCGTTCCGCCGAAGCTCTGGCGCGCGCTCTGGATCACGGTCCCCGTCCCGCGGAACTGCAAAGCGGGAACGTATGACATTGCTCTGGAACTTGACCTTGACGGCGGGGAAAAGATCAACACAAAGCCCTTCCGTCTGGAGGTCCTGAATGCGACGCTTCCGGAACAGAAACTGATCCGCACCGAATGGTTCCATTCCGATTCGCTGGCAACCTATTACAATGTTCCGGTTTTCAGCGAGGAATACTGGTATCTCGTCGAAGTCTTCATGAAAAATGCGGCGGAACACGGAATCAACATGATTCTCACGCCGATTTTCACGCCGCCGCTGGATACGGAGATCGGAGGGGAACGCCCGACCGTTCAGCTTGTCGGCGTCCGGAAAAACGGCGCGGAGTATGAATTCGACTTCGACCGTCTTGCCCGCTGGATCGCGCTGGCGGAATCGGCGGGAATCCGTTATTTTGAGATCTCGCACCTTTTCACGCAGTGGGGAGCGGCCTTCACGCCGAAAATCATGGCGGAGGTGAACGGGGAGGAGAAACGGATTTTCGGATGGGACGTCAAATCCGATTCCGCGAAATACCGCGCGTTTCTCAAAGCGCTGCTGCCGGAGCTGACCGTCTTTTTCCAGGAAGCCGGCATCGCCGACCGGGTCTATTTCCATACCTCGGACGAACCTTCGGAGGAAGGACTCGCCACCTATTCCGCAGCCGCGGAACTGCTCCGCACCTACACGAAGGAGTTCAAGCACATTGATGCGCTCTCCGAATTCGATTTCTACGAGCGGGGACTGGTCGACATTCCCATTCCCGTGATCTCCAAAGTGGAGGAGTTCATCCGGAACGGCCTGAAACATCCCTGGACCTACTACTGCTGCTGTCCGGAAACCGGAACCAGCAACCGTTTTCTCTATTCGACTTCTGCGCGGACCCGCATTCTCGGGGCCCTTTTCCACCGGTTCGGCATCGAAGGATTCCTGCACTGGGGATTCAACTTCTACTTCAGCCGTCTCTCCCGGTATCCGATTGATCCGTATCAGACGACGGATGCCGGTTACGCCTTTCCCTCCGGGGATCCCTTCCTAGTCTATCCGGGAGACGACTGCAATGCCCTCGATTCCATCCGCCATGAACTGCTCTTCGACGCGCTTCAGGATCAGCGGGCCCTGCAGCTGCTGGAGGAGAAGATCGGAGCAAAAGCCGTCCGGACCATGCTGGACAAAGCCTCCGGCTCCGCCATGACCATGACAAACTATCCGCGCGGGGAAAAAGCCATGCTGAAACTGCGAAGCGACATCAACCGGAAACTGAAATCCTGACTTCCGCTTCTCCGGTCCGGAAGGAGTGGCGGAAGGACTCCCGGCTTCCTCCCGATCCATCGTGGATCAAAATGGTGCCGCGCCTCTTCCGGACACAAAAAATGCGCGGAGGGAAAAATGCCTTGACCGGCGGACCTTTCCCTCCGCGCGACGATCTTCCGATTTTCCCCGTCAGACGGAATCAGAAGGACGATGCGAATTCTGCGATTTTCTTCAGCCCTTCGTCATTCGGATTGTCGAGAAGAATCTTCACGATGGCACTGCCCACAATGAACCCGTCGCAAGCGCGGCAGACGGCTTCGGCCTGTTCGGGTTTTCCGATTCCGAAACCGGCCAGCACGGGCATTCCCGAAACTTGGCGGATGTCATGGAGTCGCCGGGTAAGCTCATGCGGCAGTTCGGCACGGGCTCCGGTCACGCCGTTGACTGTGATGACATAGAGGAAGCTGTCCTCCAGTCCGCGGGCGATTTCGGCAACGCGGTCGAGATGCGTCGTCGGGGCGACCAGCGGAACGATCGTCATGTTGTGACGGCGCAGCGGCTCCAGCAGTTCTTCGCGCTCCTCCAGCACCACATCAACGGGCAGGACCGCGTCGACGCCCGCCTGTTCCGCCTCCTCCGCAAAGCGCTCCAGGCCGTAGGAGAAGATCACGTTGTAGTAGGAGAACAGAATGAACGGCACAGTCGGATACCGCTTCCGCAGGCGGGCGATGGAAGCGAGAATTTTCTTCAAATTCGCGCCGTTCTGCAATGCGATTCTTGCGGCGTCGCGGATCACGGGTCCGTCCGCCATCGGATCGGAAAACGGAACGCCGAATTCCATGATGTCGACCCCGTGGTCGATCAGTGCTTCCACGGCTTTTTCGCTGAACGCCATATCCGGATATCCCATGGTCAGATAGGCGGTGAAAATGCTGCGGTTTTCCGCTTTTGCCTTGGCAAAAAGAGTCTGAATACGGTTCATGATCAAAGTCCTTTCTGCGCCTTGTAGTTTTTGACGCTCTGCATATCCTTGTCTCCGCGTCCGGAAAGGTTGACGATGATGAGATCGTCCCCGGAAAGATTCGGCGCCCGTTTGAGCGCTTCGGCGACCGCATGACTGGACTCCAGCGCGGGAATAATGCCCTCGTAACGGGAGAGCATGTCGAATGCGTGAATGGCTTCGTCGTCGTTGATGGCGACATATTCGGCGCGGCCGGTGTCATGTAGCAGACAGTGTTCCGGTCCCACGCCCGGATAATCCAGTCCGGCGGAAACGCTGTAGGTGTCCACGATCTGCCCCTCGTCGGTCTGAAGCAGATAGCATTTGCTGCCGTGCAGAACACCGAGCCGGCCGCCGCAGATACTTGCCGCGTGCTCTCCGGTTTCGATTCCCTTTCCGCCCGCCTCCACGCCGATCAGCCGGACGGACGGATCCTCCAGAAATCCGGCAAAGATCCCCATGGCGTTGCTTCCCCCGCCGACACAGGCGATCACCTCCGCCGGCAGCTTGCCGTACTCCTCCAGACACTGTCTCCGAGCCTCGATTCCGATCACGGACTGAAAATCGCGCACCATCATCGGATAGGGATAGGGTCCGGCGACCGTGCCGATCACATAGAAGGCCTCCTCGACCTCGGTGATCCAGCGCCGGAGCGCCTCGTTCATGGCGTCCTTGAGCGTTCCGCTTCCCTCGGTCACCGCGGTGACTTTCGCTCCGAGCGTGCGCATGCGTTCCACATTCGGCGCCTGCCGCTCCACATCCACGGCGCCCATGAAGACTTCGCACTCCATGCCGAACAGCGCCGCGACGGTGGCGGTCGCCACCCCGTGCATTCCGGCTCCGGTCTCGGCAAAGAGCTTCTTCTTGCCCATGCGTTTCGCCAGAAGAGCCTGCCCGATGGTGTTGTTGATCTTGTGCGCACCGGTATGATTCAGGTCCTCCCGCTTCAGAAGAATTTTTGCTCCGCCGCAGAATCCGGAAAG
Source organism: uncultured Victivallales bacterium (assembly GCA_944390735.1). Classification (GTDB taxonomy): domain Bacteria; phylum Verrucomicrobiota; class Lentisphaeria; order Victivallales; family UBA1829; genus UBA1829. Next base: position 1,764 of record CALXRL010000019.1, on the reverse strand, counting down.
CCGTTCCGCATGATACAGCGGACTCTCCCGTCCCACGTAATGCTTCATCAGGGAATCGAACTCCGCCTGAAAGGACGGATCCTTTTTGGCCTCGAAATAGGCCCGCTCAAGCTCTGCCAAAGGAGTCATGAGCGTTTCGGCGACATACTGACCGCCGTAAATGCCGTAATGGGTCCTGTTTTTCATTTTCTGATCTCCTTGTATTGATTCAACAACTGTTCCAGTTTGACAAGCGATTTTTGTCCGGGAGCATCCTCCAGCGAACTGTTCACGTCCAGCGCATAGCATTGCAGCGCGGCGGCTTCCGGAAGGTTTTCCGCGGAAATGCCGCCGGCGAGCACGACCTTTCGGCCGCTGTCGCGGAGCTTTTCCGCCAGGGACCAGTCGGATCGTTTTCCGCTTCCGGGCGTTTTGGAATCCACGAGGAACGCATCGGCCGGGAAGTCGATCCCCTCCCCGTTTTCCGAGGAGACCGCCCGCCAGAGCTCCCACTCCTTCCGGAGCGATTCCGCCGTTGCCGCCGTGCAAGTTCCATGCACCTGAACAATATCCAGATTCAAACGCCGGGAAATCTCCCGGATCTCCCCCTCGTCCGCGTCCAGAAAGACACCGACAAACCGGCACCTTCTCCGGTCGGAGATTCCCGCCAGAATCTCCGCCGCCTGTTCCACGGACACATACCGCGGACTCCGCCGCCAGAAAATGAATCCCAGAAAATCCGCACCGCGTTCCACTGCGCGACGGGCGATCACGGGATCCCGGACTCCGCAGATTTTCAGAAGATTCACACTCATCCCAGCAGCTCCTTCAGTTTCTCGCCGGGATGTGCCGCGCGCATCAGCGTTTCCCCGATCAGAAAGCCGTCGGCTCCGTTTTCGCGAAGCTCCCGGATGTGAGACGCATTCTGAATCCCGCTTTCCGCGATTTTCACAATGCCGTCGGGAATGTGCTTCAGATTTTCCCTCGTCACATCCAGCGAGAGGGAGAAATTGGTCAGATCACGGGCGTTCACCCCGATGATTTTCGCACCCCCGTCCGCCAGCATGTCGATCTCCTTGCGCGAATGCGCCTCGCAGAGGACCGAGAGTCCCAGCGACGATGCAAAGGAAAACAGTTCCCGGAATCTCTTTGCATCCAGAACCGCCGCAATCAGAAGAATCGCATCGGCTCCTGCGGCCCGCGCCTCCAGAATCTGATACTCATCGGATATAAAATCCTTGCGCAGAATCGGAAGACGGACCTTCGGACGGACATCCCGAAGAAATTCCAGATTCCCGAGAAAACAATCCGGTTCCGTCAGAATCGAAAGTGCGGCGGCTCCGGCCTTCTCCAGCTCTCCGGCCAGCTCGACCACCGGAAACTCCTCCCGGATCAGCCCTTTCGACGGCGACGCCTTTTTCAGCTCCGCAATGATATGAATCCCCTCCCCCCGGAAAACTGCGGCGAAATCCAGCGGCGCCTTCCGGCGCGCCGCCTGCGCCTCCAGCATTTTCCGCGATACGGTTCGCGGCGCCTTCGCGCGCGCTTCCGTGATTTTCTCCAGAATGTTGTTCATTTGGAAGCCTCCACAAGAAGTTCAAGTTTTTTCAATGCGCGTCCGGAATCAATGGAATCGCAGGCCATCCGGATTCCCTCTTTCAGGTCGCTGGCGGCGTCGGCGGCATAGATGGCGGCGCCGGCGTTCAGAACGGTGATCGCGCGTTTCGCCCCGCGCTCCTCCCCGCGCAGAATGGAGAGCGTGATCGCGGCATTTTCCTCCGGGGA
>CALXRL010000018.1 GCA_944390735.1 uncultured Victivallales bacterium | reverse complement strand
GATGGTACTGCACAACAGAGTGTGGGAGAGTAGTTCGACGCCGGGATTTTTTTTTGCTCTCATATCTCAAAAACTCCGACCCCTTCCAGCGGAGTTTTTTCCTTTTTAAACTTGAATGTCCCAAAATATGGCAGCAGTCGCTGCCCTGACAGCGTCGTCGCTGTCCGCAGAGGTTCCGGAACTCACTCAGCTGGTTCCGGCAGCAACCGGATATGAACTCATTTACAAGCTGAATCCCATGGAATATGGCGGAAACGGCTATCAGGTTGACAATGGCGAATCCTATTCCGGAACCCTCAAGCGAATCGGCTATCTTCTGAAATTGACCGACAAGCAGGGGAAAATGACCTGGACCTTTGTGTCCATGGATCCTTTTTCTCAAGATCTGAATCAGGTCGGGGTGCCCAACACCGGATCCGGCGTCGTTCAGATGTATGTCAACAATCTGGAAGTGTTCGGAAATTCTCCGAATATCAAAAACGGAAAATTTGAAAAAGGGAATATCGAATTCTGGTCCAATAATTATTCCGGCGGAAATGCGAAAAAAATTCCGGGAGCAACCGGATCGTTCGATTTCGGGGATACCGCGACTCAGCCCGTTGACGGCTACGGTTCCATGCAGGTTCACAATTACCTGCAGAAACAGACCGTTTTTGCCTTCAATAAGCTGAAGGGCGGCAATCAGTGCGATCTGGGAATCGGCAACAACACCGCCAAGGGCGGTCAGCCGGACTGGACGTTCTCTTCCTCCGCGAAAAATTACAAGAGCGCGGAACTTTATGTGGTTGGAAAATTCGAAAATTTGAAAATCCAGAAAGTAGCCAAGCTGGACGCTCAGCAGGTCTCCTGCAACGGAACCACGGAAAAGTCATTCTACGCTCCGGGCGAAGCGATGAAATTTACCATTCTCGTCGATTTCGGGAAGCAGACCCTTCCTGCCAAACCCTATTTCGTTCGATGGACTCGCACCGGCGATGACGGCAAGAAGGCTTCCGGCCGGGAACTCGTCACTCCTGGAAAACCCGTTGTGATTACAACGAAGCTCAACAAACCCGGATTCGTCCGTATTCAGGCCTATCTTGTCGATAACAAAGGGCGCAATGTTCAGAAGAGAAACCGGAACAAAAAGCTGGAAAGCATCTGCTTTGAAGGCGGCGCCGGAGTTCAGCCGGAAAAATTGCAGCCTGCCGCTGCGGAACCCGCCGATTTCGATGCGTTCTGGGCAAAACAGAAGGCAAAACTTGCCGCGGTTCCTCTCAAATCGAAAATGGAGAAAATCAAATCCACGAAGAATGTGGATATCTATGCGGTTACCGTCGACTGCGCCGGACCGCGCCCCGTCACCGGTTATCTCACCATTCCGGTCGGCGCCAAAGACAAGTCCCTCGGAGCCATTGCCTTCTATCAGGGATACGGAACGCCTGTTCCGAGGCCGCCGGCAGACGGTCCCCGCAATCAGATTCGTTTCCATGTCAATGCTCATGGCTGCGATCTCGGGAAAGACAGCGCGTACTACAACGATTTCTATGCCAAAATCAAATCCAACGGACAGATTTACGCATTCGACAAAAAGCAGAATTCCGATCCGGAAACGGCCTACTTCAACGGAATGGCTCTGCGCGTCATGCGTTCGCTTCAGTTCCTGAAGAGTCTGCCTCAGTGGAATGGCAAGGATCTGGTCGCCTCCGGAGGAAGCCAGGGCGGACTTCAGACCATCTGGGCGGCCGCACTGGATCCGGACGTCTCCCGCGCAGATTCCTCGATCACCTGGTGCTGCGATTTCGCCGGTCCGACCCAGGGGCGCCTCAACGGATGGAGACCTCCCTATGTGCCCGCTCTCAACTATTACGATTCCGTTTTCCACGCAAAACGCATCAAGTGCCCGATCGTGATCTCCCGCGCGGGGCTCGGCGATTATGTCTGCCCGCCCTCCGGTCTTGCGATTCTCTATAACAACATCGGATCCGCTCAGAAGAAAATCATCTGGGTTCAGGGATCCACTCACGGTTTCGTGCCGAAAAACGCTCAGAAATTCGTTGTCGAGAAAAAGTAATCATCTCTTTGCATCGAACAACGTTTCCGGAAAGCGGTCCCGAAAAGGACCGCTTTTTTCTTTCTCGAACAGGAAAAACAAGGGAGAATTGACACGGACATTTTTGCAAGAAAGTCTAAAAAAAATTTCCCCGGACGCTTGAAATCCTGAAAAATCAGTTATAATATTAATAAATTTTTTTGTGGCATCCTGCTTCCCCCGCGCAGGGAGAGAGAGTACATCCTGTGCTGAATGATTCATTCCATCCGGGGAAGATCGGATTTGAAAACAATGGATTCTATTCCAGAAACATCACAGGGAGTATTTCAACAATGTTGAAACAAATCGGATGCATTGCGTTGACCGCATCTGCACTTCTTGCGTATGGGAACGATATGTTTGAGGCGTATGCCATCAACAATTATCCCCAGGCAAGAACCTTGGCGCGTGCCAAAGGCAAGAACGACCCGGAGGCGCGTCTCATTCTTTCTCTCACGAAAGTCTATGACAAGTCCTACCCGGAGAAGGTCGCAATCGAAGGCCTTCATGAGCTCGGCGACTACATGAAAGACCCCAAAAACCCGGAAAGACTGCGCCGGATCGCCGCCCTGAGCTACGCAAGATGTGCTCAGCTGATGCAGGACCGACAGGATATTTACGGTTCCGCAGCAGACAAAATCAACTACACCGCCGTCTATGAAAAAATCATCGAGGAAAGTCCGAACTCTTCGGACGCCTGCATCGCTCTGTTCTACATGCGCCCGAAACTGGAGGATATTTCCCGCTTCGGGCAGAAGTTCGAAGGCGACAAGCGCGATCTGGTTCCGCTGTATCTCTACGCAGCCAACGAGGCCATCAAAAACGGACGGGATTTCAAACTTGCCATCTCCTATCTGGAAGACGCATATCGGTTCGGCATATCGCATCCGTCGGTTCGTCAGGCGACCCTCTTCCGAATCGGTTTCCTCTACGACAAAAAACTGAACGATTTCAAAAGCGCGGAAAAGTACTACCGGGAATTCATCGCCAAATATCCGCTTGCGCGAAACACCAGAATCATTAAACGATACATGAAAGAGCACGGGGTGAAGTAAGATGGAGGAAAACAGATTCCAATATATCATGAACCGTCTGGGACTCATTCTTCTGGTGCTGTTCTATGTGGTTTCCGTGATTATGGTGGTGAACAGCGGCGCGGTAGGAAGCGGAATTCTCAGCCGGGAGAAACGTCTCACCTTCGCCCACTGGCAGCTTGAGGACGGATTCCGCGAAGGCTTTGAGGATGCCATCCGGGAATATGAACGAATCAAGGCGGAACAGGGGGAAAAGGTGAAAGTGGTCCAGACAACCGTCCCGGTCCGCGGCTACGCCCAGTGGTTCCTGACTCAGCTGATCGGAGGAGACTGCGCCGATGTCATTGAACTCTCCGGAAACGATGACATCCGGAATCAGTATTTCACGCCCCTTTCCCAGTATCTCGGCGATCCGAACCCCTACAACAAGGGAACCCCGCTGGAGGGAATGCCCTGGCGTGATACCTTCGCCGATGATATGATTACCGCTCTCAGTCAGCAGTATTCCGAATATTTCGGCGTTTCCACCTTTGTGATGACCACCCGGATGTACGTCAATGTCGATCTCTATGAAAAAGCAATGGGACATCGGCGGATGCCTGAAACCCTTCAGGAATGGATCGACGCCTGCGAAAAAATTCAGGAGTATGGAAAGAAGGTCGACCGTCCCCTGATTCCGATCGGCGTGCGGGGATTCGACAAGGGGACCATCGGACAGATCCTGAATCATTACAACGATCAGATCAACGCAAGCTACAACGACTCCGTGTCCGATTACGGATACGGCACCAGCAATTACGAAATCTACGACCGCATCGCCAACAAGGATCCCCGGGTCGATCTCGACCGCTTCCTTCAGCCGGTGGAGATTACAACCGCGATCGGCCGCTACTTTGCCAAGGGCTTTTCCGCCATCGACCTGGAACAGACAAAGTTCCTGTTCAACTCCGGCAACGTGGCATTCTTCATTGACGGAACCTGGAACGCGTTTTCCATGGTCAACAACTCCAATTTCAAGGTGGATGTCATTCCGATTCCCTCGATCGGGAAGGAGCCCGGACTCATTTCGGTCCCGGGAGTGCGGAAGGATGCCAAATACAACTATCTGGGACGCATGACCGAGGTCGGCGGAGGTCTCGGCGGCCTTTTCGGAATTCCGAAATCCACGAAACACCCGGAACTGGCTCTTGATTTTCTTCACTTCATCACCTCCTATCGGATCAGTCAGCTGACCATGATCCGTCATTCCAAGTGGCTCTCGCCCCTGAAGAAAGTCGATTATGCCGAGGCGTTCAATGATGAAATCGGCAAAATGTGTCACTGCAAAAACAACAGCGTCAAGAAACTCACCCCGGAGGAGAAACGGGAACAGGTTGAGCTGCTCCAGAAATGCCGTCCGTACGAAGGGTCCGGATACAGCAACATTACAACCATCAACTCCATCGGAAGCAAAACCGTCAAGGACAATACCTTGACGCTTGAAACCATGATTATCGAACAGCCGGACAATCCCAAACAGATTTTCTGGAACACAATTGTCAGCCGGACGCCGGACGCCATCCGCGAGATTGAGGAGACAATCATCACGGAAAAACGAACCCATTGGAACAACGATGGGATCCGGACCGCATTCACCATCGGCTCTCTCGTGGATAAAAAGACCTACGAGAACCGAATCCGTCTGACCATGGAGGGTATGGTCGGGCGCGTCAAAGTTCTGGACGAGCTCCTGGAAGTCCCGACGAATCTGAGAAAACTGGAGGAAATGAAATAAAATGGCTGTCGATGTCTCTGTCAAAAAACTGCGTTACTACTGGCCGGTGTATCTGCTGATTGCAATTCCGCTGGTGCTGGTGCTGCTGTTTTCCTATTATCCGATTTACAACGGTTTCATTCACATCTTCTACCGCTGGAACGGCGATACGGTGGAGGAGTTCATCGGTCTGGGAAACATCATCCGGGTCCTGAACGACACCACCTTGCTGAATTCCTTCGGCGTGGTGCTGATTTTCGTGATCGCCAATGTGGTGAAAATGATTCTGCCGATCATTACGGCGGTGATTCTGCATCATGTCATCAACGACCGGGCCGGATATGTATACCGGGTTCTGTTTGTGATTCCGATGATTATTCCGGCAATGGTCGGAATCCTGATCTGGAAGTATTTCTATGAACCGAACAACGGAGTGCTGAACGGAATTCTGCGGGCATGCAATTTCCTTTCCGGGACGGACAGCATTCAGTGGCTTTCGGATGAGCGTCTGGTGCTGCCGGCGCTGATTTTCATGGGATTCCCATGGGTCGGCGCGTTCGGCGTTCTGATCTATCTGGCGGGACTTCAGAGCATTCCGGAAGACGTGTACGAGGCCGCCGAGGTCGACGGCGCGGGCCCGTTGACGATCTTCTTCAAAATCGAACTTCCGCTGATTATGACGCAGATCCGGATCAATCTGGTTCTGATGACCATCGGAACGCTTCAGGCCTGGGAGAACATCTATCTGTTTGTCGGAATCAACGGAGGGCCGAACGGCATTGCAACGGTTCCGGGACTTCGCATCTTCCGCGATGCATTCGCGGAAGGGCTGTTCGGCTACGGCTGTGCAATCGGATTCGTCATCTTCCTGGTGACGCTGGCGCTGACCTTTGTGAACAATAAATTCGTTAAAGTCGATAAATAAGAAGGATGTTGCAATATGGCTAGAAAAGTCAGATCCAAGACAGCGGAATTTTTCAAACATCTGTTCATCTGCGTGATTCTGCTGTTCGCGTTCATTCCGTTTTACCTGATGCTGAACATTTCGCTGAAGGACAACGAACAGTTTTTCAACAATCCGTGGCTGCCCTCGCTGCCGTTCCACTGGGAAAATTATGTTTACGGCTGGAATTACATCGGCGGGAAGATTTTCAATACCGCGTTTGTCGCGATGACCAGTGTGGCCTTCACGCTGGTGTTCGCCGTGGTGGGAGCCTACTTTTTCGCCCGGTTCAAAATGCCGGGATCGAAATTCCTCTTTCTGGTGTTCACCATTCTGATGATGTATCCGGGAGTGGCGAACATGGTGCCGATGTTCAAGCTGATCTCCTCGCTGGGGCTTTACAACTCCCACTGGGCGCTGATTATTCCGGCGATTGCGGGCGGTCAGGCGTTCAACATCTATGTTCTGCGCAACTTCATCGAGGAGATTCCGCAGGATCTTTTCGATGCGATCGAAATCGACGGAGGGAGCATTTTGCAGCAGATCTGGCACATTGTCGTTCCCATGTCGATGCCGATCATCGGAACGCTGGCGATTCTGTCGATCATCGGACAATGGAACAACTTCATCAGTCCGCTGCTTTATCTGCGTGACGACAATCTTCAGGTGATCTCGGTTGCTCTGCTTTATCTCGACGGCGAATACACGAAGCAGTGGGGACAGCTGATGGCCGGATACACCATTGCCTCCATTCCTCTGGTGGTCATGTTCCTCTTCTGCATGAAGCTGTTTGTGCGAGGGCTTTCCGCCGGTGCGATCAAAGGATAAACATTCCCTGAATCAAGCGCCTCTTCGTGAAAGACAAAAGTCTCCGGAAGTTTCGGAAAAGAGGCGCGCACAAGGGGGGTATGACTCCTGCGAAGCGAGAGCCTTTTCGTGAAACGCAAAAGGCGTCAGAAGTTTGAGGAAAGAGGAGAGTGCGAGGGGAGAAGAACCGCTTTACAAAGCGGTTTTCTCATCTCGCGAAATGAGATTGATCCTCAGACCGATTTTTTTAGCGTCCGCAGTCTCTCGACAGGGGTAGAGAGAAAACAGGCAGAGTCATATTCCAGCACCTTCTGAATGACTCCTGCGAAGCGAGAGCCTTTTCGTGAAACGCAAAAGGCGTCAGAAGTTTGAGGAAAGAGGGGAGCGCGAGGGGAGAAGAACCGCTTTACAAAGCGGTTTTCTCATCTCGCGAAATGTCATTCATCTGAAGTCGGGATTTTTTTTGAGCTTCCGTTGACAGGGGGAGCGATCAGCAGGAACGACGGATGAATTCAAGTACGAATTTCCAGTCGGTTGCAGTGACATCATGTTTTCCGGTTCGGAGATAGTATCCGACCCTGTCGCCGAAGATCGGCTGATCCGGTTCGGGGAAGTGCGCGGAACCGATGCCATCTGCGCCGAAGAGACGATAGACCTCTCCGACCGCTCTGGCACAACGGTATTCATTGAACGGATCCGCCCAGGTATCTTCCGAAGCGCTTGCGATGAGCAGCGGCCGCGGAGCAATCAGAGCTGCGAGCCAATGCTGATCGAAAGGCAGAGCCTCTTCCCTGTTTGCATATTCATCCAGGCGTTTCGGCGACCACCAGGAGAGATTTTTCACCATGAAATCAATCCGTTCTCCGATTTTATCGCGGCAGAGGGCCGCTCCGCAGCATCCGGAATCGTTGCTGACCGTTCCTGCGAAGCGCGGATCGTTGGCGGCACACCAGAGGGCGGTCTTTCCAAGGCGGGAGTGACCATGAGCCCAGATGCGGCGTTCGTCAATTTCCGGATCGGTCATGGCGAGTTCGAGCAATCGGGAATATCCCCAGGCCCACGCACTGATCGCCGTGTACTGGCGCGATTCCGGGGTCAGTTCCGCGCGGGGATGGAAGAGCGCAAAAATACTCTCTTTTCTTCCGTCGATGTGATCCGGGAAAAAATGATTTCTCGGGGCGGTAATCAGGGAGAATCCGGCTTTCATGAGCATGGGAATCTGCCAGCGATGCGCCTGAATTCCGCGTTCTTCTCCCTCTTCGAGTGGCAGATCGGATTCGTCGGTGCACCCGGCGTTCCCTTTGAAATTCAGACCGACAATGACCGGAAGGTTCCCTTTCGAAGCATTCGGCAGATACCATAGCGCCTTTGCCGTGTGCGAGTTTGCTCCATTCTGAAAATGAAGAGTGACTTCGCGACGGCGGGCGAGTCCTCCGAGCGCATCCGGCACTTCCCGGGTGATCTCGAAGCGGAGAGTCGCCGGCCGCGGCGGAATGCGTCCGTACATGACTTTCTCGTAAAGCGCAAGGATTTCATTTCTTCTCTTGTTGAGCCATCCGGCCGCGGTTGCGGCGGGATCCAGCGGGGAGGGGAGCGGAAGCTCCTCGTTCCGGTTTTGAATCAGTTCATTCATCGGATTTATCTCCTCTTTGAGTCTTGAAGGTTTGCTTATCGTGGAAGCTGGAACTCGCCGCTCTGGACGCGGGTCCAGAAATCAGCCGTTCCGGAAAGGATCATCTGGATTGCGACGGCCGCCACCAGAAGTCCGGTCAGCCGGATCAGCGGACCGAGCAGGTGCATCCTGTGAAAGAGATCGTTGATGAACTGACTGGAAAGCATGAGCAGAAAGTTCATCAGAATCGCCAGAAATATGGCGAGGCTCGTGCTGGGAAAGCCGTACTCGATCGAGGAGGAGATCACTATGGTGATCATTCCGGGCCCGGCAATCAGCGGAGCCGCCAGAGGGACAATGCTCAGTTCGTTGAAATCATTGCGCATGGCGCTCTCCTGCTGCTGGAAAACTTTCCTTCGCGGATCGCTTTCCAGCCGATGAAGAAGACGACGATCCCTCCGGTGATCTTCAGGGCGCAGGGGTCGATCCGGAAAACCTTTTCCAGAATATTGTGCCCGAGAAGCGAAAAGCTCTCCAGCATCAGGAAGGCCGCGACCGAAGATTTCCAGGAGAGCTCCAGCACCTGCCGGAAGGTCAGTTTCGGTTCGTATCCCGACAGGAAAAAAATCTTGCTGACCGGATTGATGATCGCCAGAAAATAGAGGGCATTGTTGAACGTGTTCATTTTTCCTCCATCCATTCGGGGAGCGCGAAGGAGCGCAGAAAGGGAAGAAGTTCGGCGGCTTCCCGGAGACGGTATTCTTCGATCAGGCGCAGATAGCATTTGACCATGTCGCAATGGGATTCGCAGGTGAAGAGATTGCGCAGATGAAGAAGTCTGCCGACCACTTCCTCTTCCTCGAGCCGGTTCTCCCAGTTTTCGGGCAGTCCCGTCACGGTTCCGACCAGATAGCTGCGCCCCTTGTCCGTGCTCCACGCTTCGAAGAGCCTCCGGATCAGGGCCGCATCCGCCAGCGGCGCACAGAGCCGCTCCATATAGGCTTCAAACAGGGCTCTTCCGGAGTTGTCCAGCGGAGTCACCTGCTCCTTTCCGAAGCGGAAGGGAAGAAGCTCCAGACGGTAGACGCCCCGGCGGTCGAACGAGCATTTCGTCAGATACCCCGTGTTCCAGAGATCCGAATGGTATTTCGGAAAATAGAAGTTGCCCGGCGAATAGACGATCTGCGCTCCGTTCCAGAACTCCACTCCTTCGGGACAGTGAGTGTGACAGTTGAAGACCAGCGCGGCACCCGCTTCCGCAAATGCCCGGCAGAGCTCCTGAAGTCTGGGCGAGGGAAACGGATTGTGTTCGTGTCCGCCGTGCAGAACGACAATGACAAAATCCGCCTGTTTCGCCGCTTCCTTTGTCTGTTTCAGGTTCCGGAGAGGGGACTGCGGCGCCACGCCGGGCGTGGTTTCGCCGGCGATGCCGAACTCATTTTCCGCAAAATTCAGCAGCAGGATCTTTTTTCCTCCCGCGGAAAGCGCAAGGGGACGGTTCGCCTCTTCGAGATTTTTTCCCGCTCCGACCGTTTTCATTCCGGATTGATGCAGACATTGCAGCGTTTCAAGGACGCCGTCCGGACCATGATCGCCAATATGATTGTTGGCGAGGAGAGCGACATCGAATCCGGCATCGCGGACGATCCGGATCGTCTCCGGAGGACTGTTCAGGTTCGGTCCGCTTTTGGGAATCGGATTCTCCTTTGACACGGTCGGCGTTTCCCATTGGACGAACCGCAGATCGGCCGAGCGGATGAAGTCCGCGACCGGACGCATGATTTCGGCCGAACGGGATGCTTTCACAAGTTCTCCGCCCTCTTTTCCCGGGCAGACGTCGCCTGCCAGCACAACACGGAAGAGCGTTTCCCCATCGGGTTCTCTGTATTGAATTCCACAGTTCTGAAACATGAATGCCTCCTTGTTTTCTTCCGGGAAATAAGATAGAATTCCTTCCGGAAAAAAACAACGGTCCCGCGGAACGGAACTATTCGTTTTTTGAACAATTTTATTTTTTCTTTCAACAGAACTTGAAAAAGAGGAATCCGGCAATAATTTCCTTTTGCGGAGGAAAACAGGGGAGTATGAAATCAATGAGAAAATTTACCATGGAAGAGGTGCGCCGCTCCGAGTCGAGCACGGAGTTCTACCGAAGCGACTGGGCAGAGAAAAATATAAAAATTGCGCAGTATTCCTGGAGCGATGGTCCGGCTCCGTTCGGCACCTCCCTCTGGCCCCGCTACTATTCCGAAGTGAAGCGTCACGGGGAGGCATGGTTCCGTTTCCGAAACGCGGCCGACATGACATTCGAAATCCTTCTCGACGGGGCGCTGGAATATACACAGGACGGGATCTCCGAGACGGTTCATCCGGGAGAACTCTATATCATGCACGAAGGATCCGACATCACGTTCCGCGCGGATCGGGAAAGCTATTTTCATCGGCTCCGGCTGACCTTTTACGGCAGCATGCTCCGGAATCTCGATCAGGAATTCGGACTTGCCGGACGGCGGGTGGTGCCACTGCGGAACGCCGCGCTCCTGAGCGCCGAATTCCGCCGGATGGGGATGCTTCTGAAGGAACAGGAGGCCGCAAAAGGCGCGGAAATTTCCGCATCCGCCTACCGGATCATTGCGGAGGTGGCCAAGGAGTGTTCCCGGCCGGATGCGTTTCCGGAACTTCTGCGGGAGATCCTCGGGGATATGAAGGGGGATCTCGGACTGAGACGTTCCATCCGGGAGATCGCCGCACATCACGGCGTGGAGGTTCATACGCTGATGCGTCTTTTCCGGAAACATCTCGGACTTTCCCCGCGGGAGTATCTGATTCAGCTCCGGATGGAGGCGGCAAAACATCTGGTCGGGTCCTCCGAACTTTCCATGAAGGAGATTGCCGGACGGCTCGGATACTGCAATTCCCTCTATTTTTCGACCGTGTTTCATCGTCTGTTTCACGAGACGCCCTCCCGGTACCGGAAACGGAAGCGCCGGTCCATCGGGGAGTGATCCTCCCCGTGCGGAGAGACGGTCAGGCGAGTCCCCGGGTGAAGTTGAAGTCCACCGGGGGAGCCGGCGGAACCTTGTTCCGGCGCAGGTCGAAAACCGGGATCAGACCGGGAAGGGTTTCCTGCCGCATCGGAAGACGCGGATACAGAATCGACAAGCCGTCGCACCGCTCGACAAAAAAGGTCTCCCCGTGCGGTTCCGAGAGTCGTTTGACATTCGGCAGTCCCGCTCTTGTGGCAAGTACGACGGGATGTCCGGCAACGTACTGTTCCATCGGCAGAAGCGCTTTTTCATGCAGCTCCTTCAGATCGCTTTCCGCAAGCTCGATGTGTCCGTGAAAAACCGAGACTCCGAGACTTTGAAGTTCTTCCACCGCAAAGGAGTTCGCCACCGGCAGCGGCGGCGCCGTTTTCAAGATGAGATCCTTCCATTCCTCCAGAAGCGCTAGATGCGAAAGCGACGTGATCCGGAACACCCGGACATGATTGCGGACGAGCTCCGCCACCTGATCGCGCAGTTCCCCGATCCGGGTCTCGGGCGTGAAAAAGGGCAGAATGCACTCCTCTTCCGGAGAAAATACGCCGGGAAGCTCGCGGGCGACCGCCGCTCCGGGCATGGGATTCGCATCCCCGGGAGCGAGAAACACCACGGGCGGCTCTGCGGAAAAGCTGTGTCTTGCAAGATGGCGGCGATGATTTTTCACCGCTTCCGCTTTGGCTTCGGCAAGACGGCGGATCTGTTCGGGATCCATCGCGCTTTCCGTCCATTTCCAGAATTCGCGCCGCAGAATTTTGAGGGTGCTTTGCGGAAGAAAAAGCGAGCCGTCCACTTCCGTCCGGATGGTGCCTGCCGCGAAAGGGGCGTCTGAGGGGATCCGGAACGCGGAAGTCAGGATTTCCGGCGAGACGGCATGGGTTTCCGCGTGATTCAATGTCAGTTCATATTTCCACTCGGGAGCTCCGGGCAGACCGGGATGGATCGTCAGAGCGGAGGCGTCCAGATGCAGATCCAGATCAAGCAGCGGTTTCTGCAGGGGCAGATTCCGGCATCGTTTTTCCATGGTGTCGCGGGTTTCGCCGATTTTGTAGAGAATGCCGTCCGGAGCGATGGTTTTGCCTCGGGAGAGGATGCGGCAGAGCTGTCCGGGAAAGGCCTTTCTGACGGAACGGTTTCCGATGCGCAGTTCCAGAACGGTCATGGCCTGTCCCTCGGAGCCGGAGGCGGACTGGACGCGGATGTTGTCCCCCAGATGAATCCGGGAGACCAGTTCGGCTTCGAATCCGTCGCGGAAGATTCGTTTGACGCGACCGCAGAACTGTCCGATTCCTCCGGGAACATCCGGCCGGATCAGATGGTTCATGGAGCTTCCGGTGAGGAATCCCAGCGAGCGTTCGCGGGAACAGGTGGAGTCGAGAAGCGGAAGCGCGGCCGTCGGATCGTTCGTATCCAGCGCCTTGCGGTAGGCCGCAACCACATCGGCCACATAATCCGCCTTTCGCATCCGCCCTTCGATTTTCAGGGAGGCGATGCCGAGTTCGCGGAATTTCGGAATCAGTTCGATGGCGGCAAGATCCCTGCTGGAAAGATAGAACGCCTCTTTTCCGCGGTCGGACCGGAAGAGTCTCCGGCAGGGCTGTTTGCATCTGCCGCGGTTGCCGCTCGCCCCGCCGAGCCAGGAGGAGAAGAGACAGATGCCGGAAAGACAGACACAGAGCGCCCCATGCACAAAAATCTCCAGTTCCAGCGAGGAGCGTTTCGCAAGGAGTTCCAGCTCCTCCAGCGTGATCTGCCGTTCGAGAATGACGCGCCGGATTCCCATGCGTTCCGCCGTCCGGACCGCCAGAGAGTCATGAAGCGCCATCTGGGTGGAGCCGTGAATGACGAGTTCCGGAAAAAATTCCCGAATCATGCGGACGACTCCGATATCCTGCACGATTACGGCGTCGGGACGCAGCTGCGAGAGAAGCGCCAGTTCATCCGCGGCTTCGTCGAGTTCGGATTCCCGGAGAAGCGTGTTGAATGTGACGTAGACTTTTTTCTTCCGGCTGTGAGCTTCCGCCAGAAGTTTGGACATCTCCTCCGCCGTGAAATTGTCGCTGCGTTCCCTGGCGTTGAATTTTTTCAGTCCGCAGTAGACGGCATCCGCTCCCGCATCGAGCGCGGCCATGGCGACCGGCAGACTGCCGGCCGGAGCAAGAAGTTCAATGGAACGGGCGGAATTCTGCATGAATGCTGGTCTCTTCCTGTTATTTCGGGAATTCTGGTTTCCTGAGGGGCGATCCGGAGGTAATATACACGCGGAGGTCCGGTTTGGCAAGAGTGCGGTCCGCGGCGTTTTTTCCCGCCGCGGAGCAAAAAACTTGCGGGAATGAGAGGGGGGTCCATTGCATATAAAAAAAATGGCTGTAAATTATCGAAACGGAAAATCACTGGTTACAACTGAATGGAAGGAAGATGGAAAAGTGAAAGATAGCTGTCCGGAAATTTCGCCGTCGGTCCGTGAATTGAGAGAAAAAGGAATCGAGGTCCCTGAATATTACAACTTCGCGTACGATGTCGTGGACAGGCGTGCCGAGGAAGACCGCAACCGTCTGGCGATGGTCTGGGTCAATCAGCAGGGGCGTGAGCGCAAGCTGACCTATTTCGATTTCAGCCGTTTGTCGAATCAGGCGGCGAATCTTCTGTTCAAGCACGGCGTTTCAAAAGGCGACCGGGTTTTCATCATGCTGCCGCGCATTCCCGAATGGTGGATCTTTTCACTGGCGATCATGAAACTGGGCGCGGTGCAGTGTTCCTCGCCTTCGCTTCTGACCTCCGAGGATCTCAAACAGCGCCTTCAGTACGGAAAATTCAAAGTGGTGATTACCGATCTGGAAAGCGCCCATAAATTCGACGAGATTTATGACGACTGTCCTCTTCTCAACTTCCGCATGATCGTGGACGGGGAACGCAAAAACTGGGTCAGTTATCCGCACGAGATCAAAACGCAGCTTCTTTCCAAACAGCGGGTCAAGACGCCGGTTCAGGTCCGGACCAAGGCGACCGATCCGCTGCTTCTGACCTTCACCTCCGGCACCAGCAAGATTCAGAAGGTGGTGCAGCACAACCACGCCTATCCCCTGGGGCATCGGATCACGGCGGAGATGTGGCATGGACTCGGACCGAATGATCTGCACTATTCGCTCAGCGACGCCGGATGGGCGAAAAATCTCTGGGGAAACTATTTCGGTCAATGGATCGTCGGCTGCTGCGTCTTCATCTACGACATCCGCGGCAAGTTCAATCCGGATGAGATTCTGCCGATTCTGGAGAAATATCAGATCACTTCGTTCTGTGCGCCGCCGACCGTCTACCGCATGATCGTCATCAACGATCTGAAACGGTTTGATCTCTCGGAACTGAAGAAATGCACCAGTGCGGGGGAAGCGCTGAATGTCGACACGATCCGTCTCTGGAAGGAGGGAACGGGTCTGACGATCCGCGAGGCTTACGGACAGACGGAAACGGTCTGTCTGCTGGCGAATTTCGTCGATATTCCGACCCGGCCCGGCTCCATGGGCAAACCCTCGCCCGGCTGGGAGGTCGAACTGCATGATGACAATGGAAAACCTGTTCCGCTCGGCGAACACGGACGCATCGCGGTGCGCGTGGACGGCGGACACCGTCCCGTCGGACTGATGGACAAATACCTCTTCAACGAGGAGGAAAATACGAAAAGTTTTGTCAACGGCTTCTATTACACCGGTGACAAGGCCTATCAGGATGCCGACGGCTACTTCTATTTTGTCGGCCGCAGCGATGATATCATCAAGAGTTCCGGCTACCGGATCGGTCCGCAGGAGGTGGAAGAGGTGCTGATGTCCCATCCGGCGACGCAGGAGGTCGCCGTTGTCGGCGCGCCCGATCCCATCCGCGGTTCCAAGGTCAAGGCCTATATTGTGCTGAATCCGGGATTTGAACCGACCGAATCGCTGGTGCGCGAGCTTCAGCAGCATGCGAAACAGCACAGTGCGCCCTACAAATATCCCCGTGAGATCGAATTTGTCAAGGATCTGCCCAAGACCATGGCCGGAAAGATCAAACGCGATGTGCTGCGGAAACATGCGGAAACCGGAGAGATGTGGTAAGACCCTATGAATCTGCTGCTGATCCGTCCCGATGATCTGTCTGCCGACCGTGTGTTCACGGTTTCCGGCGCGCGGGCGGAGCACATCCGGACCGTTCTGCGGGCAAAGCCGGGGGATACGGTCCGGACCGGTTTCCTCAATGGAGCCAGCGGGCTTTCCGAGATCCTGGTCCTGGAAAAGGGACGGGCGGTGCTGCGGGCCGGAGAGTTTTTGCTTCCTCCGCCGGAGCCGCTGCCGTTTTCCCTGGCGGTGGCGCTGCCGAGACCGCAGAGTTTCAAGAAAGTGTTGCATTTCGCGGTTTCTTCGGGGATTCGCGATCTTGCGTTCTTCCAGTCGGTCCGAGTGGAGAAAAGCTACTGGAAAAGTTCCGTGCTGGAAACGG
Source organism: uncultured Victivallales bacterium (assembly GCA_944390735.1). GTDB lineage: Bacteria > Verrucomicrobiota > Lentisphaeria > Victivallales > UBA1829 > UBA1829. The sequence continues at coordinate 5,104 of CALXRL010000018.1, read as the reverse complement.
AGGCGCTGAATGCGGAGATTCGGGAAGGTCTGGAGCAGGGGGTTGATACCGTCTGGCCGGAGCTTCATTTTTACCGTCATTTCCGGGAGTTTCTGGAGGAATCCGCCGAGAGGAGTCCCCGGGATGCGATCAGAATCGTGGCGCATCCGGGGAGATCCGCCGCGGATTTTCAACGCGGAGGACGGCACGTGGTGCTGGCGGTCGGTCCCGAAGGCGGATTCGTGAAAAGCGAAATCGAGGCGCTTGCCGCGGCCGGATTTGAGCCGATGGGGTTTGGAGGTCATATTCTCCGTGTGGAATTCGCCGCGGCGTTCATCGCCGGTTTTCTGATGGGGTGCCGATGAAGGAACGGAAGGGAAAACAGACGCTGTTTCTGCTGTTCTGCGCGATGCTGTTCGCGTTCAGCGGGGTGGTGCATCCGCTTCTGCATCATCACGACGGACGGGAGTCGGCGGATGGGGGGCACGAGCTTTATTCCGCATCCGCGGCGATGCTGCATCCGCCGGATGATCTCTCCTGTCCGTTTTGTACGGGGGTGTTGAACGGCGTCGTGTTTTCCGGGGAGATTCTGCCGGAGCTGCCCTCCGGAGAGGAGCTCTTTTTCTCCGGAAGTATGGATGATCCGCTTTTCAGCGGATATGAACTTCACTTTTCGCGGGCCCCGCCGCGCATTCGATCCTGAGATTGGAGTGGAAATCCGGCTTTCCCCCGGGGAAGGGCGATGGAATGTCAGTTCTATCGCAAGGTCCGGTTTCCGAAGAGATCCGTCCGCTGTTTCGGACGGTGCTTTCCGCATTTTCCTGTGTGTGTTCCAATGGGGCATTCGGGTGCGGAAGGAGTCGGCGTTTCGTTTCACGCCGGCAGTTTCACGACACAACAAGGATCGAACAGACATATGAACAATCACAGATATTTTTCTCTGGTGGAGCTCCTCGTGGTCATTGCGGTGATTGCGATTCTCGCGGGGCTTCTTCTGCCGGCATTGAATCAGGCGCGCCGGAAGGCGCAGTCCATCTCCTGCCTTACGAACCAGAAGCAGACCTTTCTTGCATTGAATGCGTATGCGGATGAACATGACGAGATGTTTCCCGTCGTGCATACGGGAACCTTTGAGCATATGGAGGAGCTGAGCGGCGATCCGCAGTGGTTCACGCCGCTTCAGGCGAATTACGATTATAAACTGATCTATCTGCGCTGTCCCTCCGACGATTTCTACAAGGATGAGGAGGAGCATGAGGACGGGCATCACGAAGGCGACGGACACAATCATGGAAGCATTCAGAGCTACATGCTGAATGCCATGTTTACGCTTGGTCATCGGCGCTCTTCGCTGAAGAAGGCGTCGTTTTACATTCTTCAGGCGGAACGGGGCGAGGCGGATGGCGAGCCTGTCGCGCATCAGTGTTATCCCGGGTTTGCGGAACCGGAGGAGGTGCGGGCGGTTTTGAATGTCTCTCGACACGGGGGGCTGTCTAACTATCTGTTCCTGGACGGGCATGCCGCCGCGCATCGGTTCGCGGATACCGTCGGAGACGAGTCCATCGACCGGAACCGCCATTTTGTCAAGGAGTGGTGCGACGGATATCAGGAACCGCATTCCCATTGAGTCTTCCCTTCCTCTTCCTCGGATCTGTCCGGAAAGCAGGATGCGATTCCTGTGAAAGACAGGAGCCCCGGGGGACAGAAAAATCCTGTTGCGGGATCGCTTTGGAAGAAGCGATCCCGTTTTTCATTCCGGCGCTTTTTTCGGGGAATTGCGCTTTTTGCCGGAAGAAATTTGACAATTCGGAAAAGGAGAGTATTGTATACTTTGTAAACTAAATTAACAAAGTGAGGAGAATCGAGATGAATTCCACCTCCGGGGAAATATTCCGGATTCTGCTGAGGGAGGGTCGGTTTTCCCGAGCGGAGCTTGCGGAACGTCTTGGGATCAGCCGTGCGGCGGTGTCGGCGGTGACGGATCATCTGCTGAAGGAGGGGCTGATCCGTGTTTCCGGGATCGGGGAGTCGCGGGGAGGGAAGCCCCCTGTGATGCTTTCCATGGAAGCGGATGCGTTCCATGGGATCGGACTGGATATCGGGAGCGGCAGATGCCTTCGCGCGCTCCGCTGCAATGCCGCGGGGGAGACGGTCGAGCGGATGGAGCTGCCGTTTCAGAATACATTCGGGGATATTCTGGAAAAGTCGACATATCTGATCCGGGCGCTTTCCGGAGGATGTCCCCGTGCGAGAATTGCGGGAATTTGTGCGGCGGTTTCCGGAATTGTGGATCGGGAGAGGAATGAAATTCTTCTGAGTGCGAATTTTCCGCTGGCGCATCATCGGTTTGCGGATCGTCTGGAGGAGGCTTGCGGAGTCGGAGTGCGGCTTGAAAACCGCTCCCGGGTTTCCGCGGAGTGCGAACGGTACTTCGGAACGGCGAAGGAGTGCGGCGATTTTTTATTTGTGACGGCGGAGAAAAGCATCGGATCCACTCTTTATTCGAATGGACGACTGTTTCCGGGATGGAACGGAGCGGCGGGGGAGATCCGCTCCATTCCGGTGCCGGCGGATGGCGGAATTCTGCCGCTGGAGCAGGCGCTGGACGAATCGCGGATTCTGCGCCTGGGGAGAAATCGTTTTTCTTCGGAGGAAGAGCTGTTTACCGCGTTTGAACAAGGGGATCCGGAGGCCGAGGAGGTTTGCCGGGAAATTCTGGAAGCGGCGGCAAAGGGAATTGCGGTAGCGGTCAATCTGACGGATCCTGAACTGGTGATTCTCGGCGGAAGGTTCCGGTCGTTCGGAGCGTTGTTCCTGCGGGAGTTTCGAAAGAGCCTGAATGAGCTGGCGCCTCCGCTTTCGGGGAGGCGCAGGGTGGTTTATTCCGCCGCGGGACGGGATGGTGCGCTGAAGGGAGCGGCGCTCGCGGCAATTCTGCTTCAGACGGAAAATGTGCGGATTCTCAGTCCGGAGGGAAGGAGATCCTCCCGCCGGGCACATCATAAAACATAAAAAAGGAATCAAGGAAATGGAAGTCAGGATTCTGCCCGACAAACAGACGCTCGGAGCGGAGGCCGCCGCCTGCGGAGCCGCCTACATCCGCAGGGCGATTGCCGCCCGCAATGTCGCCAACATCATCGTCGCCACCGGCGCAAGCCAGTTCGAAATGCTTGCCGCTCTTGCCGCGGAAAAGGAGATCGACTGGGGAAAAGTCAATATTTTCCACTTGGATGAATACATCGGACTGCCCGAGACTCATCCGGCCGGCTTCCGTAAATATATCCGGGAACGTTTTCTTGCGCACCTGCCCCGGAAACCGCTCTCCTTCACCCCCGTAAACGGAAGCGATCCCGATCCGGAACACGCCTGCGCGGTGCTGGGGGAGATCATTCGAAAGTATCCGATTGACATCGCGTTCATCGGGATCGGGGAAAACGGACACATCGCCTTCAACGATCCTCCCGCCGATTTTGAAACGGAGAACCCTTATCTGGTCATCACTCTTGACGATGCCTGCCGCAGACAGCAGCTCGGGGAAGGCTGGTTCCCCTCGCTCGACGATGTGCCGAAACAGGCCATTTCCATGAGTGTCCGGCAGATCCTGAAGAGCGCCGCAATTGTGAATACTGTGCCGGACCGGAGAAAAGCACTTGCCGTCAAAGGCGCTCTCGAAGGACCGCTGACCAACCGCTGTCCCGCGTCCATTCTCCGAACCCATCCGGATTGCCATACTTTCCTTGATCCGGATTCCGCTTCCCTGCTGAATCAGAAATAAAGAGGCGGATCATGGGCGAGGAATATATCGATCTGCAGATCAACGGATACAAAGGTGTCGATTTCTCATCCCCGGAACTCACCGGGGATGATTTCCTGCGCGCAGCCGAGGCAATCTTCGACAGCGGAACCGTTCTGTTCCTGCCAACCATTGTCACCGGTCCGGAGGAACTCTACCGGCGCAATATCGGAATCATCCAGGAGGCGGCCTCCTCCCACGGACTTCTCTCCCGTATCCCTGGCGTGCACCTGGAGGGACCCTTCCTTTCGCCGGAACCCGGCGCGGTCGGATGCCACAAGCCGGAATTCGTTCAGGACCCCTCCATCCCTCTCTTCGACCGCATCTATGCGTTCACAGGCCCCTTCCTGCGAATGATGACGGTCGCAGCGGAACGCCCGGGAGCTCCTGAACTCATCCGGCACGCAACCGAAACCGGGGTGCGAATCTCCCTGGGACACCACCTCGCCGCAAGCGCCGACCTGAACGCCGCGGCAGAGGCCGGAGCCGTCGCTCTGACCCATCTCGGAAACGGATGCCCGAACTTGCTGGACCGCCATCGAAACCCCATCTGGGCAGGTCTCGCCTGCGACGCCCTCACCGCCATGCTCATTACCGATGGACATCATCTCCCCGCCGAAGTCGTCAAATGTATGGTAAAAATCAAGGGAGCCGATCACATCATCGTCACCAGCGACGCCGCACCGGTCGCCGGCCTCCCCCCCGGACGCTACCATATGCTCGGAAATGATGCCGTCCTCGAACCCAATGGAAAATTCCATAACCCCGAAAAAGGTTGTCTCGTCGGCTCCGCTTCCGGAATGCGCGAGTGCGTCGCATTCCTCCGCTCCCTCAACCTCTTCTCCGATGCGGAAATCCGAAAGGTCTCTTATGAAAACCCAAAGCGCTTGATCGGATGCTGATCCTATAAGCTCAGTTCCCTGATTTTCCTGCTTCGGGGTGGCTTTATTTTTCCGTATCCTGCTTCGGGGGGGGTCTAGTTGGTGGCTTCTCGCCCCCAACACCCCTCGGCAGGACCATCGGCCCTGCACCCATCGCCGAAATTTGAAATTTCGGCTTCCCGTTTTTTCCGGCACCTGCCGGGCAAAGGGCAAACCGAATGGTTCGCCCTCTGCACTCCCTGCTCCTTTTTTCCCGATGCAACCGTCTCCCGCCGACAAGGATAAAGGAAAACTCTGGCTGGCTATTTCCCTGCAACGTGGATACGCCGAAAAGGATGAGGGGGTCCAGGGGGAAAACCTTTGGTTGGCCCCCTGGTCGACAGGTGTCGAAACACTCACAGGAGCAAAAATTGAATTTTTGCGACGGGTGCAGGGCCGATGGTCCTGCCGA
>CALXRL010000017.1 GCA_944390735.1 uncultured Victivallales bacterium | reverse complement strand
GTTCCGTATTCTGTTCATACTGGACAGGGACCGTGTTCATTCATGAACTCTCCTTCTTTTATTTTCCGATCCGTAATTTGTGGCTTTGCAGAGATTTTTCATCTGGGATCCGACCATTCAACGATGGGTTCAAGTAGACTATTTCAATGATAGGTTTGATTACACTAGCATTGTCCGGGAATTTTTCAAATGGTTTTTTTGTCTGAGCATGCGCATTATTTTTAAAAAAAGACGCGCCCCGGACGTTGCAGAGAGAGCATCCGGGGCGCGCTGCGGATTACGGAAGAAGGATGGTATCCATCCATTTTCCGGGGGACTTGGCGTCTCCGACGCCGGGGGTGAGTTCCAGATAGCCGATCCGTTTTCCCTTTTCGTGCAGATTGACAATGACGCTGCTGCGCATCAGACTGCCGGCACGAAGCTGGAACGGACTGACCGCCTGTCGGGGGAATGCCGCCTCATAGACCGTTTTTCCTGCGGAGGTCCGGACTGCGAAACGTACTTCCGGAACGACACCGGGCGCCTTCATCAGACTGTCGTACACCGCGCTGGATCCGGTCCGGCGGAAGACGACAGGTTTTCCCGCCACCATGCCGAGACTGTATTCGAAATCGTCATCGCTGAACGCCAGATCGTTCGGTTTTCCGTTGTGGAGCGGATCCAGACAGAGCTGGAAGCTGTCGTATTCCCAGACATTGCCGGGCTTTGCGGCATCCGGATTGGCATTCAGCTTCTCTTTGAACACGGTGACGGCCAGATAGAAGAAGTTGTCATCCCATGCGTACCGGAGTTCGGAACGGACCTTCCGTTCCTTCTCTCCCCAGAGCGCTTTTTCCAGCACGACCGCATCCTTCTCCGTAAGCTCGACCGGAGTTCCGGCGGGCCAGTCGGACAGATCGCCGTCGATGGTCAGAGTCTTTGCACTCTTCGGCACGGTGAGCGCGGCAAGATTCAGAGTGATTCCTTCCGTTTTTCCCTCCGGAGTGAGAAGGGAAAGCGCCACTTTGCGAGCGGTGGTCGAAACCCTCTCCTTGAGGCGGAACGAAACGCTGCCAAGCTCCTCCGGATTCAGGGCGGGAAGACGCTGTTCGGCGGGACCAGCGATCATGGAGCGGTCCTCGACGCGGATCCGGACCCCCTCCAGCTTTTTCGTGCCGAGATTGCGGCAGTTGACGCGGAACTCGTCGGGCGCGGTGATCTGAGCTTCCGCCCGCAGGGATTTCCCGGATGTTTCGCGGATCTCCGCCCGACGGATCAGCGCTTCCAGTTCGGACGCCGAAAGCTCGGACTCCAGGTAGACCGGAAATTCGCCTACGGAAAAGGATTTTCCCGGATTCCGGCGGCTTCCGACCATATCGTAGAGACGGACTTTTCCCGCATCATCGGCCTTGAGCTGAAAAAGAGCGTCCCCGCCGCTGAATTTCCAGAGGACGGCGGTACGGGACCTCCCTTTGTCGAAAAGGAATGCGCGGTAGTTGTAGCCGAGCTTGATTCGTCCGGCACTGCTTCCGTCCCCGATCCGGTCGGCGGCGTTGCGCATGGCAAAGAGGAGCGGCGCCGGCATCACCGCTCCGTTCGTCTCGCGATTTCCCATGTAAATGCAGTTCCAGCCGATGCCGGACCGCCACATCACGATGGCAAACTGATTATAGGAACTCAATCCGTTTCCGAACCCGAGCAGCATGTTCCGGAGATCGCGGGCGGAGGAGATCCGGACATAATCAATCATTTTATTGCCGGGCAGAAGCGGCGGCTGAACGTTTCCGGCTTCTGTGGCAAGGTGTTTCAGTTCCGGTTTGTAACGCTGGATCAGACGGCGAAGGGCACGAACATCTTCTCCATAATCCGGGGCCTCGGGATATTTCCGGTATGGATGTTCGGTGACGAAATCCAGGAATTCCGCTCCTCCGTCAGCCAGCACCCCTTCCAGCCAGGCGAAATCGGTTCTGCATGCCGCGGGTCCGGCGATTTTCACTCCGGGAGCCTCTTCCCGGACAATCTTGCTCATCGCGGCAATCCATTTCCGGTTTTCCGCAAGAGACATGAATAAATTCGCCTCGTTTTCCGTTTCCAGAATGGTAATTTTCGATCCATATTTCCGCATCCATCCGCGGAACTCCTGAAGAAGCTGTTCCATGGTCAGAGAAGGATTTTTTCTGCGCTGGGACGTAATGCTGTAATTCATCAGCACATCGAATCCCGCATCAAAGAGAATCGCGGCATTCCGAAACGCGGATTCCCGGTCCGACGACGAGGCGCCCCCCATCCGGACCATGCCGATTCCGAACCGCTTCAGAATGGGAATCAGTTCCCGGACGTTCTGTCCGGAGGGAACCTCAAGAGAGAAGCGTTTGTTCCTTCCGCCTTCGCGTTCCGCCACCCCGAGATAAAAGGTGCGCTCCGCCCGTTTTCCATCCGGAGTCTCAACGGTAAAAATCAGATTGAGAGGTCCCCGCAGATTTTCCGGCAGGGAAATGGAAAACGATTCCCGGCACCTCTTCTCCTTCTTCAATCCCGGAAAGCGGGTCCCGGAACGCATGACCGTCTTCCCGAAAAAATTTTCCACGCGATAGGAGAGCTTCGCCTTGACTTCCGAATCCGAAACGCCTTCCAGTTCCAGCTCGGCAATGATGCGTTCCCCGGGAGCGTAAAGATGATTGTCATGGTCAAGCCGGGCACGGCGGAAATGAACATTGGCTCTGTCGCGGAATTCCCCCTTCCCTCCGAGAAACACACCGGCATTGTCCATCCAGACCGTGGTATTATGCGGGATGGTCACTTTCGGAATCACCAGTCCGGGCGGAGTATGAAAGGTCTGAAGAAGATCCCCCTGCGTTCGAAACTCCTTTCCGCTCCGACCCCATGCGGGAACAGAAAGTTCATATTTTTTCCAGTCACTTCCGATCTTGATCTTTCTGGTATTTCCGATTCCATTTCCCAAAGTCAGCTCCAGCGCGGCTTCCACGGGACGATCCGCCTTCAGATAGATCGAAAAACAGATCGGCTTTCCCGGAACATACGGAACCGGCTCAAACAGAAAAATGCCTCCCCGGGTGGAGGGAAGACGTTCGGCATTGATCCGGAAACGATACGAATACCTCCCCTCATAGACCTGCTTGGAATCCAGGGCTAGATCCACGGTATATGGTTCTTCCCATTGCGACTTCCAGTCCAGATATTTTCCGGTCACCGCATCCATTTTCCATGCAAACGGCAGATACATCGTCCCGTCGAATCCGTTTTCCGCTCCGCCGTTCACGAGGTGATTCACGGAAGGATCCAGCACCTTCTCCTGCTCCGTTTCCGTGAAAAAACGCGGAGCACCGATTGTGAAGGAGCCCGCACTACGGATCACGGCAACCATCCAGAAATTCTTCATATCCTCCGGCATGGTGTCGCGAATTACGAGCGTTTGAGAGTTTCCGTCCAGAATGAACTCGTGATGCGTGATAAAATGCCGGCTGCCGCCCGTACGCGTCCCCTCGAAACGGAGAATCATCCGCGCGCCCGCCGGACCCTTCACCGGAAGCTCAAAACCGTTGAAGAGGCGGGGGAATACCGATGGATCGGACAATGCCGCCTCCGACACCACCGGTCCGTAAAACCGGAGAACCACTTTCTTCTTCGGATCGGCATCCCGGAAAAACGCCTCGGTGTTGAGGTGGATCCGCTCTTCCCGAACCTCCGGATCGAGCATGGAAACCGCCCCGGACGGAACCGTCAGGATCCTTGCGGCAACTTTTCCTCCACTCCGAACCACAGCCTCGTTTCCCGCATGTTTCAGAACCGCTCCGGAAAAGGAAACCGGAGCGCCCCGGAGAACCGTGCAGATACTCCACAGAAAAAGAACGGACAGAACAACTCGATGAAACCGCATGCAATCAATCTCCCTGTTTTTTGATTTCAATCTTCAATAAAATAATCGGAATATCCGTCGGCATACGAGAGGACGGAAAAACGCCCTTTCCAGATTTTTTTCAGTCCGGCATGGGAATCCAGATACAGAATGTTGGCCGCAAGCGAGTGATTCGGACCGATCTGCAATGAGCTGCCCAGAAAATTCTCCCGGTTCGCCGCACTGAATCCGCAGATGGATTCCTGAAAACGGGCCTTCGATGACGGATCAATGATCCCCTCGTGATCCGTATCGGCAACGGCATAGGCCGAGGCGATTTTTTTCAGCTGCGTGATTTTCGGAACGTTCACCGGAACGCCTCCGGCTCTCTCCCCCGAAAGCCCCTTCACCATGCCGTAACAGAGAACACGCCCGTTCTTTTCCGCCGTGTCAAACGGCATCCGGGAATCGGCGGGACAGCGGAAGAGTTTCCAGTACCCGCTCGGACTCCCCCCGGCACCGACCGGCAGATTCAGAAACGAAACCCCGTAGGAATATTCCCAGTAATAGTTGTTCCGATACGCCTCGTTCGGCGGACAGATATACCCATCCCATCCGTCCATATACTGCATCATCGCCAGCCCGATCTGCTTCAGATTTCCGGTGCAGGAAATCTGAAACGCCTTCTCCCGCGCGGATTTCAGAGCGGGAAGAAGCAGAGATGCAAGTATTGCGATTATGGCAATGACAATCAGAAGTTCCAGCAGTGTGAAGAAGAACGCGCTCCGGATCGGATTTTCTGTTCCGGCCGACGCGCCCTCTGATACAAGAGGATTCCGCATAAAAAAACTCCTTTCTTTTTCAGAACTCAAAGGGATTCGTCCAGTCTGGCGCCCCGGGCGATGAGTTCCCGGCGGACGTCGCGGCCGTCCAGACGGATGGGAGACGTATTTTTCCGGATGGAGAGCGCGGCAGCCGCACCCGCGGCTTGTCCGATGCTGCACGCCGGAGGCATCACCCGAGTGCTCGCATGAATTTCATGAGAGACGGAAATCGGCCGCCCGGCCATCAGCAGATTGTCCACATCGGCGGCGACAATGCAGCCGTAAGGAATTTCAAAGAACTCATTGACGCCCATTGCAACGATTTTTGTTCCGCTTCCGGTCGCGCTGTGAATGTCGATCGGATAGTTGCATCGGGCGATGGCATCCGGGAAACGCGCGCGATTCTGAAACGCATCCGTCTCCAGACAGGCCAGCCCCCGGATTCTGCGGCTCTCCCGCACACCGATTTCAAAGCCCATGGAGTGAATTCTCGCCTGTTCATATCCGGGAACGGTGGAACGGAGCCACTCCACGATCTGCCGCATCTGCCGCCGTCCTTCCTCCTCGGCGAGGGAGCGTTCCAGCGGATCCAGCGGCGATTTGCCGATCACACGCGTCGCGTTGAAATGGACGATATCCTTTTCATAGTATCCGAAACGCAGCAGATCCTCGCGGCAGGTGTCGATGACGCCCCGGGCCTTGGCCTCCTCGAAAAGCCGCTGCACCTCCTCCCGGCTGCACGCCTCCGGATCCACATGGGAGAGTTTGAAGCAGAGGCTCATCGGCTGACAGAGTCCCGTTTCCGAATCGCCGACCTGGAATCCGCATCCGGCGGCCGCCGCCAGATTGCCGTCGCCGGTGGCGTCAATGAATGTCCGGGCCAGGACGGCTCGCAGTCCGGCATCGGTGTGAAACACGCATCCGGTGATATTCCGGCCTTCCCGGAGCGTCCGGAACAGCGTGAAATGGTAGAGCAGACGGACCCCAGCCTCCTGACAGAGCTCCTCCATCGCCAGTGCCGCAATATCCTTGGAATCCACACGGTTCAAACCGTTGCGGTGCTTCACGTCGCGGCAGGATTCGCGAAGTTCCGGCGGCAGATGGCGGTACATCTTCTCAAGCCACTCCAGATACACGGGACCGTCAAGCGGTTCGGCATTTCCGCGGATTCCGTCCGGGGAGTAGTCGTTGGGCATCATCGGAGAGATTTCCGAATACGATGTTGTTCCTCCCGGCGATCCGTGCCGTTCGGCAAGCAGCGTTCCTGCGCCGCATCGGGCCGACATGACGGCGGCGCCCAGCCCTCCGGCTCCCCCGCCGACCACAAGCACATCCGTTTCGGCAATCACCGGAACCGGTTCCTGAATCTGAAAATCCACAGTTTTCATTCGGATTTCTCCTTTCTGTTTACCGATTGAAACTTCAGAAGCTGATAGAACACCCCGGCGCTCCAGGCGTGACAGTCGCTCCGGGTCTCTTTCCACGGACACTCCGGAAAGGTCGTGTACCCCTGATCCAGAATCGACTCCCAGCGCTTCAGAAGTTCCCGGAAATCCGCTCGCCGGTTCAAACGGCGCATCAGCTCCAGAAGGTAGAACGAAAAATAGAGCGAACAGGGCGACAGGCGCGGATCCCTCATGATCCCATCCGCCGCTTGCGCGGCCCGTTTTCCCTCCGCCGCTCCGGCCAGAACCGCCCAGGCATTCCCATGCTGACTGAACCACGGTCTTCCGGGAACATCCGTGTAAAGGTGATCCTTCTCCGAATAACAGAGACGATTCACGGCTGCGAGAACCCGTCTTCTCCGTTCGCGATACACGCTTTCCTCCCCTCCCGGCACGACCGCCGCAAACGACTCTGCAAGACGGCAGCATTCCGCATAAAGCAGATTCAACAGCGTTTCAGGAAGCGCCTCCCCCCGGTTGCTCCTGCCCTCCGGCCAGCCGGGAACCCAGTCGCTGAAATTCCAGCCCTCGACCGGACCGATCAAACCGGACTCCTCCCGGTGATTCTCAAAGAAATCCAGCACCGCCCGAATTCCGCTCCAATGTTCGCGTATCACCTCCGCGTCCCCGAAAAATGAATAGTAATCGTCGATCATCATGATCCAGAAGAGACTGAAGGCCGGAATGATCTGCCGGAAATTCGAGGGACAGCGCGACATCGGAAGTCCTCCTCCGATCCGCGATTCGTCGAACTGCCGGATTGCCTGCCGCCCCAGTCGGCCGTCCCCCGAACCGATGTATGAAATCAGCGCCTGGATCCGGGTGTCGCCGGCATACTGCATCTGTTCCCAGTAGGGGCAGTCCTCATAATGTTCGTGCGCGCAGCAGCGCGCCGTGTGCCATGCCGTCTCAAAAATCCGTTCCAGAACCGGATCCTCCGGCGAACGCCACTCCGCCCGCAGGTTCAGCGGATAGGCCAGAAATTCAAATGAAAGTTCTACGCTTCCCCCTTCCGTCAGCTCGAACTCCAGTTCCACATACCGTCCCGACCGGTACCAGAACGGGGAAAACGCCGTCTCTCCGCCCGCAAGCAGAATCCGGTCGGCATATCCCTTTCCGCCGATTCTTCCGCCGGGAACGGGCCCCCGGTCCGCGGATTTTTCTCCGTTTTTGAACAACGCTTCGCCATAGGCGATGCGCACCCGGCCGCGTCCGCCGATCCCCCGGAAACGGAAGACGTGCGTATAGTATCTTCCCAGATCAAGCAGAACGGTGCGCCTTCCGGCAGGCAGGGCCGCCTGAAAAACGCCGTCGGAGGAAATGCGCACAGAATCGTCCTTTCCGCTCAGCACGGATGCGATCCGGATTTTCTCCGAACGCATCTGCGGAATTCCGGATTCCCGAAGTTTCCAGCGGCTCGGCGGATCGGCCCGGCAGAGTTCCGGGAAACAGGGGCGCGCCAGGCTCTCCGGAACCAGCCAGGAGGAATCCTCATACCCGGACTCCTTCCAGCGACCGGGCGACCGGGAGGCGTCATACTCCTCCATGGGACCGACCGGAATGACGGAATTTTCGCTCCACGCCTCGCTCCATCTCCGCGAGGATCGCGACGCGTCCGCCAGACATTTCCACTCTTTTCCGCTCGAAAGCTCCACCTCCCCGCACTCCCCGAGCAGAAGAAACGCTGCGGAATAATGCACTTCGCTCCACGGCGCCAGCATCTCATCCCTCCAGTGCAGGACCTCGGCGCAGAGCAGATGCTCCCCTTCCGGAAGCCTCCGCCGATACTGTTCAAAATGATAATGCTCCAGATCCCCGCGGACCGGCCCCCGGCCCAGCAGAGTCCCGTCCAGATAGAGCTGATACCGGCTGTCCGCGCTCACCAGAATTCGGAGCTCCGCCGCCGCGTTCAAACGGAACTTCCGGCGGAACAGCGAATATTCCGCTCCACCGCCCGGCACCCGGCACCAGACGCCGGAACATCTCCGCAGATCCTTCATCTTTCCTCCCGCTCGTTTCCAGCAAAGGGTCCTTCTTTTTTTCTGAAATTATTATACCGTATTTCTCTGAAAAAACCTTGATAAAATCATCATTTTATCGTATATTATCACCAAAAGAGGAGAAGAATCCTTCCGGAAAGGAGCGTTGCCGATGCCAGTTTACAGTCCGCCGAACCGGGTGGATGAAATTCTGTTCGACATGACACGGCACTGTCTGAACTACCCGGTTCCGGAACACGGGCACACCTGTATTGAAATTGTCCTGGTGCTCACGGGAACGGCCGTCCAGTATCTGGATGGCCGGCGCATGAATGTTTATCCGGGAAGCGTCTCGATCATCCGTCCGGGCTGCGTGCACCGTTTTGTGGTGGAAAAACAGTGTGAGGTCTGCAATCTCTCCTGTGCGCCGGATCTCTTCCGGGCACTGGGAGTGGATCTTTCGTTTCTGCACAACCGCGAAGCGCTGTTTCTTTCCGAAACGGGAAGCTGTTCGCTGCAGCTGACCGGAATTCTGTTTCATGACGTCCGCAATCTGCTGTTCCGCATGTTCCAGATCTACCGGGAGGAAGGCACTCCGGGACGGAAACTTCAGCTCCGCACATTTTTCAGCATGCTTCTGATTCTGCTCTCGCAGGCGTGGACACCGCCGATCAAGCGCTCCGATTTCCGTCTCACGGAAACCGCCGATTACATGGATTCCCATTACAGCGAACCGCTCAGGCTGGATCTTCTGGCCAGACGTGCGGGCATGTCGAAAAACCAGTTTCTCCGCCGGTTCCGTCAGGAGTTCGGAACCACGCCGATCCAATATCTGCTGGAACTGCGCATGAAACATGCCTGCATCCTGCTGGAACAGTCGGACCTGACCATCGACCGGATCGCCTCCGCAACCGGATTCTGCGACGGCAACTATTTCATTAAACTCTATCGGAAACGCTTCCAGTGCTCTCCCGGAAAAAACCGGAACCGTCTGAATGAACAATAAAAATGTTCATCAAATTTGATTCCTCCGCCTGTTTTCCTCTTGTTTTTTTCGTGATTTTGTGTTATAATATTCTCTGATGAACAATGAACATTTATGGATCAGAGAAAATGAATTATTCGATTCGGGACATTGCCAGAATCGCGGGAGTATCCATCGGCACGGTAAGCCGGGTTCTGAACAAGGCGGACAATGTGGATGAGGCGATCCGGGCGCGGACACTGGAAACGATCCGCCGCACCGGGTACCAACACGCATCGCGGGGACGCCGCACGGGAAGTGTCTCCACCCCTGCCGCGGGACGGAAAACCCGCACCATCGCCCTGCTCTCCCCGGGCATGAGCTCCGAATGGAAAACCCATGAACTATGGGCAGGTTATCTGTCCGGAATCGAACAGACCTGCCGGGAACGGCGCTATCAGCTGCTGATCTATATGGCGGATGCCGCTGAAAAGGAAGAGGATCTTCTGAAGGATGTCCTCCGCAGATGCGACGGAATCCTCCTGAAGCTGGAACGGAAATTCCCCGAATATGTCCGAAAACTGATTGCCGGACTTCCCGCGGCCGGTTTCGGAGCAATCCCCAGCCGGGAAGCCCTGCCGCAGGTGGTGCTGAACAATTCTCTCGCAGGAAAAGCCCTCACGGAAAAGCTGATCGGCCTGGGACACCGCAGGATCGCATTTCTCAATCATGTTCCCGGGAACTCCGGTTTTGCCGAACGCTCCGGCGGCTATCTCGAAACCATGAAGGAGCATGGACTCTTCGATCCGGCGCTTCTGCTGACAACGGACTCCGGAAATGCGTCGGCAGACTCTCTCAAACCGGAGGCACTTCCGCCGCGCTTTCCCGAAGAGGTCCGGCATCTTGCCGCCCTCCCCGATCCGCCAAGCGCCGTAATCGCCGCCAACGACTGGGCCGCCCTGGGACTCCTGCACACCTGTGCCGATGAGGGAATCGCAGTTCCCGACACCTTCAGCGTCGCCGGAATCGACGATGCGGGCCCCTGGACCAGTTTCTGTGTGCCTCCGCTGGCAACCGTCGCCATGCCGTTCGGAGAAAGCGCCCGATGCGCCGCCGCCATTCTCTGCGATCGAATCGAAGGAGTCGGAACCTATCCGGACAACGCGCCATCCGTCGTCTATCTGCCGGGAAAGGTGATCCTCCGGGAATCCGTGCAGCCCTTCCGCCGGAAAGGAGTTGCAAAATGAAGCGAACGCAAAACCGGAAATTCGATCTGATAAAATTTCTGATCGGTATTCCGAACGGAGATTTTTTCCGTTTTCCTCTTGGGCCCATGGAGGGTTCCGCAGAGGGAATCCGGCCGTCTTTTTCCGGCGCTCCGTATGCAGGAGCCGGAGGGGGGGAGAGGAGGCGTTCACCGCGGATTCTCCTGCGCCGGAAAACTCTTTTTTTCAAACAGGAACAACGAAAAGAACTTTGATCCATCATAAGGAATCCCGCCGATGAAACTGCTTCTGTCCACCCTTCTTCTTCTCCTTCCGACCCTGTTTTCCGTCCGCGCGGCGGAGTCGGCCGATTACCGGAATGCGTTCCGGAAACTCACCGCGCGCGCCGCGGAACAAAGCCGGAAATACTGGCAGGGGAAACATTTCGGGGAGCATCCCTATTCTGAGAACGCGACCGTCTATGACGGACGCAACGTCCACGACTACACCATGATGTACTGGAACTTCATGGATGCAAAACTCAACGGATCCGGGGAGAGCCGGAAACGCGCGCTTGCGCATTACGAGTTCACCGTTGCCCACTTCTGGGACAAGGAGAAAAAACGCTTCCGGACCGGCTATGACTTTCTTTCGAACACCTCGATTCAGATGTCGATTCTTCTTTCGCTGCGGGATGCGCGGGAGGTCATTCCGGAGAGGACCAGGGAAGACATGCGTTCGCGCTGCCGGGAGATCTCCGCCTATCTGCCGACCTACACGACGGCTCTCCTCAACAACCGCGATCTCCGCGCCAACAATCAGGACGCCTTTGCCGCCTTTGCCCTTGCTCTGGCCGCCGACGAGCTGAACGATCCGCAGATCCGGAAGAACGCTCTGGAGAAATTCCGAAGCGTGCTGGCGCGTGTTCAGCAGTCGTTCTGGATCGAGGGCGGTGTCGATATCGGATACCAGTCGGTCGGGGAGCCGGCGTTCATGGCGGCGGCGGATCTGCTCTGGGAAGCGCTTTCGCGCGAGGAGAAAGTGCATCTTGCGAATCTTTCGCTGAGCAGTCTTGCCGGCAACGGATTCGGTCTGGAAAACGCCCGCTCCACCAGCTGGATCCATCCGGCTCCGATCCGGACCTTCTCCAGTGCGCTTCTCGGCAGGGTTCCGAATGATTTCATTGCGGCCGACGCCGAGGCGCTCTTTCTCAAAACGGCGGAACACGGATTCCCGAGCAAATGGTGGCTGCACGATCCGGCCGCCCTCTCCTTCTTCTCCGGATTCTATCTGCATCAGGACAAAATCGCGGCAATGCCCAAACGAAATGACACATTCGCCACCGGGAGTCTTGCCTGTCAGATCATGGAACGAGACGAACAGAGCGCCTATTTCACCGGCATGGAAAAGGGGTATCTGACCGGATCGCTCGGCACCACGGCGATCTTCGGCGATTACAGCCGGCTTCATCCCGATCAGATGCGCAGGAAATTCGGGGCGGAACATCTTCCCTTCACACCGAACCCCGGCGATCTCCGGTATCTGGGAAAAGATCGGCATCTCTACCTCATTCCGGATGACACCCTCGGCGCTCCGCGTCTTTTTACCGGGGAACGGTTCCGCTGTCCGCAGACCCTGCATCGGGCCTTGTATCCCGGGGCCGGAGCCAGTGAATATCTTCTGAAACGGATCCTTCCGGGAATGAATGACAGACCGCCGATCACCGTGCGTCAGAGTTTCGCCGTCATCGGCGATGTGCTTGCAATCGTGTTCGACTCCTCCGAGGAGAACGCCGGTCTGGCCTACGGCGTGACCATGCCGCTGAAGAACATGGAGCGGAAGGGAGACTCGTTTCTCTTTCATCAGACGGGAGTGGAAAACGGAGAATCCCGCTCTCTCGCCGTCCACGGCTTCAACCTTCATCCTCCGCGTCTCCGGAAGGAACGGTGGAACCCCTTCTTCCGGGAGGAACTGCGCATCAATGGAAAGCTGAAAAAACTTCCGGCTCTGCGTCTGGCCCTGTTTCCGCTTAAGAAGGGAAGACTCTCCGCACTTCTGTTCTCGCCGGAGGGGAGTGCGCGGGACGTCCGCTGTTCGGAAGAGAAGAGCACGGGAGTGTTCCTGCTCTCCTTTTCGACCGGATCGACGAAGTATACAGCGGCAATGGCCTCCCGCGAACTCCGGGAGCTTCGTTTCCGGACCGAAGACGGTCTCCGCGTCACCGTGACTTCGCCGCACCCCGGTTATCTTCAGATTCTCGGAAGCCGCAACGGGGTCCTCCAGAGTTTCGCCGTCAACGGTTCCGGCTTCTCTCTGAACGGAGACGCGGTGTTTCAGGCGGAGCGCCGACAGACCCTTTCCGCAATCCGCTTTCCCGATGCCACGCTCCTGACCGGCGACGGACCCCTCTTCCTGACCGACCGTCTCGGGCGTTCCGGCCGAAGTCTGGTCGACGGGAAAGAACGGCATCTTCCCGCCGAACTTCCGGCCGACCGCCTTCTTCTTCCCTCTCCGGACCGGAGACTCCCCGCGGATTCCGACAACAAAAAACCCCGATCCTGAACGGAACGGGGTTCTGTTTTTCTCCAGACGGAAGAAAACGAATTATTTCTTCACAGCGGCTTTCGCTTTTGCGGCGGCCTCATCCACGTAGACTTTCATCTGATCGGAAACTTTCTTGATGGATTCCGTGAGCTTCGCGGTCTGATCCTTCAGATTCTTGCTTTCTTCGCTGAGGATCTTGTCGAGCGGAATCTCCTTGATTTTGGCGGCGACCTTTTCGAGTTCGGCCTTTTTCTCCGCAAGGAATTTTTCGCAGTCGGCGATTTTTGCCTTGAGAGCGGCTTCATCAAGGGTCGCGGCTTCCGCCTTGACTTCACTCAGGGGTTTGTTCTCATCCACACCGCTTCCGCAACCGGTCAGGAGTCCGGCGGCGAGCACTGCGCAGGCCAGGACGGTCCACAGTTTTTTCATTTCTTTTCTCCTCTATTTGCACCGCGGGCCATTCCCGCGGCAGCGGTAATATAGCGCATCAGGGGGAAAGGTTCAATAAAGGGAACGCGCATTCCTGGAAAATTCGGATGGAAAAGATTCGTCCGGGGAAGCTCCGTCAGCGGACTCCGCGGCGATAATCGGAAGGGGTCTGACCGTAATATTTCCGGAAGACAACGGAAAAGTAGTTGCTGTCCTGAAATCCGCAGAGCATGGAGATCCGTCCGATGGAAAGCGTCCGATGGTGCTGAAGATAGATCAGCGATTCGCGGCAGCGCCGTTCATTGAGCAGTTCCCGGAACGTCCGTTTTGTCTCCTTTTTCAGAACGGTCCCCAGATAGTTCGGATTCACGTTCAGCGACTCCGCCAGATCCGAAAGCGCAATATTTTCCGAATAGTGCAGCGCAATGAAATCACGGGCGTTGTCCACATAGAAATTCACCGGCTGATGCTTCAGACTCCCCGGTCCGGAATCCCGGATCAGACGAAACTCATAGCGGATGAAATCCCGCACAAACGCCGCCGCCAGACGAATTTCCCGTTTCCGATCCTCCGGAATCTTCCATCTCTCCACCGCATCCTGCGCTGTCTTCTCCTCGTCCTTTCCGTCTCCATAATAGAGGATCGCCCCCACCGATCCCTCCAGCGTGACCGGCAGCGCATACTCCCAGCGGCCGTACACGCAATATCCCGAAAACGCCTTCCCGAAAGCCGCGATCCGCTTGCTGCGCTCCTTGTTCAGCATACATTGCAGAAAACTGGCGCCCGCCTTCCGGGAACAGCAGAATGGCGTATGATGAAGATACTGATCCGGAAGAAGACGAAGACGCTTCTTCGCCAGAAAAAGCGGATGCAGAATCTCCATGCTGATCGAAACATGAAGACTCTTTTCCTGCTGTCTGATTAATTCCGTCAGAGTCATGCGGTCTCCTCGCAAAAAAGTATTTTCTGTGATAATTTAAGGGAATAGCTGTGAAAATTCAAGGATTTTTCCTCTTTTTCATGCTATAATTATTCCAGAAACCGCTTCTTCGGAGGCGCCCTCCGCGCCACGGAACGAGAAACTGCAACCGCGGATTCCCGGGGAAAGTTCCCGGAATCCGCCGCTCCGGAAGGAGTCCCCTCCCCACGGATGCAAGCTAGAAGAGGAGAGAGTAAAAAAAATGAAATATCGAGGGAAAACGGAATTCACACTTCTGGAACTTCTTATCGTCATTGCCATTCTGACCATTCTTTCCGCGCTTCTGCTTCCCGGCCTGAATGCGGCCCGGATCAAGGCGAAAAGCGTGCAGTGCGCCTCCAATCTTCGGCAGACCGGATTCGGACTGACGCAGTATCTTCAGGATTTCGAAACATCGCCCTGGGATGCCGAAGCCGTCTCGCCCCTCTGGCTCAAACACGCGGTCTACCGGAAAAAAATCATGGGCAGTTATCTGACGCTGCAGGAGGTCAAGGCGGAAAATCTATCCCGCGGAAGCATCTCGAAATGTCCCCTGTACCGCTTTGAAGGACAGACGCAGTGCGAATCGACCTACGGCATTCTGACCAGCGAATACAAATCTCCGGGAAGCGGCGAGACCTACTCCGAATCACAGATCGGCGGTCTTTATTTCAAGGCCGGAAGCGGAAGCATCGAAGGAGCGCTCGTCCCGTTCAAACAGATCCGGCCGAACTCGCTGATTCTCTGCTGCACCACCGGTCAGGGAAGCTCGACGCTGCTTTCCAAAGCGCTCAAACGGCTGGATCTTCCCTACCTTCAGCGCTCGACAATGCAGCATCCGCCGTTTGAATTTTATCCGGGCCTCCGTCTGGACTGCGCGGTTCTTTCCTACCGATGGTCCCAGACGTTCCATGAAAACCTCACGGTATCACAATAACTCCAACGAAAGAGAACAACATGAAACTCAAACGACTCGTTCTTCCGTTTTCCCTGCTGGTGCTCAACGCGAACGCGGCAGTCTCAGCGGACCTGAAACTTCCCGAACCGAAGGCTCCGTTTCTCAAGGGGAAGGAGACAAGCGCCGAAATCAAAGCGGCCATCAGCGCGGACGGCGTCCATTTCGGCGGCAGCCGTCTGCTCTGGAACAATTCCAATGTGGAGAATCTTTCCTATCTCATCGGCAACACGCCCGCATGGACCCTTTCCTCCCGGTTCAATCCGGCTCCGTCGTGGTCCCCGTTTCAGAAGTTCACGCAGGAGTTTCATCCGGAGACGAACAGGGTCGTCCGGCGCCATGCCTTCCGGCTGAAAAACGGGAAGTCTGCCGATCACATTCAAACGATCACGCTTCAAAAGGATCATTCCATCGAAGTGGCTCTCACCTTTGATCCGAAAGGGAATGCGGATCAAATTCGTGAATCCGTCAATCTGTTCACGTTTCCGATCCGTTTCATTGCGGGGAAGCAGATCCGGATCGACGGGAAGACGATTCAGAGTCCTCCGCGCGAGCGCTGGAAGAGCATCGTCTCCGGCTGGATCTCGCTGGGACAATTCCCGAAAGCGAATCGGCTGGAGGTCTGCGATCCCGCGGGAAAGGTTCTGTTCCGTCTGGAGTTCGGCTCCACCCCCATTCAACTGCATCTTGCCAGGACGGGAATCGTAATTCAATATACCACAAAGAACATCGACTCGGGTCTGACGTTCCGGCTCCTTCCGGGACAATCCTCCGCGCCCGCCGGAAATGCCAGCATCGTCAGCGGCATCAATTTCACGGCCGACAACGATTTCACGGTTCCCGTGTTCGATCCGAAGGGAAATTTTCTGATCAATCCCTCCTTCGAATCGGGACCGCGCTATCTCTATTCGCGCACCGCCGATCTGCTCGGACAGATCACCGATTCCGATGCGCATTCCGGCAAATACTCTCTCCGGATGAACATGCAGATGAACACGCTCTGCCTCCCGATTCATGCAGACAGGGACTACACGGTCAGTTTCCATGTCAAACTGGCGCCGGGGAAAACCCGGAACTGGTTCAACGTCACGGCACTCTCCTACAACGGAAAAAGAAAAGGATACAACGGACGGGCCACAAAGGAATGGAAACGTCATCAGTTCACCTTCCGTCTGCCGACGCGCTGTGTGATTCTTGCGTTTCAGTCGCACGACTCCGTTCTTATTGACGACCTCCAGTTTGAAGAGGGCGGAAGCGCCGGAGCCTATCGGGGAAACCGGATGGGGCTTCAGCTTCTGACCTCCGGACCGCTGGAAACGACGGTCGCCCATGACGGACCGGTCAATGCGCGTCTCCGCATCCTGGGTCCGGCGAAAACAAAGGGGACCATCCGTCTCTCCGGGAGCGATTTTTTCAAACGTCCTCTCTTCAACCGCGAGGTCCCTTTCGATCTCGGGGAGAAGGGCGAACAGATTCTCCCGATTGCGGATGACAGCGCCTTTCCCCTTGGCGTCACCGTCATCCGCTGCGACGTGAACCCCCACGGTCTGCGCGCCTACACCGATTTTCTCCGGCTGAACCGTTTCGTCTTTGCCGACAACACCGCGAAACACAAGAATCTTCTGGCCTCCTGGAAATTTGCCTCCATGTTCCCGCTGCTTCAGAACGGGAACGTTCCGCACACGCTTCTTGCCACGCTGATGCGCTGCGGCTACGGCTCTCACACCTATCTGCACGATGCGCTGAATCCCGCGCTTCTTCCGCTTCTGAAGCAGTACCGGATGGAAAATTTCGGTACTTACATCACCTCCTTCACGCAGATTGCCGGAAAGGAGATCCGGCTCGACGGCAAAAAGCTTCATGAACTCCGCTCCTATCCGGCCTCCCTGCTGAAGGAGGCCGAGGAACTTGCCTTCGCCCAGGCGAAAAAACACCCGTGGATCACCTACTGGACCGCGGTGACGGAACCGGGTGTTCATTTTGCCACACTCCGGGAAGGCAATTTCAGGGAGTATGCGAAACTGATGCTCGCGATCAACCGCGGACTCATGAGAGCGAACCCGAAAACGACCTTCAATCCGATGGGTGCATACAATATGGGCGAAGGGGGACGGCGGGAAATTCTGGGCGTTCTCCAGGCGTGCCGGGAACTGGAACCGGAGACAAGTTTCAAAGCCATCGACTGCCATGTCTACCGTGCATTTCCCGAGTCTCCCGATCTGGAGGAGGATCTAGTCCAGTTTCTGGACGGCCTCTCCCGCATCGGCTACCCGAAGATTCCGGTTCTCTGGGGCGAAGGACTCTATCACTATCCGCTGATAGCGCCGGAGTTTCTGAATCTGGATCCGTGGGTCGGAGTCGCGGTCAAGGACAACTATTACCGCATGGGCGTTCCCTCCTACGATCTGGGCTGGGGGGAGCGGATCGCCGCGGCCAACATTCTGCGCAGCTATCTGGTCGCCTGCAAATACGCCGACCGGATGAAGGCGGTCTGCTCCTGGGCGCCGCTTTTTCTCGACAGCCGGACGCCCTATTCCTCCATGATCATGGCAAGCGTTCTGACCGATCTTCTCGGCAATTCCGAATTCAAAGAGGACATCCGGTTCGCTCCCGGCGCCCGCGCCTATCTGTTCGACGACGGCAAGGACCGCTGTGTCGCCGCCCTCTGGTATTTCGATGAAAACCTCGACCGGGGCCTCAGCAATTCCGCTCCCCGTCTTTCCCTCTCCCTCCCGGAAGGGGATCCGGAATTCATCGACATGATGGGCAATTCCTGCAACGTCCTGCCGGGCGGCGGAACCTATGAATTTACCCTCACCGGTTTTCCCATTTTCATCCGGATGAAAAAGCAGTACCTTCCGCTTCTCTCCGATGCGCTGAAACATGCGGATCCGAAACATTCGGACCGGCTCCCGGTTGAAATCGCGGTCCGGGTGAAAAACACAAAATCGGCGGAACTTCTGCTCCACAACACCCTCTCCCGCGAGGTCCGCCTTGGAACGGCTCTGGATTCGGGAAAAGAGCGTCTGATCGTGCTGAAGGGACGCGAACGCAAATCCATGGAGCTGCCCTGTCCGACTGACCTTTCCCCCGATCGCTTCACCTCTCTGCTCTTTCCGCTGGAATTCACCTGGGGATCGCTTCGCAGAAAACTCACCTTTTCCATCTCCGTTCTTCCGGTCCGCTATGTCAGGGAAGGGTTTTCCTGGGATTCGCTTCCGGCGATTCCGCTGGAACATGTCATTCCGCAGCCCGATCCGCAGGGCAAATTGCAGAAATGGAACGGAAAAACGGATCTTTCCGGAACCATGAAGATCGGCTGGAACGAGAAGAATCTCCATCTGAGATTCGAGATTCGCGATGACAAGTTTGTGATGATCCACAACTCCCGGAACATGGAATGGTGGTACAAGAACGACTGCATCCAGCTCTTTTTCGACACGCTCGGCGACGCCCGGGAACACGCGCTGAAAAACCGGATCGGCTTCGATCAGAACGACATGAGCTATGATATTTTCCCGACATCCCCCCGCAGTGCCGTCGCCTTCCGCCGTCACGCTCCGGACATCCAGCTGACCGGCGGTGTTCACAACGCGCTCCTTCCAAATCGGGCGGAACCGGGCGTTCAATGCCGCTTTTCCGCAAAGGAAGGCATTCTCACCTACGATCTGACCTTTCCCGCCCGCTATCTTATGCCGCTGCGTCTGGAGCCCGGCGCCACGCCCGGACTCGGAATCAAGGTCCTCGACCGCGACGGTGAAAAAGCATGGAACGGCCTCAAACAGCATCTTTCCAATGCACCGGAAGAGCTCTTCGGTCATCCGGAACGCTTTCCCCAGCTGCTTCTTCTGCCGGAGAGATGATCGCGGAGGAAAACAAACGCATCCCTTCCGGCGCGTCCTCTCTTTGCGGGAGCCGCCGGAGGCGGATTTCTTCTTTCAGATAGATCCGGAAAGTTCGCTCCCGTCGACCAGCGAACGACGCATTTCCGCAGAGAATGCGGCGGGCTCCAGCTTCAACAGCAGACGTCTCAGGTCGTCGATCACCTCGGACTGGCGGCGCATCTCCTCCCGGAAGAGATTCCATTCCCGCCGCGCCATCGGACGGGTCGGAGAATGCGGCAGCACCGTCTCGAACTCCCGGAAGGAGACGAACTTCCGACTGTTCAGAAACGTCCGGTACATCCGGATGGTCTGAATCTGATCCCGGTCGACATCGTAAAAAAAGTCGCGCACCCAGATCTTCACAGCGGCACCGAACGCCCCCTCCCCTCCGGAAAGCGACTCCTTCAACGACGTTCCCGGTTTCGGTTCCCCCAGAAAAAGGCGCAGTCCGTTCAGGCGCACCTTCTCATAATCGCGCAGCGAGCGGAGAAGTCCGTGAACCATCAGATTCCGCTGAGGGAACGGGCGCTCCAGATTCCGTTTCACACATGCCGCCAGAAATTGCCGCTCCCCTTCCGAAAGGCCCCTCTCCCGAATCCGGCTCTCCGCGGAACGCACCGCCGACTCCAGATAAGAAACATCCGGATGATCCGAAAACAGCATCACATATCCGTAATCGAACATAATCCGCAGACTTTTCAGCGGCAGATCCGGAAATTCGGCGTTGTTCCCCCTCTCCCCGGCACAGCTGCGGAGAACTTCCAGAAAATCGGAGAACTCCCCCGCGGACTCCCCGATCCCTTTCAGCGGCCGCCGGATCTCCCCCAGAAGACGGTGAAACTCCGCAAGCCACTCTTCTCGGGAAAGCGTTCCCTCTCCCTCTTTTTTTTCCCCCTTCGCGCCCGGAAGGCTCTCCGCTTCCGCCGCGGCGGGGGTCTGTCTCATCGACGATGGAATTTGACGGTGAAGACGATGGAAACGCTCCAGCATTCCGGAACTTTTCCACTCCTGTTCCAGGATCGGCCCCTTCAGGGAAAGCAGCTCCTTTTTCAGAACGGAATTTCCGGTCCGGAATGTCCGCTCATACCGTCCGCCGGAGAAGTCCTCCAGACGCGAACCGCGTCGAAGACAGGAGCGCAGCAGAAAAAAAGAGAGACCGAGCATCACGGCAAGCAGAAAACAATGAAGCAGTTTTTTCCGCAGGCCGTTATTCCAGGAAGGTGTTTTTCGAATGACCGGCAGCATCCGTTTTTTCCGCTCCGTCGACTATGGTTTCGGCGTTGATGACTTCGGCTTCGATGGTGTCGTCCTCGTCCTCCCCGGCCCCGGACGGGCCGCCGGAGGAGTTCTCCCCCGGAGTGCGCGCCTGTCCGAAGGCGGTTCTGGTCCAGATCACGTTTTTCGCCATTCCCACATTTCCGGTAATCGCCAGGAAAAGCAGAACAATCAGCAGAACCGGAAGACAGGAAAGCACAATCAGCACCAGGAAAAGCAGCCCGGCAATTTTGAAGGCCAAACGCAGAAGATCATTCATTTCGAAGGAGCCTTCCGATTGCTGAACGTCCGGTTGCGGTGACGCGGAAACCGTTTTTTCGCATTCGGATTCCCCTTCGGCCAGAGCGATTCAAAATGCTCGCTGTGATGATGAATCACGTTGTGAATCAGGGCAAGTTCGCGCGCATGGGAATAGCCCGGATGATGTTTCAGGCGTTCGCGGTTCTCCTCGGACTCGTTCAGGAATTTCGGCTGAAGAAGAAGGGTCCGGACCGCGGCCGCCACCGCCCGTCGGGTGGGAGTCCGCGGACACAGCGCCCGCGTGATGGCATCCTTCAGCTCGTTCTCGATTCCGGCATGATAGGAGAAGAGATCCCCCCGGCTGTTGAACCGTTTTTCGGCGAACGGAAGAACAATCAGCGACATTGCCAGCGAAATGCTCTCCCGGTATTCCCCGTTCCGGATCCGCTCGTTCCGGAGGCGCCAGAGCTCCCGGACATGTTTCATCTCCGGCTCCTCCCAGCGGGCGTTCAGCGCCGGCAGGAAGTACGCCAGGAACCCGTATTCGCGGAAGGTCTCCAGAATGCGGTCCCCGTAGGGATTCTTGAGGATTTTCTCCAGCTCCAGCGTCATGCGCGAATCGGATGCCAGCTTGATCAGGGGCATGCACTTGCGCACAGCCGCCTCGGTTGCCGGATCCATGCGGAACTGATACTGTCCGACCAGTTTCAGCGCGCGGAGAATGCGGACAGGGTCCTCCTCCAGACGCACCTCCGGTTCGCCGATCACCCGGACAATGCCGGCGCGGATGTCGTTCAGCCCCATTCCGGTGTAGTCGAGAATCTGATCGTGAACGGGATCGTAAAAGAGGGCGTTGACCGAGAAGTCCCGTCTCCACGCGTCCTCCTCCGCGGTTCCGAATTCATTGTCGCGGAAAATCATGTGTTCCGGCGCGGCGGCGAGCTTGGCGGGAATCGGCTTTCCGGTCGGTTCCAGCTCCGCATGTTCGGGCTTCCGGCGGAAAGTGCTGATCTCAATGATCTCCTTTCCGTGGTAGTAATGCACCAGCCGGAAGCGGCGGCCGATAATCATCACATGCTGCTTGCGGAAGACTTTTTTAATCTCCTCCGGTGTCGCCGAGGTGGAAAGATCGTAATCCTTCGGCTGACGGTCGATCAGAAAATCGCGCACGGCCCCCCCGACGATATAGGCCTCGTATCCGGCGTTCTGCAGCGTGGCGATAATCTCCGTGATATAGGGTGCTATTTTCGGTTTCAGAGTCATTGCTTGTAGGGTTTTGTGATGATGGTGTCCACTCCGTCGAGCGAAGGATCGCGGTCGGGATAATCGGCGTTGTAATGGAGTCCGCGGCTCTCCTTGCGGGACATGGCCGAATCAATAATCAGCTCCGCCACCGTTGTGATGTTCCGCAGTTCCACCAGTTCCTTGGTGATGTGGAAATCCCAGTAGTACTTGTCGATCTCCTCACGGATGTTCTTCACGCGGCGCTTGGCCCGTTCCAGACGCTTGTTCGTGCGGACAATGCCCACATAGTCCCACATGAAACGGCGGATCTCATCCCAGTTGTGGGAGAGCACCACCTGTTCATCGGAATCCGTGGCGTTGCCGCGCGACCATTCCGGGATCTTTCCGTTCGGCCGGCCGCCGCGGATCTCGTCGTAATGCTCCATGATGTGCTTCGATGCAAAGTCGGGTACCACCAGCGCCTCCAGCAGACTGTTGCTCGCCAGACGGTTCGCACCGTGCAGTCCCGTGCAGCCGCTCTCGCCGACCACGTAAAGGCCCCGGATTC
Organism: uncultured Victivallales bacterium; assembly: GCA_944390735.1. Taxonomy (GTDB): domain Bacteria; phylum Verrucomicrobiota; class Lentisphaeria; order Victivallales; family UBA1829; genus UBA1829. Next base: position 19,461 of record CALXRL010000017.1, on the reverse strand, counting down.
CGGTCCACCCGTTGACATCGGTCTTGACTCCGCCGCAGCTGTAATGCGCCGCGGGAACCACGGGGATCGGCTGAACCGACATGTCAATTCCGGCGGCAAGACACTGCGAAAAGATTTTCGGAAACCGCTTCTCCAGAAACGCCCGGTCAAGCATGGTCATATCCAGATAGGCGCACTGGAGACCGCGCACCTTCAGTTCGTTGTCGATCGCCCTAGCCACCACATCGCGGGGGGCAAGACTGCCCATCTCGTGATATTTCTCCATAAAGGTGACCAGATTGCCGGAGGAATCCTTCACTTTCAGAATGCCGCCCTCCCCCCGCAGCGCTTCGCTGATGAGGAAGGAGTTGACTTTTGGATGATACAGAATCGTCGGATGGAACTGGAGAAACTCCATGTTTGCAATCGGGCAGTGGGCGCGGTAGCACATGGCGACCCCGCTGCCGCAGGCGACTTCCGAGTTGCTGGTGTAAAGATAGACTTTCCCGGTTCCGCCGGCGGCGACCGTCACGGTATCGGCGACCATGGTCTTGACGTCGCCGGTGTCGATGTCGAGCACATAGGCTCCGAGGCACTGATTCTCCCCCATCCATCCGAGCCGCCACGAGGTGATGAGGTCGATGGCGGAGTGGCGTTCCAGAATTTCGATCTGCGGATTCGCCTTGCACGCGGCGATCAGCGTATCGTGCACCTCCTCGCCGGTGATGTCGCCGGCATGGATCACGCGCCGTTTGTGATGACCGCCTTCCCGTCCGAGATGGAACTCATCCTTTTTCTGCGCCTCGTTGTTTTCCCCGATTTCCCCGCGGGTGGTGAAATGGGTGCCCAGATCCATCAGCCATTTGATTTTTTCCGGTCCGGCTTCCACAATTTCGCGCACATTGACCGCGTTGCAGAGATGCGCTCCGGCGGCCAGGGTGTCGGCAATGTGTTCATCGAAGGAGTCCCCCTTGTCCAGCACGCAGGCGATGCCCCCCTGCGCCAGACGGGAATTGCAGGTTTCCAGATTCCCTTTCGTGATGACGCAGATCCGGCCCTTCGACTTCTCCGCAAGCATCAGTGCGGAGGTCAGTCCCGCCAGTCCGCTGCCGATAATCAGGTGGTCGTAAAAAATTGTTTTGTCTTTCATACCGAAAATCCTTCAGGTTGTTCGCCGGAGGCACCGGAAGACTCCGGAACGGAGGAAACGTCCCGGAGTTTTCAGGTACTCCCGACAAATCGGCGGCTTTTTTTTCCGCCGCCGGTTTTAATTCCTTGCAATGTATGTTAAATTACACGCTGAAACCGAATTTTTCTAATCATTTCGGGAAAAGTCTCGAGATTTTATGATAATTCAAGGAGTTTTTCTGTGCTGAAGCAACTGTTTTCCCTGCGCCGGGCCTCCGGATGGATGCGTGCGTTCGCAGCCACGAGGACCGGAATTGTTCTGGAGTATCTGTTTCTTGCCGCCGCGGGAGCGTTTTCCGCGACGATCTTTCCCGGAATCAACTGGAGCGTTCTGGCATGGTTCCTTCTGATTCCGCTGTTTCTCTGTGTGACGACGGTCTCCGCCGCGGGAGCGTTTCTCCGGGGACTGGTCTGGGGATATTTCTGGAGTCTCTGCTCCTTTTTCTGGCTGAGGGAGATTGCGCTGCCGATTCCGTTTGTTCTGTCCGTGGTGCTGGCCGTTTTCCCCGCGCTCTGGGCGATGCTGGTGGCGTTCCTCTGGAGGAATCTGGCATACGGAGTCCGCGACCGGCTCAAGGGATCGGAATGTCTGGCGGAAACCATTCCGTTCCGCAATCCGGGATCGGCGATTCTGTTTGTCCTGGCGTCGGCATCCATCTGGTGCGTCACGGAGTGGCTCCGCGGATGGATCATGACAGGACTGCCGTGGAATTATCTGGGCACGTCGCAATGGAAAAATCTGCCGCTGATTCAGATCTGTGAATACACCGGGGTCTTCGGCGTCAGTTTTCTGGTGGTGCTTTTCAACACGGCGCTGGCGCTGGCAATTCGTTCGCTGCGGATCGGACTGGGGACCCGATGCTATCTGAGGCAGTATCCGCTGACGCTGGCATTTCTGCTGATTCTCGGATGCTTCTCCTTCGGGCTCCATCTGATGAAGGTGCACAAACTCCATCATGAATCGGTCCGGATCGCCCCGATCGGAGTGGTGCAGTGCGACATCTCCCAGAGAAGAACGGCAAACTACGAACTGGCAAAGGAGGCGCTGGATGTGTGTGCCGGTCTCTCGGAGAAACTCCTCCGCGAGGATGCCGCGGCAAGAAGGATCATTCCGATTGATTCCCGGCCCGACACCTCGCTGAAACTCATCGTCTGGCCCGAAACCGCCGTCCCCTATGCCTACAGCGGCGGACAGGAGATTTCCGAGCAGTACCGGGAAAAAATCGGATCGTTTCTCGAACGCTGGAAGGTGCCGTTCCTTCTGGGAAGCATCGACTTTCAGCCGTCTGTCGGAAAATCGGGAAGGTTCGATTTCGACATCTTCAACGCGGCGCTTCTCATCACCGAAGGCGGGGGGAAAATCCAAGACCGCTACTACAAGGTCCACCGGGTGCCGTTCGGGGAATACGTTCCGTTCGGAAACGAATTTCCCGAACTCAACCGAATGATCGGCATGGGACGCAATCTCACGCCGGGAAAGCGGTTGAACCCCATTGAAGTGACACCCGGCATCCGGGCGGGAATTTCCATCTGTTATGAATCGGTGTTTCCATTCCTTTCGCGGGGACACGCGGTGAACGGAGCAAATCTGCTTCTGGTCATCTCCAACGATGCGTGGTATCCCACCAGTTTCGAGTCCGATCAACACTATGTCAACGGGCTCTTCCGGGCGATTGAAACAAGGCTGCCTCTTCTCCGATGCGGAAATTCCAACTATTCGGTTCTGATTTCTCCGCGCGGGGAACTGCTGGAATCCATCAGTCCGAAAAACGATCCGGGGAAACGGATGCGCGCGGCCAAAAAATTTCTGGTCCCAATTCCGCTGGATCCGAAACCGACCTTTTATTCCCTGTATGGAAACGTGTTCATTGCCGTCTGCGGTTTTCTGGCGCTCTGCGAACTGCTTCTCGCGTTCGCTTCCTGGAGGCTCTTCCGGAATGCGCAGAGCGATCCGGATCTCTGCAAAGCGCTCATGGAGGAAAAAAGTCGATGAAATATGCCGGAAAAGGAAATTCCGAACGGATTCTCGCGGCGGCTTCGCGGGGGATCCTGGACTGGAACACCAAATCCATTACACTGGATGACTGCATTGAAACCATCCGGAGGGAGGATCCGGAGATCGCTCGGGCGGCGGCTTCGGTTCTCTTCGAATATTTCCGTCACAAGGAGCTGCTGGATCATCTGGTGATGAGTTCCGTCTCCCGGGGAACGATCCGGATGGAGGTGAAGGCAGTGGCGCTCTCGGCTCTGGCGCAGGCGCTTTTTCAGACAGCGATCGCGGGAGAGTCGGCGGTGAATGTCGCGGTGGAGCATCTCAAGCACACCAGACAACGTGCCGCGGCCGGATTTCTCAATGCCGTTCTGCGGAATGCTCTCCGGACGGTCGGAAAAGGACCCTTTCCTCCGGATTTTCCGGACCTTCTGAAAGATCGCTGGAATCGGTCGTACGGATCGGAGAAAACCGGAGAAATGATTCAGGCCTGTTCCGAAAATCCCCCCATGGCATATCGTCTCCGTTCCGGGGAACTGTCCGCGGATCTGGCGGAAGTCTCCGTTCCGCTGGCCCTGGCTTTTACCGGGGACTTCATGTTCTTTGAATGTTCCGCGCCTGAGGTTCTCTTCCGCTCGGAGGCCTTTCTAAATGGCAGAATCTACATTCAGGATCCCGCAACCGCGATGAGTGTGACTCTCTGCAAACCCTTCCTTCGGGGACAGGTGCTGGATGCCTGTGCGGCTCCCGGCGGAAAGACCGTGCTGATGTATGATTCCGCAATGGATCATACGGATTTCACGGCGGCGGATCGGTCCGCGTTCCGAATCGAAGCCATGCTGGAGAATTTCAAACGCCTTGCCATGCCTTCCGTAAAAGCGATCGAAATGGATGCGGTCAAGCCGCATGTCCCGCGGGAATCCTTCGATCTGATTTTCATTGATGCGCCCTGTTCCAACACCGGGGTGGCGAGACGACGGCCCGATGTCCCGTGGAGATTCCATCGGCAGCGACTCGCGGAAGTGGTCGCGCTTCAGAAAAAAATTCTGGACGGACTGGCTCCTCTGGTCCGTTCCGGAGGGGCCCTCCTCTATTCCACGTGCAGCATCGAACCGGAAGAGGACATTCTTCAGGTGGAACAGTTCCTGAAACGACATCCCGAGTTCCAGGAAACCGCCAGCAGGGTTCTTCTTCCCGAAGTTCATCACGACGGAGCCTTCGCAACGCTTCTGGTCCGACATTGACCTCTCATTCCGGCTCCGACACGAATCCTGCGGAAAAATGCGAATGCATTTTTCTCGGGTCAAGGGCCGCTGCCCTTGTCGCGGTCCAGCGGCGAGACGCTGGTCGTGCGGAGCACGAAACCGATTTCTTTTCCGATGGATTCTCCGTTTTCTTTTTCTCTGAAGATTTCGCCCGACGGGCGACCAGCTTATTCAGCTGGACCGAAGCAGGTCACGGACCTGCACCTTCAAAGCCTCAGCGGCGAGACGCTGGTCGTGCGGAGCACGAAACCGATTTCTTTTCCGATGGATTCTCCGCTTTCTTATCTCTGAAGATTTCGCCCGGCGGGCGACCAGCTTATTCAGCTGGACCGAAGCAGGTCACGGACCTGCACCTTCAAAGGCCCTGCGGGCTTTTCAAACATGGTGTCCAATGGGGCTTCGGAGTCGGAATGGAGCGTTTCTCTGGATTTCGCCCGATGGGCGACCAGCTTATTCAGCTGGACCGAAGCAGGTCACGGACCTGCACCTTCCAAGGCCCTGCGGGCTTTTTCCATTCCATGAATCATGATTTTCCTGCTTCCCCCTTCGAAGAATGTTCACGAAAAACGGAATTCAGCGGAATTCAGCGTAAAAATATTGAAAAGAATCCAGGAGATGCTATGTTATCCGGAAACGTTGAAACATGATCTGATTTGGAGAATGATTATGAGTACATTTGAAATGAGGGGAACGGAATTCCTGCTGGATGGAAAACCGTTCCGGATTCTCGCCGGAGCCATGCACTATTTTCGAATTCATCCGGCCCTCTGGGAAGACCGGTTCCGAAAAATGAAGGCTCTCGGACTCAATACTTTGGAAACCTATACCGCATGGAACCTCCATGAACCCCGCCCGGGCGAATTTCATTTTACGGAATTCGGCGATCTGGAACGCTATCTCTCCCTGGCCCGGCAATATGATCTTAAAGTAATTGTCCGTCCGGGCCCCTACATCTGTTCCGAATGGGAATTCGGCGCATTGCCCGGCTGGCTGACGGCCATTCCGGGCATCCGGCTCCGCTGCTTCAACCGCCCTTATCTGGAGGCGGTCGAACGCTACTTCGATGAACTTCTGCCGAGAATCAACCGTTTCTCCTGCAAAAAGGACGGCCCCGTCATTGCCGTCCAGGTGGAAAATGAATATGGAAGTTACGGAAACGATAAACGGTATCTCCAGTTTCTTTCCGATCTGCTTTCGAAACACCTTCCCGGCATCATGCAGCTCACATCCGACGGGCCCAATTACGCCATGCTCAACGGCGGCACCCTTCCCGGAGTCTGGGCCACCGGCAACTTCGGCAGCAAAGCCGCAAACGCGTTCGAGGAACTGGAAAAATTCCAGCCTGGAAAACCGAAAATGTGCTGCGAATTCTGGAACGGCTGGTTCGACCACTGGGGGGAAAAACATCATTCCAGATCCCCGGAAGATGCAGGAAATTCTCTGCGGGAAATCCTGGAACACAACGGAAACGTCAGTCTTTACATGTTCCACGGAGGCACCAATTTCGGATTTTTCAACGGGGCCAACTGCATCGGCCCCAAACAGTATCAGCCGACCGTCAGCAGCTATGACGATGACGCTCCCCTCAACGAAAACGGCGGAATCACCCCGAAATATGAAATGTTCCGGAAAATTCTGGCCGAGTTCGGCTCGGGAATTGATCTTTCCGTCCCCCCCCCGCCGACTCTGCCGGTCAAAGCCTTCGGAAAAGTGGCTCTGACCGAACAGGCCCCGCTTCTGAAAAATCTGAATCGCCTTTCCAAATCGGAATTTCATGCGACGCCCCCCTGCATGGAGGAACTCGGCCAGTCACTCGGATTCATTCTCTACCGCACAAAACTGATCCGCGACATTGAGAATGAACCCGTCGTGATCGACGAACCCCGCGACCGCGCCCTGGTGTACCTGAACGGCACGCATGCGGCAACCGTCTACTGTAACGACGAATCGCATGAATTTTCCCTCTCCGCGAAGGAGGGAGACATTCTCGAAATTCTTGTGGAGAACATGGGCCGCGCGAACTACGGTCCCTTCATGGAACGCAATGCCCGCAAGGGAATCACCGACGGAGTCCGCGTCGGCAACCAGTTCCAGTTCGGCTGGGAGGTCTTCCCCCTGCCCCTGGAGGATCTCTCTTGTCTGGAATACCGGACCGCCGACCGCCCCCTGCCGGAAACTCCCTGCTTCTACAAAGGAGAATTCCAGGTCGAAGAACCCGCCGATACCTTTCTCCGGATTCCGGGAAAAAAAGGAATCGCCTTCCTCAACGGATTCAACCTCGGAAGATACTGGGAAATCGGTCCCACGCACACGCTCTATCTTCCGGCGCCGCTTCTGCGGAAGGGAAGCAACCGTCTGGAGATTCTCGAACTTCATCAGCTCGAATCTCCGGAAGCAGAACTCACGGATACTCCGGAACTTTAAGGAACAGAACATATGATGAAATCACTGCCTCGCTACAATGGTGCAAAACGGATCGGCGCCCGGCCCGGAAATCCGGTCTTTTTCCATCTGCCGCTCACCGACGGCACCCTGTCGGCCAAACAACTGCCGGATGGAATCGTTTTTCATGCCAAAAATGCCACGGTTTCCGGATCCATTGCCGCACCGGGAAACTATCCGCTGGAATTCGTGGCGGAAAATGAAACCGGCGCCGTCAGCTTCTCGGTGGAACTTGTGATCGGAGAGGAGATCGCGCTGACTCCGCCGATGGGCTGGAACAGCTGGTACTGCCATTCCGAAAGCGTCAGCGATGAATCCATCCGCGCCGCCGGACGCGCCATGGTCGACCGCGGACTCGCCGCCCACGGCTGGAGCTACATCAACATCGACGACTGCTGGCAGGGCGAACGCGGCGGAAAATTCAACGCCCTTCAGGGTAACGAGCGCTTTCCCGACATGTATGCGCTGGCGGACTACATCCACTCGCTCGGACTGCACTTCGGCCTCTATTCCACCCCGTGGATCAGCTCCTACGCCGGATTCCGCGGCGGCTCCGACGACGGCGGATACGAACAGCGCTTCTACCAGCCCGCCGGAGAACGTCTTCAGCCCAATCAGGTTTTCGGGCGCTTTCCGTCCGGCCGCGATCTGGGACAGTACCGGACCGGCAGCGTCTGGCGCTTCGATGACGACGTCCGCCAGTGGGCGGAATGGGGCGTCGATTTTGTCAAAGTCGACTGGTACATCAATGATGTCCCGACCACGGAACGCATCAGCCGCGCGCTCCGTTTCTGCGGACGAGACATTCTTCTGAGTCTTTCGAACAACTCTCCGTATCCGCTTGCTCCGGAACTCTCCAAACTGGCGCAGATGTGGCGGATCTCCGGGGACATCAAGGACACCTGGGAAAGCATCAGCCGCATCGGTTTTGAACACAATCCCGGCTGGTGGAACTACATGGCTCCCGGTCACTGGAACGATCCCGATATGCTGCAGATCGGAGCCATCGGCATTCCGAACCGTCCGAATCCGACCTACAAGCAGTCCAATCTGACGCCCGAGGAACAGAGGACCCAGTTCTCGCTCTGGAGTCTTCTCTCCGCTCCGCTTCTCCTGAGCTGCGACATCGCGGGCATGGATGATCCCACCTTCGAACTGCTGACCAACGACGAGGTCATCGCCATCGATCAGGATATTCTTGCGGCGAAACCCGAACTGGAAATCGCGGGAGCCTGCCGCATCTATCGCAAAGCGCTGGCGGACGGCGGAAGTGCAATCGGAGTTTTCAACCTCTCCGATGCTCCTGTGCAGCATCCCCTTCTTCTCGGGAATACCGCCACGGATCTCTGGACCGGAGAAACCTTCCACTCGGAGCAGCCCATCCTCGAGATCGCTCCGCACGGGGTCCGGCTTCTGAAACAGAACGCCTGACCTCCGCCGCGATTGCGCGGCGCCCTCGGAAAAAGAAAACGCGGAACCGGATGTCAATTCCGGTTCCGCGTTGTTTGTTTCCAGCACAATTCGTGCCGGAGAAAAGAGCTCATCCGCAGAGAAGCGGAAAGCAAGGTCAATCGGTAATAATCCGGTCAAAGGAGGATCGGGTTCCGAGTTTGAAGAGACCGCTGCGGTCAAATTTGCTGCGGTCCGCGAGAAGATACCGTTTTTTGGCAACCTCCAGCACCTTCAGCAGCAGGGAGGAGTGATATTCATGATTCGTCGTCACCAGCTCCCCGTCGATCCCGAATGCGGAAATGAAGGCCTTGGAAATGGAGAGCCGTTCCAGTTCGCGGATCGCCGCCTGCCCGAGAAACGCATTCAGCTGAAGATCAAACGTTCCCCCGAGAGAAATCAGAACGTAATGCGGCGGAAATTTATGAAAATTCTGAATAATCATCGCGGAATTCGTCACGATGGTCAGGTTCGAAAAGGAGGATTCCAGAAGCCGCTCCGCAAGGAAAAACACCGTGGTGGACGAGTCCAGAAAAATAATGTCTCCTTCAGCGATCTCCTGAATCGCGGACTCGGAAATTTTCCGTTTCCGGTTCTGGTTCCAGTTGATCCGCTCCTGAAAGGTGGAGGAGAGAACGGTCATTTTGTCCGCAGCTTCCGACTGATCGATATAGGCCACGCCGCCGTGAACCTTCTGGATCAGATTCCGGGCAACCAGACTGGCAATGTCCCGATGGATCGTCGCAGGCGACACATGAAACTGTTCCATCAGTTCGTTGACGGAACAGTATTTTCTGGTTTTCAGATAATCGACAATGGCAAAAGTCCGCAGATTCTTCATACACGCTCCCGGGGTTTCTTTCCGGGTACTATACCGGTTGTGTGAGAGAAGTCAATGAGAAAAAGTGATATTTTTCTGAAATTTCTCATTTTTATATCATATTTTCGCAGTCAGGAGTGAGAAAACAAGTGAATCTCGAATCGCGAGAATAGAAAAATAAAAGAGAAAACGCGGAAGAGGAAGCAACAGATTCCGAATTATCATATTTTTTCATTTTTTATCAAATATTCTCATTTCAGTTTCTTGACATTTCCGAAAAGAGAGATATTCTTACCAATGGAAGGAGATTTTCCAGATGATAAAAAACAAGAATGAAATCGAATTTGTCGGACTCGGCTTCTGCAGCAACGACTACATCTGTCTTCTGCCGGAGATCCCGATCGACCACAAGGTCCAGATTCTCGAACACCTGATTCAAGGCGGAGGCCCCGCGGCGACGGCGACCGTGGCGGCTGCCCGGCTCGGCATGAAAACGGCCTTCCTCAGCATGGTCGGAGACGACGATCCCGGCAGACGCATTCTTCAGGATCTTGAAGCGGAGAACATCTTTACAGGCTCCATGAGGGTGCGTCAGGACAGCACCTCGCCGATCGCCTACTGCTGGATCGACCAGCCGACCGGAAAACGGAGCATCGCCTGGACGCGCGGCACTCTCCGGGAACTGGATCCCTCCGAGCTGGACATGGAACGGATTCTCAATGCAAAACTTCTGCATCTCGACGGCCACAATACGGCGGCGGCGATCGTTGCCGCGGAAGAAGCCCGGAAACATGGAGTGCTGGTCAGTCTGGATGCGGGAACGATCCGTCCCGGGGTGGAAAAGATCATGGAACACACGGATCTTCTGTTCACCTCCGAATACTTCGCCCGCACCTGGACCGGCGAACAGGATCTGGAAAAGGCGCTGCTGAAACTCGTGAAAATCGGGGCGAAAGTCACCGGAGTCACGATGGGCGACAAGGGATCCATCGCGATTGACAACGGAAAAATCATTCACTGCCCGGCGTTCCGGGTCACGCCGGTGGACACGACCGGAGCCGGCGACGTGTTCCACGGCGCGTTCGCGGTCAAATATCTGGAGAGCGCCGACCTCTATGAAAGCATGCGTTTCGCCTCGGCGGTTTCGGCCGTCAAATGTCGGAAACTGGGCGGACGCGCCGGCATTCCCACACGCAGACAAGTCGATGAGTTCCTCGCGGAACATCAATCTCAAGGATAAGGAGAAGAAAATGGCACACACATTCAAGATCGGCTATCTTCCGCTGACAAAGGCGAACTGGACCAACGAAACGCTCGAAGCCGCGCGGAAGAATGCAAAAGAGTATCTTCAGAGTCTTCCGAACGTTGAGGTCATCGGCGGGGACCGCATGATCGATTTCGAGGACAAGGCGATTCAGGAGCTCGATTTCTTCGAAAAGGAACGGCCCGACATGATTGTGGCGCATTTCATGACCTTCTCGCTGGGAGTGATCGTTCCGATGTTTGCGCAGAGACTGAAAGTGCCGGTGGTTCTCTGGTCGATGAAGGAACCGGATCCGAAAGGAGGCCGTCTCCAGAACAACTCCTTCTGCGCGGCGAACATGAACTCGCATTTCATGTACCGGATGCACGTTCCCTATTTTCATGTCCATGCGGAGGTCGGGTCGAAGGAGGCCGCCGCGGGACTGGAAAAGGCGATCCGTGTCACAAAAACGCTCAACATGCTTTCCAGAATGCGCATCGGAGTGATCGGAGGACGCGTTCCCGGGTTCTTCACCTCCAGCTGCGACGAAATGCTTCTGCGCACGAAAGTCGGGCCGGAGGTCAAGTTCATCACGGAGCACGAAGTGATCGAAACGGCGCGCCATCTGACCGATCAGGAACTCGACGATGCCATGAAAACGATTCTTTCCGACGCCAAAGTTCATGAGACCGACGGTCCCAGTGAAGAACAGCTTAAGAAATCCGCCGCCCTGTATGCCGCGGTCGGCAAGATGAAGGACAAGTTCCTTGTCGACACCTTCGCCATGCGCTGCTGGCCGGAATTCATTTCCAATGATCTTTATGGAATTGCGATCTGCTCGACCATCGGACATCTCACCAATCACGGGTTTCTCACGGCCTGCGAAGGCGACGCCTACGGCGCGGTCATGATGCGGATCGAACAGGAGCTCACCGGCGATCTGCCGTTCTTCTGCGACATGATCGTGATGGAGGGCGATTACGGCGTGGCATGGCACTGCGGCGCGGCTCCGTGCCGACTCTGCAAAGAGGGATATCAGGCAAAGCTCTGTCACAGCGCGACCGTCGAAGGAGGCGGAGTCAAGGGGGTCACGGACGAGTTTCCGCTCAAACCGGGACGCGTCACGCTGGCTCGTCTCGGCGAGAAGCGCGACGGCGACGGCTTCCGGATGCTCATCGCCACCGGCGAAGGACTCGATACCGATCTTTTCGTCCGCGGCAATCCGCTGAAAATCAAATTTGACGCCGGATGCGACAAGCTCCGCGAAGTCGTCATCGGCCAGGGCTGGGAACACCATTACGCCCTTGCCTACGGGGACATCGTGCCGGAACTGCTTGACCTCTGCCGCATTCTCGACATTGAACCCGTTGTAGTCCAGTAATTCAACCGAAAGGAGACAACTCTTATGAGCAGCGAAAAACTTCTGATTCATCTCACGCCCCGTCAGGGATACAACAAAGTGTTCGATCTCGGGGAATACCATATGCAGCTCACCGAATTCGGAATCATTCAGCTTAAAGCGGGAACCAGTTACAGGAGTTCGACCGGCGATTTTGAAGTGGCGCTGGTCCTGCTCGGCGGGAAATGCGCGGTGAAGGGAAGCTCGTTCCAGTTCGACGAGGTCGGCGGACGCAGAAACGTCTTCGACGGCAAGCCGCATACGGTCTACCTTCCCTGGAAAACCGACTATGAAATCACCGCTCTCACCGATGTCGACATTGCGTACAACGCCTCCCCCGCGAGCCGCGCCACCGCAGAGCCGACCGTCATCACGCCGGAACAGACCCGCACCATCTCGCTGGGACGCGACAACTTCACCCGTCAGGCAACCATCATGCTCGATGAAAAGTTCGATTCCGAACACTTCTACATCGGCGAAGGGCTGATCCCCTCCGGCAACTGGTCGGGCTATCCTCCGCACCGCCACGACTTCGACAATCTCCCCGAAGAAATTGACATGGAGGAGACCTATTTCTACCGTTTCGATCCCCCGCAGGGCTTCGGAATCCAGAAGGTCTATCAGCCGGACGGCTCCATCGACGAGACCTACACCGTCAAAAACAACGACACGGTCGCAATCGCCGAAGGCTACCATCCGCTCTGCGGCGCACCGGGATATCAGATGTATTACCTCTGGACCATGACCGGAAAAGTCAACCGCGGACTCATCTCCTCGAAAGATCCGCAGCACAGCTGGGTGAAATAAGGATGGATGCAATCGTACTGCTCGGAATCGACTTCGGCTCGGGCGGCTGCAAAGTCACGGCGATCGACGCGACGGGCAACATCCTCGGAGAGGCCTCGGTGGAGTACACCACGCATTACGAACACCAGGGCTGGTCCGAACAGGATCCGAACGACTGGTATCCCGCTATGTGCGAAGCACTTGCAAAAGTAAGAAGCAAAGGCGTGGACTTCTCCGCCGTCCGGGCCGTCTCCTTCGACGGCTCCACCCACAACGCGGTCCTGCTGGACGGAAACATGACCCCCGTCCGCAGGACCATCATGTGGACTGACCAGCGCAGCGTAAAAGAATGTATCTACCTGAAAGAGAAGTATTTGGATACCATCTTCCGCACGGCGTACCAGATACCGACTCCCACCTGGACCCTGCCGCAGATGATGTGGCTCAGAAACCATGAACCCGACGTTCTGAAAAAGACCAAACACATCCTCTTTGTCAAGGACTATGTCCGTTACCTTGTAACAGGGTTGGCGGCAACGGATTACATCGAGGCACAGGGAACGCTTTTCTATGATATGCCGAACCGGAAATGGGCGGCGGAACTGGCGGAACTGGCGGGAGTGAACCCCGCCGCATTGCCGGAACTGGTCAACCCGACGGATCTGCTTGGAAAAGTCACGGCGAAAGCGGCGGCGGATACGGGAATCCCCGAAGGGACACCGGTCGTCTGCGGAACCTCCGACTCGGCGGTGGAAGACTATGGAGCCGGAGCCATCGAGCCGGGCGACTGCATCGTCAAACTGGCGACGGCAGGCAATGTCAATGTCATGACGGCCGAAGCGCACCCCGACCGGACCACGCTGACCTATTCGCACGTGATCCCGGGCATGTGGTACACGGTCTCCGCCACGAACGCGGCGGCCCTCTGCCAGCGATGGTTCCGCGACCTCTTCTGCGACAGGGAGAAACTGGAAGCGCAACAGCTTGGAACCAAAGCATTTGAACTGATGGATCAGCAGGCGGCCCTCTCTCCGGCCGGAGCCAACGGCATGTTCTTCCATCCCTATCTTCAGGGAGAACGCTCGCCGTACTGGGATGCGGATCTCCGGGGCAGTTTCACCGGCATGGCGATCTCCTCCACGAAAGGGGATTTTCTGCGGGCGCTGCTGGAGGGGGTGGCATTCTCCCTCCTCGACTGCTACGGCGTCATCGAACGCATGCAGCTTCCGGTGAAACGGATTTTCCTGATCGGAGGCGGAGCAAGAAGCCGTCTCTGGAGTGAAATTGTCTGCAATGTATTCCATCTTCCGGTACAGGTTTCCACTCCGGGCGACGCCTCGTTCGGAAGCGCGCTGCTGGCGGGAACCGGAATCGGACTCTTCGAAAACAGCGCGGATGCGGTTCACAAATGCCTGAGAATCGACCGGAATCTGACTCCCGATCCGGTTCTGGCGGAACAGTATGGGCGGCTCTTCCGGAAATACCGGAGGATCCATGATGCGCTCGCCCCGATTTACTCAGATCACAACTGAATGATTTTCAACGAGATACATCCAACAAAACGGAGGACAAAATGTTAGTCTCGAAAGACAGCTACATGTATGAAATGATCCGCACGGAGCTTACGGACATCGTCGGCGACGACAATGTCTGTACCCGTGATGCCGACAAGTTCGGTCACTCAATCGACTACTACTGGATTCCCGAAATGTGGCACGACCGCGGCATGGAAACGCCCAAACCGGACTTCATCATCCATCCCGGCAGCGCCGAGGAGATCGCCAAAGTGGTGAAAGTGGCCAACCATTACCACATTCCCGTGGTTCCATGGGGCGGCGGTTCGGGTTCGCAGGGCGGAGCACTGCCCGTCTACGGCGGAATCATCATCGACATGAAGCGCATGAACAAGTTCAAAGGCATTGACAGGGAAGCACTTACTGTTACATGTCAGACCGGAATGATCGCGCGGCATCTCGAATGGCGCTGCAACAAGGAAGGCTATTCCACCATGCATCTTCCGGCCTCCATCGCCTGTGCGACGATCGGCGGATTTCTGGCGCATCGCGGAACCGGAGTTCTTTCCACCAAATATGGAAAAATCGAAGATATGGTCATGTCGCTTGAGGTCGTCACGCCGACGGGCGAAATCATCCGCACCCTTCCGGTGCCGCGCCACGCCTCCGGACCGGATCTCACGATGCTCTTTCTCGGCAGCGAGGGAACGCTCGGCATCATCACGGAAGTGACGCTCAAGGTGCATCCGCAGCCGGAGGCCCGCGAGTTCCGTGCCTACATCTTCAAGGATTTCCACACCGCCATGAGCGCCGGCGCCGAACTGATGCGCAGCAGACTTCAGCCCTGCGCGGTCCGTCTCTACGACGAGGAGGAGACCATCCATCATGTCCGCAAGGTCTTCGGCATGGAACTGGACAAGGGCGCCTACCTGGTCTTCGGTTTCGACGGAAGAAAGGATATCGTCGACTGCCAGATGCGCTACGCCCGCGAAATCATGGAGAAGAAGTTCAAGGGCAAGGACCTCGGCAGCAAGGGCGGCGAGCTCTGGTGGGAGAACAAATACAAATTCTTCTATCCGCCGTTCATGTTCCATATGCCACAGGCGTTCGGAACGCTCGACACGGTGGCGACCTTCTCCAACATCGAAAAGGTCTACTGGGCCATGAAAAAAGTCGTCAACGAGAACTTCCCGCAGGCGCGCTTCATCGGGCACTTCTCCCACTGGTATGAATGGGGATGCATGCTCTACGCCCGCTTCATTTTCGAAGAGGAGTATGTGCCGAAGGATCCGCGCGAAGCGGCCGCGCTCTACAACCGGGTCTGGGATCTGGCGATCCGCGCGGCCATTGCCAACGGAGGAGTCATCAACGAGCATCACGGCGTCGGACTCAAACTCGGCCGTTTGATGAAAGAACTCTACGGGCCCGCGATGCCGGTCCTCGAAGGCATCAAGAAACAGCTCGATCCGAACAACATTATGAACCCCGGCAAATTAGGTTTCAAAGGAGTCTGATTATGAATATCGACAACTATACAGATGCAATCAAGAACTGCCGTTTCTGCTTCATGTGCCGCCATCTTTCCGCGATCGGCAATGTCCTGTTCACGGAAGCGGACACTCCGCGCGTCCGCGCCGCCATGATCTACGGCATCACCCAGCACCCGGAACAGCTTGCCAACAGGGACTTCATCGACACGCTTTACCGCTCGGATCTCAGTGCGGCATGCCGCTATCACTGCGTCAGCCACTTCGATGAAAACGGACTCAACATCGCGGCCCGCACCGACGTTGTTCAGGCGGGTTTCGCTCCCGATTATGTCAAGAACATCGCCGCCGAACTCAAGAAAAGCGAAAAATGGACCGTCAAAGGCTCCGGTGATGTCCTCTATTTCGAAGACTCCTACACGGCGGAAACCAAAACCGTGGCAAAGGCCTTCGATAAAATCATGAAAAAAGCCAAGGTTCCCTATCAGACCGTCACCGGCGGCTGCATCGGAAAGGCCCTCAAGATTCTCGGGTTCCCGACGGAAGCCAAAGCCGCCGCGGAAAAGTTCGCCAAAGTCGTCAAGGACAGCAAGGCAAAAATTCTGGTCGTCTCCAATCCGGCGGCCTACGACGCTCTCGTCCATGATTACAAGGAGTTCGGAATCAAGCTCTCCGCAAAGGTCATGCACACCTCCGAATACCTCCGGACCCTCAAGCTGAAGTTCAAGAAAGCCGGAGAACTCTACTATCTCGAAAGCGACTTCCTCAAGAACTACAATGACAACTGCAAGTTCCCCCGCGCCCTCCTCGCCGATCTGAAGGCGGAGATCAAGCCGTTCGGAACCAACAACGAGGAATCCTACACCTGCGGCGAAGGCGCGGTTGTGCTTCCGAAAATCTGCGAAGGAATCGTGGAAAAACTCGCAAAGTACATCGAGGAACGCGCCGACGATCCGAAAAAGGATCTCCTTGTCGTGGCCTCCCCGTATACGAAAATTTTCCTCACCAAATACACGAAGCTCAACGTGAAAACGCTCGAAGAGCTCGCGGCGGAACACATCTGACACGGAGGAGATTCTTCATGGCACTGGTCAATATGAAGGAAATGCTGATCCAGGCGCGCAGGGAAAAGCGCGCCGTGGGAGCATTCAACATTGCAAACTATGAAACCGCCGCCGCGGTTCTCAAGGCGGCGGAGGCGGAAAAGTCCCCGGTCATCATTCAGCTTTACATGAGGCTCTTCAATTCAAACAAGGCCTATGATCTGGCGGGAATGCTGATCCGTCTGGCGCACCGCTCGAGCCAGCCGGTGGCGCTGCATCTCGACCACGGAGACAATGTCGGACAGGTCAAGGACGCCCTTGCCTGGGGCTACACCTCGGTCATGTACGACGGCTCCCGTCTCCCGTTCGACGAGAATGTGCGCATCACCCACTTCTGCGTGGAATACGCCAAAACGTTCGGAGCGTCCGTCGAAGGGGAAATCGGTCATGTGGCCCAGGGCGACGAAACCGCGCTGACCGATGTCGGGGAAGCCTGTGAATTTGCCAGACAGACCGGGGTGGATGCCCTCGCCGTCTCCATCGGAACGGCGCACGGATACTACAAATCCACGCCGAAGCTCGACATCGAACGCTGCCGGGAGATCGCCGAAAATCTGCCGGAAACGCCGCTGGTGCTTCACGGCGGCTCCGGAACGCCGCTGGAGGATGTCCGGAAAACCATTCAGGCCGGGATCGCGAAAATCAATATCGCGACCGAATTCATGGACACCTATCTGAAAGCCACCCGGAAGGAACTGAACGAACTCGATGGAAAATTCATCCCCATCGACAAGTTCTACGATCCGATCATTGACGAGTGTGCCGCCCACGCCGCCCGTCTGATCCGCTTCTTCGCCGGAAAGTAATCCGGCGATCTTCTCTCCGGGAAAGGAATATCCTGCGGAGCGGAACGCCAACCCGCGTTCCGCTCCGCATGTTTTATTTCAGGATCAGCCACTTCAGCTTATCCGGATTCTTGCCCGAGGCAATGGCATCGCCCCAGGAGAGAACGCCTTTGCGCCCGTCGCCATCGTTGTCATTGACAGCGAGAGCAAAACCGATTGCCGTGTCGGGTCCGCCCGGGGACATCTCCAGATGCGACCACGAAAATGAGGCCGTGTAGGTGGTGCGGTCTCCGCTCCGGCGCACCTCCAGTCCGACATCGCGGCAGACGCCGACCGGCTGCCGCCGATGCTGGGAACTCTCCCGATACACAATGGGTCCGCGCGACGTCAGCGCCAGAGAATATTCCGAAAACCTTCTCCGGGGAGCATCCGCGCCCAGATTCTGAAACGCGATCTGCACACTGTCTCCCCGCCAGAGGGAGTCCGGGGATTCTCCCGGAACAAAGGAGTCATCCCGAACCTGAATTTTCACTGTCAGGCCCTTCTTTCCCCAGCGGACGCAGAAGGAGGCGTCCAGATCCTTTGGCGAGCGCGGAGCATTTTTCCCGGACAGGGAACGATACTCCGGACCGAAAGGAATCCACCGCTCCGCCGGCTCCGCAAAGACGACTTCAAATCCGGAGGGAAGCGCACCGGCAAATCCTTTCACGGCAATCGGGGGAGCGGGAATTCTGTCGACGCGCTCAATGGACACATTCTCCAGATTTCCCAGAATGAGACAGGGTCTTCCTCCGGCCGTAAGCTGAAACGCATCGGGCCGGAACGGGGTTTCCGGAGAATAGGTTTTCCCCGGTTTTTCAAACCATTCCCGGGCGCCCCAGTGACGCATCTGCTTCTCCTGTCCCGCCAGGAAGAAGGTCACGGTTCCGGGTTCCTTTCCCGACCGTTTCAGCGTGACAAGGTGCCGATAGTTCTCCGACGTCGACCAGATGGCCAGGACATCCCGCTGATCCGGCATTCGGAATTTCAATACCATCAGCTCGGGATCCGGTACACTCACTTTCTCAAGGAATTCCCCCTGTTTCACGATCTCCGCAATGGAGCGGAAAGAGGCATAGGCGTCTTTCGGCGTCAGATCCGCGCGCAGAAGCCCGAAATTCGCCTCCCGGGACTCCGAGCGGTATCTGCCGTCATGAAACTGATACCACCAGAGACCTTTGACCTCGGGCAAAGTCCGGATCAGCAGATAGGTCCGCGCGATGCAGTCTCCGGTCCACTCCTCGCGGTTGCCCTTGGCATTCGCATAGTTCGGCCATCCGGTCTCCGTCAGATAGAGATCCTTCGCCTTTCCGCCGTTGTACCGGCGCACCAGACGGAGAATCTCCCGGATATGCTCCACATACGCTTCCGGGGTCTGCCGATCCGGAAAAAGGCTCTCCGATTCCGATGGATAGACATGATACGCTATGCCATCGCAGTGCTTCAGGATTCCGTTCTTCAGCGCCTGTTCCAGAGAACGGGGCCCCTGACAGAATGAATTGGAAATGACCACGGCTTCCGGATCGTTTTCCCGGATCTTCCGAGAGGATGCTTCCAGCAGTTTCGCATAGCTTCGGGCGTCGCCCTCGTTCGTGCGCGCATCCCACTCGTTCCAGACCTGATAGAGACGCGGCGCGGGATCCTTCCGGTTCTTCGCAAAAAAGCCGCAGAACTCCGCGAACGCCTGAACAGCGTCCGGCGATTTCGGCCATCCTCCGTTGTCATACAGCGGATTCCCCCAGTTCAGGATGGGAAGCGGACGAAATCCCATTCGCGCCTCCATCCCGATCAGATTGTATTTCTTCCAGGGGATCTGCAACTTTCCTTTCCGCCATTCATACTCCCGCCAGAGGACATCATCCCGGATGGAGTTGAATCCGGCTTCGCGGATCAGACGCGCCTCCTCGGAAAAACTCAGATAATTTCCCTTGCTGAAATGGGTGCACACTCCGGCGATGAAGCGATCCTTTGT
>CALXRL010000016.1 GCA_944390735.1 uncultured Victivallales bacterium | reverse complement strand
CTCGCAAATTCCTCGATATCGTGTATCGAACATTAAAAAACAACTGGATGTTTGAGGATTTTACTCAATTCAAACTCGTAAAAAATTGAGTTTTTCTCGGCATCGAAGTGGAATTTTATCATAGGAGTATTTTCTATGAGAATTATCAAATTTGGAATCATCGGTGCGGGACTCATGGGCAGAGAATTTGCCAGCGCGTGTGCTCGCTGGTGCCACCTGACAAAAATGAATGTCCGTCCGGAGCTTGTGGCGGTCTGCGACAGAAATCCCGTGATCTATCCATGGTATCGCGACAATTTTCCGGCGATTCGGCAGTTTACCGACGATTACCATGAACTTCTTGCAAATCCGGAGATTGAAGCTGTCTACTGTGCAGTGCCGCACAATCTCCACCGGGAAATCTACTGCGCCATCATCAATGCGGGCAAACACATGCTCGGCGAAAAACCGTTTGGAATCGACAAAGAGGCAAATGACGCAATTCTGCGCTGCTGCATGGAGCATCCGAAAATTCTTGTCCGCTGTTCCTCGGAGTTTCCATTCTATCCCGCGATGCAGCGGATTGGACGCATGATCGAGGAAGATTTCTTCGGGCAGGTGATTGAAGTCAACTCCGGTTTTCTTCACTCGTCCGATCTCAATCCTGAGAAAATGATCAACTGGAAGCGGATGATTGAATTCAACGGCGAATACGGCTGTATGGGCGACCTCGGCATGCATCCGTGTCACTTCCCGTTCCGCGCAGGATATATCCCGAAAAATGTGCGGGCGATTCTTTCCAAACTGGTGGACAAGCGGCCTGACAAGGACGGCAACATGGTTCCATGCCTCACATGGGATAATGCAACACTGCTCTGCGAGTCGGAAGATCCGCTTCATGGCGGTATATTCCCGCTTACGATCAAGACCCAGAGGATTGCGCCGGGAGAGACCGATACCTGGTATTTCGAGATTAAGGGAATGAAAGGCTGTGCCAAATGGTCAAGCAAAAATCCCCGCCGTCTGGAACTGCTGGAATACAAGGGGTCCGATCAGGCAGTGCAGCAAATTGACATGGGTTATGAAAGCACGTTTCCAACAATCACTGGCGGAATTTTTGAGTTTGGCTTTACCGACAGCATTCTTCAGATGTGGGCGTCATTTCTCACGGAGCTGGCAGAGGGAAAAACTGTTTCACGTTTCGCGTCCTGCGTGACGCCGAAAGAAACGGCGCTTTCGCACCGTTTGTTTACCGCCGCACTCCGAAGTTGGAAAAACACCTCGACAGAAACAGTTTAACTGCGCAGAAAATCCGCATATAATAGTTTGGAACAGTGATGCAGGACAGGTTCTACGAGTCCGCTTCTTATGCGCCGGGGAAAGTAAGCGCCCAACCAGCTGCATCTGTTTTTGAGATAGCTGACGTGCTATGTTCTTCAGTAAATCCTAGTGAGTCGTGCGAAATGCGAGATTTCGCCCGCCGGTTGAAAGTTGAAAGTTCCGGTCTGCGACCGGGCAATTGAAAGAACGTAAGCGCCCAGCCCCATCTAGATTTGAGACGCCCAGCGTGCTATGTTCTTGCGCAACCCCGAACGAAAGGAGGATGGCATGGGACGGGAAGGACGAGATTATTGGGAGGCGCAACTGTCAGAATATTGGGACAGCGGTGGGACGATGCAAGAATACAGCGAGCTGAAGGAGCTTCCTTACGAAAGTACACGTCGCTGGATCCGAGTGTTGGAAAAGGCACGCTAGGATGGTGCGATTGGTTCGGCATCGCTGGAGTGGGTAAAGGTCAACCCTTTGCAGACAAATGCGAGGGGGGCTCAGGGATTTGGCTGCTGGTTGACGTCATAGAAATTGCAGGGGGAAAAAGGTTTCGACGGCACCATGCTGTCCGAAGTGTTGGATCTGCTCAAGACACGGTCATGTTCGGCATCGGTGGCTCGGTAAGGATCTACTACTGTCCCACTCCGATAAACCTGCGAAAATCGTTCGACAGGCTAGCCGGAACAGTGGAAGAGTATATCAAGCAGGACTTGCACCTTTGATATTGTTCAAACGGCTTCATGAAAAATTTTTTGCCGACATGACGAAGCTGAAAGCTGATTTTTCTGCTCAAATCAGGGTCATCTGTTCTGATATGTGGAAACCGTATTTGAAGATCATAGTCAAACATTTGCCACAGGCGATCAACGTGCTTGACCGCTTTCATATCATGCAAAAATTCGGAAAGGCTCTTGATAAAGTTCGGGCGGACGAGGCAAAGCGTTTGCGTCAAGCAAAACAACCTCCGCTCCTGTCCAAAAGTCGCTGGTGTTTTCTGAAACGCCGGAAAACTTGACTGAAAAGCAAGGGTTCAAACTCAATGAACTCTTGAAGATGAATCTGCGGACGGTAAAAGCATACCTGTTGCGGGAACAATTTCAAAAGCTTTGGGAGTATCGTTCGCCGGGATGGGCGGGAAAGTTTCTTGAACAGTGGTGCCATGCCGCAATTTTCAGCCGGCTCGAACCGATGAAAGACCTTGCAAGGATGCTGACCGCTCATCGTCCTTTGATCTTGAATTATTTCAGGGCAAAAAAGCAGTTCAACAGTGGGATCGTCGAAGGGTTGAACAGGAAAATAAATCTGACTATCAGAAAATCATTCGGATTTCGGACGCTCAAAATTGCAAAAGTGTGCTTATATCACCAGCTTGGCGAACTCCCGGAACCGGATTTCGCCCATAAATTCTGGTGAAGAGGCACATTTTCACAGCCAGCGGAAACTTTTCCGGTTGCGGATAGTTGATGTATTTTTCCATATTTCCTCTGAATTTTTCTTTTTGGCGACAATGTAATGCAAATAGGCGGTATTGTCAAGGAATTTTTCGGATTATATATTATAATTATGGATAGACACCGGAAAAAAGGAGAACATGCAATGGATTTCGGAAAACATTCACAGACATCTGAGGGAATCAGAGAAAGGCGGACAGCGCAATGAAAACGTATCGTCCCGGAAGAAACATTTTCAAGCGCAAATCCGGAAGATTCACGCTTATAGAGCTCCTCGTGGTAATTGCAATCATTGCAATCCTTGCCGGAATGCTTCTACCTGCGCTGAATTCGGCAAGGGAAAAGGCGCGGGAAGTATCGTGTCTGGGGAACTTAAAACAGCTTGGGCTGGTTCTGCACGGTTATGCGGGGGATAACAACGACAGTTATCTGTACAGTTCGGATCTTTACGGAGCGCGCAGAATTTTCCCGCTGGCTCTCGGCAGTTACTACGGACGGAAGAGCGAAGACTGGAGACCCGGCGATACCGTGGGCGGCCCGACGTTCTGTCCCAATGTGCCGAAGCGGAAGGCTGCGGATGGCGAAAATGTGATTTCCAGCTACGGTTTCGTATATAATCTCTTCCGCGGCGCTCTGCCTGATTTGCAGGATAAAGTCGGAATCGGCGGTATGACCGGGTTGGGGACGGAGAGAACGGCGAACCGGCTTTCGAAAGTGTTTCCGCAAAGCGCGGTTGCGTTCTGCCTCAAGATGAAGGACCCGGCGGACTCCGGCGGCAGTGCGGAGGCGATTCCGGAGGGAGAAGTCAGCATCTATCCATACCGGACAGTGGACAACTGCTGGGTTTCAAGAACAAAAAACGGAGGGGAGTTCGTTTCGTATTATCATAAGAACAGCGATCTGCTGCTCCAGAGCGGCGGTTCCGCAAGATCGCTCCGCAAAAACGTTTCGCGAATCATGCTGGACAAGGATACCGCCTGTCCGCTGCAATAATGAAAGGATGATTGAATGACACCGAGAAACTACAATCTCTCCTACGGAATGGAGGGGGTTGCGTGGGACGGCAGGCAGCTTGCGCGGAGACCCGCGCCGGAGATCAGCCGCACGATCGACGCGATGCAGAAGGCCGGAATGAATGAGATAATGATCGCTGCTTACCATGTTGAAGAGCCCGCCGACTTTGACCTGGATGCGGAGACCCGCCGCATTGGACGCGAGCTGGAGTCCCGCGGAATGAAAGCCAATCAGCACCACGGTTACGCCGCGTGTCTTGCGGAACCTGGAACATCGCAGAGGCAGGTCGTCGAAAACCTGAAACGCT
Organism: uncultured Victivallales bacterium; assembly: GCA_944390735.1. Lineage (GTDB taxonomy): Bacteria > Verrucomicrobiota > Lentisphaeria > Victivallales > UBA1829 > UBA1829. The sequence continues at coordinate 5,514 of CALXRL010000016.1, read as the reverse complement.
GCATTGATTATACGGCGAACCTTCATGCGGACAATCTGGTGATTCACCTCGGAAAGCTTGCCGGGCATTACTCTTCGCTTGCGGAGGAAATCCGTGTTTTCGGGGAAATGATGGCGCGGTTCGGCGCGGAGTGCGTCATCGATCAGGTTGCGGAAAACATGCGCGAAGCCGGAGAGTATGCGCGCAGAAACAACGTTTTTCTCGCAATGGAGAATCTGGATGCGTTTCATCACCTGAGCAATATCAAACAGCTGCCGGAGATCATCCGGAGGGCGGATCACCCGAACGTCGGCGGCTGCCTGGATTTCGGACACGCCCATTGCGCGGGAGTTTCGCCGGTCCGCTGGATCCATGCGTTCGGGTCCAAGCTCTTCACAACGCACATTCATGACAACCACGGCAACACGCGCGGCGTCAAACCGGGCGAGCTGACGGATGCGACGAAGGATTTTGACGAGCATCTTTCCCCCGGACTCGGCACGATTGACTGGTGCGAATGTATCACCGCTCTCTGGGAGACCGGATACGACCGAACGCTCAGTTTCGAGAGCTCGTTTCCTGCGGAGTCCATGATGGATTCCTTCCGTTTTTCTGCAATTTTCTGGCGCGCTGCGGAAAAGATCGCAATGCGCCGTCTCAACTATAAAAAAGCATGACCATGAATTCCAAACATCTCGCCCTTGCACTTGCCGGATTCGCTTTGACGTTTCCGGTTTACTCCGCTGAAAACGTTTTTGAGGGTTTCGGCAAGCCGTGGCAGTTTTACGGCGGCACAAAATTCTCGGAGAAGAAAGACTCCGTGACCGTTCCGGTGAGGACCGGCGGCATGTACGTTTCCGTGCGCAACCCGCTGACTCCGGGAGCTTATGCCTGTTCGTTTGAATACAGATTCGCCACCGTTCCCGACGGAAAAGCCGATTTTCAATTTTCCTGTGTGACGGACCGCGGAATCTATGTGAATCTTACGCCGCGCACGGAGTGGACGGCGATGACCTTCCGCGTCATCCTGACCAAAGAGATGGAAGTCAAGACCGGATTCGGACTCAATTTTGCGCAGCCGAATACACTGGAACTGCGCGGCTTCCGTCTGGAACGTCTGAGCGACGATGATTTTGCCAAACTGGAATACCCGTCGAACCGGGATTGCTGGATCAACCGCAGCACCGACCGCAGAAAATCGTCGCTTTCAGAAATTGATGCTTCGGATCATGTGCTCGGCGGAAAGGCGGTTCAAGTGAGTGCGTCTCCTGATTTTCCGGCGGACGGGCTGCTCAATCTTTCGAGTGTCTCCATGCCGCTTCCGCAGGGGAGGAAATACCGTTTTTCCTATTGGATCAAAGGTGATGGAGAAGGTGCGGTTCGCGCGGCGGTCGGCGGATGTTATTTCACGGAACGGATGGGGACGGAGTGGAAGAAAGTTGCGGTCGAATTTGAATCTGTCAAAGACAAAAATCCGCTGACGGGCATTTCCTTTCAGACGCTCGACAGGGGGATCAGGGTTCTTGCGGTCAAAAATGTTGAACTGGAAATGGTGAAATGAGATGAAGTTTCTGTTTGCATTGGCGGCCGGAATCGCGGGAGCGCTCTGCTGCGGAGAAAATCTGCTTCCGAATTCCAGCTTTGAACTCGGAACCGCCGGGTGGGGCGTGATGAACGAAGTTCCGAAAGAGAACGGAAAGTTTCAGGCGCTGCGGGTGCGGAGCAACAAAGACTCCGTGCACGGCGTATCGTCGCTGGAACTGCGGAACCCCGATGGCGGGCTGGTTGTTCTCTGTTCGCCCGCGGTTCCGGTTGCGCCAGGTGAAATGTACACTTTTTCGGTCTGGCTGAAGGCTTCGGTGCCGATGACGGCGGAGCTTTCCTTCTTTTCCCCGATTGACGGACGCTGGCATGTCATCAGCCGGAAAGTTCCCGTTTCGAAAGAGTGGAAACGCTGTGAATTTGTCCGGAAGATTCCCGTCGGTCATCCGGAGGTCGTTGTGCGCGTGCAGTTCCGTTCAGAGGGAACTCTGTTCGCGGATGCTGCACAGCTGGAGCGCGGCGGTTCCGCTTCCGCATACAGTCCTTCCGCTCCGGTGGAGGCGGCTGTTGAAATGCCGAAAACCTGGTGCACTGCGGGAGAACGGAATGTGACGTTCCGCGCGGTCAATTACGGAACGGCGGCGGCTGAAATACCGTTTTCCGTCACAGCACGCAACGCTCTGACCGGCTGGAAAACGGAAAAACGGTTTGCCGTGGAGCTCGGCGGCGGAAAAACCGTTGAGCAGCAGATTCGTCTTCCTCTGCTGAATCGCGGTGCGGTGGAGCTGGGCGCAAAATGGGATTCTGGTCAGGCGATTCCGTTCCGCCTGGCCGTCCTGAACGCTCTGCCGCGGGGAAAGTCCGATCCGGAACGGGAGTTCTGCGTTGGCGTCAATGAAACGGGCGTTTTCCGGAATGCTGGAACGGCGCACAATCCGTATCAGGCGCTTGGAATTGATTTCGCCGGACATCTGGAGATGCTTCATGCAATGGGCGTTTCCGTGATCCGGCTGTTCGAATATGAACTTGGACGTTCATGGGTGATCAACCCTGAACGCGGAAAATTCGAGTTCGAAGAGCTGAACCGTTTTCTTGACGCTGTGGCAAAGAGCGAAATCGTGCCGTACATCTGCATGGACACGGAGGCCTTTTCAATCAATCCGGATTCAAAGAATCCGCGTCATGCCGCCGTTCGGAACTGGTTCATGGCGCGGGACGGCAAACGGGAAAAAACGCTGAACGGCATGAAAAATGCAATCCCTGTCTCTCCGCTCATGGCGGACTGGAGCGCGTACATTCGCGCATTCGTTGAAAATGCGCGCGAGCGGGTCAGGTATTACGAGATTATGAACGAGCCGAATCTGCGCATGACCGCCGCAAAGTATTCCTCCTATCTGGAGACGGCGTATCGCACGGCAAAACAGGCGGATCCGCAGTGCCGGATTGTCGGAATCTGTTCAACGGAGGATTACGGCGCGGAAGCGGACGCTTTCACGGCGAATGCGGCGAAGATTGGAGCGTTTGCGTTTCTGGATGCCTTCTCGTTTCATCCGTACCAGGCCGCACTGGATTCATCGGCGGTTCCGGCAGACCGGCTGCTGGATAAATTAAACGCTTTGCGCACGAAATACCGTCCGGAAGTACAACTCTGGAATTCGGAACTCTTCTACATCCATTCCGTGGAGGATGCGAAAAAACACCGGCGGACCGATCCGCAGTTTCTGCGTCCGGAAAATCTGACGCGCCGTTATGTGATCGACTTCGGAGAAGGGGTGCGGGTTTCAACGCCTCTGCATGTCTGGCAGTTGTTTGAAAAACATTCGGCGCGGATGTTCGCGGATCCGACCCGTTTCGGTCAGAAGGCGGTTCCAAACGCATCGGCGGCTGCACAGAACGCGTTCGTGTATTTCCTGCACGGTGCAAAACCGCTTGGCCGGCTTAAACTTCCCGCCGGAGTGAACGGTTACCTGTTTCGCACGGCTGACGGACGCGAGACCGCCGTTGTGTGGGCGGTGGAGAACAGCCGCGGATTTTTCCTTTCCCTTCCGGCGGAGCTCAAAGTGTTTGACCTGTTCGGAAATCCCTTGGAAAACGTTTCGAAACTCCTGCTGGATGAACGGCCGGTTTATCTGACCGGAAAGAATCTGAAAGGTTTTTTGACCGCCTCCGCATTTCAGCCTCAGGAGGTGATTGCGGTTACGGGGGCGCGCTTCCGTCAGACAGGTGAACTGGCTGTTGAGTTTCAGAACCGGACCGCGAATGCGGTTCCCCTGGTTGCGCGCCTGAAGGACGGCGGGGAAATCCGGAAATGCACGGTTCCTGCGGACGGCCGGGCGTCGGTTCGTTTTCATACGGAAAATCCGGCTCCGGAAGTTCTCTGGTTTGACGGGGGGCGTCAGAAAAAACGGAGACTGAATCCGGTTTCCGTCCGGAAAACAATGTTCAGCGGAGAAAAAGTGCGTGTAGGCGAGGTGCTTGAGTTTAGCGCGGAGATGACGCCGGAGTTCCTTTCCGTCGCGTTTTCCGTAAAGGATCGCAGGCGCGGGGAGCGGATTCCCGGGCAGCCGTGGACGGGCGACTGTCTGGAGCTGTTTCTGGATACCGCGCCGGAGTCCGGCTTGGATCGGCATCTGCCCGGCGCGTCCGTGTACCGTCTTTTCGTTGTTCCGGTTTCGGCGAACGGTCTTCCGGCGGAACTCAGCGGAAGCCCGAATCTGGATTGCGGGAAAATCCGCTGGTCTTTGAAAGAAAACGGCGCGGATTACAGCGGTAAAATCGAAATTCCCTGGGAGGCGATCGGCTGTTCCGGTCCGCGCGAACTCGGGTTTGATATTATTGCGGACGACGCGGAGGGAACAAAGCGTCTTGCATATCATGCCTGGGCGGGCGATGACCGCAACCACGCTTCTCGTTTCCAGTTCGGACGGATTTTCATGGAAAGCAGGCGGGAATGAACATGCATGTTCTTTTTGACATTGACGACACGCTGACCAAGTACGGTTCTCATGCGATGGACCGTCTGTTTGCCGGATATTTTCTGTTCCCGGAGATGGCGGATCTCGCGGAGGCGCATGGCATGGAACGCGCGGAGGCGGAACGGCGGATTCATGCGGAACTTGACGTCAACCGTTTCTGGGATTATCCGGATTTCTCCCGTGCGCTCGGACTTTCCTGGGAGGAGACTCTTCCGTCACTTCGCCGCTGGCATTGCGAAAACATCCATGCTCTTCCGGATTCGGTCCGTCTGGTGCGCCGCCTGCGGAAACTCGGGATTCCTGTTTCGGTCATCAGCAATAATCCGCGCCAGGGCTGTCTGCTGAAGCTGGAAATCTGCGGACTTGCCGATCCGGGAAAGAACAGCTCGGTGTTCCGCAACATCTTTTCAACGGACCTTATGAAGGGATGCAAGGGGGATGAAGGAAGCTGGGACCGTGCGGTTTCCGTTTTGCGTTCACAGGGAGATGAAACGCCGGTTATGATTGGAGACAATTTTCTTGAGGACGGAGTTCTTGCGCTTCGGTCCGGTGTGGCGCATTCGTTCATTCTGAACCGGCGGAATCGGACGGATTTTGAGTCGATTCCGTGCATCCGCATTGTGCCTGATGCGGATGCCGTCAACTTGTATGAGCTGCCGGGTTCGTTTATAACGGCGTCTTAGAATCGGAGAAATTCCGCGGGGGGAATCGTGATGATCCGGGCTGGCTCGTCCGTGCCGGAAAGTTGACGAATCACAAGTTCCGCTGCCGTCTCCGCAATCTTCCGGAAGTCCTGAATGCAGAGAAATACAGGTCCGAGCTTTTCACGGTTCTCCGGAAGCAGACGGTCGAACGCCGCGGTGATGAAGCCTTCCGGAAGATCCGGAAGAATCTGCGATACTACAGTCGCATTGTTTGAGAAGACCGCCGGTTTGCGTATTCCCCGTTTGAGAAAAGCCGGAATGTTCTCCTCGGCAAACGGAATTCCGCGTCGCGTCAGTTCGTCGATCAGATGTTC
>CALXRL010000015.1 GCA_944390735.1 uncultured Victivallales bacterium | reverse complement strand
TATCTCCGGAGCAGGAAAGAACCAGCGCAGGGAACAGTTCCGGAGTTTTCAGAAGCAGACCGAGAGCCCAGGTATCGTCTATATCATTTCCAATGTCTGTATCCAGAATGGTTATTTTTTGCTTCATTTGTATTTTGAGTATCCTTCTGGTTTTCTCTTTGAAATTATAGAATATTTTCCTTGAAAAAACAATCCCTGTTTTTTTTATAAAAACGAATAAAAATAGTACAAAACGCTACTAATGAACTATCCGCTTGTTTTTCTGCGCTTCTCCAGGAAAGCTGAAACAATAATCGTTCTCTCTTCTTACAAAGGATTTCCCGATATATTCATTTTAAAAAATTCTCCAGATCTGCCTTCTATACCGAGTTTTCCAAAGAACAGAACGGCTAAAAAATCAGGAATTGTTCTCAAAAGGTCGATTTTTGTTTTTCCCGGCGGATTTTTTCCCCGTTTTTTTCATGCGGAGAAGAGGCCGGGGATTGTTTTTTTCTGAAATTTTAGTATAATGTATAGTGCGGGCCGCATGAAAGATCAAAGAGGGAGGGGTTTCGCGCGGAGGTGTCCTATTTGTGCTAGCTGATTGGTTTTGATTCATCAAGGAGAGTCTGCGGGAGCAACGGAGAGAGCCGGGCTTCCGCGCCGGGGAAACGGGTGGGAGCCGTTTCCCCGAATTTTTTTAGAAACGCTGGATGGAAAGGCTTCCGCCATTGGAGCCGTATCCCCGGAAATCCGACTTCCGCCGGGGTTCCGGCTTGTTCCGTATCCCGGAGAGCGATTGAGGGAAAAAGACCCTGCATCCGGGAATTTGCGGAATCGGGAGCTCTTCCGATGACATTACTTCTGCCGGCGGAGCAGATCCCGCAGGGGGCGTCCGCGGATCAGAAGATCCCGCACCGCATATCTTCCATCGGCATAGACCAGGACGGAAAGGACGCAGTCCTCCGGATTTTTCCGAATGGTATCCCGGGCCAGAAGTTCCGCTTCCGGAGCCAGGTTCTCATTCAGATAGAACCTTTGAAATGGAAAAGAGAAATGGTATTGAGCGGTATCTGTCCTCCGGTTGCCGTACCATTCGTATCTGCGGTAGACGTTATGAACCCGGACATAAGGTTCGCCGGAGGGCGGGTCTTCCGTCAGACGGTCCACTTCGGCAAATCCGTTTTTTCCGCGTTTCAGAACGGCGTAGCGGAGCTGGCGCGAACGGTCGGGCGATCCCGTCTCCGTTTTCACGGTGTTCGGCATGGGATTCAATGTCACGTAGCGTCCCCGGAATGAATCGTATGGGTCGACCATTCCGGTGCGGAACCGGAACTCCTGCGGTGGGGTGTCCGGACACTCAAATTTCAGGATCTCCCGAATCGGAAACCAGGCCGCGGCCGCCAGCACTGCCAGAAGAAGCATCAGACGCCATCCATTCGACTTATTCATGATCCCCTCCCTTCCCCCGGCTTCCGTTCCTGCGGAAACACCGGCTGAGAAATACATTCGTCACAAGAAAGATCACGCCGAGCGCGAGAAATACAACCGCCCGGACCAGAATGCTGAAGTTCTCACTGAAGATCCGGCAGACAATCAGCGCAATGAGCGCCAGAAGCCCCAGATTCATCCGCATCAGATCCCCGCGCCGGAAGCCGTGCCCGATCAGGACGATTCCAAGTCCTCCCAGATAGAGGCTTGACAGCAGATCCGATCCCATCGGGGAAACAAGGTTCATGCCGAACGGCAGCAGCGCAGACAATCCGACATACAGCTTCTCGAACGAAAAACGAAACAGCAGGGAAAAGAGCGTTCCCGCCGTGAAGATCCCCCAGACCGCCAGGGAAAAAAGATCTTCCCCGGCCATCTCCGGCAGACGGAGAGGTTTTCCGGATCTGCAGCTCCACACCAGCAGCAGAACAACAAGAATGCCATATCCGGAAATCAGCCACGGATTTCCGAATTTCCCTTTTTTCTCATCGCGCAGGATCAGTCCCGCGTTCAGAAATCCGGCTGCCCCGATGCAGAGAAATTCGAGCAGCAGATCCGATTCCGTTTTCGTCGAGATGCCGAACTGGACAAGCAGAGCCGCCGCTCCGATTGGCAGAACATAACGCATGGCTCCCGCCGCGACGGAATCCGGCTTCCAGAACTGCCGGAGGGCAAACGGAAGCCAGAGCAGCGTATACGCGAACGGTATCCACGCGGAATCCCCTCTCGCAAGCGTCGCACTGTAAAACAGCAGAAACAGCGGAAACAGCGTCCCGAGCACCACGCTGCGGAACACATACACCAGCGGCAGGGACAAGCCAAGGACAAGCGTCAGATAGTCGAACATTGATCCGTGAATATGATAAATCTGCGAAATCAGCGCCATCACTCCCGCGATGGAGGCGGAGATCAGCATGGCCGCGGTGTTTTCCGCCGTCCGGCCCAGCCGCCTCGCCAGAGTCAGAATGCCGAATCCGCCGGAGAGAACGAACGGCGCAAAGGAGATGCCGATCTTCCAGCATTTCGGCAGCATATCCCAGTTGTGCGCAGTCAGCAGAATGATTCCGCCCGAGATCATCAGCCCCCCGATGAAAGCGATGCTCCATAACAGCCACTTCCGCTCCGTTCCGGCGTCCAGCTGTTTCCGATAGAAGCATTCGAGCCTTTTGCCGGTTTCCGCATCCAGCAGTCCGCGGCGTTCCAGCTCCGGCAGTTCTCCGAGCAGATGGAGAATGAATTTGCGGTCTTTCATGTTCCCTTTCCTTTCAAAGCGTTTTGCATCTTCCCCCGGAAGAGGATCAGCAGAAGATGTGCCAGCTGTTTTCCCGAGTTCGTTGAACGGAAAATCGAGTGCCGGAAAGAGATTTTTCCGTGATCTTCGGCAGAATATGTACAAGGACTGTTCATTTTATGTCGGTCAATGGAGAGAGGAGGGATGGCGGGATCCGCCTCCTCCGTCCCAGTAGGTGCAGTCATCCTCGTTGATGCCGACCTGAATGAGTTTGTCGGGATCGTCGGGATCTTTGGCCCATTTCGGAGTGTTGAGCCAGTCGAGCCCCTGCTGGCGCCAGGCGGGATCGTCGAGTTTTTTGAGCATTTCATGCCGCCACTGGTGCGCCCGTTTCAGATGCTCCGGCATGGCGTCCAGAGAGTCGACGGTTCCCAGCGCGGGCAGATACTCCAGCTGGAACTTGTACCAGTTGTAATCGGCAAGGGGACTGCTCCCCGGATTCTCCAGAGAGGCGGGAATGATGGCGCTGCGGTCAAACACCGGCAGCACGATCTTGGAGAGATGCGGCGGAGAAAGCTCCCCTTCGATTTTCAGCTGCCCGAACGGTTTGGCAACGGTGTAGGCATAGACGGTCTGAAGCCCGGTGCGCATCCGTTTCTGCGCATCGGAGAAGCGCTGGAGGGAGCGGTTGGCGGAACGGCTGCTGAAGGTGCCGAACCCCTCCCCGAGCGTCTCGTCGTCCGGAGAGGCGTCCTCGTTCACGCCCATTGTGCCGGAGACGGTAACGGGCGTGAACTTGGTGTCCATTCGCGAGACCGCCCCGGAATAGTAGCGGGCCTGTGTCTGGAAGGGGGAGGTGAGATAATCCTCCCACATGCGGATCAGGTCCGAATCGTAATCGCGCCACTTCCAGCCGTACCAGGCCCAGTCGATGACGGGGAGGGGATCCAGTTTGTTGTCCCGGCTGTCCGGGGAGGCGATGCTGCCCTGTGCGTCGTAGACCGGATCGTTGCCGTCGTGGGTGCGGCTGAGGGGAACGGCATTCCAGCCGGCTTCCGTGAGAAACGGCTCCAGAATCCCCTGCCGGTCCAGCGATTCGAGCGTATCTCGCTGGGAGGCCTTGATTTCCACGTTGACCGGCAGAAATTCGCTTTCCCGCTTGAAGGAGTTGTCCTCGTCGAGCACAAGATCCCCCCACCACTTTCCCGCGGAGAAACTCATTTTCAGAATGTCCTTGAGCCAGCACCAGTAGCTGGAGTCGATGGCGTCGTAAAGACGGCGGGTCTGCAGAACGGAGGCAAACACGCTTCCCCGCAGACGCGGAGCCCCGAGCAGCTGACCGTTGGGAACCACGGCGATTCCCTTGGAATCATCCCCCTCCTCCTGAAGAATCTCGCTGAGAAGCGAGGTGTACGAAGGCTGCCAGTCATAGCCGAACAGCTGGGTCTTGACAAACTCCTCCGTCGTGTAGGGCGTATAGAGCGAGGAGCGTTCTCCGGTTCCGCGCGCCATGTTCAGCTGTTCCAGCAGGGCGTCCGCAAATTCCGGATTGTAGTTGAGCCCGTTGTTTTTGGCGGCCTGCTGTGCCGCGCCGAACCCGATCAGCGGAACGATGAACAGCGCTCTCTGCTGCATTTGCGAGAGGGTGTCGGACGCCGTTTTCAGCCGTCCGTAGCGTTCCAGTGCGTTCAACCGGTCATATTCCGCCTGCGTGTTCGACTGAAGATAGGAATCCGGCGATTCCCCGATTCCGAACAGATCATCGGAAATCAGCACGGTGGTCGCTTTGACCAGGTTCAGTTCCCCGACCAGGTTCAGCGTATGGCGCTGCCAGTTCGCGCCGACCAGCGCGGCCGCGTCCACCGCGTTCTGCGCCTTGACCTTTGCGCGGATCACGTTGCCGAGATCGAAAAGAAGGAAGACCGCCAGAAGAATGATAATCATGGCGATCATGCCGATCAGAAGAACCTGTCCGCTTTCCCCGTTCCGCTTCATGACGCTTACTCCAGATACATGGCGGACTGCCGGGAAAGTTCCGATTTCCCTTCAATATTGAGTTTTCCTTCGGTGACGAACGCTCCGCGCATCGGCATGATCCAGGGATAATCGTGGAATGTCGCGCTTGCCGTGAAGGTGTCTCCCTGCGACGCGGAGTTTACCGTATACGAGGTGGAATAGTTCTCATTGAGGTTGTCGGCGGGGTTCCAGTACTCATATTTCAGAGTTCTTCGCATCTCCATGTAGTCGGTGATGGCGAGGCGCTCCCAGTAGAACTGCCCGACGGCGGAGGAGTAGGGATAACTGTCGGCGGAACCTGCCGCCATGTCCACGGGAAAACGCATTCTTCCCGAGGCGGCAATCGCCTTGAGCTTTCCTTCCCGTTCCACGATCTCCTCGTTGAATCCGACCGTCTCCGACCGGGCCGCGCGGAATGCGGAATAATCGGTAATCATCTGAGCCGCGGTCACATAGAAAACCTGCAGAAGTCCGAACAGAATCAGACAGATGACAAGCATGCAGATAACCGCTTCAATCATCGTGGATCCGCGCTCGCCGGAGCGGGGGCGGACCACGGAAATGGAGTATCGCATGGAGAAGCGCCCTCCTTTCCTCACGGACAACGGCTTCAGTTTGAAAGGTCGAGACCGCCCTTGTCGAGTTCCTGCAGCGTTTCCACGGAACTCTTGTCCACCGCGGAATCGACGTCCTTGGTCGTGCCGAGCGTCTTGGTGACTCCGCCGATTTTCTCCCGGAGCGTATCGCTGAACATTCCCATGATCGCGAGCGCGGCAAGAGCCACAATCACAATGATGATGATGTATTCCACGATCGCCTGGCCTTTGCAGTTCCTCTTCATTTTTCTTATTTTTGCCATGTCCATGATTTGCCTCCTTCCGTTAATCAAGCCATGGTTCCCAGCCGACGAGGGCGATGATCCGCCATCCGTACTCGGTGAAGACCGCCAGAAGCAGAAGCAGAGTGATTGCCACCAGCGTAAACATCACCAGAAGAGCGGCGTATTCCGCCAGCACCTGTCCGCGTTCTCTGCCGTCGGCCGTATTCATTCCTCACCAGTCTTTCTTCGTCTCCGCAATAATTATAGCATAAGAACGGCGGGAACGCAAGAGTCCGGCCGAAAAATCTTCCCACCTTGGCAAAATGTAATCTTCCGGCAATCGGGAATCAAGCCTGGCGGGTCAGTCTGGCCCTGACTGTCCGCCGGTCGAGTCCTGCGCGTTCCGCGGTTCGCACATAGCTTTTTTCCTGCGCGTAAAGGACCGTCAGATACCGGGTCAGGAGCTCCTCCGCCGTCAGACCGCAGTTGCCCAGAAGCGTCTCCAGGAGTTTCTCCTTTCCGGGCGGTTCGGCGGGACGGTACGAGCCGCGGATGATCAGGTTCCGCACACACTGTTCCAGTTCGCGCACATTGCCCGGCCAGGGATACTCCGCGCCGAGATGGTCACAGATCCATTGGACCGCTTCCGGCGCGAAAAGTTCGCTCTCCTCCCTGCCGAGGATGCGTTCGGAAAGCGTGCGCACAAAGTGCAGAAGCTCGCCGCTCTCCCCGTGGATGAGGTTTCGCAGGGGAACCGTGGTCACCGTGTCGGCGCAGAGGCGGTAATACAGATCGCTGCGGAAGGCGCCTTCCGCGCATGCCTGATGCAGATCCCGGTTCGTTGCGGCGATGACTTTCCCCTGAAAGGCGCGTTCCGAGCTGTCGCCGAGACGCTGAAAGCGGCGGGTCTGCAGGACGCGCAGCAGCTTGACCTGCGTCTCCGCGTTGATCTCCCCGATTTCGTCCAGAAAGACGCTTCCGCAGAAGGGGCACTCCTCCAGATATCCGGTCCGGTCCGAAAGCGCGCCCGTGTACGCCCCTTTCCGATGCCCGAAGAGTTCCGACTCCAGCATCGTCTGCGGCATCGCCGACAGCTGTACCGGTTTGAAACAGGCCGGATACGCCGCTTCGAACCGGCAGTTCTCCGCATGGAACGGGATGTAGCCGGAAAGGGCGATGGCCCGCGCCACCAGTTCTTTTCCGGTTCCGGATTCTCCCGTGATGAGCGTCGTGATGGAGTTCATGCGCCGGTACAGAACCCGGTGATAGCGGCGGATGTCGCTGGAGAAAATCGACTGCCAGATCGCCGCGCGCAGCGCTCCCGCCTCCAGCGTGCTGCCCGCGATGAAATCAAAAATATGATAAAACGCGCGGTGGATCTGGAAATACATCGCGAACGTCTTCTCCGGGGTATAGATGCTCGGCAGCGTGCGGCCCGGCCGATTCATGAAATAGTGATAATCCTCCAGGAACTTCCGATAGACCGGATACGCCGTCTCCTCCGGATCGGCCAGCATCCGTTCCGACATCGCCCCGCGGTATTTTTCAAAGAGATGGTACAGCACAACCGGTTCATACAGATCCCGTTCCTCCTCCGTGGGAAGCACCGTCGGGCAATCGAGCCGTTTCCGCAGCCGGCAGGCGGTCTGTTCGCTGATCTCCTTGATCCGCTCGACATTGCTCTGCGCGGATGCGGTTGCCGAGTGCATGTTCCAGACTCGTCCGTAGGAGCGGCAGGCGGGGCCGAGAATCGTTTTTTCCAGCTCCAGGCGCTCCGGCGTGAACGGATTGGTGAAGTTCAGATTCCCGATCGCTGTCAGCAGCGGTTTTTCCGATTCCGATATCCACATGGCGCATCTCCTTCTCTTTTTTTCTGGGATAGAGATATCATAAAATACATAAAATGTCAAGCATGTGATCGTTTTATGTACATCTTTTTTCCCGGATTCCGGGATTTCCGCCGGATTGGGAAGTTGGCACGGCGTCTGCTGTTTCTCCGGGGGGAGCGCGGAAGTCGTTCCTGAAAACAGGAAACACACAACATCAATCGAAGGGAAATGAAACATGAAAACAACATGGACGGCACTTTGGACGGGCGCCTGTTTTGTCCTGTCGGCATTGACAGGCATGGCGGCTGGAACGCTGGCTCCTGTGGAATCGGGATGCAAACAGGCGGAGATTCTCAGTCATGACGTGAAAGTGGTCATCAACAACGGATTTGCGAAAACGGAAGTGATCCAGCAGTTCCGCAACGGAAACGACCGGACCGTGGAAGCTGTTTACTCGTTTCCGCTTCCGAAATCCGCGAGCCTTTCGGAAGTGACTGTTCAGATCGGGGAAAAGACGATCCACGGCGAGGTCGTCGACCGGAAGACCGCCGGAGAGATTTACGGAGAGGAGAAGAAAAAAGGCCGTCAGGCCGCGCTCGCCGTGAAAGAGGGATATCAGGATTTTCAGTTCCGGATTGCGAATCTGGTTCCGTCGGGCGTGGCAACGGTCCGGTTTGTCTACTATCAGGCTCTTTCCGTTGATACCGGAGTGGTTCGGTATGTCTATCCGCTGGAGGAAGGGGGAACAAAGGACTGCGCGGCCGAAGCGTTCTGGAGACGCAGCTCGAAACCGGCCGGAAAGACGACGCTGCGTATGATCGTGCGTTCGGCATGGCCGCTTGAGTCTGTCCGCGCGCCCGGCGGGACCATTGTCCATGAGAAACTCGAACTGGAAAAAGGAATCGCGGATCTCTCATACGAACTGGGAAGCGGACTCGAACGCGACTTCGTTTTCTACTATCAGCTTGTGTCCGGTCTGCCCGGCAGACTGGAAGTCATTCCGTACAGGAAAGCCGGTGCGAAAGAGGGCACCTTTCTGATGCTTCTCACCCCCGGAATTGATCTGAAACCGATCACTTCCGGCGCGGATTACGCCTTTGTGCTCGACCGTTCCGGAAGCATGTCCGGAAACAAAATCAGGACCCTTTGCGAAGGGGTTGTCCGGACGCTCGGGACGCTGCGTCCGGAGGACCGTTTCCGCATCATCACCTTTGATTCCTCCGCCTCGGATTTCACCCGGGGATGGGTTGCGGCGACTCCGGAAAATGTCCGGAAATGGAGTCGGAAACTTTCCTCGCTGACTCCCGGCGGGAGCACCAATCTGTACGATGCGATGAAAATGGCGCTTCGGAGACTTGATGAGGACCGGGTCACCAGCATTGTGCTTGTCACCGACGGCGTAACCAATACCGGAGTCGTCTCTCCGAAGGCGTTTTATCAGCTGATGAGATCCGCCGACGTGCGCGTGTTCGGGTTCCTGATGGGCAACAGCGCGAACTGGCCGCTGATGCGCACCATCTGTGACGCTTCGGGCGGATTTTACGAGGGCGTTTCCAATCAGGACGATCTTCTGGGAAAACTTCTGCTTGCGAAAAGCAAAATCGCATTTGAAAGTCTTCATGACGTCTCCGTGAAGATTTCGGGCGTTCCCGTGTTTGACCTGACGGGGGAATCCATCCGGAAGCTGTATCGCGGGCAGCAGCTTGCGATTTTCGGGCGATATCGGAACGGCGGTCCGGCCGAGGTCTCTCTCACGGTCAAACTCAGCGGACGCAGGCGGACGTATCGTTGCCGGGTCGATTTCCCCGGGAGCGATCCTGACAATCCCGAACTGGAACGTCTCTGGGCGATGAGCCGGATCGAAATGTTTGAAGACCTGGCCAACGCGGGACTGACTCCGAAGGAGGAGGCCGCTTCCGCGATCCGCGACCTCGGCATTCAGTATCAGCTCGTGACCGACGAGACTTCCATGCTGGTTCTTTCCGACGAGGCCTTTGAGTCGTACGGCATCAAGCGGAGCAATCGCACCCGCATTGCCGAGGAGCATGCCGCGCAGAGCCGTCGGCGGAATGCCCCGATCCGGAACTACCGTGCTGATGTCCCGCGCGGGGAATCGGGCGAGAGTCTGTTTCCCGGCAGCGCTCCGCGTCTCGGCGGAGGAGCCGTGAGTCCTTTTCTGCTTCTTCTTGCGGTGCTTCTTGCGGTCACGGCCGTCGGTTCCGCAGGCGGAAAGCGCAATGCCGAGAACGGGAAATGAGAACCGGAACGGACGAAATCCGTTTCCCTGCCCTTCCGTCGCAGGGGAACGGATTCCTTCTCCCGGGGAGAACTGGGCGGGAAGGAGAAATGAAAAAAACAGCGGGGAGGCTCGCTCTTCCGCTGCTGATCTCTGCCGCGGCCGGGATCCTGATGCTGTTTCCGGAGCTGGCGCCGGATTTGGAGATGCGTATGGAGTCTCCGGCGGACTGGACGCTGCTGTACCGGTGTTTTACGGCGCATTTTGTCCATTTTACAGCGGCGCACTGGTTTTTCGATGCGGTGATGTTTCTGCTTCTCGGCCGGCAGGTCTGCCGGGAGGAGAAACGGGAATTTCTGCCGCTGATTCTGGTCTCCTCGTTTTCGGTTTCTCTGTGCGTGTGGATCTTCTGCCGGGAGCTGGACAGCTATCGGGGGCTTTCGGGGATCGACTGCGCATTGTTCGGATGGCTCGCCATGCGGTCTCTTCCGCGGAAAAGAGGGATCGTGCTGCTGCTTCTGGCGGGCTTCTGTCTGAAAACAGTCTGGGAGTGTGCGACGGGAACGGCTCTGTTCGCGGGCGGCGAAGGGTTCGAGGCGGTTCCGGAAGCGCATCTTGCCGGACTCCTCTGCGGGATGGCCCTCTGCGGAAAGGAAGGAGCGGAAAGGAACGGCCGGGGGCGGGGATGGAAAGCGCGGATGGCGCAGAAGTTTCGCTTCCCCGTTTCCGCCTCCGGTTCCAGCGAATTGCGGGAGGATCGTTCGGGGAGGGACGGTCTCCCCGGCGTTTTTTCTGAATTGTAAAGCGTGAAAACAGTGCTATATTATCAACTCATCTGTAAATAACCAAGTTTTGGAGAATCATCATGGCTGACAAATTGATGCTCGGACTGCCGAAGGGAAGTCTCGAACAGGCGACGACCGATATGTTCGCGAAAGCCGGATATAAGATCGAAATCAGCTCCCGTTCTTATTTTCCGACGATCGACGACAAGGAAATTGAATGTATGCTCATCCGCGCGCAGGAGATGTCCCGCTATGTGGAGGAAGGCATTCTCGACTGCGGACTGACCGGATACGACTGGATCCGCGAGAACGGCTCCGATGTGGTGGAAGTCGCGGAACTGGTGTACGGCAAGGTCGGACGCAATCCGCTGCGCTGGGTGCTCGCGGTTCCGGAGGATTCCAACATTCACAGCGTGAAGGATCTGGAAGGCAAACGCATCTCCACGGAAGCGGTCGGAATGACCAAGCGCTATCTTGCGGAAAACAAGGTCAATGCGAATGTGGAATTCTCCTGGGGCGCCACGGAGGTCAAGCCGCCGCGTCTGGCCGATGCCATTGTCGAGATCACCGAGACGGGCTCCTCTCTCCGGGCCAACAAACTGAAGATCATCGACACGCTCTGCACGAGCACCACGCGCTTCATCGCCAACAGAAAAGCGATGGAATGCCCGTTCAAGAAGAGAAAGATCGAACGCATTGCGATGCTTCTGAAGGCGGTGCTGCTGGCGGAGGGCAAAGTCGGACTTCTTCTGAACATCCGCAAGGCCGATCTGCCCGGGGTTCTGACCAAACTGCCCGCGCTGAAACGGCCGACCGTCTCCGAACTGACCGATTCCGAGTGGGTTGCGCTGAACACGATCGTGGAGGAACACATCGTCCGCGACCTGATTCCGGAACTGAAGGAACTCGGTGCCAGCGGCATCGTGGAATATCCGCTCAACAAGCTCGTTGAGTGAGAAAATGGAAAAGGACGGATTTTTTTCCGTCCTTTTTTTTGCCTTTTTCTGAAAACTGCTGTCTAATGCCTTGATTCGCTGAAACGGTACACAGAAGAAACAGAAAAGGAAACGCTTATGAGAAAACTCTTTTTGATGGCCGCGGCGCTGGCACTTCTGCTCCCGGCGGGAGCGGCAGGAGGTGAAATGAAATCAGGCAGGGATCTCTCCGGAATCCCGTATCAGTTTGTCCCGAAGGATCCGTTTGATTCGCGGATCTACAAACTGCCGAACGGGCTGACTCTTTTTCTTTCCCGGAATCCGGCAAGGCCGCGCGTTTCCGTTCTGACGATTGTCCGCGCGGGCTCCACCGACGAACCGGCCGAATCGACCGGTCTTGCCCACTATTTCGAACACATGATGTTCAAGGGAACCAGCCGGATGGGAACGCTCGACTGGGAAAAGGAAAAGGCTCTGCTGGAGAAGATTTCGACTCTGTTTGAACAGCGGAAACAGGAGAAGGATCCGGCGGTCAAGGAGAAGCTCTATGCCGAGATCGACCGTCTTTCCAGTCAGGCCGCGAACTACGCGGCGGCGGGAGAGTTTTCCAAACTGGCCTCCTCGGTCGGAACCGGCGGACTCAATGCCGCGACCGGACTCGATTTCACCGTCTACATGGGAGAGGTGCCCGCCAATGAACTCGGCAAATATCTGAAGCTGGATGCCGAACGCTTTTCCGGACCCGTTCTCCGGCTCTTTCACACGGAGCTGGAGACCGTTTACGAGGAATTCAACCGAAGCCAGGATCGCGACGGTTCCCTTTCCTACGAGGCGCTCTGCCGGGCGATCCTGCCGACGCATCCCGCGGGACGGCCCATCATCGGATTGCCGGAGCATCTGAAAAATCCGTCCATGAAGGATATCATGAAGTTCTTCCGCGACTATTATGTGCCCGGAAATATGGCGATTGCCCTGGTCGGAGACATCGAATTTGAAAAGGCCTACCGTCTGGTTGCCGACACCTTCGGGAAGATTCCGGCGGGAACGGCGCCGGAGCGGAAAATGCCCGTGGAAAAACCGCTGGAAAAGAATGTGGTGCTGAATGTGAGCGGTCCCGAGGCGGAGCATGTCCGGATCGGCTTCCGGATCGACCGGAGCAAACGGAATTCCGAGCTTCTGACGCTGGTCTCCCGGCTGCTGCGCGACTCCGGAAGCGGACTGCTGGAACAGAATCTCGTCCGCACGCAGAAGGTGCTGAGCGCCGGAGCCTATCCCAGAACCGGTCGCGAATATATGCTTCTGCTGCTCGACGGATCGCCCCGCGCGGGACAGTCTCTTGACGAGGTTTCCGACCTGCTGCTCGGCGAAATCGAAAAACTGCGCACGGGCCGCTATGAGGACTGGCGCATCGGCGCCGTCGCGGAGAACTGCAAAGTCACGCTTGCCGAGATCCGCGAAGGGGACAATATGAATCTCGCCTGGGAGTTCGCCGATCTCTTCGTCAACGGCGATTCCTATTCCGATCTTCTGGAGACGCCCGACCGGATCGCCGCGTTCACCAAACAGGATGTCACCGATTTTCTGAACCGGTATTTCAAACATTACGTCCGGGTAAACAAACGGACGGGCGCGCCCGGATCCCGGGTGAAGGTCGCCAAACCGAAGATCACGCCGGTAGCGCTGAATTCAAAAAAGGAGTCCGCATTCAGCCGTTCGTTCCTTGCGCTTCCGCCTTCGCCGCCCGTTGAACCGCAGTATGTCGACATTGCCAGGGATATTTCCACGCGGGAGCTGCCGAACGGAATCACGGTCAAGCGCATGAACCGCTATTCGGGAGCGGAACTGTTCCGTGCGGAACGGGTCATTGACATTTCCAAATACAACAATCCGGAGCTGGAACTGGCTCTCGGTTATCTGGACTATCTTGGAACCGACCGCTACTCCGCGGAGACGCTGCGTCAGGAGTTCTACAAACTCGCGGTGAAGTTCGATTTCTTCATAGACAAATACCAGCTGACGCTGGAGTTCTCCGGTCCGGCGGAAAATCTTGTCCGTTCCGTGGAGCTTCTGGAGCATTTCCTCGCCGATGCGAAACCGGATGAAGATGCGTATCGCAAGTTCGTTGACGGCATTCTCAAGGACCGCGCCGACGCCAAGCTCAATCCCGGCGCCGTCTTTCAGAGAGCGGCCAGCTACGCCTGGTACGGCAGACACAATCCGATGACGGATCTCCTCAGCGAGACGGAACTCAGATCCGGAAAACCCGCGGAGCTTCTGGCTCTGCTGCGCAGAGTGTTTTCCACCTACAAAACCACGTTCGCCTATGCCGGTCCCGATTCGCTGGAAACGGTGGCAAAAGCGGCGGAACACATTCGTCTGACGGGCCGGGAAACGCCTCCCCGTCCGATTCGATACACCCCGCGGGAAGTGACCCGGCCGAACATCTATCTCGTGGATTTCGATGCGGTTCAGATGCGGGTCGGCTTCACATCGCGCGGGCCGCTCTTCTCGCTGAAAACCATGCCGTTCGGGGAGCTCTTCAACGAATATTTCTGTTCGGGACTCGACTCCATCGTGTTTCAGGAGATCCGCGAGGCTCGGGCCCTTGCCTATTCCGCCGGAGGGTCCTATGAACAGATTCAGGAAAAGGGACGGCACAACGTCATCTACATGGTCGCGGGAACTCAGAGCGACAAGCTCTTCGAGCTCATTGACACCATGCGGACCATTCTCCGGAAGATGCCGCGCTATGAGGGAAAGTTCAACAGCTCGAAGGAGGCGGTCCTCAAGCGTCTGGAGACCGAACGGGTGATCGGACTCGACTTGCTCAGCTTCGAAAAGAAAATGAAGCGCATGGGCACAAACCGCGACTGGCGGCCGGCCGAGTTCCAGACCGTCCGGAATATGAATCTTCCGGAACTGGTGCAGTTCTATGAGAAGAATCTTGCTCCGCTGAATTACGATATCATCATCGTCGGAAAGAGCTCTCTGATCGACCGGAAAAAACTTGCCCGCTACGGCAGGATCGTGGATCTGAAGCTCCAGGATATTTTCGGCTACTGATCCGGCGGAAGTTCTTCCTCTCCTTTACGGCCGCGCATCCACTTCGTTTGATGCGCGGTCCGTTTTCCGCGGAAGCGAGGCTCCCGCCGCCGGAGGTGTCCCTGATCTGCGCTTGTGCGGAGAGGCGATGAAGAAGAGTCCCCCCAGCAGATTGAATGCTATGATGATCATGGTGAAGGAAAGCGCCGTGGCAAGCGCCTGCTGCGGATCCATGCCGGCCGACTGAAGAATGTTCTTGATGAAAAAATCGCGGGCTCCGATTCCGGACGGCGTCATGGGCAGAAGCCCGGCGATGTTTCCCAGAGTGACCGCCTCAATGGAAACCCCCGCCGAGGTCCACCGGGAATCCACTCCGTGGGCGACCAGAAATCCTGCCGCGCCCAGCACCAGATTGACAAACACCATGCTGGCGGCAATGCAGATGAAGATCTCCTTCCGGCAGTCCTTGTAGGAATCAATGGCGTCGGCGACCTTCGAGAACATGCCGTGGGAGACGCGGTCGGCCAGTTCCTTGATCCGGCGATAGAGCGCAAGCCGCTCCAGCTTTCTGTGCCGGAACACAAGAACCGAGGCCAGAAGACCGCACACGCTCCCCGCAATCAGCAGCCAGACCAGCGCCGCCGTCACTCCCGACTCTAGATCCAGATAGCGCAGACAGAACGGCAGCATCAGCAGCGCCACCAGAAAAATTCCGATCATTCCCGTGAAACGGTCCATAAGAATGGTGAATGCTCCATCGAATTTCTGTTCCCTGGGAACCCGGGCGGTCAGAAAGCCGACCCGCACCAGATCTCCGCCGATTGCTCCGCCCGGAATCACCAGCGAAAAGAAAAAGGACTGCATGGTCAGCGAGACCGCCGCGCTCAGTGAACATTCGATTTTCTGCGCCTTCAGCAGCAGATGCCATCTCCACGCATTCGCAAAAATATGAAGCGCATAGAGCGCCAGGGCCGCGGTGAGCCACACCGGATGGATGGAGCGGAACGTCGATGCCAGGCCCTCCGAGTTGTTCCGGATCAGAAATGTCACAATGGCTCCCGCAATCAGAAGCTTCAGAAGGGGCGGGATTATTTTTTTCAATAAACTCATTGGCGTTCCATTGTTGTGTTCGCTGTCGGTTTCCGAGCGGACAATATAACGCCCGCGTCCGGAATTTGCAATCGCGGAAAAGGAGAAAATGGAGCCTCTTCGCCGTTCCCGCTCTTCTCCGGCAGGCCCGGAGGAGAAGGGATGTCGCAGAAGAACCCCCCCCCTCGGATTCAGCCGGAAAAAAAAGATCCGCGCCGGATCGGGAAAAAGACCCGGCGCGGCTTTTCCGCGGCATTGCGCATGAGAGATGAGATTACCCGCGGATCAGTGCGAGAAGCTCATCGCGTTTGGCCTCCATGGTGGCCTTGTCCTTGGCTTCCACAATGAGCCGGAGCAGCGGTTCCGTGTTGGAGGCGCGGACATTGAACCACCAGTCGGAATATTCCACGGAAATGCCGTCAAGTTCGAACATGTGGCCGTCGGAATATTTCTTCCGGATCTTGTCGAGAATCACTTTGGTGTCCGCGACCTTGGAGTTGATCTCGCCGGATGCGAAATATTTGCGCAGAGGCTTGACCAGCTCGCTGACCTTCTTTCCGGTTTTGCAGATGAGGTTCGCCAGTTTGATGAGCGCCAGCCCCTGGGATTCCGCAACGTAGTTTTCGGAGAAGTAATAGTGTCCGGAAAGCTCTCCGGCGAACACCGCGTTGTTTTCCCGCATCTGCTGCTTGATGAAGGCGTGACCGACGCGGGACATCAGCGGACGGCCCCCGTTTTCCTTGATGCACTCCCGCACCGCCCAGCTGCTGCGCAGATCGTAGAGGATGGTGACCGTTCCATTTCCCTTGTCGCTGAGAATATCCTGCGCGATCAGAGCGGTGAAGAGATCCATGGGGATGATATTTCCCTGATCGTCGATGAATCCGCAGCGGTCGGCGTCGCCGTCGAAAGCCGCTCCGAATTCCGCTCCGGTCTCCTTGACTTTGGCACGGATGGCGTCGAGCGTTTCCGTGTGCAGAGGATTGGCTTCATGGTTCGGGAAGTTGCCGTCGAGCGTTTCGTACATGGGGATGATGTCGAAGAGGTCGCGGATGCCGGCAATCTCATAGGAGCCCATCGCGTTGGCAAAGTCGACGACGATTTTCAGCTTCCGGTTCATTTTCGCGAACTTGCGGAGGAATCTGCCGTATTCCGCTCCGATGTCGTACGTGGAGATGGTGCCCGGTTTGGCGGCCGCTTTGAAGTTGTCCGCTTCCACGAGCTTCTGAATGTCGGCGATTCCGGTTGCTCCGCTGATGGGAACGTCGTCTTTCCGGCAGAGCTTGAATCCGTTCCACTCCTTCGTGTTGTGGGAGGCGGTAATCATGACGCTTCCGTCGGCTTTCAGGAAGCCGTTGGCATGATAGGTCATGGGAGTCGAGCAGAGGCCAAGATCAATGACGTCGCATCCCTGTTCCGTAATGCCTTTGGCAAGCGCTTTGAACAGCGGCTCGGAATGGGGACGCATATCCCTTCCGATCACAATTTTTTTCGCTCCGAGAAACTCCACAAACGCTCTGCCGATTTTTTCGGCGATCTCCTCGTTCAGCTGTTCGGGGTAGATTCCGCGGATATCATACGCCTTGAAGATTCCTGACATAACAAACTCCTTTCTGTATTCCTGATAAGTTATCACGTTTTTCATTTTTTTTCAACGATTTCCATAGGAAAAAACAGAATTCTGACAAAAAAAATACAGAGAATTCCCATTCTTTCCTTATTTTGACGGAAATACACAGGAAAAAACCGGTTGCGCCGTCCGCTTTGTCAGAACGCTCCGGACGGCATTTTGAGCGGTGAAATGGCTCCTCCCCTCCGCTTCCGGAATTCGAGCGGCGTCATGCCGCAGTAACGGCGGAACTGACGGCTGAAATAGAAGATGTTCCGGAGATTGACCTTCATCGCCACCATGGAAACCGGAAGATCGGTTTCCAGCAGCAGTTCCGCCGCATGACGGATCCGCAGTTCGCACAGATAGTTCGCCGGACCCGCGGAGTGCACTCTGCTCCAGCAGCGGAAGAAGGTGCGGCGGGAGAAGCCGTTCCTGCGGATCAGGTCGTCCAGGTCGATCTCCTCCGTGAAATGCAGATGCAGATAGGTGGTGATCCGGCCGATGCGTTCCGCAACCTCTCCGGGAAGCGGACTGCGGACCGGATCCTGCACAATCAGATGTTCAAATAGCGACATCGCCGCAAGATCAATCTGTTCAATCACACCGGGCCGGGCCGCCGTTTCAACCATCCTTCGCAGATTGTGAAGCTGCGCGTAGATCTCCGGCGTGAGGACCACCTGCCAGACCCGTGGAGTATTGAGCAGTTCCGCCGAACGCATCGCCTCTTCGAGTTCCGGCGCATATTGCAGATAGACGGCTTCGCGCGGAGAATCAATCTCGTAGGTGTGAACGGATCCGGGCAGCTTCAGGACCACATGCGGAAACGGCGTCCGGTACTCGATTCCATCTATTTCATCGACCGCGCAGGGGGCGTCCGAGGCAAGACGCAGGCAGAGTTCCAGCTTGTTGACAAACGTCATGCGCGCCTGCGAACGGATCGGAAGCAGAAAACCGATCCGCTGAAGCGGGAACACAGGATGGCTTCTCCGATGCAGCTGATTCAGATTCATGATGAGTGTCTGCATCTAATCCCCGAATTCTCCTTTCCGTCTCTCTTCAAAATACCAGTACCACCGTGCAGGAAAAATACAAGAGCATGGCACAAAAGTATAATAAGTTTGTCACAAAATTGATTGCGGGGCCTCTCTTCCCATGGTAGATTTTCATCGACAAATCCAATGTCAGAAAGGAGAATCCGATTCATGAATGGACCACTTTTTGCGGCAGGATTTCTGCTGCTCGCCGGACCGCTTCTCTTTGCCGGAAATCTGTTGAAGAACGGAGATTTCTCCCGGGGAACCCGCTTCTGGAACGCGAATTTCGCGATGGAAGCTAAGGAGAAAACACTCCTTCTTGATCTCCCGGACGGAAACGCCCCGGGGAAACGGCTGATGAATCAGGCGGTGGATTTGAAGGATCGGACATGGCATCGCCTCTCGTTCCGTCTCCAAAGTGAAAAAGCGGGGATTTTCCGTGCGGTCTATCAGCTGCGGTCCGCGCCGTATTCCATTCTGGGGCTGGAACGGAACTTCGCCGTCACGCCGGGGACGCAGGAGTGTTCCGTTCTTTT
Organism: uncultured Victivallales bacterium; assembly: GCA_944390735.1. GTDB lineage: Bacteria > Verrucomicrobiota > Lentisphaeria > Victivallales > UBA1829 > UBA1829. The sequence continues at coordinate 48,137 of CALXRL010000015.1, read as the reverse complement.
CCGGGTGACGCGCGGCTCGGAGCAGAAGGGACAGCTGCTGTTCAATCTGACCCGTCTTCCCGGCAGGACGGTTCTTTCGGAGGTCCGCCTGGAGGCGCTTGCCGGGGTCCGCGATCTCTCCGTCGGGGAGCTGGACGGAGCGTGGCTCGCCTTCCCGGATGGAAACACGGACAACGCTCCGGGAGTTCCCGTTTCCCTGAAGAATGGGCGAATCGACCTGAAAGAGCTCTTCCCCGAACAGTTCAGGCCGAACCGTTCCCGGATTCTTCTGAGGAAACGGTTTTCCGCGGAGTTCTACGGGCATTTGCCCCTGACGGTGTTCGGGGACTGGTTCTTTGATCTCTCCCTGAATGGAAAAATGAGGTATCATGGAACCCATGCGAATCGTTTTTCTCCGGATGCGGGGTTGAATCTTGAAGTGAAGCCGGGCGAAAATATTCTGGAGATTCTGGTGCGCGCAGGCGCCGACGGCTGGGTCTGTGCGCTGGAGTCTCCGCGGAAACCGATTTCCTTCCGCGAGGATGACGTCTGGAAACCGTATCGTTTTGACTCCCAGGAAATTCTGCCGGGAAGTGCCTTGGATCTTTCGGATCAGGTGGAGCGTCCGGCGGGAAAACTGGGCAGACTGACGATTTCCCCGGAAGGGGAACTGGTCTTTGAAAAAGCTCCCGGCCGGACCGTCAGACTGCTCGGCACCAATGGAATTGATCCGCAGCCCGTTCCGGGGGAAACGATCTCCCGGGAGGAGTTCCGCAGGGAGATCCGGCGCTTTGCACAGCAGGCGCGGCGTCTGGGATACCGCATCGTCCGCACGCATGGGTATCTGGATAAAATGTGCGAAAACTTCGGAAAGGACCGCCGGATCTCTCCCGGGATTCTGGATCGGTGGGACATTCTGATCGAGGAGTTCAAACGGGAGGGGATCTATCTGCATCTGACTCTTCTCTCCTTTTCGCTTTATACCGACTGCTATTCCAAGACCTTTCCGGACCGCCGGTTTCATAAGCTCATGATGTATCTCGACGGGGAGTGGGAATATGAAACGCTCCGATTCGCCGCGGAGACGCTGTTCCGCCATGTGAATCCCTACACCGGAATCGCGTGGAAGGATGATCCGGTGATCGCGTTTGTGGAATATTACAACGAGCAGTCGCTGGGACTGAACTATCTGAGCCGGACACTCGAACAGTATCCGGAAGCGCGGAAACGTGCCAGAGCGCTGTTTGCTGAATGGCAGAAAAAAGAATACGGAAAGGCGGAGTGCGAGTTGCCGGTCGGACTGAAAGGTCAATACGCGGAACGGGAGGCGCTTTTCTGGCAGGAGCGGGCCCGTCTCAGCGCGGAACGTTGCGGGAGGATCGTGCGTCAGGCGGGATATCGCGGACTGGTGGTTCCGTACAGTTTTTCCAAAATGCTCGGTCACGGGGCGGCGCGCTGGGAGTTCGCGCAGGTCGGGGACTGCCACGCGTATTACAATCATCCGTCGAACTGGAGCCGCCCCGGATCCGTGGTGGGGGCGAAAAGCTCCATTGAGGAGGGCGCGGATTACTGGCGTTCCAGCTTCGGAACAAAACTGGCGGGACGGCCTTTCATTGTCAGCGAATACAATCACTGTTTCTGGAATCCCTTTCGTTATGAGCTCGGCATTCTGTTCGGCGGCTATTCGGCGTTTCAGGGGTGCGGCGCGCTGATGATCCATTCGGGAGCGGTGCAGGTGAAGCCCCGGTTTGCAAGACTCTCCTGCTTCTGCGTCGGCTATTCGCCGCTGATGCGGGCGGGACAGTTTCTGACGGCGCAGCTTTTCCAGCGGGGAGATGTCCGTGCGTCGCCGCATCGGGTTGTCGTGAGCGTCAAGCGCGATTTCCTGCGCAGAAACGGCAATGCCATGCACGCGCTTGACCATACCCAGACGCTTCTGACTCTCCTCGCGGGATTCGGAGTCGAATATCCGGAGATTCCCGCCGCACCGGGAACGGTTCGTCCGAAAGCCGATCTCCGTCTCGCTCCCGCCGGGGTTTCGCATATCTTCTCCCAGGGGTGGTACTCGAAGATCATTGCGAATCGGAACGACTCGTTTTCTCTGGGGAAAACGATCGAAATCATGAAGAACGCGGGCATTCTCTCCCCGGACAACCGGAGCAGCGCAAAACGGCGGATCTTCGAAAGCGATACCGGAGAGCTGCTGATGAATTCGCCGGAACGCATGCTTCTGGTCACGACCCCCCGGACGGAGGCCGCCGCCGTTCCGGCGGGACGGACCGTTTCCCTGAAAACGACGGTCTCGCTCCGGAGTTCCGTGGACGGCTGCGTCGCACTGACCTCCATGGATGCAAGGAGACCGCTTTCCGAATCCCGAAGGCTGGTTCTGCTCTATCAGACGGAGGAGGCGAATTCCGGAATGCGTCTGGGAGCGGACCGCGAAACGTTGCATTTTCTCGGTCACAATCCATCTCTCTGCCGGACCGGGAAACTGGAGTTGAGTTTGAAACTCCTTCCCGCCGACTGGAAACTTTATGCGCTCGGACTGGACGGCAGCCGACGGGAGGAGATTCCCCTCTCTTCCCGCGACGGCCGGATCCTTGTCCGTTTTCACACAGGAAAACTGAAATCCGGCCCGACCACCTTTTTCGAGCTGGCCGCCGAGAGCCGGAAGAAAGGAGTTGCTCCATGAAGAAACCGAACCGCATGTTTACTCTGATTGAACTGCTGATCACGGTGGCCGTGATTGCCGTTCTCGCGGGACTTCTGCTGCCGGCATTGAATTCCGCGAGAAGAAAAGCGCTGGCGATTCAATGCGTCAGCAATATGAAACAGGTCGGGCTGCAGATTGTTCTGTATGCGGATGCGAACTCAGGATTCTGGCCGATTTCGAAGGCCTCCGTGATTCAGAGCGGAAACTGGAGCAAGGAGGTGTTGCAGCAGCTGCCGCTGTCCGCTCCGCTTCCGAAGTATTTTTTCTGTCCGTCCGCTCTGTTTACCCCGACTGCGACGGGCAATCCGGATCGTTTTTCCGGCACCTACACCTACGGCATCCGCGGATATCGCTGGGCCATGGATCTCGGAATCGAGGCGGATCTTCCGTTTGTCGATGCTTCCGGGAATGGAGTGAACGGCACCAGCGGCGTGGTCGCGTTCAATCCTGCGAAAGTGAAGCGTCCCTCCGCGTATCAGATGATCGCGGATTCCGTGAATTACTCGCCCTCTTCGGACTACTATGGAATGCCCTATTATTTCCTGAAGGACTCCAACAGCGGCGGCTATCACCTGATCCATCAGGAGAGGGCGACCGTTCTGCTGGTTGACGGTCATGTGGAAAGCTGGGACGCCGCCCGGTGCGTGGACTGGGTGGTCCGCAAAGGCGGGCGTGCCATGGAATCCATCCGCAGAGAAAATTTTCAGGCATCGCTTTAAGGAGATTTGCAAAAAATGAATCATGAAATTCCAGTCCGGCCCGGGGAACCCCTTCAGCCGGCAATCGACCGGGCTTCCGGACAGGGAGGGGGAACGGTCATCCTCCTTCCCGGAACCCATTTCAGCAGAACGGTTTATCTCAAGAGCAACGTGGAGCTTCACTTCGCGCCCGGAGCCGTCCTCGAGGGCGCCGACTCCCAGGACGGATATGACCGGCTTCCGGACGCCCTTTTCGGGGAATGTCATACCGATGCGCATAACCGCGCGTTCCTCGCCGCTGAAAACGCCGAAAATATCGCCATCACCGGATTCGGACTCATCGAAGGGCACGGTCCGGCTTTTTACGACCGTTCCGACTCCGCGGCGCACTTCTATTGCAAACTGCCCGTCGAACGCCCCCGGATGCTCCATTTTGCCAACTGCCGGAATCTCCGGATCGAAAACGTGCGCTTTCACGATTCGCCCCGATGGACGCTCTGGTTCATCAAATGCGAAAACATTGTCATTCAGGGAGTGGAAATCACCGGCGATCCGCGCATGATCAACAACGACGGAATCCATTTCTTCGGCGGACGGAACATCCGCATATCCGACTGTCATGTCTCCACCGGCGACGACGCCCTTGTCGTTCGTTCCAGTCATGCCTGGCATGCGGATACCGGACGCGTCTCGTTGGAGGACCTCACCGTTTCCAACTGCGTTTTCGAGAGCGCCTGTCAGGCGATCCGCATCGGATGTCCCGGCGACGACCTGATCTGCAACTGCCGCTTTTCCAATCTGATTCTCAAAGGCAGAAACGGCATCTTTTTCCACAATCCTCTGCACTACTGGAAATCCGAGCTCGGAACGCCGTTCCGGCAGACTCCGCATGAGATTCGCAATCTGGTGTTTTCCAATCTCACCATTCAGGTTTCGGCGCTGCCGATCGGCATTGTGGTGGACGAGGGGGTCGAGATCGGCCGTTTCGACAACATCCTCTTTTCGGACATTCTCCTGGAGGCCGGGGAACCGATTCGGCTTCGCGGTCGCGACGCCATGCCTCTGGGACGCATTGTGTTTTCCAATCTCCGCGGAACCATTCATGCGAGGGAGCCGCTGATCTGCCGGAACGTCTCCTCGCTGGTTCTGAAGGATGTGGAGCTGGAAACGGTTGTCTGATTTTCCGTCGGAAGCCGTCTCCCTTTCCACTCCGGAGAAGCTCTTCCGCCCCTCGGGGGAGCTCTTCCTTTTCTCTCCGGGACCTCCCCGCTCCCCGTCATGCCGAAACGGAGGAGCGTTCCGGGAAATCTCTTTTTCCGTTGCATAAATTGCATTTATTTCTGATTTTATTGCATGGAAACCCAGTTGTCCCCCCTTGTTTTTGCCGGAAGGATTCAGTATAATAAGGCAGGAGAAACATCAGGAGGAAGGAGGAGTCCGATGAGGGAGATCCGATACAAATCGATGCTGAAGCGTTATGCGGGCAATCCGCTGTTTACCCCGGAGGAGTTTCCATTCGGGGCGGCGGATCAGGTGTTCAACCCCGGACAGGTGCGACTTCCGGACGGCCGGACCATTCTTCTGCTCTCGGTCATTCTGCGCAATGAGCGTCATGCCCGCTGTCATGTGGCGGAGAGCCGCGACGGAATCCATTTCGAGATTCAGGAAACGCCGCTGTTTTCCGTCGATCCGGAAAAGCCGTACGGGGAACTTGATTTTCATCCCATCGACTGCCGCGTGACCTGGTTTCCGGAAGACGGGTGCTGCTACATTGTCCGTCCGGCGAATTCCGAGTGGGGATGCTGCGCGCTGCTTTACCGGACCGTTGATTTCCGGACGGCGGAACCGATGGGGGTGATCGCTCTGCCGCACAATCGCGTGCCGTGTCTTTTCCCGGAGAAAATCGGAGGAAGCTATGTGCGTCTGGATCGTCCGTACAGTGTCGGGGCCCCCTACGAGAAGTCGTTTGCCAACATCTGGATTTCGTACTCACCGGATCTGATTCACTGGGGAGAGCACCGGCCGCTGCTCCAGCGCGGCTTCATGCCATGGAACGGACTCAAGGTCGGTCCCACGGTTCCCATCCGGACGGAACAGGGATGGCTCGAACTCATTCACGGTGTGCAGAACACATTTGTCGGCTGGCGGTACAGTCTCGGAGCCGTCCTGCTGGATCTGGAGCATCCCGAGCGCATCATCGGCCGGATGAACCGCTATCTTCTCACGCCGGAGACTCCTTTCGAGCGGCAGGGCGTAATTCCCGAGGTCGTCTTTGCCACCGGTGCGATCGCGGATCCGGAAACGCGGGAACTCCGGGTCTACTATGGAGGCGCGGATACCACCGTCAATCTTGCAACGGGAAATCTGGATGAAATCATCGAAGGATGCCGGAAAGGAATATAAAGAATGAAGATTCAATCGGATCGGAACGGGCGGCGCTTTCTGCTGACCGCCGGAGAGATGTCCTATGCTCTGGAACTGGATGCGGAGGATCATCCCGTCAATCTGTACTGGGGAGGAAAACTGGAACGGATGGAGGATCTCCCCTCGCTGGACGACCGTCGGCGGAACCGGCACCGTTCGCCGCGGCAGAGCGACATGGTCTGTCAGGAATATCCCGCCTTCTACGGCGAGTTCTATGATGAATGCGCCCTGAAAATCACCTGGCCGGATGGGATCCGCGCGACACGCTTCCGCTTTCTGGAAGGAGTCCGGGAGAAAGATTGTCTGATTCTCTCCTTTGAGGAGGAACGTCATGCGCTGACTTTGAAGCTCTTCTACCGTCTTCTGCCGGATCTGAATCTGATGGAGCGATGGAGCGAGATCCGGAATGCCACCGGATCCGGAGTCCTGCTGGAAAACTATGCCTCGGCCGCGTGGCAGATGCCGGGAACCGTTGCGGACTGGCGACTGACTCATCTTGCCGGACGCTGGGGAAGGGAAGCAAAACCGGAACGTCTTATGGTCACACAGGGAAAGTTCGTGCTGGAGAGCCGGACCGGCCTTTCCGGTCCGTTTCATGTGCCCTTCTTTGCGCTGGACGACGGGTCCGCGGATGAACTTTCCGGCGAGGTCTTCTTCGGCGCCGTCGAATGGAGCGGAAACTGGAAGATCACCATCGACCGCGATGCGTTCGATCATACGGCGGTAGTCGGCGGCATCAACGATTTTGATTCCCGTCCCGTTCTGGAAAATGGGGAAACGTTCCGCACGCCCGTCTTCTGCGGCGGCTGGTCCGAAGAGGGCTTCAGCGGCATGAGCCGGATTCTCCATCGGTATCAGCTTCACCATCTGCTGCCGAAGGAGATTGCCGGAAAACCGATGCCGGTTGTCTTCAATTCCTGGGGCAGCATCAACATTCATGTGAACGAGGAGAACATTCTCGGCGCGGCGCGCAAAGCGCAGCGGATCGGCGCGGAACTTTTCGTCATTGACGACGGCTGGCAGACCTTTCTCGGCGACTGGACCCCGGATCCGGAAAAATTCCCGAACGGGCTGAAACCGGTCATCGAAGAGGTCCGGAAGCTCGGAATGGAGCTCGGACTCTGGGTGGAACCCGAATCGTTTGAGCTGAAAAGCGAACTGTATCGAAAGCATCCGGAGTGGGCGATGGCGTATCCGGGCTGTCCGCCGTTCCGGAAACGGCGCGATGATGTGGACCGCGATTCCGTCATGCTGAATCTGGCGCGGCGCGATGTCGCGGAGTATCTCTACACGTCGCTTCACACGCTGGTGGCGGAGACGGGAATCCGGTATCTGAAACTGGATATGAACTGCTTTGTCAGTTCGCCCGGCTGGGGGGATCGGCCCGGATGGTTTTGGATTGATTACGTCCGCAATCTGCACTGGATCTTTGAAACGCTGAGTTCCGATTTTCCCGGACTCCTGATGGAAAACTGTGCGGCGGGAGCGGGGCGCGCCGATCTCTCCATGCAGCGCTGTTTCGGGCGCATGAACCGTTCCGACAATCAGGATGCGCTCGACATGCTCAAACTCCACGAGAATTTCTCCTATGTGAACCATCCCCGTCTCGCGGGCGGCGCCTGTCATATCAGCGACTCAATGTTCGGAATCAATCTGCGCCGGACCCCGATGAAATTTCAGGCGTACTGCGGAATGCTCGGGTCTCTCGCCTGCGGAAAGGATCTGATGCACTGTTCCGAGGAGGAACTCGACGAGGTCCGCTCCTATACGGATCTTTACAAGAAAATCCGGCATGTGACGAATTTCGGAGACTTCTACCGTCTGGTAAGCAATTACACGCATCCGTATGCGGTCTACGAGTATCTTCTTCCCGACCGGACGGAGGCGGTGGTATTTGTTCTCGGCGCTTCGATCCAGTTCAGCGACAAGATTCCGCCGATCCGTGTGCCGGGACTTCTGCCGGATGCGGTCTATGCGGTCACCTGTTACGGGAACCGGGTTCAGACAAACGATTACTCCGCGAGCGTCCGGGAGTATCGCGATCTCTCCGGTCGCGGTGCCGCCAATGCGGGAATCCGGGTCGAACTCCTCGGCGACTACGACTGCCGGATCCTTCATTTCCAGCTCCGGAAGGGTGTTCCGGCTCCTTCCGGAAAATGAATTTTACCCGCTCGGGGGGACCGGAAACGCGGCTCTCGTCTCCGGTTCCGTTTTATTTCGGAAGGTACCGGACCTGAAACAGATAGCAGTTCTCCGCCGGTTCCGGAATCAGAAGAATCCTGACCTCTCCGGGCTTCGGGGGAAAGTCCGCGGGAGGTCCTCCCGTGATTTCCCGGGAACGGAGCCACTGTTTTGTGCGGCCGTTTCCGATCAGCTTCCATTCGGAAAGAGTGCCGGTCCGATCTTTCAGATCCGCATATGCTTTGATTTGACTTGAGACGCCGTTGCAATAGGTCTGAAAGTGATTGTTTCCCATTGGAAGAATGGAGAAGCAGCAGAAGATCGGCGGATTCCCGTTCTCAAATTCCAGATTTAGAAACAGAACGGAATTTCCCAGATACGGAACCTTGTGTCTGCCTTCGATTTCGATTTCGTTTCCGGATTCCGGCGCTCCGGCGGGAATTCGGAGCGTGACGCAATCCGCACCCAGGCGCCGGAGCAGCCAGGCACGTCCCGGGGCCGGCGAATCGGAAAAACGCAGGATATGGAACAGTCGTTCCACCCGTGTTGAGTATGCCGGATCCTTCCGGTCCGCGAGGGTTTCGTCTGCCATGGCGCGGAAAAAGTCCGTGTACCGTCCTGCCAGCATCTGTCGTTTTCTCCGGTCGAGCGATTCCAGAAGATAGATGCGATCTTCATATGAGAGATCCTTCCGGGCAAGAAATGTATCGAAGGTCCGGTTCAGCGTCTCTCCGTTCAGGGTGGAGAGTCCGCGGGAAAGGACAAAGGAGCGCGGATCGTTTTTCCGGAACCGTTCCAGAAATGCGGGATCCGGTTTGGTCTCCGGAGCGGAAAGAACCTCATGGAACAGAATCCCGAAGTCCGGATGCACGGTCAGGGAGAGAGAGGGGTTGTTCGCCGGATCGGGGAGAAGCAGATGGATCTGTTCCCTGTCACCACCGGGACTTTCTGGCTTTTCAAAAAGGAGAATGTTGTTATCCCAGTGTTCCTTTTGCGAGAACCCAAGCATGGTGAGAATGCCGGAAATTTTCCGGACATCCTTCTGATATTCGGAGCGTTTGAACAGGTAGACCTCGCAGAACCGGATTCCGATGCCCTGCGCCCGATAGATCGGCTGCCGGTTTTTCCATTCCGGAATCCCGGAGAAGAGCGATGGCGGAAGCGGGGCGATTTCTTCTTCGGGAAAACGGACTTTCGGAAGGGTTTCCATCTTCCGGAGGATTTCGGCAAGTCGTTTGGAAATCCCTTCTGCGGCAAGTTCGATTCTCCGTCTGGCGCTTCCCGAGGAGACAGCGCTGCTTCCATGAAAATGGAGTCCCGGCGGAGGAAGGTTCAGGCCTTTGTGGAAAATCGCATGAAAGTCATTGGAATTCAGACTCCGGAAGCCGAAGGCGAGAGAGTGCTTCCCCTTGAGCAGTCCGGTCAGGGACCTCTTCGTGCCGGAGACTTTGACTTCGCCGATTGACGGCAGGGAGATCGTCAGCGGTTTCGGTTCCGACAGAGTTCCCCGGAAGATCAGAACGGGAAGAGTCGTATTGGCATTCCCCGTGGCGGCCGATTCCTGAAATGTCCGAATGCGGCAGGGAAGAGTCTGTGTTTTTTTCAGATTTTCCGCAATTTTCCGGAGGACCTCCAGAGTCTCTTCATCGGAGGATCCCTGAATCAGGAGAAGCTCCTTCCATTCGGGCTGGCGGTCCAGTCTGGAAAAAGAGCTGGTGTGATAATTCACGGTCGGCAGGAGGGCGAAAAGTCCCGGTCCCGGTGCCGCGATGCCGAGGATCAGAGCGGCGGCCGCCAGAACGCCGAATCCGCATTTTACCGGAAGCGCCGGCTCCGCATGGCAGAATGTCACCTTCGAAACGGCGTCTTTCCGGAACAGCAGAACGTACAGACAGAAAATTCCGCATCCGGCGGAAAGAATCAGATAGAGGATGCTGTGACCGGCGAACAGAAAGTTCCCCGCGGCAAAATCCAGAATCCAGAGCGCGATCAGAAGGTTCCGTGCGGCGAAGCTCCCCCGGCAGACCCTTCCTGCCGCGATCCATTCCAGAACGGACCCCAGCAGGATCAGGAAGACAACGGAAAGAAACAGCACAACTTCCCGGCTTCCCGCCGGAGAGAACTTCAGATTGCAGCCCGGAAGATCCAGAGCGGCCATCGTTCCCAGACAGAGTGAGGCGCCAATGAGAAACACGATTTTTGTCAGCGCGTAAATCCGGGAGATCAGCGAAGTCAGCTTTAAGGAAAGGTCCGGTTCCGGCGCCTCTTTCCGGATTTCCGGCAGGGCGTTGCACTGTTCCAGAAGACGCTCGGCCTCTTCGTTTCGGATTCGTCCCTGTTCCGCCAGTTCACGGAGCTTCCGTTCCTCCGGAGAAGGTTCCAGCGAAATTTTTTCCCCGTAGTGCTCCTTCCGGACCTTCCAGATGACCAGTCCCGCGGTTGCCGCCATCATCAGCGGCGGAAGGATCCAGTTCAGAACAAAGATCAGAGTTTCATAGAAACGCAAAGAAGTCTCCATCGTTTTCTCTCCTTCCTGTTTAACGGTTTTTTGCGAGTTCCCGGTCTGCCTGTTCCGCTGTGATTTCTCCTTGCTCCAGTTTCCGGATGATTTCCATGCGGGTATCCCGCTGTTTTTCATTCAGTTCGCGCAGGTCGGCAATGACCCGGTCGAGACGAGCCCGCACGGTCGGATAAGAGAGCTTCAGCGTTTTGCCCACTTCCTTGAGCGAGCCGGCGGAGAGGACGAACAGCTCAATGAATTCGCGATCCTCCGGACTCAGACGCGCAAGACGGGGCAGCGCGATCCGTCCTTCGATCGTCAGGCCGCACTCTCCGCAGGTCATTCGTTCGATGCTCAACTCCCCTCCGCAGTTCCGGCACCGGCAGGAAAAACGGTCTTTCGGCATGGCTGGATCCTTTCTTTTTGGATAGTATAAATGATTTCTTAAATAAAATCAAGATGAATATAAATAAAATTAAGATCTTTTTTAATAAAATTAAGATTGGAGTCTTTTCTCTCCGCGGTTTTGTTATCCGGGGGTGCGGAGCGGAGGGGGTGTCCGGGATGAAAAAAAGTCGTTTTGAGGGTTGAAAAATGAGGGAAACCGGGATACAGTGTAGGAAGGTCCATATTTTAACGCGAGGGATGATTGTGACGGTAACTTTTTGGCTGGTTCTTATGGCTGCACTGGTGGCATGTCTGGCGGTTTACTGTACGCACCTGCGCATCCGGATCATGATTCTGAGAAGAAAACTCGCGGATTCCTTTCACAAGCGTGCGGAAACGACCCGGTTTCTGGACATTTTTGCCCAGAACATCCGGACGACGGAGGAGATCGAGAACTGGATGAATGTGACCGCGCGGTATGTGGGGGACCTGGTGGAGGCGCAGTCGGTCTGCGTGTTTTCGCTGGACGGGGATTCGCTGCGGGCGGTCGGTGTTTTCGGCGCGTTTCCGCCGCTGTCCAACCGCCGTGCCGCCGATTACATTCTGACCAAGCCGAAGTACGTTCTTGAGACGTTGAAGCGCGACCGGTTCAAACTCGGCGAGGGATTCATCGGGGAGGTGGCGCAGAACCGCGAGGATGTCTATCTGACCGATCCGTCCACGGATCCCCGGATTGCGGATCTGGGCAATTCCGTTGTTCCGATTCATACGCTGATGGCGGTTCCCCTTGTGAACGAGGGGAAAGTGACGGGCGTCATCTGCGCGGTCAACAGCAAGCGGATGGATCAGCCGTTCACGACGGAACAGTTCGGCCGTTTCAAATTCATTGCCTCCCAGGTGGTGCTGGCGCAGAACATCATACAGGTGTATTCGAATCTCAGCGAGCAGCAGCGGATCAATCAGGAGCTGACGTTTGCGCGCAATCTTCAGCTCTCGCTGATGCCGAAGAAGTTCCCGATGTGGGGACGGTTTGTGATTCACGCCTTCACGCGGGCTTCGAAGGAGGTCAGCGGAGACTTCTATGATTTTGTGCAGATCGACGACAACCGTCTTCTTGTGGTCATCGGCGACGCCTGCGGGAAAGGGATTCCCGCCTGCATGATTATGGCGATGACGCGTTCCTTCATCCGTTCCAACATCAACCATTTTGTTTCCCTGAAGGAGCTGCTGCGGGAGCTGAACGAGAATCTGTACCGGGACACGGTGGATGAGCGGTATATTACGCTCGGCTGCTGCCTGATCAACAAGAAGGAGTCCACGGTGGAGTATGCGCGGGCGGGGCATACGCCGCTTCTGCTTTATCTTCGGGAGCACATCCGTTCGATCAATCCGGAGGGATCCGGTCTGGGCATTCTTCCCAGCGATCTGGCGGATTTCGACACGCTCTGCACGGAGATCACTCCGCACACCACCATGCTGATGTTTACGGACGGAATCAATGAGACCACCAATGAACAGGACGAATTCTACGGAATTCCCCGTTTGACGGAAATCTATAAACAGAGCTGTGCGCGCGGAGACTCCCTGGAGGAGACCAGCCGGACGATCATGGAGTCCGTGGACAAGTTCTCCGAAGTGCACAAAGAACAGGAAGACGATCAGACAATGGTTCTGATCAAGCACATTTAGCGAAAGGGCGGTCCCATGCGTTGGATGCGACAGATTGCATTGCCGGGCGTGCTCGTTCTGTCTCTGCTTCCGATTCTCTGCTCCTGCTCCTCGACGGAAGGCGCGAAAAAGGAGGAGGCGCGGACCCGTGCGGAACAGGAGGAGAATCCCGCGATCCGGAAGGCGCGCGAAGAGTGGAAGAAATTTGCGGCGGAACGGGAGGCAGAGGAACAGCGCCGTCATAACATGACATCCATGCAGAATGACAGCATGAAAGTCTTTCCGTGGCGCGGCTCTTCCGGCCGGCGCAGCGAAACTCTGCAGGAACAAAGCGACAGCAGCGTATTTAAATTGTGGTGAGGTGAAACGATGAAGTACATTGTAACCGGAGCCGCCGGACTGATCGGCGGTGCTGTGGTTTCCGCCCTGAATCAGCAGGGAGAGACCGATATTCTTGCCGTGGATCATCTGGGGACAACCGAGAAATGGAAGAATCTGCGGTCTTTGAAATTTTCGGATTATCTGGAGAAGGATCTGTTCCGCCGCCGTCTGAACGAGGGGCTTTTCCGGGACAGCGGCGTGGAGGCGATCATCCACATGGGCGCCTGTTCCTCCACAACGGAGCGCGACGCCTCCTATCTGGCGGACAACAATTTCAATGTGACCAAGGAGCTTGCCGAATTTGCGGTCCGGAACCAGATCCGTTTTCTGTACGCCTCCAGCGCGGCGACCTACGGCGGCGGCGAGCACGGCTATGTGGATGATGAGGAGGCGATGGATCAGCTCCGTCCCCTGAACATGTACGGATACTCGAAGCTGATGTTCGATCTCTGGGCGAAACGGCGCGGACTGCTGGGGTCCATCACCGGGATGAAGTTTACCAACGTGTTCGGGCCCAACGAGAAGCACAAGGGCGGAATGCGCAGCATGGTCCTTCGCGCGTTTGAACAGATCACGGAGAGCGGAAAGGTCAAGCTGTTCAAATCCGACCGGCCCGAATATGCCGACGGCGAACAGAAGCGCGATTTCATCTATGTCAAGGATGTTGCGCAGATGATTCTGGCTTTGATGCGTCTCAACGCCAAAGGCGTTTACAACATCGGCAGCGGGCGCGCGGAAACGTGGAACGAGCTGGTGACGGAAGTGTTCCGCGCGCTCGGCAGAACGCCCGAGATCGAATACATCGACATGCCGGAGACCCTGAAAGGCAAATATCAGTATTACACCTGTGCGGATATGACGAAGTTCCATGCGCTGAATACCGGTCTTGCTGCGCGTCCTCTTTCTGAGACCATTGGCGACTATGTCCGGAACCATCTGATTCCGGAGAGGGTGTGAGATGCGCATTTTCGCTGTGAATTTTCTGGTGCTTCCGCTGCTGTTCTTCTGTGCATCGTGCAGCATGTTTTCTCCGAAGACGCTGGTCCTGACGGAACGGGATTCCGGTTCTGTCATTGATGTGAAGACGGGGGACCGGATCGCCATCCGTCTGGAGGCGAATCCGACGACGGGATATCTCTGGATGACCAGCGTTCCGAACGACCGGGTGGTCCGGGAGGTGGACAACCGGTATGTTCCGCTGAAGGAGTCGGAAACGGAGCCATTTGTCAGCGGCGCTCCCGCGGCGAAGCTCTTCACTTATGTGGTGACGGGGCCGGGGGAGGCGGGAATCAAGATGGAGTACCGGAGGCCGTGGGAAGGGGACAAGGCTCCGCGGAAGACGTTCGGCGTTCTGCTCCGGGCCACGGGAGAATCCATGTTTGAAGAGGAGGGCGGACGCGACGGCACCCGGCGCGTCGGCTCCAAAGGCCAGGTGGAATACCGCTGATGGAAGCGGTCGGGTTCGCCGACGGATAAAACAGGGCGGAAATCGGGAAGCAATCATGATTTATGAAGAGAAAAAGACCGGCATTCCGGCAACGGTTCTGATTCTGGCGGGCGTGTTCCTTGTGACGGTCTCTCCCTGGGCGCTGGAACTGCGGTCGCTTTACTGGAACGAGGGGACGTTCGCGGCAATGGTGCGCGAGATCGCCTCGTTTCCGCCGCTTCTGACGCTGCATGGAGAGAATGCCTCCGGGGTGTTTCCGCTCTATCCGCTGATTGTGAAGATCATTCATTCCTGCGGAGTCGGGATGGAGTTCAGTCTCCGGATTGTTCCGGTGATTGCGCTGGCGGTGCTGATTTCGATTGTGTGGCTCTGCTGCTACCGGGCGTCGGGCCGGCAGGCGGCCGCGGCGGGAGCCGCGGTGATGATGTCCAGTATGATTGTCATTGACAAGGGGCTGGAGGGCAATCCGATTCTTCTGACGTCCCTCGGGATTTTTGCCTGCTGGCTGATCTGGTTTGACCTGGGGGCCTGGCGGGGGGAGTGGGGGCTCGCGTGGCTGGCCAGCGGACTGGTGGCGGGACTGCTGTTTTACACGGCCGGATGGCAGGGACTTTTCATGGCGGTGGTGCCGCTGCTTTTTCTGCGCCGTCCCCTGACGCTCCGGACCAAACCGAGGGGGCCGGGATTTGTGTTCGGAGTCGGACTGATTCTTTTTTTCATTCTGGCATGGGGTCTTCCGCGATGGCACGCGGGATTTGCGGGGGCGTTCCGTCCGGATTACGCATCGCCGGAAGGAACGGGGACGTATCTGGTTCAGCTGCTGGTTTTTCCGTTTGAGGCGGCCTTCCGGCTTCTGCCGTGGAGCATTTTTGCGTGGGCGCCGTTCTGTCCGGCGATCATCCAGCTGGACAGGAATCCGCTTCTGGGGAAATATCTTCGGACGTTGTTTGTGGTTCTGTTCTGCATTCTCTGGTTTTCGCCGGAGACGGAGGGGCGCGACATTGTATGTCTGGTTCCGCCGCTGGCGGTTCTGATCGGGCTGAACTACTGGATTGCGGTCCGCCGCTACGGGGCGCGGTATCTTCTTCTGTTCAAACTGGCGGGGGTTGCGGCGCTGATCTGCGGGATAGCGGCGCTGCTGTTCTGGCTGCTTCCGGCGGAGCTTCTGGAGAAGCTGCCGCTGACGCGCGATCCGGACTACCGGAAGGAACCGTTTCTGTTTCTGTTCGGGACGGTCTACTGCGGATCGTCGATTCTGCTGTCGGTGCTTTCTCTTGCGGTGGCGCGAAAGGGGATTGCGCTCTGGAAACTGGGACTTCTGGTGTTTACGTCGTTTATTCTTCTTTACTGGGGTGCGGTGGTGCCCTACAAGGCGGCGCTGCACACGAGACGCGACATGGGATTGGAACTGCGCAGGGCGCTCGGGGGGCGGACGGACGGTCTGACGGTTTACAAATACAATACGCTTGCCGGGCTTTATCCCGAGTGCCACTACATGGGGGGACGGATCGTGACGGTGAAAAACGCCTCGGAACTGCCCGTGAATGAAAAAGTGATTTATGTTCTTGCGCCGGAGGTGCCCTCGGTACCGGACCGGTCGTGGAAGAGCCTCCTCAACAGGGAATACAGAAACCAACGCCTTGCCTTATGGAGAGGCGAACTCAGGGACAGCGAAAATGACGAACAGGGAAACGAAACCGGAAAAACCGTATCTGAGCATGGCGTCCGTTGACGAACTGACGCGTTTTGCCGCGGAGAACCACATTGAATCCTATCGGGCCAGACAGATCGAACGCTGGGTCTCCAAACGATGGACCGTCAATCCGGACGAAATGACGGATCTGTCAAAAAAAGCGCAGGCGGCTCTGCGGGAGGGCTTTCTCTGCGATACCGTCAAAGTGGAACGGGTGCAGGAATCGTCGGACGGAGCGAAAAAGCTGCTGCTGGCTCTCCATGACGGAGAATGGATCGAATGCGCGCTCATTCCGGCAAATGACGGACGAATGACGTTCTGTCTCAGCACGCAGGTCGGCTGTCCGGTCCGCTGCGCCTTCTGCTCCAGCGGCGCGGACGGCTTCACGCGGAATCTTGACGCGGGGGAAATCGTGGAGCAGTTTTTCGCCGCCTGCCGTCAGATCGGTTCTCTTCCGGACAATGTGGTCATCATGGGGATCGGTGAACCACTTCTGAATCTGGACAATCTGATTGCGGCGCTGGAGCGCATCTGCGATCCGGACCGGGTGGCGCTTGCGGCCCGGCGCGTCACGATCTCGACCAGCGGATGGACGCCCGGCATCAAACAGCTTGCCCTGCACGGACGCCAGTGGAATCTGGCGGTGTCGCTGCATGCGCCCGACGACAAGACCCGCGCCCTGCTGATCCCGACCCGTTTCCGGCGCGACATCCGGGACATTCTTCAGGCGTGCAAAATGCACCGGGAGGCGACGCATCGTCTTCTGACCTTTGAATACGTCCTTCTGGACTCCATCAACGACTCCGTGGAGCAGGCGGTCAAACTGGCGAAACTGGCCAGGGAGGCCGACGCCAAAATCAATCTGATTCCCTACAACAAGGCCAAGGGGGCCTTCACCCGGCCCTCGAAGGAGACGATCAAACGATTTGAAAACGCGCTGAAGGCCGCCAGAGCCAAAGTGACGATCCGCGTGGAAAAGGGCGCGGACTCCTCCGCCGCCTGCGGACAGCTTCGCGCAACTGTAATCAAGGAGAAGCAGTCATGTACCGAGTGATGACCGTTCTGTTTCCTCTTCTGTTTCTGGCCGCCTGTGCTGCGCCGCCGGAACCGAAGCAGCCGAGTCGGGAGGATATCCGTCTGGAGTTCGCGGTCCGGCACTCCAATCCGGCGATGGTGAAGAGCGCGCTGTCCCGGAAGGCGGACCCGGATACCCGGGGACGGGGCGGGACTCCGGTTCTGCTGGTCGCCGCCATGCTTCAGCGGCCGGATCTTATGGAAGCGCTGCTCCGGAACGGAGCGGATGTGAACATCACCGACGCCAGAGGCGATACGGCGCTTCATGCCGCGGTCGCCTCCCGGAAAACCGATGTCGTGGAACTGCTTCTGAAGCATCATGCGAATCCGAACGCGGTCGGCAAATATCTGCGCACGCCGATTCTGGAGGCCGCGCGTCTCGGACGAATTGAAAATGTGCGGCTCCTTCTTGCCGCGAATGCCGATCCGACATGCAAGGATGAGTTCGGCCGGGGAATTCTCTGCTATGCCGCGATAGCTCCGGTCAACGCGGTTCCTCTGCTGGAGCTCTGCGTGGAACGGAACATCCCTTTGACCGAACCGGAGGAGATTGATCTGATGCGTTCGCCTCTGCTGGCCGCCATGAAGCAGGGACAGCCGGAAACGGTGGAGTATCTGATGAAGCATATCGGGGATTTTTCTCCGGCGAACCGTCAGGCGCTCGGGCAGATCGCCATGCGCGTGGCCATCGAAAACAACCGGATGGACTGGGTAAAGTACCTGACGACACACGGTGTCCGACTCAATCAGACCCTGCCGGCGGCATTCCGCGCCACAAAAATGGTCAATGTGGAAGGCGTGTACAAGTTCCTCGCCCGCAACGGAGCGATTGACAAGGGCTATACTCCTCTGATCTGGGCGGCCATCAACAAACGGCCCGAGATTGCGGCCTATCTTGTGGAGAGCGGATCCGATCTCTCCGTCCTCAGCAACGAGGGGAAAACCGCGCTGGATTATGCCAATGACACCGCCACACGCAAAGCCATCACCTCCGCCTGGAAGCGGGTTCGGGAGCGGAAGCGCGCCGCCGCAAAACCGTGAGTCTCCCGCGATGACGGAAAAAGGAGAGTGCAGGATGAAACAGAGTCCATGGGACTGGAAAAAGTTGGAAATGCGTCTTCAGGCGCTGATGGATGCCGCAACGGAATCCGGGGAGGAGTGCGGCTGTCAGCTGGCAATTTACTGGAACGGTCAACAGGTTCTTTCTCTGGTCTCCGGCTATACGACGCCGGAGCGGAGCGTGAAAATTGATGAGCAAAGTCTTTTTCCGGTCTTTTCCGTCGGGAAGGGAATCATGGCGACCGCGTTTCATCGTTTGAGGGAGAAGGGAAAAATTTCCTGCGACACGCGTGTGGCGGATCTCTGGCCGGAGTTCGGCTGCTGCGGAAAGGAGAACATTCGTGTCCGGGATATTCTGACGCATCGGGAAGCGCTGTTTGAGCTGCCCGAATACGGCAGAATCGAAGAACTTGCCGACTGGGAGCTGATGTGCCGGCGCATGGAGAAGAGAACCCCGGCATGGCCGCCGGGAGGGAAATGCCGGTATCATCCGATCACCTACGCATGGCTGCTCGGGGAGACGGCGCACCGTGCGGACGGGCGTCCGTTTTCACAGATCATCCGGGAGGAGGTCCTGGAGCCGCTGCAGCTGGACAGCTTCTTTTTCGGGACCTCGGAGGAGGCGGACCGCCGTTTTGTTCCGGTTGATGTCTCTTCGGTGAAGGAAGGCCGCTCCTGGCACACGGATTTCATGCACAATCCGGTGATTCGTCACGGTTTCCTTCCTTCGGCGAACGGATGTGCGAACGCCAGTTCGATTGCCCGGCACTATGCCGCGCTTCTCGGCGAGGTGGACGGAGTCCGGCTTCTCCGGCCGGAAACGGTGGCGGATGCCGCTGTTCTGCGCCGCGCGCCGGAGGATCCCGTTCCGCCGGAGGGAACCTGGGAGAAGTTCGGGCTCGGATATGCGCTCTGCGGACCGGCGGACAATCCGGGAGCCCTCTTCGGCCATGGGGGCGCGCTCGGAGCGGAAGGGTTTGCGGACCGGACTTCCGGCATTGCGGTGGGATTCACGAAAAACAAAGTGATATCCACGCATCCGGTGCATCCGATCCGCGACCGGATCTCGGAGCTTCTCGGCCTTCCGGTCCGTCACTGGTAGAGGGGGATTTCCGGTGATCCCGGCAGGCGGGAGAGGGCGCGTCAGGGATAGACAATTTCAAAGAACGGAGTCCCGTATTCGAAACGGGAGGTGTCGAATGCCAGGGACAATGTTCCGTTCCGGAAAACCGAGTCCAGTTTCCGCTCCCGGGTTCCGTCCAGGTTCAGCGCGTAGACGGCGGGCGCTTCTTTCGACCGGTTCTGAAGCGTGAGGGCGAACCGGCCGCTCCGCCAGAGAAGCGGAAACGTTCCGAAGTCGATCTCCACATCAAAACGCTCGTTGCTGAAAACGGTATGTTCGCTGACCGCCATAGTGGCGGCAATGAGAAGAATGCGCCGGCTCTCCCGCAGGGAGGGGGCGGAGTCCAGCGTGATCGCGGTCAGGGAGGCCGGAACCGAACATTCGGAAATGGTCATGGCATTGAGCTTCACGGTCTGGTTCTTCTTGAGGATGGCGCCCTCCAGCTTCGGGGCGACGACTGTGAGAGTTTTCCGGGAAACGTCGGTTGTGATCTCTCCGGTTTCACTTTGGTAGATTCCCCGGCCGGGATCGGTGGGATTTTCTGTTCCGATGACGTTCCGGGAGCGGAGAAGAGCGACGAGTTTTCCGGCGAGGACGTCGCCGCCGATCGTCTCGCGGATCTCCGCGAACATGCCGCCGCCGTAGGTGCGGGCGAAACGTTCGGGCACAACCCGGATGCTGTCGCGGACCGATGCCTGTCCGTCACAGGAACAGCCGATTTTCGTGACCATGAAAAGACGGCTGTATTCGCCGCCGATCGCATTCATGAAGTTCGCGGACTGCATTGTGCGTTTCGGAATCGCAATCTCCAGTTTGTGTTTTGCTTCCGCGACATCGCCTCGCTGCCAGGCGAACGCGGTAATGACCTCGTTCACCCGGGCCATCGGACTCAGCGAGCCTTCAAAAACAAAGCCGTTCAGGGGTGTGTGCCAGAGCGAAACGGTGTTTCCATGCTGGGTGAGCATGTCCCATCCCTGAAGCGCCGCATAAGCTCCCCACATCAGACCGGCCTCGTGCACATGGCAATTGTAGGGGGAATGAGAATATTCGGTTATCAGAAACGGACGGTCGAAGAAACGGTTGACTCCCGCCCGGCCGATGTAGGAGTTGCGGTCCGTGATGGAACTCTCCTGCGAGGTCATGATGCCTTTCCCGCGAAACCAGCGCAGATTCCGGAGTTCCTGGGAATAGCCGCGTACCGGAAGAGGAACCAGATTCGGATGGGAAAAATAGGTGTGCATGGCGACGGCGGTCATGGGAAGACGCGGCGGAATGTCCATCAGGCGCATATACATATCCCAGTTCGTGACAATTCCCCGGAAGCCGATTTTCCGCACCTCGTCCATGTAGAACTTCGACATGCCCGTCAGCACCTGTTCCACCCAGCTGCGCGCCTCCTGCGATTTCTCCAGCAGCGAGGCATTCAGATCCGGCGGGGTGCTCCCCGGATGCACCGAAAGATAATATTTTTTCCACTGCGGATTCAGTTCCTCCCAGTAGTTTTTCTGGTTGTCCTGTTCGTTCAGAAGGGTGAGTCCGACGACCATCGGATCATCAAGCATCCGGGTGCCGGTGTAGGCATTGACATGCTTCATCATGTAATGGAATCCCGCGCGCCAGTTGTCCCGGTAGTCCTCGCGGAAGAGCATTCCGGTTTTGAAGTCGAAATCGACGGTTGCCGCCGTCCACGCGGTCCGGGCGGAAACAATGTCCGGAAAAAGATAGATGTTCCGTTTTCGAAGACAGGCGACAAAATAATCCCAGCGGTCCTCGAACGTCTTGTCGATCGGGAGATCCTCCATGCGCCGCGGGAGAGGAACACTTCCAAGCGCGACCGGCGCTTTCGGATACCCGTTCTTCCCCGTCAGAGAGCCGTCCGGATAGTGAACGCGGATCAGATTGAACCCCCGCAGACGGATCGCCTCCGCATACGCTTCGATTTCCTCTTTGCTCATGGCATAAAGATGGTTCTGCCAGGACCCCGGCGCCATGGTGAAACTCCGGAAGCGGATCGTTCTCGACGGATCCTTTTCATACGCCAGTTTCCCCTCCGCATTGACAATAATCCTGCCCAGTTTCCCGATGGGCGCCTCCCTTGCGAGAAATCCGGAAAGATCCAGAGCCGTTCCCGGCTTGACCTCCAGCATCGGAATCCGCTTCGCCTGAACATAAACCCATTGCACCGGATCCATTTTCACGGGGCGCCATTCGGGTGAGCGGACGATCTTCACAATGTTGCCGGTCTTCTCCCGGAACGGGACTGCTCCGCAGAAAAACTTCCAGCCGCTGCTCCCGCTCCGGACAACAAGCGCCGCAAGATTCGTGCCCCGCCGGACCGGAAAATTGAAAACATGGTTGCTCTCATGAAACGGATGAACCATGTTCCCCGTTTTCAGCGTGTCGTAGACGGATGCCCCGTTGACAAGAAAGTCAAACCACCAGTCCGCTCCGATTCCGATCTGCATGACCCCTTCCGCACCTGCTTCAAAACGGTTCAGAAGAAGCGCACTCTTTCCCTCCTTTGCGCGTCCCGCCAGCGGTTCCAGATCCAGAAAGCTGTTTTTCAGCGTAACCGGAATGCCCCGGCTCCCGCCGATCTGCGCGGGAAGCGCGTCCGCCGTCCTCCATGCGTTCCAGTCGACCGCATCCGCGCCGACGCCGGGATACAGCATCCACTGTGAATTCAGCGCGAGGGGAAGATGATGGACGACCCGTTCCAGCCGGACCGGTCCCAGATGCAGAACCGCATTCAACGGATAACGGCCCAGCATAAACATCGGAACGCGGATTTTCTCCCGGATTTCCCGGTCCACGGTGATTTCATGAAGGATTTTCGTCCACTCCTTCCGGACCCGAAAAGAGTGGATGCTCCGGTTCGAGAGCCCTTTCCACGGCTTGCCGTCCTGAATGATATTCAGCTGAACGTCGCCGGGTTCCGAGCCTCTGATCCAGAAGGAGAGACGGAGACGGTCCCCTTTTTTCAGATCGGCATCCCCGCGGAGATTAAACTGCGTCGCGTAGGAGAGATCGTCCGGTTTGGAGAGAATCTTCAGCGCGATTGTTTTTTCTCCGTCGGGAGTCCTCTCCCCGGATGGAATCACTCCGATCCGGTTCCGGGTCAGAAGCACCTCTTTCCCGGAGAACGGGGTCTCCCATTTCTGTTCATGGATGATCTCTCCATGCAGTACCAGTCCGCTCAGAAAGAGAAGCGGAAGAATCCATTGTTTCAGCATAAAACCTCCGTAATTGAACATTTATTCCCACCAGCGGTTGTGCCGCCGGGTATTCATGGTGAGTGTGGACATGAAGGGTTCGCAGGAGTACGGATCCAGCGGATTGTCAAGTGTAAAACGACCGACATGCATGTCTCCGAACAGCACATTGCAGTTTCTGGAATGGCGTCCCGCGGGACGGCCCCGGTAGATGCTCGTATCCTCCGGAACGGAAAGAGTGAAGCGGTAGTGCCCCTCCTCCAGATTCAGCGGAGGATTCCCTCCGCTCTGCCGCCAGGTCTCCGCAATCAGAATTTTCGACGACGGATTCTTCAGAGCCGTGATTTTCATGGACTGATCCTCCGGAACCCCTTTCCCGTTGATCCAGGCGTTGAGCAGATAGCCGTTGGCTCCATAGTGAGGCGTCTCCTGCCAGAAGGTCCTGCTGTTCGGCGTCGGCATGGAGGGACAGCGGAAGACGGCGCTGGTCAGGTATCCTTTCCCTTTCCGCTCCCTCCAGACTTCATCCAGTCCCAGAAGACGCATTCCCCAGTGAGGGGTCCCGAGCGAGCCGTTGACAGAGGTGAGAACTGGATCCATGAAGTCGTTGTTGTCCGAAACATACGACGCATAGCCGATGCCGATCTGCTTCGCGTTTGAAAGACAGGCCGCCGCGCGTCCTTTCTCCCGGGCCGAATTCAGCGCCGGAAGCAGAAGGCCCGCCAGGATCGCAAGAATCGCAACCACGATAAGGAGTTCTATCAGTGTGAAATGACGGCGCTCCGGCAGAGCCGCCCGGGAGAAGGGAAAATGAAAATTCCATCGTTCTGTCATGAGAAAAGAATCCTTCTGCTTTTCTTTTGCTGTTCCCCGATATTATACACGATTTTTTCGGAAAAAAATTGTCGGGACGCAGTTCGGAAGGACGATTCCGGAAAAATATTAATACAGTCCAAAGGATTCCTCAGGAGAAAAGAGCGAATTTCTTTCGGAATATTCCCGGAGCGACTCCGGTCTCCTGTCTGAATGCTCGATAGAAATAACTGAGGTCGTGGAAGCCGCAGAGCATGCAGATTTCAATGACCGGTTTCTCCGTTTCAAGAAGAAGCCGTTTTGCATTTTTAATCCGGATGCGGAAGAGAGTCTTCCCGATGCTCTCCCCGGCTTCCCTGCGATAGGCGCTGCAGAGATGGATGTGGGTGATGCCGAGCTCGGAGGCCGCCTTGCGATAATCAAACGGCTCCATGTAGTTCTGTTCCAGTCTGGAAAGAATGTATGCGGCCATGGCACCCCGGCGTTTCCGGGAAAAGGTTCTGGCACTGAGGCGCGTCATGCGGATCAGAAGCTCCATCAGATAGAGTTTCAGCATCGTGGCGGAGTTCTGATCGTTGCGAAGGTATTCGCGGCGCATTTCCCGGACCAGAGCCTGAATCTTGCGGTTGGAGTCAATCAGATACAGCTGGTCGCGGAGCGCAGGGGCGCGGCATGAAGGGGTCTCTTCAAAAATGGAGAAGAAATCGTTGTTGTCCTTCAGTTCAGACAGCCGGTCGGCTATGACCTTCTTCCGGAAGAGGATGTTGCTGAGCGTGATGTCGGATTCCAGCTCGAAGGTGGTCAGGTCGTCGGGACGGATCAGGCAGATGGAGCCGGGCCCGAGCGGATACCGTTTCCCGTTGATGACCAGAATCCCTCGTCCGGCAAAAATATAGAAAATCTTCCAGAAATCCCGTCGGTACAGAACACGGGTTTCCGCATTGTACACGGCTCTGGTGTTTTTCCCTCGGAAAACCGCGATGGGAAGATCCGGCGGGAAAAAATCCTTTGCTTTCAGAAGGACACAGGTTTCGTTCATTGATCCTCTCCGGAAATTGTTCTGTCCTGGGGAAACTGTATCACGGGAACTGTTTTTTTCAAAGGAAAACGATTGGACTGTATTAAGATTTCTTTTCCGTTTGCTTTTGCAAAGCGCGGGAGCAAAGTTATTTTCCGTTTTCTGTGATATAATGTCAGCAGAAAAACGCAATGGAGTTTGCTCAAATGAAAAAAAGACCGATCGTTTCCACCTTCTATTTTCCGAACTGGCATGTCGACCCCCGCAATGAACGCTGTCACGGGCATGGATGGACCGAATGGCGCGTAACGCAGTTCGCCGCTCCGCGATTCCCCGGACACAAGCAGCCGAAACATCCGCTCTGGGGGTATGAGGACGAGGCAGATCCCGCTGTCATGGAAAAGAAAATCGCCGCCGCGGCCGGACATGGAATCGACAACTTCATGTTCGATTTCTACTTCTTCGAAGATGGTCCCTACCGGGAGCGCTGTCTGAACGAGGGCTTTCTGAAGGCTTCCAACTGCAATGACATCCATTTTTCCATCATGTGGGCCAATCACGACCACATCTATGCACATCCGGGCAGTTTCTGGAAACCGGCGGAGGCCGTCTGGAAAGGAACCGTGACAACGGAGACCTTCCGGAAATGCACGGAATACTGCATCCGGCACTATTTCCCGCAGCCGAACTATCTGCGCATCAACGGCGCGCTCCATTTCGCAATTTACCGTCCCTGGAACATGATCCGCGAAATGGGCGGAACTGAAATTTTCAAACAGGAGATGGAGGCGTTTCGCCGCCGCGTGGAGAATGCGGGTCTGGGCAAACTGCATCTGGATCTCCCCGCCGCCGGATTCACCGACTGGGAGCATATCGAAAACGCAAACGCCATTCTGACCGAACTCGGCGCGGATTCCTCCTTCGAATACGGATGGGGATACAAGGATCAATTCCCCGCATACGAATACGAGGAGTGGGCGGAGAAAAACATCCGCAATCAGGGGCGCTTCCTGGAAAAACTGAGCGTGCCGTACAATCCGGTGGTCATGCCCGGATGGGACAGCTCCCCGAGAACGGTGCAGTCGGACATGTTTGAACCCGTCGGCTATCCGTTTTCTCCGGTCATCACAGGCTCTTCGCCGGAAAAGTTTGAACGGGCTCTGCGGCGCGTCGCCGAGCTTGCGGATTCCTGCGGGAAGGCCGGACCTCTTCTGAATCTCTCCTGCTGGAACGAATGGACCGAAGGGGCGTATCTGGAACCGGATTCCGAAGCCGGATACGGTTATCTTGAGGCGGTGCGCAAGGTCTTCGGCTGTGCAGATGGAAAAAACATCTGAGAACGTCCCGAAACTGGAAGTCCGTCTCCGAAGAGCCGAAGACGGAAAAAAACAGGGTCAGAGGCGTTCCGGATGACTGAAATTCTCTTCCGTGAATTTCAGAAAATGGCCGACATGAATGCCGTCCACAAGCGCGTGGTTGAGCTGAAGGGAGATCGGAATCATGCCGTCGTCATTCATCTTCCCCCAGGCAAGGATCACGATGCTCTGTTTCAGGGAGAGCGCCGCCTGCGAGAGCGCGGAAAATCCATACCACGGCACGCAGCTTGCGCAGATGTAGTCGTTCCGTTTGCGGACCTCCGGATCGAATTTCCCCTGTTTTGCGGCTTCGACCGCCGGAGCCGCCCGGACCAGAAACTCGTCAAAGCGGTCGGCGTATTCGGTGAGCGCCATGGTGAACTCCTCCCCGGCCGTCATGATGGTGGTCAGGGCGGCGACGTGTTCAAATTCAATGACCCGCTCCTCCTCCGTGATTCTCCGGCGCATTTCCGGCACCTGATTGAGCGCCTTCAGAATGGCGAACAATGTCATGAGAAAGAAGGAGCGGCGCCTCTCCCGGGCAAATCGGAACAGAGCTCCCGCGTTCGCCTGAAGCGTGATGTTGAAAAGCTGATTTTCAAACTGTCGATAGTAGCGGAACTTTGAAAGACGGTTCCAGTTCTTCAGATCAATCTCATGAAACGCATTCATTTTTTCTGCCTGGGACGGGTGGTGACCGTGATGGAATTGTCGAAGCGGAACTCCTTGACGAGTTTTCCATCCGGAGCGAAACGGCGCATGACGCCGAAGTTTTCGCCGTTCTGATACTCCGCAGTGAAGAAGGGGTTCCCGTTCGGATGGTAGGAGATGAATTTCCCGTGCGGCTGTCCGATCCGGTTGAATTCCTGTTCGACTTTCAGATAGTGGTCCTGGAAGAGCCGCCGGAGAAATCCTCCGTTTGGGAGAAGGGAGATCACCAGGGTGGTTGCCCGTCCGTCGTTGGCCTTGACCCGGACGGACTGGAAAAGACCGTTCCGCAGCTCCAGAAGCATGGACTCCTTTCGGAAGGGCGCGGCTGTCAGCTGTTTATAAAAAAAGGCGGGAAAAACTTTTTCCAGAGGACGGATCTCCGTATCCTTGAGCGAATCCAGGGAGAGCAGTCCGGTGAAGGGCTTCCGGTTGTGAAAGACGACGGAGTCCTTGACCTCAATCTCCTTCAGATCGGTCAGGGTCTGAGCCGCTGCCGTTTCCGCCGGGACGCCTTTCCGCTCCTCCGCCGGGACGGAAAGAATCAGAAGAAAAAGTCCGGCGGAAAGAAGGGCTGTTTTTGAAAAAAAAGTCATGCGCGATTCCTTTGCCTCTGTGATGTCTCTGACCGGGAATATAATTCCGGAGATTCCGTTTTTCAAATCCGTTCCCGGGAAGGGAGGACTCTTCCGCGGAAAAGGGTTTCCCGGAAAGAATTTGCAAAATGACGGATTACGTCTAAATTAAAGGAAGACTGAACTATGCAGCATTACAGGAAATGGGTGGTCCAATGAACATCATCATTATCGAAGACGATAAAAAAACAGCCGCTTTCATCATGAAGGGACTGGAACAGGCCGGATTCAATACGGTGCACGCCGCCAATGGAAAGGATGGTCTGTTCAAAATGAAAACGGGGGAATTCGATGTTGCCGTCATTGACATCATGCTGCCCGAAATGGACGGGTTCACCGTGATTCAGAAGCTGCGCGAAGCGAAGATCAAAACGCCGGTTCTTGTCCTGAGCGCGAAGAATTCCGTGGAGGACAAGGTGCGCGGACTTCAGGCGGGCGGAGATGATTATCTGGCAAAACCGTTTGCCTTTGCGGAACTGCTAGCCCGCATTCAGGCGCTTCTGCGCCGTGCCAGCAATGTGGTGGAGCCCACAACGCTGACGGTGGGCGATCTGACCATTGATCTTCTGAGTCACAAGGTTCACAGGGGCGGCGTGCGCATTGATATTCAGCCCCAGGAGTATGTGCTTCTGGAATACCTGATGCGCAACGCGGGAAGAATCGTTTCGAAAACGATGATTATCGAACATGTCTGGGAATACAATTTCGATCCGCAGACAAATATTGTGGAGACTCGGATGTGCCGTCTGCGCGAGAAGATCGACAAGCCGTTTGAAAAGAAACTGATCCATACGGTGCGCGGATTCGGCTATGTCATGGAATAAGCTGAAAATTTTCAATACCGTAAAGTGCAAGGTCGCCTTATGGTATGCGCTTCTGTTCATCCTTTCGTCGATGATCTGCTTTTACTTTATGTATGCGAATCTCTGCGACAATCTGCTGAGCAAGGAGAATGCCCGTCTGGAGATGCTTGCGCGGCGGGTGTCGAACGAATTTCTGACGGGCAGCCGGTACAAACGTCTGGGACGGGACATTCCGCTTTCCCGGATTCCCGCCTATCATTATGCGCTGTTTCAGCGGAAGTTTCCCGATTTGAAACCGCTGCTGGCCTTTCAGAATCCCTCTCCGGATCAGATGCATTATAATCTGGTGGCGGAATCCGGGGGGCATGTGTACATTCTGCGTCTGGATTCCAACGACAAGATCTACTCTCAGCAGGTGGGACAGGATGCGACGCTGCCGTTTGTCCGGAAAACGTTTGTGGAAACCACGGCGAGTCTCGGAGGGCAGAATGTGTTTTTCTGTCTGTTTGACAAGGAGGGGGCGCGTTTTCTGGAATCGCCGAATCTGGCAATGTTGAATCCGCCGGTGAAATGGGCGCCGGTGGAGCGGGAGACGCTTTCCGACATCGGAGTCGGCGGAGCGACGTTCCGGATCATTCGTTTTCCGATCCGGGACGGGGTGACCGGTGTGATCGGCTGCAATCTCTCCAATTTGTATGAGAGTCTGTCGCTGTTTATTCTGATTTCCTTTACGGTGATGTCGGCGGTGCTTCTTCCGGGGACGTTTGCCGGATGGCTGATTGCCGGAAGGTTTGTGGCGGGAATTCGGAGAGTCAGCAATGCCGCGCTTCAGATCGCGCAGGGGGATTTCTCCCAGCGGGTCGCGCCGGGAAACGAAGGAGCGGAGATCGATCAGCTTGTCGCCGCATTCAACAAAATGAGTGAAAATACGGAAAATCTGCTGACGGAACTGAAGAATGTTTCCGATAATGTCGCTCATGATTTGCGCACGCCTCTGACGCGGATTCGGACCATTGCGGAGATTACGATCAGCGGACCGCAGACGCTGGAGGCTTATCGGGAGGCCATCATTGATGTCGCCGAGGACTGCAACGACATGATCGGCATGATTAACGCAATGCTTGAGATTACACGGATTGAAACTCATATTGCGCCGTTGAAAACGGAGACGTTTGATTTCTGCGGGCAGCTGCGTCAGGCGTATGAACTGTTTCAATTTCAGGCGGAGGATAAGAATCTGACTTTTGAGCTGCATCTGCCGGAGGAGCCGGTGATGCTGAATGCGGACAAGCTGAAAATTCAGCGTCTGACGTCGAATCTGCTGGACAATGCCATCAAATTCACGCCGGAGAACGGGCGGGTTTCTCTGAAGTTGGAGACGGTGCCGGGGGAGATTCATCTGATTGTCAGCGATACCGGTTGCGGCATTCCGGACGAGGCTAAGGCTCATGTTTTCAAGCGTTTTTACCGCAGTGACAAGAGTCGGACCATGCCTGGCAACGGGTTGGGGCTTTCCATGGTGCAGGCGATTGTGCAGGTTCACAAGGGGCGGATTGAGATTCAGGATACCGAGGGAGGGGGAACCACCTTTCTGGTGATTTTTCCGGCGATTCCCGGATGACGGGGAGAGGGGGATGTGCGGGGGCGAAAAAAAACAGAGATTGCAATCTTCCGGCAATCTTCCGGCAATCTTAGGTGGCTATCGTATTCTTTTGTAACGTGGACGGACGTACAAAATTCGGAACAGTTTGTCCAGATGCAACGTAACCCAAGGAGTCGATGAGGATGAAAAAGCTTTTTCTGACAGCGGTCATCGTCTTCGCTGCTACAGCTGTCGTTTTTGCCGGTAACAATTGTGCCGGAAAGAGCAACTGTGCCAAGAAGGCGTGCGCGAAAGTGGAAAAATGCACCCCCCAGTGCACCAAGCAGGCTTGTGCAAAAGGTTGTAAATGCAGTAAGTGCGTGAAAAAGGAAGCTGCGGCGAAAAAAGCGGCTGCCAAAGACGCAAAGACTGCAAAAAACGCGAAAAAATAAGCGTTTACACCTGGTAATACAGGTTTGCTTCCACCAAGTTTCTATTTATGAAGGCGGTCCGAAAGGGCCGCTTTTTTTGTGTTTGTTTCCTGGAACGACAGATTTTTGAAGTTTCGGGGAACAGTAGGAACTGATCTTTCAAATTTATCTTTCTGAATAAAATTACGGAAAAATGCGCAAGCATTTTTCTCGGGTCAAGGGCCGCTGCCCTTGTCGCGGTCCAGCGGCGAGACGCTGGTCGTGCGAAGCACGAAATCTTTTATGCGAAGCACGAAATCTTTTATGCGAAGCACGAAATCTTTATTTTAGGAAGAAAAATATTTATACTGAAATTCTATCAGGATGTTTCGCCCGTTGGGCGACCAGCTTATTCAGCTGGACCGAAGCAGGTCACGGACCTGCACCGAGCCTTCAGCTCTCCCCCCCCCTCGCTTTTTCGTTAACGAGGATATGTTACCTCGTCCAGCGATTTCGCTCCAAAAAGCAACATGACAATACGGTCAAACCCCAGCGCACATCCAGACGACGCCGGAATCCCATAACGAATCGCTTCCAGAAATTCCGTCGCTTCCGGATATTCGGAAAGACCATTCTCCCGACGCTTTTGATTGTATTTTCGGAAACGCTTTTCCTGCTCCACAGGATCAATCAGTTCCCCATAGGCATTCGCCACCTCAACCCCGCGAATGTAAATTTCCCACCGCTCCGCCAACGTCGGATCCTCCGGTTTCGGACGGGCAAATGCCCCGAAACGAATCGGATAGTCAATGAGAACACACGGCCGATCCTTCGGCAGCTTCGGCTCCACCTGCTCCACCAATACCGTCTCAAAAAGCGCCTCCTCATCGGCACATTGATCGGCATCGGCTCCGGCTAACTTGCGAAAGGCCTCCCGCACGGGAATGATTTCCCAGTCACAGAAAACATCACAGATCTCATCCGGAACATTCAATCCCTTCGCCAGCGACCGAATCAGACGAATCGTAAAATCCAGCATCTCCCGATAGTCCGCTCCAGCCATGTACCACTCCAGCATGGTGAACTCCTGCCGATGCAGCCGCCCGTTCTCTCCCAGACGGAAACAGGGGGATAACTCATAGATCCGCTTCATTCCCGCCGCCAGCAGACGTTTCATCTCCAGCTCCGGCGAAGAACGAAGAAAAAGACCATCTTTCGTCTGCGGCGCCTCAATGTATTCCTCCGCCGCGGGCGCACGAATGGCAATCGGCGTCTCAACCTCAATGAAGTCCTGCGATCGGAAGAAATCCCGGGTAAGAGAAAGGGCATTCGATCGAAATTCGAATGCCCTTGCAAGACCGCTCAGAAGTGCAAGCGAATCAGGCTTTGTTGACGCGTTCGGCATATTCGCCTGTCCGGGTGTCAATCTTGATCGTGTCCCCCTGATTGATGAACAGCGGAACCATGAGCTCATACCCGTTTTCAATTTTGGCGGGTTTCATGACATTGGAGGAAGCCGTATCACCGCGGGCTCCCGGCTCGGTCTCCGAAATAACCGCAATGTACCACGTGGGCAACGTGATGTCAATCGGATTGCCGTTGAAGAAAACCGCCTGGCAAAGAGCGTCTTCAACCAGGAATTTCGCCTTGTTGCCGAGAATTTCCTTCGGAATGCGGACCTCATCATAGGTTTCGGAATCCGAGAAAACGCAGTTGTCTCCTTCGTCATAGATGAAGTGCATTTCACGCTCTTCCAGATCCGGCTTCCCCACCTTGTCAACCGGACGGAATGTGCGGTCCATGGAAGCTCCCGTCATCAGATTCTTGAGCTTGCAGCGGTAAAGAGCCGTCCCCTTGCCGGGTTTGCAGAAATCAAAGTCGGTAATGACCCAGGGATAACCGTCGATTTCGATTTTCAGTCCTTTTTTCAGATCGGATGCGCTGTACATTTCCATAAAGATAACCTCGTTTGTTGTAATTTCGAAATTCCGTTATTTAAACTCTGTAATATAATCTCTTTTCCGGAAAAAAGCAAGTGCCGGGAAGCGCTTCCCCGGTACACGGCTTTATCGGGCCAGCACGAGAATTCCGAATTGTTCCGGCTTTTTCAGGGAAAACGCTTCCAGACGGACTCCGGGCCCTTTCGGCTTGTCCCGGTCGTTGACGCTCATTGCCCAGCCGATTCGTGTCCCCGCGGGGGGCGCGGATGAAAAATTCAGAAAGTTCCACGGAATCGCCATTTCATATTGCAGAAGGACTCCTCCGTCGGAAAGACGCGTCTTTTTCACGCAGAGAGGCGCTTCTCTCAGCGGAATTTGCGCCACCGGAAAACGCGAGGCGTCGAACGTGACGGTCCGATAGACTTCCGGACCGTTCTTCGTCAAGGCAAAGTCGATTTCGCTGTAGGCAGCGTTCCGCTTGTCCTGAAGCTGATTGGCGCTCTCCTTGTAGCGGACGGTTCTGGTGAATCCCATTTGAAGACTGTCCCCATCCCAGGTCTGCCACCCGGTGTGGGGCTGGCAGAACACATCGTCGCGCACTTCCACAAAAAAGAGAAGACCCGTGGAATTCCAGGCAAATGAAACGGAGGCGTCCAGATCCTGCTTTCCCCGGTAAAGTTTCGATTCGTCGCGAATCATTCCGGAATCGAAGGAGCAGCGCGGAACGTTCTGCCAGTCGGAAAACCTTCCGTCGATCCGGATGCCGGGCCGGTATGCCGCCGCGAGAAAGTTCATCGTCGTCCGATGCTTGAACCGGAACCCGGAATCGGTGGCGACACGGATTTCCAGAGCGTCGTTTTTCAGCGGATTGACATCCAGATCCTCATAGACGCAAAGCAGATTCATGGAATCCTTTCCCGCGATCCGGTAGCGGATCCGTTTGCGTCCGTCCGGATTGCCGACAATTCTTGCCTCAAGGGTTCCTTCCGCGTTCTTTCCGCTCCGTTCACTCAGTTTGATGTTCAGACATTCTTTCCCGTCACGGAATTCCGGCAGAATTTCATCCACGGAAATCGGCGGTTTCACCCGGAGAAGGAGAGTGCCGGCCGCCACCGTCTTCCCCCCGGAAAGCAATGTCAGAGTCAACGGATAGTTTCCTCCCGGCAGATTCCCCGGCAGGGAAAGGGGAAAGGCGAAGGAGCCGGATTCCCCCGCATTCACTCGAATCTCCTGTTCCATCGGCGCCAGGTTCGATTCCGGGTCTCCTGTCAGACGGAGAATTCCGGACAGCGGCGTTTTTTTCGCATGGACCTTGCAGCCGACGGTAACGTTTCCTCCGGGAATCCCGTCGACGGCCGTCGGATCCGGAGCAATCGTCCGGACTGCGCCGCGGCCCCAGAATTCCGGATCGACGTCGATCACATAAACGGGATCTTCCGTCAAAGTGAGTTTCAGCATTCCGTTGTCGGTGGCGACCCTCCGGGTATTGCCCATCATGTCGCCAAGTTCGATTTTCTCTCTTCCGACGGGCAGTTCCACTTCGCGCGGATTCCCGCTGAAATCCCAGAGCGCCAGTGTGGTGAAGCCGTCT
The DNA here is from genome assembly GCA_944390735.1 of uncultured Victivallales bacterium. Classification (GTDB taxonomy): domain Bacteria; phylum Verrucomicrobiota; class Lentisphaeria; order Victivallales; family UBA1829; genus UBA1829. The sequence continues at coordinate 14,743 of CALXRL010000015.1, read as the reverse complement.
TTCCGCTGATAGGCGTATCCCCATGCCGTGCCGCCGAACGATTCGATCGCTCCCGCGCTGGTGTGTCCGTTCAGAAAATAGGCCGCCGCGCCGATTGCCGGCGCCACGGGCTTCGGTGCGACCTTGTCCGTGCCGAACTCCCGTTTCGGATTCAGATTGTAGGTGTATCCGTATCCCGGTTCTCCCCAGTAGTCATGGGTGTAGAACACCATGTTCGACTTGAAGCCTTCGCCGAGCAGAATCAGGTTGCTCCGGACGATTCCGTACATCTGTTCCTTTTCCCGTCCGGGCAGTTCATGCGTGGCGAATCCGGCCTCGTTTCCGTGGATGTCGAGATCGCGTCCCGCGTACTTCCGGATCAGAGCTTTGAGTGCCCGCACCTTTTCCACCATTCCGTTCTGTTCCGGCGGAAATGCAAAATAGGGATGGATCGAGATGGCATCCACATAGTCAAGGAGTCCGGCCTCAAAGAGTTCCCGGTGCCACTCCAGCGTATCGAGTCCCGCCGCGGTCGGTCCGATCACCCAGGCGTTCGGAGCACCCGCATGGATCGCCTGATATGCGTTCCTGTGGATGTTCACCAGATCCCCGGCCGTGCCGCTGAAGTTCCAGGGATAGTGCGGTTCCCAGGTAATCTGAATGAGGGCGCGCGGCTGGTTCTTCCGGATCTGTCTGGCATAATTCGCGGCAAAGGTTTTCAGGTATTCGGCGTAATACCTCTCCCCTTCCGGAGTGAAACTGACCCATTTCCCGTTTTTCGTAATTCTGTTTCGGGGATCCTCCATCCATTTCGGGATCGGATTCTGACTGGTCTGATAGTACTCCTTCCACTTGGGAAGTTCCCCCAGAAGGTCGATCTGATCGGCGGCGGGATTCCCGGCGTACTGTCCGGGCTTTTCCGGCTCCAGAACGGACCAGTTTTTGCCTTTGTATCCCCAGCGCAGTCCGAGCATCCGATGAAACCCGAAGGAGGGACCGTGACTGCCGAAAAAGGTTTCGTCCATCGGATATTCCTTGTAGCGGTGTTCTCCGAAGACGACGGCATAGGTCAGATATCCCGCCTTGCGGCTGGCAAGTTTCTGAAGAAGCGTGCCGTCGGAGAGTCTGGAATACACGCGGTAAAAACCGAGCCGTTCGCAGGGCGGGTGCACGCTCCCCGACCAGCGCCCCTGCGCATCGGCCTTGACGGGAATCCGGAATTTTTTGAGACTCTTCTCCTTTTCATCCACCACGTTCAGTTCCAGATTCACTCCTTCGTGATTTGCGGGGAGTCCGGTGACCTGGTAGAAAAGCTCCACCTTCTTTCCCTGCGGGAACATGCTTGTCTCCGGAGCGTTGGTATCACCGGTCAGCTGGACCTCTCCCGGAAGAACGGACGGAAAAAGAAGTATTCCAGCCAATAATGCGGAAATCCATGGTTTGTTCATCAGAAATCTCCTTTCGGATCATGGTTTCAGTTTGAATCGGAGAATGGCGGCTTGGTCCGGATCGGAGCCGATCAGCCATTTGCCGTCGGCGGCGAGATGATCCAGCTTTGCCGGAGTCCTGAAAACGATCTTTCCCTCTTTCCGGTCCAGCAGAAGCAGGGAGTCGCCGGCTGCGACGGCGAGATATTCGCCGAGAACGGCAATGTCGCGGATCTCCTTCAGCGCGGTCGTCCATTGCTCTCGGCCTTTCACAATCAGCGAGACGCTCCTGCTGTCCGCGACGGCGACCGTATCGGAATCGAAGGCGTCAATCCGGTTCGGATTGTTCCGGAAGGCCGCAGTTCCCGCATCGAGAAAGAATCTTTTTTCCGTTCCGGACCGCCATATCGCGGAGATCGCGGAAGGTTTCCGACTGCCGGACCCAGCGTTCCGCGCCTTCCGCCTTCGGCTGGAAACGCCAGAGAATTCCGCCCTTCCGGTCATAGACCAGAAACGCGTTGCCGTCCGCAGCGATTCCGTCGGATTCCCCGCTCCAGCCGTTTCCGACTCGCCACGGCTCATTGCCCTGACTGGAGAGCGGAGAGTCGCAGGCGTCATCCAGCTTCAGGGCGTAGAGCCGGTTCCCGAGGGAGACAACGATCTGCGATCCGTTCAGCGCAAGCGTCTTTACAGTCCCGCTGCCGCCGATGCGTTCCACCGCCTCGTCTAAACTTCCGGCGGGATAATGGAGGATTCCCTGACTGGTATTCAGGTAATAACCGTTTCTGCCGTCCGAGGCAATGCCGGAGAGATAAAGATCGTGTTCCCCGATTTTCCGGAGGGCGTTTCGCCTGACCACCGAATCTCCATACCGGGTCGCCGCGGAGTGGAATCCCCAGACGGCTCCTTCGGTGAAGGCGCTTTCCGTGACCCATCCGCTGATCGGCCAGCCGTCTTTTTTATATTCGGTTCCATCCGTCCGAAAACGGTAGAACTTCAGATCCGGGTAGTAGCTGGAAGCAAGCAGATCGCCGGACCCGGGCAGAATCGCAAGTGTGGTGTAGGGACAGCTGTTGCGAAGTTCCGGCAGCGTCAGGACGATTCCGAGCGGTTTCCCCTCCCGGGTGAAGGCGTGGACCTCCCGCCCATCCAGAGCGAAAATCTTTCCTTTTGCGGCAAATCCGCCCGAAGTTCCCGCATCGGCGATGGTGATGTGGCGGTACGGTTTCTTCAGGAAGAACTGGTGGAGTTTTTTCCATTCGTTTTCAACTCTGCCGATCCGAGTCACAACCTGATTGGATTTGAGGAAAACATCTTTTCCGTCATTGCAGAGCGTTCCCGGAGTGTTGAGCAGATTCAGCACCTTTTTCCGTCTGCCGTTTTTCTCCTGTTCGAAAAGAGTTCCTCCGTTCAGAATCAGCAGATTTCCGGTTGCCGGATCATTGGTGATTCCGGTGGAATCAAGAGTCCGGAAGCCGGTTCCGTTTCCCGCGTTCTGCGCCAGAATGCCGGAAAGGCGCAAAGAGGGGGCGGCAAAGCCGCTGATCGCGGTGGCTGTCCCGAGGATCAGAAGTAAAGTTGTTGTTTTCATGACCGGTTCCTTGCTGTGAAACATGATTTGTATCCTTTTTTCATATATCCGAAGGAGGAATGTGCCTGACAGTGCTGGTAACTGGTCCGTCCGGAAACGTGGCAATCGAACCGGCCCTGGTTCATTTCACGGCTGTGGAGGAAGGCCATATCGCACAGATCGGAAATGTCCTCCGGCCAGCAGGAACTCCTTTCACTGCGGTTCTCCGGAATGGTGGGGGCAATCGAAGGAGAAACAACCCGGGAAGCGTTTCGGACCATCTGCGGAGATTTCTGTTCTCCATGCAGGTGGGGGGAGAGACCGTAAAACCCGCTGGCGATCTTTTCCCGGGCTTTGCCCTGTGCCGGAAACAATATTGAAATTAAAACAACAATAATTGCTACAACAAGAAGCAGCTCTATCAATATGAAATTCTTCTGCGTTGAATTCATCCTTTCCTTCCCGTTTTTCCTGTTGAATTTTTGATATCGGCAGAGTGCTTCGCCTGTTTTTTTTCTGTGGATTGCCGGATGACAAGTTCCGGTTTGATGCGGATTTTTTCCGGAGCGAGCGTCTTGTCATTCATGTGGCGGAGAAGAGATTCGACGGCGGCGCGTCCCAGTTCCCGCGGTTTCTGGTCGAATGTTGTGAGAAAGGAGGGCTGGCTGGAGAGCATGGGAAGATCTCCGAATCCCGAAAGGGCGAGCTCCTCCGGAATCCGCCGTCCCAGTTCTTCTGCGAGACGGAGCACCTGAAGGGCATAACAGTCGTAGAAGGAACCGATGCAGCTGACTTCCGGATGACGGAGCAGAAAATCACGGATACATTCATCCGGATCCGCATACCACCGTTCGGTTCCGAATTGAATATACCGGCAGTCCGCATGGGCGCTGCAGAAATCCAGAAATCCTTTTTTCCGGAGAGCGGCGGAACTGGCCTGCTGCGGACCGCTGTAATAACCGAGCTTCCGGTGACCGAGCTGGTAAAAGTATTCCGCGTTTCGCCATCCTCCTGCATAATCGTCGGTACCGACGAAGCTGACGTCGGCGGGTATTTCGCGATCCATGGCCACGATGGGAATGCCGCATCGGGAAAGTTCCTGAAAGAAATCGTTTCCCGCGGTGTCAAAGGGGGCAATGAGGATCATTCCGTCGACGCGCTGTTCCACAAGACGATGAAACAGCTCCTGCGCCTCCTCTCTGCTGCAGTGGAGAAGGAGGGGCAGAAAATCATTCTGCCGCAGAGTCTCCTCGATGCTTTTTGCAATGTTTCCGAAGAAGGGATCGGTATAATCCATCAGCACGCCGACCAGACCGGTTTTCCCGGTTCGGATCGCCTTGCTGAAACGGTTTTCGCGGTATCCCATCTGCCGGGAGATGGCCATGATCCGTTCCCGTGTTTCCGGTGCGATCTCCCCTTTGCCCTTGATGACGCGGGAAACCGTGGAGATGGAGACTCCCGCCTCCCGCGCAATGTCTTTCAAATTGACGGCAAATCCGACCGGCATTTTTTTCTCTCTGGTTTTCGGGAATGGAAAACTATCGTTTTCCGCAAATTGTTACCGCAAACGATTTGCGGACTCAATGGAAAGAATATCATTTCTTGGGTGAAATGTCAAGAAGATCATGGAAAAAAGGAGAAAAATTTCAGAAAAAGGAGAGGAAAGCGGGGCGTTGCGGAGGCCTGCGTGCCGGAGGGGGAAGAAAGTAGTACAATTTTTTCTTGTATTACCGGAAGAGTTTTTTTCCTGTATTTTCCGGGAAAAAGATCTTGTTGACCAGAAAAAGATGTTTTATAATATTACCGGAAAGCGAAGTGGAGGAATGAACATGTCGCCGCAGGAGATCATCTGCAAGCATATCAAGGACCGGATTCGATCCGGAGAGTGGAGGCCCGGGATGCACCTTCCGCCGCATCGGGAGCTCAGCCGCCAGTTTTCCGTGGCGATTACGACGGTGACTCGTGCGGTCGGCCGTCTGAAAGGGGAAGGCATTCTGGAGTGCCGCCGGGGACAGGGGACCACCGTTGCCGAGCCGCGCCCTCCCGAGGTGGGAAAGGACAACCGGCGTGTAATGCTGATTAATCCGCTGAATGAAAAGATCAATCTGACTCTTTCGCAGGCGGTGAACGAGGTTTTCATGGAAACGGAATGGCGGGTTGAGACCTATTGCGCCTGTGCGAATCTTTCCTGGTACGCGCGTTTTCTGAGGGACTGTCATAACAAACCTCCCGCCGGACTGCTTCTGCTTCCGGTTTCGCCGAAATTCTTTCAGTTCACTGCGGATCTCATGCCAGTACCGGGAACGAAAACGGTGATCTGGGGTCTTCCGGTACCGGGACTGAAGGCGGACAGCATTTCCGCTTCCCCTTTCGGGGAAGGAATTGTTCTCGGCGATTATATTGCTGCACGGGGGTTCCGGCGGATTTTGTACATTACACAGGGGGCCGACCTCGGACAGGAGGAACAGAACACGCTTCGGGGCATGGGACAGGTGCTCCGACGGAAAGGAATCCCATTCGGGGCGGACAATATTCAGAATTATCCGGACTCCTATTCTTTCGGACCGATGCGCGATCCGGAGCGGGGCGCATTTGAATATACCTTGAAATTGATTCGGAATTCGGGAACGCTGCCGGAGCTGATCATTGGAGGACATGACGGGATTACCTCCGGAATTCTCCGTGCGCTCCTGAGCGCAGGAATGAAAGTTCCGGAAGATGTTTCGCTGCTTTCCGCGGAGACCGGATGCGACAGGCCGCTTGTTTCGATTCCGGGCTATGCGATAACGGCGTTCAACAATATGTATTATCTGCGGACACGGATTGCAGCAGAGCGTCTTCTGAGCCGTCTGGAGGGAAATAACGATCCTCCCACACACTGTGAGGTCATGGGAAGACTCATCGAAGGCAATACGGTCAGGAAAATGATAAACAACAATCCAATAACAGAGGAGATTTTTTTATGAGGCGATCCATTTTTACATTGATAGAGCTTCTTATAGTGATTGCAATTATAGCAATTCTTACTTCACTTCTTCTTCCAGCATTGAATTCGGCAAGAGGGAAGGCAAGAGATGCTTCCTGTTTCAATAATTTGAAACAGATTGGAATCTTTCTGCAAATGTATCTGGCAGATCGGAATGATATCTGTCCTACCTATGCGTCAAACGGCGGAGGAGCTTCCAAGGTTCAGGATGCTTTGACACCGTATTTGAACTCCTCTCTTTCTATTTATGACGGGGTGCACTGGGATGTGAAGCGGAAGCGTCCCAGAGCGGTTTTTGACTGCCCGGCACAAAATAATTTTGTTTTTGTGGACAGCGGATATGCCGGAAGAAACTACTGGACTCAGTTTTACGGAGTCAACGTTCTTGCAATCAGCAATGATATTTCCTATTACAGTAAACAAACGCGGATTCATTCTAAAATTACGCGTCCCTCTTCCCGGGCATTTCTGTTTGATATTGACAATAAGGGTGAGTGGCAAATGGGCTGTGCCATTCGGAAGTCCGATATAGCCATAACAGCAAACCGGCACTCCGGCGGGACTTCCCTTAATATTTTGTATTGTGACGGACATACGGGAGGTCTCAAATATTCATTGATTCCGGAAAAGAGAACAATTCCTCCAAATGGCTTTTGGGGAGATTCCAGAGGGGAACAATATTAATTGGAAACAGGAAAGAGGAAAATGAAGAATTTGAAAGGATTGTTTTTTGCGGCGCTTCTTGCTTGCGGGGGGAGCATATGCGGGGGAAACACATGGAAAAAAACGGAATCCGGGATTTTTGAAACCAGTTTTTTCGGGAGGAAAATGAGTTTCGGGGTGTTCGATGCAAAGTGGAAGGGGTATGGTCCAGGGAACCTCCGGAATCCGCAATGGAATGGAAACATCTTTTCCGGAGAGTGGCTGATTGACCGTGTGTGCATGTCCTTCCATACAGAGATTCTGGAGAGTTCTCCAGAATCGTTTTCTCTGAAAATAAAAGCGACTTTGGAAAAACCAATGAAAATCAATACGGTTTACCTTTCCATGGATTTTCCGTTGGATAGCCGACTGACAATAGACGGACAGCAGAAGGTTCTGCCGGAAAATTATGAGAAATTCGAGCTTTATAAATATCTTCCGTTCCACAATGTGGAGATTATCTCAGGGGAAAAACAGCTTGTTGTGGAGAGTGCGCAGAAACTTTCTCTGTTGATTGGAGATTGCAGGGCGCGAAATCAGTCGTTCTTTTTTCTTCGGATCATGCTTCGGAAAACATCTCAGGCAACTTGGGAAGGAATCTTAAAATTTTCCGTGAAAAGCCAGTGCTCCGAAGCCCTTGATTTCCGCAGGGCGATGAACCGAGGATTTGCAGACGATGCCTCTTCCCCAGTACGCGGATGGAGCGGACAGGGAGGTGGAAATGATCTTTCTTCCCTGAAAGAGCGGGTGCTTGCCTATTCTGGAGTGGAATTCCATATTCAGGATCCTCGGGAAAATGGGGGGCGCAGTGTTCTGGTGCTTGGAGGGAAAAAGTGTGCTCAGAATTTGCCGTCGGAGGTGGTTCTCCCGGTTCCTGATTCGATGCCTGAATCCGGAGCGATCAATCTTCTTCATGCGGCTGCGTGGCCGGAAAAGAAAATCGGCCGGATCGAGATTGGTTATGCCGACGGGGATACGGAGAGCTGTTCCGTCGATTCGCAGTCGGTCGGAAACTGGTGGGAGCCTATGGGAAGGACAAATGGGATTGTTCTATGGGAAGGGGAGAACCCGGCCCAGCGGATTGGATTGTTCGCGTCCCGCTTTCCCTTGAAAAAGAAGAAGATAAAATCCATTCGGCTTGTCATGATCAGTGACAGAAGTCTCTGGATGATTCCCGCAATCACGTTTTCAGCCTTTCCATTTTCCACGAAAGAAATTGTAATCCGGGATGTCCGGCGTGTCGCCGATTCTCAATGGCTGCCGATGGAGTTTCGACGTTGCGTAATTCCAGGTTCTCCGCTTGATTTTTCCCGTTTTGCTGATGCTCCGGCAGGAAAATACGGTCGCGTTCGTATTTCTTCAAAAGGACATCTCTGTTTTGAAAAGGCCCCGGAGAAGCATATCCGATTTTTTGGAACGAATCTCTGCTTTTCTGCATGTACCCCCTCTCATGAGATGGCAGAGAGGATGGCTCGCGAACTCAGGAAAAGCGGCTATAATTCCGTCCGGTTCCATCATATCGACAATGGAACACTTCTGAACGTCTCTTCTCCTCGTTCCACGGATCTGGATCCGGCAAAAATGGAGAAGTTTGACTATCTGATTTATTGTCTGAAGCGGGAAGGATTATATTTTACTCTCGACTTCTATTCCAGCCGAACATTGAAAAAGGCGGATGGGGTTCCCTCTCCTGGAAAAGGCTACAAGGCACTTGTTGTCATTCAAAAAGAGGCACGGGAAAATCTAAAGATGTATATTCGCAATCTGATGACACACAGAAATCGGTATACTGGATGTTCTCTGGCGGAAGAGCCAGCACTGATTGCCGTCAATCTGGTGAACGAAGACTATATTGCCGGGACATGGAAAAGTACTCCGCAGACAATAACTCTGTTCCAGAACTCGTTTGAAACGTGGAAAAGACAGCAGGGAATTCCGGATGCAAAAGCCGACCTTGTTGATCCTCAGTTCTACCGTTTTCTTCTGAAAATGCAGCAGAAGGCCATGAGCGAACTTGCTGATTTTATCCGGATGGAACTGAAATGCCCGGTCCTGACAACCAGCTCTAACGCTCATGTGGATCCGTTGAGTGCCGTGCTGGTCCGGAATTTCGATTTTGTGGACAATCATCTTTATCAGGATCATCCGAGCTATCCGGAAAAAGCCTGGAGTCTGCCTTCCGCGTTCAAGCAGAAGAGCGCACTGGAAGATTTCTGCCGATTTCCTCTTCTGCTGGCTCCGACGAGGGTCTTTGGAAAGCCCTTTTTTATAACGGAGTACAATATCTGTTATCCAAATCAGTTCCGTGCGGAATGCGGACCCGTGGTCGGAGCGCTTGCAGCTCTTCAGGACTGGGATGCCATCTACCGTTTCGCCTGGTCGCATGGAATTGGAAAAATGGAAAATAAAAATTCCGGCATTGGTGGATTTGATATCGTAAATGATCCTGTCGGACTTTTGACAGAACGAATTACCGCAGCGATGTTTCTGAGAGGCGATGTCCGTGCTTCTGAATGGAAGGCCGCTCTGGAAATCTCTGAAAATGAATTCCGGAAAAAAGATGCGAACTTTCGCTCGCCGGAGTTAATGAAACTGGGATTTCTAGTTCAGATCGGGAGAGCGGACCCGGGGCGTCCGGAGGTTCTTTTCCGGAATCGGAGCGAGATTCGTCCCGAATGCTTCCCGAACCCGGAACTCTCTGCCGGATGGAAGAATCTTCTGGCATGGAAAAAGTGTATCTCATCTACAAATGAGATCCGGTTTGATCCCCAGGAAAAAAGTTTGGCTGTTGTATCGCCGAAAACAGAATCTCTGACCTTTCGGAACGGGTGTCTTTGCGGGAAAATGATGGCTGTACGCAATTCCTCTTCTGCTGTAACGGTTGCACTGATCTCTCTGGATGACAAAGCGCTTGAGGAGAGCAGGGAGATGCTTTTCCTTCATTTGACAAATGTCAACTGTACCGGCATGGTTTTCGGTTCGCCTCAGATGACACTGCTGCGCAAGGAAGGCGGAATGCCTGCGCTTGTTCAGAAAGGAAGTGCGGAAGTGACGTTGAGGTCGCCGCATGACTACCGGATCACAGCCCTGACCGTCGACGGCGCTCCTCTCGGAACCATTCGAGGCAGACGATCCCGCGACGGATTCGTATTCCATGTCGATACCGGATGCTTCAAAGGCGGCGTCATGGCGTATCATCTGACCCGATGAACGCAAAACACTCTCCCGCAGCGGAACATAACGCCGCGGGAGAGTGCTTCTCAAAATCTTTGGAAAAGTCCATTCCCCTCCTCCTCTTTTCCGAAACGAAGGTGTCACGACTGCTGTTCAGCGGATTTCCAAAATGTCATCCAGCTCAAGACGGGAACACGGTTCCGGTTCCGCCGCCGGATATCCCAGGGAAATCAGCGCAACCGGAGTCTCATTCAGCGGAAGATTCAGAATCTTTCTGATTTTCACCGCATTGATCCAGCCGATCCAGCAAGTTCCCAGTCCCCGTTCCTCCGCTGCGAGGACAAAGTGTTCCCCCGCGATTCCGATATCAATATATTCATAGGGAATTCCCGAGAGCAGCGGGGCAAGAATATGGGTGAGAAGTTTCTTTTTCAGACAGATCACCATGAGAACGGGAACCTGTTCCAGCCAGTTCATTTTGATTCCCGGCAGAATCGCTTCCCGGCAGATCCGTTTCCGCAGGTTCGCATTTCTTACCGCAATAAAGCGCCATGGCTGTTTGTTGCATGCCGAGGGGGCCATTCTTGCGGCGTTGACGCATTCCCGGATTTGTTCTTCGGGAACCTCCTTGTCCAGATAGGCGCGGCAGCTTCGCCGCTTTTCAATCACGGTTTTCAAATCCATTTCACTTGCTCCTTTTTCCGTGTGTTGCTTCAAAGATGCGATCCAGTGTGCGGACGGTTTCCAGCTGATGCTGTCGGAACGGGGTGGAGAAGTCATTCTGATAGCTTTCCCTCAGAACAGATTCCAAGGTGGCGGGGAGAGTTTCCGGAATGACGCCGCCAACGCGGCCATCGGCATACAGAACATTGAAAAAATTCTCATGATTGCCGCGTCGCTCAATGATGAGAATATCTCCAGAATCATTGTGTTTCGGATCGCTTCCGCTGAAATAGTGATAACTGCAATGGGATTCCTCAAGAGAGTCTGTTTCGCCAGGACGGAGGGGGGAGGAGGGGCAGAGAAACAATCTTTTCCATTCCGGATAGGAGCGGATGTTCAGCAAGTTCAAGCCCTCTGTTCCATCCGGGAAAGGATAGGCTCCTTCTTCTCTTGCATATTCTCCGAGTGCGATTCCGATCTGTTTCAGCTGGGAGGCGCATGTGATGCTTTGCATCAGTCTTCTGTCTTTCGTATAATTCACACGGCATTGGGTAAGAAGAAAACAGATGCCTCCAGCAATCAGACAAAGCATCAGAAGAAGATCCTTTGTTTTTCTGTTATCCTTCCGCATCCTGTTGTTATCTCCTTGCATTCCATATGATTCTAGAGGAGAATATAATCGGTTTCCTGAAAATTGCAACTGGAACTGATTTGGATTAAGAGCCGCAGGCTCGGTGCAGGTCTGTGACCTGCTTCGGTCCAGCTGAACAAGCTGGTCGCCCAACGGGCGAAACGAGAAGAACTGCTTCAAGTATAAAAAATAAGAAAAAGAAAAAAATAGGAGCCGCAGGCTCGGTGCAGGTCCGTGACCTGCTTCGGTCCAGCTGAACAAGCTGGTCGCCCAACGGGCGAAACATCCTGATAGAATTTCAGTATAAATATTTTTCTTCGCAAAAAAGATTTCGTGCTACGCAAAAAAGATTTCGTGCTTCGCAAAAAAGATTTCGTGCTTCGCACGACCAGCGTCTCGCCGCTGGACCGCGACAAGGGCAGCGGCCCTTGACCCGAGAAAAATGCTTGCGCATTTTTCCGTAATTTTATTCAGCAAGATATGTCAACACAACGGAATCAGAGAGATGATCCTAATTCAACTTTGTAAATCAAATCACAGGTGTCCGGAGTCGGCAGCGAATACAAAGACAGCAAATCCAATCGGAACGGATGACGCGGCGCCTGAAGCAGAAAAAGTTCCAAAAGCTCCTGAAGATCCTTCGGCGGCTTCCGCAATTTCAATGTGCAGTGCGGCTGATAGGGATAAGGAGAAGGCTCAAACCGAAGCCCGCAATTCGCAACAATCTCATGGGCACGCAAAAACGGAGTCTCATCAATCAGATTCAGAAAATAAATGTCGGTGTTCTCAAATCGTTCCACATTCCCGAACTCCGCTTCAAAAGGCGGAATCTGTTCCGCCGCTCTCCGAAGACAGTTCGCAATGAACTCCAGACTCTGTCCGGGAGAAAGAAATCCAATCCCATTGGACCCGGTCAGCGTGATTTCGGCAGGAAGACGCGAACGTTCCTCATCGAACCTTTTGCGCATGGCTTGAATCCACTCCGCCATCGGCGAGGGAACGTCAAGGACAATGTAAGTGGGTGGAATCCCTGTTTCCCGCATATCCGCCTCTCCAACCTACCCTTTGTTGAGCGACTGAAGAGAATGCCGGATGATGTTTTCCACCGACCGTTCCTTTTCCGGCAGCGAATTGGCAACCTCCACCACGCATTTTTGAATTTTGATTCTCTGAAACCCAAGTTTTTCCAGCGCCATAATGGCATCTTCCGTATTGCGGTCGATCACCGCGGAAGACGCTCCGCCCGCAGCGAATTCCGCGGAAGGATCAATGTCACGAATCTTGTCCCGCAGTTCAACAATCATGCGCTCCGCGGATTTCGGCCCGACTCCATTGATCTTTTTCAGAGATTTCACATCCGCCGAAAGAATCGCCTGACAGAAGGAGGGAATGTTCATGCTGCTGAGAATGTTCAACGCGGTCTTTGCTCCGATTCCATTGACCATGTTGAGCAGATTGAAGATTTTGAGTTCACGCTTCGTCGCGAATCCGTAAAGACTCATATCATCTTCCCGCACGACAAGAACGGTGTGAAGAGTAACCTCCTCTCCCGGTTTCGGAAGCTTGTCATATGTGCAGATCGGAATGAAGACACTGTATCCCACCCCTGCACAATCCACCAGAGCCTCCGTGAAAGAGGCTTCCGCCAGCGTTCCCCTGAGACGTGAAATCATCTGTCAGCTCCGTTTTGAAAGAATGTCCATGGAGATGTCCGCGGATTTGACGGAATGGGTCAGCGCTCCGACCGAGATGAAATCAACCCCCGTGTCCGCCACCTCCGGAATGCGCGGCAGCGTCATGTTTCCGCTCGCCTCCAGTTTTGCCCGGTGCGCGGTGATCCGGACCGCTTCCGCCATGTCCGCCGTCGACATGTTGTCCAGCAGAATATATTCCGCACCGGATTCCAGCGCTTCGGGCAGTTCCGCCAGCGAATCGATCTCCACCTCCACTTCAAGATCGGGATACTGTTTGCGCGCACGTTCCACGGACCGCAGAATGCCGCCTGTTCCGCCGAGCCCGGCAAGCTCGCGGTGATTGTCCTTGATCATGATCCGGTCGTAAAGTCCGATCCGGTGATTCTGCGCACCGCCGACTGCCACGGCATATTTTTCCAGATTCCGCCATCCGGGAGTCGTTTTCCGGGTGTCCAGAATGACGCTTTTCTCTCCAGCCGCCTCCTGATAGCGCCGGGCCGCTGTGGCAGTTCCGCTGAGCCGCTGCAGAAAGTTCAGCGCGGTTCGTTCCCCGGTCAGCAGCGAGCGCGCCTTCCCCGTGACCTTCGCCATGACGGTTCCTTTTTTACAGAAATCGCCTTCCCGCATCAGGTTTTCCCAATGGATGGAGGGATCGACCGTTTTCATCAGGCGTTCCGCGATATTGAGTCCGCAGCAGACGCAGTCCTCCTTGGCGAGAAAGACGGCGTCCACGATCAACGCTTCGTCGATGACCGAATTGGTTGTGGTGTCTCCGCGGTCGCCGAGATCCTCGTCGAGGGCCATTTTAATCAGGGCGTCCACTCTGTTCCAGTCGATATCAGGCAGTTTGTTCATTTCAGCTCTTCCCCATTGTACATTCTTGAGATCGGTTTGATGGCCACGGCTCTTCCCGTTGCAAGTTCGTAGGAAACGACTGCTCCGTCAAGCCGGATGTTCTTTTCGCAGACCGGAAGACGCTGCGGCATTCCGGTTCTGAATTTCCGGACGACCGCGTCGATTTCACGTCCGAGCACGGAATCCTGTGCTCCGACCATTCCGGCATCGGTGAGAAACGCGGTCCCTCCCGGAAGCACACGGGCATCGTTGGTCTGAACATGCGTATGCGTTCCGATGACCGCGGTGACTTTCCCTGCCAGCATCCAGGCAAGCGCGGCTTTTTCACTGGTCGCTTCGGCATGAATGTCGATGACGATACATTTGCAGCTGACGGGAATCTGTTTCACGATGGTTTCCGCAGTTTCAAACGGACAGTAGGCGGACTCTTTCATGAAGACTTTTCCCAGCAGGGAGATCACCGCGATCTCTCCGCCGGCCGGATTGCGGAACCGTTTCCAGCCGACTCCCGGCTGAAGATTCGAAAAATTCGCCGGCCGCACCAGATTGGGTATGTCACGAATCTCGCTTTCAAAGGTTTTCTGATCCCAGGTGTGGTCGCCCGATGTGAAGACATCGGCACAGGACATTTCCCGGAGACAAGCCGCCGTCATTCCGGAGCCGTTTGCGCAGTTTTCCGCATTGACGATCACAAACGGACAGTGAAACTCCCGTTTTAATTCCGGAACCAGATCCCGGACCGCATTCCGGCCCCCTTTCCCGACCACGTCGCCGATAAACAGAAAATTCAATACCGCACCGCTCATTTTTCATTCCTTACGAGTTGTTGTTTGCCCGTTCAATATAATCTCGCATTGCCGCTTCTTCAACCCGGAATCCGTTTTTCTCGCAACTTCTCCGTTCCATCCGTTCCGCCGCGGAAACCTCTTCCCTTCTAAAAGTTGCTATGGTAAAAGAAAGCAGGTGTAAATTGTAAAAAAAGATGGCTGAACCTAAAAAAGTGTGCTACTGAGAATAAGGCGACGACGTGAAAGGATCACGACTCGCAACAGAAACCACACT
>CALXRL010000014.1 GCA_944390735.1 uncultured Victivallales bacterium | reverse complement strand
GTGTGGTTTCTGTTGCGAGTCGTGATCCTTTCACGTCGTCGCCTTATTCTCAGTAGCACACTTTTTTAGGTTCAGCCATCTTTTTTTACAATTTACACCTGCTTTCTTTTACCATAGCAACTTTTCGCGTTCCTTCACGAGTTGTTTCATCTCTTCCGGGGAGATCTCCTCGATGCGGATGTTGTCGAATTGGCAGACCCCCGCGGGCCAGTAGACATACACCCGGACCTTCATGACCTCCGTATGCGGCGACTTTGCCGTGGGATTGAATCCGATGGAAAAGGTTCTCCACTCCTTTTCTGCGAGAGGATAGGCGTGAAGACGGGTCTGATAGCTGTCGATCAGAAGATTTCGTTTCGGATGTTTCCGGAAGCCCTTGATCCAGACGAAGGGTTTGGAATTTCCACGGGCGTCGACGGTCAGTTTGTAGTTCTGTCCCGGTTTGACGGGGATCAGCTCCGAATCGATCATCACTCCTTCGTTTCCGCCGATGGAACTGTAAAACGGGGCTTTGGCCAGGATCGGTTTCGGGGGCGGAGCGGAAGGATTTTTCTTCCGTTCCGCCTGATACGCGAGCACCTGTTTGCGTTCGGGTCTGGAATCCAGTTTCAGGATTCGTCCGCGCCCGGGTTCGGAACACCAGAACGAGGTGAGTCCGTCGGCGCGTTCCCAGTGAACGGGAGCGGCGGTTCCCTGATCGAACGATCCGTTCGGAAGCAGGTTCGCCGCAATCAGAAGCAGAGAGAAAATCATTCGGAAGCCTCCTCCATTGCGATTGCCTTGAAATATTCGCCGACATACTCTTCCCATGCCGGCGGCACTTTTTCATGATAGCGGTATTTGACGGGGAACGTCTCTTTCTTTCTCCGGCGCAGTTTTTCCTTTTCGGCCTGAATTGTGACTTCGAGAGCGGTCCGCGCATTGCGCAGGGAGAGAGCGGCTTCGCTTTTCAGACGGCGGATTTCAGGACCGTCCCCGCTGCCGATTCGATCGAGGGCGCGCATTTTTTCGAGAGCGTCGCGCAGATCGGCGGCGGGCAGATTGGCGGCATCGAGACGTTTCAGCATGGCTTCGGTCCGCTGCCGGAGTTCCGCCTGATTTCCGGCGAGCCGGACGCCGGTTGCGGGGTCCTGATCCGGGGTGACGCCGCTGAGTCCCTCGTCGCCGACGCCGGACTGCTTTCCTCCTCCGGAAGCGCCACCCTGGGGATCCCTGGACTTGTCGACGACGGTTCCTTTTTCAAACGGGGACTGGACAAGGCGGGTCGGTGTTTTTCTTCCGCCTTTTCCGCCGGCTTCCTTTTCCACGAACTGTCCGGAGGATCGTCCGGAACGGCCCTCGCCGGAACGGCCGCCGACCTCGTTGTTGTTGGGAAGGACATTGCCGGTGATGCCTTTGGCCTGCATGCTGTCGATATTGCCGTCGGAAACGCCCCATCCGAGTCCGTCGTCACTGTCATAGGAGAAGGAGTTGGTGCTGTCGCTGGTGTCTTCGGAGAGTTCCTCCTCCTGTTCGATGAGATCGCCGATGATGTCGGTGAGCTCCGCCGGAAGATCGGTGAGCTTGACATCCTGGGAATTTCCGTCCTCCTCGGCGATCCACTTGATGTAATCCTGCTTGTCGGAGAGCCAGCGTTCGAGGTTCGCGATCACGTTTTCCGCCCCGACCAGGGCGGTATCCTCCGCCACGGTTGCGATTTCAATTTTTTTCGATTTCAGAGCATTTCCCGCCTTCTGAAGCTCTTCGTAGAGCTCGATGAATTCATCTGCCATGGTGGAATTGGAAAAATCCTGATTCTGTTTTTTGGAGAGATCGGAGAAGGCCGCTTTGAAGAACTGAGCCCAGTCCTGTTCCCTGGCGGCGAGGTCGCCCAGAAGTTTTTCCTCGCCTTCGCTCCAGTCATCGGTCTTCTTCAGATCGAAGGCTTCGGTATCGGACTTGATTTTGCGCTGTTCGGTCCGGAAGCGTTCAAGCTGTTTTTTCCACTCTTTCATCTGTTCATAGAGCTCTTTTTCCGCGTCGTTTTCGCGGGCGTTTTTCTTTCGGGTCTCCTCGTTCCGCTGACGAAGGGCGAGAGCGCCGAGCATTTTCCGCAGTTTTTCAATCAGGGCGGTCTGCTTCAGAACGATGGTGTTGATTTTCCGGGAGGAAGGAGCTTTCCGCATGTCGTTGACCTCGTTCAGAAGAAGATTGGAATCGGAGGAAAGACGTTTCAGCGCAAGCCGGAAGGGGGCGGGAAGGTTGGCTTTTTCCCCTTCGCGCTCGGCGTTCTGAATGTGTTTGTCGATCCGGGTCTGGTCCTGATAGAGCCGTCCGCGTTCCCGGGCGGGAAAATTTTTCAGCTGAAGCGAGATCCGGTCCCGGACGGAGGTCTGCTCGCGAAAGGCGGTGAACAGATGCTCGTAACAGCGGGAGGCGTCGCCTGAGGCCAGTTTCTCCTTCAGCGCCGCAGTCAGATCCAGATGGTGAATGGTAATGGTGGAAGAAGTTGTCGTTTTCTGATGTTTTGTGTCTTCTGCTGTCGTTTTGAGTTCTATTGTACCGCCTTCCGGAAGCAGATTCGGCGAGATTTTCAGAAGGAAGATCTCATTTCTCACACGGGCTCCGGGGAAAGGATACCGGTATTCTTTGAGAGGGATGGTCCGGCCTTCGACCTCGGCGGTCAAGCGGAGGGAGACGATCCCGTAATCGTCCGAAGCGGAGATGCGAATCGGGATGCGTTCGCCGTATCCGGCTTCCAGATTTGTCTTTTCATTGAGGAAACGCACCTCCGGAGGACGATCCGGAACGCTCTGGAGTTCTCCGGACCAGGCGTTCCGGAACAGAAGCCCTTCGGCGTTCTGGAGGGAGATGCGCAGAGAAAGAGTCTGCCGGACAGGGAACGGGGTGTCCATCGGCTGCTCCCTGTCATTGACGAAAAGACGCGGCCGGATGCCTCCGCAGCGGAGGGTGACAAGACTGCCTGCCGGAACGGAATGACGGAACGGCTGTCCCGGAGTGAGCTCTTCCCGGGAGAGTCCGGTGGAGGCGGGCGGAACGACGGTCATGCGGAACTCCGGCACGGGCGGCGGATCCACGACTTCGATGGTGAATCGTTCACTGGAATCCCGTCCGGAACGGATCCGGTACGTGAGCGTTCTTGTGAGCTGTTTCAGAAGAAACGCTCCGTTTTCCAGCGGATAGAGCACGGGAGGATTCCCATTTTCGATGAGAAGTTTCAGATCCGAGAGTTCCCGTCCATTGGAGAAGGCTCTTGCCCGGATGGTCAGGCTGTCCCCGTGCGGGACGCGGCAGCTGCCGGGATCGACCTCAAACGAAGGGAAGTTCAGCGACGCCGTACCGGACGCCGGATTTGCAAACCGCTGAAAGGCGTTCAGCGCATAGGCCCGGAACGCGATCAGATACAGAAGTGCGACCGCGCAGAAAAGTCCGAACCCGAGAAGCGATTTCCGGAAACGCGGATCGGACGAGGCGCGAGGAATGCGGATCGAAGCGCAGCAGGCATCGGCTCGTTCGGAGAAATAGGCGGACAGATGCGCGGGAAGAGCTGCATCGTTCTGAAAGCAGACGGCATTGACCAGCGCATTGTCCCGAATGCCGTTGAGCGATTCGAGCTCCACGGCATCCTCCCGGTCGGATCGGCGGAGAGAGAGTGCCTTCCGGATCAGAAGGGTCAGAAACACCAGATTTCCCGCGGCAAACAGCGTCAGAAGGAGAATTCGGGACTCCCGCGAAAATCCGGAAAGATTGTCCAGCACAAACAGCAGCAGCACCGCGGCGAGATCCCCGGAGCAGAGGTGAAACAGGGCGATGCTCCAGAAACGACGGCCGCGGCTGCGGCGCAGTTCAGTCAAGGATTCGGATAAATTCATGATCGGATGTCTCCTTGCGGATGGTGAGAGGGGCGGATGCGTCGGAAGAGACGCCGTTCAGAAGAGGGATCCGGTAGAGGGAACAGTTGGATTCTCCGCCCTGCTGCATGTGGCGGAGGGGAAGATCGCGGGAATCCAGTTTCCATTCATTGCCCGCGACATGCCAGTTCCAGATCTCCAGATGCCAGAGAAAACCTCCGCGGACGTGTTTTTCCGCCGCGTGAAAATCCGAACGGCGCTTGTAGACCAGCGTGCGGGTGCCGTCAAGCAGCAGAAGATGACGCTGAGGAAAGAAGTCATCGGCAAGACGGAAGTTCTTTTCAAGGACTTCCGGGAAACGGTCGGTGCCGGAGAACCCGGCCAGCACCGCATTCTCCGTGCGGAGGAAAAGATCATATTTTCCGGGGAGCAGATTGGAAAAGCGGAAGCGGTCTCCCTGAATTTCCGCATTCAGAACCACATGCCGGAGGCGGTCCACGGCGGCGGCCTCGCGGAGGGCTCCGAATCCGGAGAGAGTCCCGGAAATGGTTCCGGCCGAACGGGGAATATGCCGGGGAAACGAGACTTTTACCACGTAGGTGAGATCCTCGATTTTCTGACCGTTTTTCCCTTTGATCTGACGATTCAGAAAGAGTTTGGAGCGTCCGCCGCCCCGGAAGCGGAACGGAATGGAAATCAGATGTCCGCGAAGAACCTCGCCGCTGATGAGAAGAAGTTCGGTTTCAAACTGAAGAAGCGGATATGAACCGTCGAGATAGACCTTGTCGGTTTTGCCGGATTCCCGGTACATCCAGGGGCGCTCCATGGTGGCTTTTTCGAGTTTCTGAGTCAGAAGAACGATGTCGGAGAGTTCGATTTTCCGTTCTCTGGCGCGTTTGTCCTTCTGAAGATGGATGGTGATCGGGCGCGATCCCATCAGAGAGAGGCGCCCGGATACCGTGGAGCCGTCGGAAAAGGTGATGACCGCATCCGCGGAAGTCGCGGCAAACAGCGGAACGGACAGAAGAAAAAACAGAAGTTTCAGCATGATTTCATCTCCTTTAGAACAGATTGTATCTCCGCCTCAGGAACCATTCGGTCATGAGGAGCAGGAAAAGGGCGATCAGAAAGAACGGAGTGTCGAATACGGGGTGCCATTCGTGATCGACGGAGGTTCTGCGAAGAAGGGCGTGGAGATCGGAACGCAGACGATCGGTCTCCTCAGGCAGATAGACGCGGCCGTGAGTGGTGAATCGCATGAAATGGTCGTCGGAAACCTTGAGATCGTCGTTTTCCGCGGCGCTCTCCCCGACGTAGACGGGAAGGTAGCGCCGAAGCACTCCGGATTTCGGATCCTCCGCCCGGACCTCCAGAATGTATTTCCCCGCCGGGAGATCCGAAAAAACAGCGGTTCCGAGACGGCCCTGAAAACTCACTTTCCGCCGTCGGGACCGGTCGGAAGGCGCATTTGCCGGAAGCAGGAACGCCTCCGCGGAAAGCGTCCGGTCCGCAGAGGCCGTGACGGTCAGCGTTCCTCCCTCCGGGATCTGGCGCGGCGCGGAGATCTCCAGCCGTTCGCCGATCCCCTCCCCCGCATGAACCAGAAGATTCTCCCAGAACGTGCGGAAATAACGGGGCCGCTTCTCCGGCGAACCGATCCGGTGCAGACTGTTGGTGAGAACGGCAATCACTTTGCCGCGTCCGTACGGCATGGAGACCACCAGCGGATAGGTTTTGTCACCGACCGCGTTCAACAGGATCTCCGCACCCGATTTGACGTGGTCGACCAGATTCAGTCCCCGGATGGAAAGCGGTTCCTTCAGCAGATCGCCGAAAAGCGGATTCTCCGCGGATTTCAGACGGAAAACGGCATCCGTGAAACGGCTCTGCGCGCTCCGGACCGGAAGCATCGCGGAAAAAAGGTGGTTTTTTCCGCTTCCGAATGCGCCCGGTCCGCCGTAAATCAGCAGAACGCCTCCGTTGGAGACATACTGTTCCATGGAGCGGATCTCCGCATCCGAATAGTCTTCGGCGCAGCCTGAACCGAGGAAGAGAAGATCGGTCGATTTCATGGCTCCGGGATCCGACGGAATGCCCCTGTCGCAGGTGCGTTCCGGAGAGTTTCCGATCACCTGAAACACGCCTTTGCGAAGCTGGTAGACCGCCGTGAATTTCCGTCCCGTCTGGCGGAAGAGACGCGTGAGCGGACGAAAGGTGTTGGTCAGAACCGGAAAGTAGAGAACCGGAGAGAGATCATCTTCCCGCACTTCAATCATCAGTTCCCTTGTATTGTTCAGGAACGACGCCTCATCCGAAAGGCGGTTCAGCTCCAGACGGATCTCATGCAGTCCGGGTTTCGCAAAGGAGGTCCGGAACGGGATCTCCCTGCGCTCACCGGGGGCGAGGTCAAACGATTCGCCGCCCGAGGCTTTGCCGTCGACGGTGAAATTCAGTTGCACCCGAACCGCACCACCCGCTCCCCGCAGCGAAACGGGAATCTTCAGTTCCAGCTCCTCTCCTGCGCGCAGAGCGGATGGCGAGCGGAAGGAGTCGATGCGCAGATCGGGCACATGCTCCAGATCGCTCCCGGTCCGGACCGCGAACACGGGAACCCCGGAGGAGAGCCCCCGGAAATCGGAATGATCCAGACCATCGGTCAAAATCACCAGAGCCGCGGCGGAGGAGAGTCCCAGATCGCGGTCCGCCGTATCCACGGCCAGTTTCAGATCGGTGTTGCCGAAGGGGGAGAACAGTTCCGTCTGCCCGGGATCGTCCGCTGGAACGGTCCGATGGTTGAACAGATAGACATACTTCCGGCAGCCGTCGAAGGAGTCGTCCAGAAGACGCTGAAGGGCAGACCGGGCGGCCGAATAACGGCTGATGCGGCCGGGCATGTCGGTGGCGGACATCGAGGCGGATCCGTCAAGAAGAAAAATCAGACTGGAGGAACTCAGATCCGTCTGACGCAGACGCACCCCGGGCGACAGAAGCATCAGCACCAGAAGCGAAAGCGAACAGAGACGCAGAATTCCCAGCACCCGTTTTCGGCATGACGTCCGGTTCGCCCACCAGACAGCCCCCAGACAGACCACCCCCGCCGACAGAATCAGCAGATAGGGCAGCAGCGGATCAAATCGCATGAGACGGCCCTCCCTTCTCCGTTCCCTCCTGCTTCCGGAAGAATCCGGAAAGACCGGAACCCAGCAGGAATTCCACCGTAAGAAGGATCAGTGCGGCCAGCAGAGCCGCGCCCGAAAGATCGGTTCCCCGGCGCAGACGCGCGATCTGAAGTTCCGGCTCCTCGCCCGGGGAAAGCAGTGTGACGGGAGAGTCAAAGCAGCGTTTCATCTCCGCAAGCGGAACCCCGTGTAAAAGGCTCTCCCGCGGAGGCGGAGTGAGAACGGCCGCTTCATAAGGTCCGCCGGAAAAAAACACAATGCCGGGAAACAGGGTCTCGCGGAAAATCCCGTCGGGGATCGGTCCGGACGTTCCCCGGGAGTCGGTGTAGGTGATCGTCTTCTCCTCCACGCGGACCGTTCCGCCGCAGGAGAGCGCGATGGTCCGGTTCTTTCTTCCGGCGGCGTAGTTGACCAGCGCGTTCATCACAACCGGAAACGATTTCAGTTCAGGCCAGTTGGAAAAGCGGCGGCGGAGATCGAACGCCAGCGCAATGACCCTCCCGGAACCGCACGGATATTCCGAAATCACGGGACGGAATCCGCTGCGGGCAAGAAGCGTGGCGGAGCGGACCTGAAGGCCCGCCAGCTTCCGCCAGCGCAGAAGGTTCAGCTGAAGAAGATCGTTCAGAGAGGCCAGAGCCCCGTCGAACAGGATTCCGGTCGCGGTTGTCTCGCCGACCGGACCGTAGATCGCGGGCAGCAGACCGCGGGAACGCTCCGCAAGAACGGAATAGAACCGGGTCGAGCCATCCGTTTCCGGCAGTGCGGCAACGGTTCCGCCGGAACGCAGATACTCCAGAAGACGGTCGGCGGTATCCGTATGGACCGCGCTCCCGGGGGAGAGAAAAATAAGGCTGTAACGCTTCCAATCGCCGATGCCCGTCGTCCGGAACGAAGCGGAATCAAATTTGATCCCGTACGCACGGGGAGTCGGTTTCACCGCCAGACGAAGATAATAGAAGGGATCCACGCCCTCCCCTCCGGAGAGAAGAAGAACATTCATCAGATCCGAAACGGAAAACGAGAACGGAAGCGTATTGTCAAGCGGAATATCGGAATCGTCAATGGTGATCGTCCCGACCACGCGTCCCGGCCGGACGGGGACATATATGAAATGCTCGTTCACCGAGGAATCCGCCTTGACGGAAATGGTTTTCGACTGCACCGGATTTCCCGTAATGTTCAGCGTCGCCTTGAACGTCCGGCTGCGCGGACTCGAATTGCGGATCGTAAACGGCAGATAAACACTCGAACCCGGCGTTTTCAGCGATGGATCGGGAGGGCCGCCCGAGATCGACGCATTCGCGTTCGATCCCGAAATCGGGATCACGAACAGATGTCCGTTCTTCCAGTCGGAAAGACGGATCTTCCGTTTCGGCAGCATGCTTTCCTGGAGATCGGTCAGCAGATAGATTTCGCGATTGATTCCCTGCGTTCCCTTCAGAAGTTCGACGGCCTGCCGGACGGCCGATGTCAGGTTGCCCGCGCTCCCGGTCACCTTCGCCCCGCGAAGCGCGGAAACCACCTTCTGCTTTTCCCGCGTGAGTTCCATTCCGGGCCGTCCGGAAAGGAACACCAGACCGGCGGAATCCTCCCGGTTCAGAACGTTGAGCAGTCCCTCCGCCTGACGCACGGCAAGCTCGAACGCCGTGTGTCCGCCGGGAACGGTGCGCTGCATCGACATGGAGTCGTCAAGCACGATCACCGCCTCCGTTCCCCCGTTCGCGAGAAACGTGATCTTTCTGAAATACGGCCCCGCCAGCGCCAGCACGATCAGCGCCACCCCCAGAATCCGGCAGAGCATCAGAAAAATCTCCAGCAGACGGCGGCGATAGGCAAAATATTTCTCCTGCCGAAGAAAAAAATTCAACGAGGAAAACAGCACCGTCGATCGCCTTCTGCGGTAGAACAGATGCAGGATCAGCGGCGCCAGCGCCAGCGGAAGCGCAAACAGAAACGCGGGCGAGGAAAACTCCATCAGAACAGCACCTCCCGTTTGGAGAAGTACGCGGCCAGCGCCCGTTCAAACGGATCGGCGGTGGTCAGCGTCTCCATGGTGATTTTGTACTGGTCGCAGAAGTTTTTCAGCGCGGCGTTGTAACGGTGCAGCGCGGAGAGATAGCTCGAACGGCACGCTTCGCCTTCCAGTTCCATGAACTCGCCGGTCTCCATATCCTGGAACCGGATGAGTCCGCGATACGGGAAGTGCAGTTCGTCTTCGTTCAGGATCTGAAACAGGATCACTTCGCAGCGCTTGAACGTCAGCTGGTGGAGCGAACGCAGAAACGAGAGATCCCGCTCCAGAAAGTCCGAAAACACCACGACCAGCGAACGGCGCGGGATCCGCTCCGCGATCCGGGAAAGCGAATATGCCGCATGGGAAACGCCCTCCGGTTTCAGCGATTCCAGACGCCGCAGATTCGCCGCCAGATTCGCCGCCGAATTGGAACAGGCGGAACATTCGCCTGGAACATCGCTCCAGGTGAATAGCGCCTGCGCATCCCGCTGCTGATGAGCCAGATACAGAAACGCAGCGGCAAAGTAGCACGCATAATGAAACTTGGAGGGAGTCCGCCGACCGTCCGACGCGGACATCGCCATGGAACCGGAGGTGTCCAGAAGAATATAGCTTCGGAGATTGGTCTCCTCTTCAAAGCATTTGATGTAGTAGCGGTCGGAACGGGCGTAGGTTTTCCAGTCGATGTATTTGACACTGTCGCCGGGAGAGTATTTCCGGTATTCGGCGAACTCCGAGGAGAAGCCCCGGAACGGGGAGCGATGCAGACCCAGCATTCCCCCCTCCACAAGGGAACGCGCAACCAGCTCGATGTGTTTCAGGGAATCGAGCGTTTCGGCGGGCAGATAGGTAAAGCGGCTGTCGGACATCTCAGTTCCGCGGCTCCGGGACCGTCTGAAGGAGCATGTCGATCAGAGCATCGGTGGTCAGGTTTTCTCCGGCCGCGTGGAAGTTGCACGCCATCCGGTGGCGGAGCACCTCGTGCGCCGATCTGCGGACGTCCTCACAGCAGACGTTCACGCGTCCGTCAAGCGCGGCGGCGGCTTTTGCCGCAAGCATCAGATACTGTCCGGCGCGCGGTCCCGCCCCGTAGGAAAGATTCTGCCGGATGAACTCGGGCGACTCCGGATTCTCCGGCCGCGACAGACGCGCAAGATCCGCACAATAGGAGATCACATGTCTGCTCACGGGCAGTGCGCGAACCACCATCTGAAAGAACAGCAGCGAATCGCCGTTCAGCACCTTCTCCGGCACCACGGTGCGGTTCCCGGTCGTCTTCGAGAGAATTTCAATCTCCTGTTCCCGCTCCGGATAGTCCAGTTTCACCAGAAACATAAAACGGTCGAGCTGGGCTTCCGGCAGCGGATAGGTTCCCTCCTGCTCAATCGGATTCTGGGTCGCCAGAACAAAGAACGGGGTCGGAAGCGGATAGCACTTCCCTCCGCTTGTGACGCTCTTTTCCTGCATGGCCTCCAGCATGGCCGCCTGCGTTTTCGGGGGCGTGCGGTTGATTTCATCGGCAAGAAGGAGATTGGTGAAAACCGGACCTTTGACAAACCGGAGTTCCCGTTTGACGCCTGCGGCGGCCTCGTCGAGAATCTCGGTGCCGGTGATGTCGGAGGGCATCAGGTCGGGAGTGAACTGAATGCGTTTGAATCCCAGGTCAAGCACCTGTCCCAGCGTGGAGACCAGCAGCGTCTTCGCCAGTCCCGGAACCCCCAGCAGCAGACAATGCCCTCCCGCCAGCATGGCGGAAAGAACCTTCTCGACAACCCGGTCCTGACCGACAATCACTCTGGCCAGTTCTCGGCGGACCGAGTCAAAGCCGTCACGCAGAACGGCAATGTCTTTCATCAGATTTCTGTCATCGTACTCCATGAAATCGTCCTTGTTTTTGAAAATCAATGGGTTGTAAAGTAAACGACAAGGTTTGCCCCGAGTCGCAGAGCCGTTTCCGTCTCATACCCGACGCTTCCAGGCCGGGAGACGGACATCCAGCCGCCCGCCAGATCCACCGGACTGTATATCAGCTTGTAGCGGTCGCCGTCCCGCACCCCGTACAGCAGGGGCCGCGACGATGCCGGATACTTCCGCGCCGCCGCATCCAGAAACCCGTTCCGCGTGAAACGGAACGGTCCTTTTGTGAAAATCGGATGGTTTTCCGGAATCCTCTCCAGTTTCGCTTCCGGACAGAGCGTCGAGGCAAACTTCTGCGCCGCCGCATCAAACTCATTCATTCCCAAAGAGTTGTTTATCAGAAGGAATCCGCCTCCATTGAGGTATCCGCGCAGTTTTGCCATGGCTTCGGCGGAAAGATCGAAATTCCCGATGCCGCTCAGGTACAGAAACGGATAATCGGCCAGAACCGCGGTCGCCGGATCCACATAGACCGGACTGCTTCCCGCATCCAGATTCAGATTCTTTGCCAGATAGCGCATGAACCGGGTTTCCGCGCCCGGATCGGAATTCCAGAGCCCGCTGGTTTTCACCTGGGCAAACACGATCCGGTCGGCGGAACGGACCTCCGGAGCTTCGCTGACGGCTTCGCCCGCCGCATACGCCTGACCGTTTTCATACCAGCCGATAACATAGGCGATCAGATTGACGCCGAGCTCCCGGGCGCTGTCGGGCAGATAGTATCTGGAATTGCGGATCGCATCCGGCTGAATGTTGTCCCATCCGCACCCGAGACCGAAGGGCGAAAGAATCACCGCAAGACGCGAACCGATGTAGGCTCCGTCCAGTTCGGGGGCAATCGTGCGGTTGCCGTTGATCTTTTCCGACGTGGTGTTCCGGACCATCCGGAACACCGCATGGTCGGGATCGATTCTCCGAACGGGCGACTCGGGCAGAATCCGTCTGGTCTCCTCCATCGCCCCCCGGTAGAAGTAGGGGGAACCGACAATGGAGTCAAACAGAATCGTTCCTCCGTCGAGCAGATATTTCCGCAGTTTGACCCGTTCGGCGTCGGTGAATCGGATGGTGCGTCCGCCGGAAAAATGGAGAATCGGCAGTTCGGACGGATCCCCGCTGAAGGTGGCCAGATCGACTGTCTGCGTCTTGTATTCCAGACGCAGAGTCTCCTTGACGCGGCGCAGCAGCATCTGGCAGTCGGCGGGAACCATGTTCCAGTCGAAAAGGCGCTGCGTCATGCCGTCGGCTCCGGTGTAGTCCAGGTAGCCGCCCCAGACGACTTTCCCGATCAGAGCCGACGGCGACGGCGGCCGCTTCTTCTCCGATCTCCGCAGCGGCGTCACCGGCAGCGGCAGCGGCGGAAACGCCTCTCCTCCCTGACGGCGCTGCGCACGCGCCTCCCGGGGACGGCCGATCGGACGCAGATAATCGTTCTCATCCGCAAACACGGAGGAAAGACACAGAACGCCGATGCAGAACAAGGGAAACATCACTTTCATCATCAATTCCTTTCTTTTCTTCCCGGTGTCACGGTCCGGCCGGAAAGCAGTTTTTCGGCAGCGATCGCCTCCATCGACTTCGGATAGCGCGCGGCAATCTCTTTCAGAAGCGGATGCGCACGATCCGTTTTCCCTCTGCGCAGCAGATCGCGCGCCAGGAAAAGCGTCGCGGCGGCATCCGTTCCGGAGGAGGGCTGAAGCTTCCGCACGGCCTCTGCCCAGTAGGCGGCAAGACGAACCCGTCCCTGCTTCGCCAGAAATTGAGACTTCAGCCACATGATCTCGGGATTCAGCCGAATCTCCGGCCGGGCGTTTTCCACACGCGCAAGATAATCGGTCGCATCGCGGTAGCGTCGGGTGACGAGAGCGTTGCGGAGACTGACCAGATTGCCGTCCGCCTCCAGTTTCTCCCGCTCGGACATCTTCCGGGAGACCGATTCCATCTTCCGGTAGAGCTCCAGCGCCGCGTCATATCCTTTGAAAAACAGAGCCATATCGGCTTCCAGAATCCGGTAGTTGCGTCGGAAATCGGCGGTCAGCTTTTCCGGTTGGATCTTCCGGAACTCCACCTCCGCCTCCTTCCGGCGGTCCATGCAGTAAAAAAGAAGGCGCGAAAGTTCCAGACGCGCGTGATCCGAACTCTGATTCAGCATCCGGTTCAGATCCTTTTCGATCTTTTCATAGCGTTCCGCCGCCAGATCATCATCCATCATCATGGTCCGGTAGAACTTGAACACGGCATCCTTCGGCATCCGGGCGCCGAAATAGAGAATGCGGTCGTAGAAACGGGAGGAGAGCTCCTTCATTTTGAATTGCGGAATGGCGTCGGCCAGAAACCGGTAGCCGGTGGCGTCCAGCGGCTGAACCTCATCCTGCTTCATGGCGCCCAGAAGCATCCGGCGGCCCTCCTGCTCCGAAACGAACGGAGCGGCAAAGTGATAGCCAAGGTAGATCGTATAGCCGTTCTTGTGAAAGGTCCCCGGAGAAAAACGGTAGAGAATTTCCCCGTTGCTAAACGTGAGTTCCTGCATCTGTCTTCCGTCGAGATCAATGGTGCCGGTCCGTTTCCAGGAGAGATCGGCGGCGTCGGATCCGTCCTCGTTTTTCAGACGGTCCTGCGTCACCGGCAGAAGCGGAAGAAACATCTTCTCCGGGAGAATCGTCATCTTCCGATCCCCCAGACGGCTGCAGGCCGCAATCACAAAATAACTCCACTGATTGTTCGCATGAAAGTATTCGATCCGATGAAGTCCCGCGCTCAGCTCCACCTCGCCTTTGAAACGGCCGGTCTGGGCGGGACCGATCCAGTGGTTCCCCGGATAGCGGGCAATCTCCTTACCGTCGATCAGCAGAAAGGAGGCGTCGGTCGAAGCGGTATGAAAGGTGTAGCGCCCCGGCCGGCTGATTCGGATGAATCCCCGGTACAGATTCAGCGAATGCCGGGCGTTCCCGAGCTTGTTTCCTCCGAGATAAAGGCGCTTCTCCCATCCGGCGCGCATGCGAAGCGAATTGCGCCAGAGCCGTTGAAACTGTTGCAGGGAATGAACGGCTTCACCTTTGAACTCCTTGTAAAGATGCAGCAATCCGGATTTCTGTTCCGCCGCAGGCGACTGCACGGGCGAATCGTGATACTCCAGAATCAGCTTTTCGCCGGGACGGGCATTGAAAAACGCATCAATTTTTCCCCCTTCCCTGCCGATGACCGTCATCGGACGGACCGATCCGCCATGATCCACCAGGCGGTATCCGGCAACGCGATCCGGAACAAAAAAGGTCAATGCGGCGGACCGTTCCTCCTTCCCCTCCCCTCCGATCGTAATCTCCCTGGTGAAGAGACGCGCCGCAAAAAGGTTCAATGCCGCCGGCAGCAGCAGAACCGCGATCAGATATTTCATATTGCTTCCTCCCGGATTTCCCTGCTACATATACCATACCGGACGGGAAAAAGCAAGCCGTCCTCCCCCTCGGAAAAGAGAAAAATCCCCCGGATTGCCAAATTGTAATTTCCACGGGACAAGGGACGCTTCCGCGCCGTCTTTTACAGATTCCCGGATGCAAGAACGATCCGCCGGATCACGGAATAGGCCTCCCGCTTTTCCTCGTATCGAAAACGCGCGGCGGCGGGACTGGTCGAGAGCAGTTTCCGAATCTCCGCGCCGGAATGGAACACGGCTTCGTTGTAGCGCTTCAGATACTGATAGGACGCCGTCCCGTTGCAGAAAATATGGGTAATGCCCGGATGCTCCCGGAGAAGACCGGCAATATCGTTCGGAACCGGATCCGTGATGCTGGTATCCAGACTCCCCACCCTCCGGCAGGAGGCAAGGGAGTCCCACAATGCGATCCGGTTCCGTCCGAGCGCCGCCAGTCGTTCCGGATAAGGCAGATCCGGCGAAAAGGAGAACAGCTCCCCCATGATCCGCCAGAAGACGTTGTGACGGAACGCATAGTACTCCTGTTTCCGAAGCGACTCCTCCCCGGGCATCGACCCGAGAATCAGCACAGCGGCCCCGGGAAAAATGCTGGGCGGAAAGGAATGTTTGAGTTCCGGATTCATCTCAAACGGCTCATCAGGCGAACAGCTCCTTGAGCATCCGCATTCCGATGGCCGTTCCTTCCCGGCACTCCTCCATGCCCTCGAACTCCACGGAAACATAGGAGTCGTAACCGGATTTCTGAATCACTTCCGCAACCGCGGGAATGTCGATATCGCCGTATCCCACGATCGAACCGCGCAGAAGGTTCCCGTGTTTCGTCTCGAAAAAACCGTTCCGGACCGGCAGATTCTTCCGTACATAGAAATCCTTGAAATGAATCATGGAGGCAAGAGAGATGTTGTTCTTCACGGCGGAAACGGGATCCTCATCCACGCAGAGAAAGTTGCCGACATCCAGCGTCGTCCGGAAATTCTCCCTTCCGACCGCGTAAATGAGCCGCTGCACCCGTTCGCTGCCCTGCACATGAAATCCGTGATTTTCCACACTGGTTGTAATGCCGAAGGGTTTTGCGTAATCGGCGATCTCCGCGCAGGCTTCGGCCAGTTTCGGGAGATCCGCGTCGAAATTCCGGCAGGTGGCCTCGGCGGGAGGACGCCATCCGGCGTCGTGCCGCATCCGCGTCACACCGAGACGCACCGCGACGTCCACTTCCCGTTTCACCCGCTCGATCTCCTTGCGGAACGACGCCTCATCCGGCTGAATGAAGTTCGCTCCGATCGTATAACTGGAAAGATCGACTCCGCAATCCTCCGCGGTTCTGCGGATCTGCGCACAGAGCGCCTCGTTCTCCGCCAGTTTCTCTTTTCCCGGAGCCACTTCAATGTGTTCCGCGCCGTTTTCCGCACCCCATCGGATGATGTCGCACAGCGTGAAGACTCCTTGCGCGACAAGACTGCTGAGACTGTAGGTTGTCAACCCGATTTTCATGAAAACACCTCTTTTTTTTTACATCTTCCGCTTGTTTGCGATCCGGAGAAGCAATATATCCGGATGGAAAGATTTTTTCAAATTCCCGGGTTCGTTTTCCCCGGAGATTTTTCCGGCGACTTGTCCCCTTCCGGGAAAAGCGAGGGATAAAGGTTTTCCGCCATCCGGAGAAATGCCTCCGGGAATTTCCGGTTTGCCTTGTATTGGAAATATTCCGGGGGAAGCAGAATCAGGCGGCCGTTTTTCACGGCTTTCAAATTCCGCAGAGCCGGATGGGTCTCGAAGATGCGCAAAGCCTGTTCCATTGCCCTGCGATTGGTCGTCGCGGGGACAATGAAGAGAAGATCGGGATCTTCCAGCATCAGCCGTTCCAGACTGAATTTGACCCGCTGGGCCACGATTTTCTCTCCGGCGGTGTTCAGAATGTTTTTCCCTCCGAGCTCCTCCGCAAGAAAGGCGGCATTCGCTTCCGAAGTCTCCGCCCGGAACTCCGATCCGTTGAAGAAGAGACACAGAAACGTCGGCGCTTCCAAATTCGCCCTCCGGATCCTCCGTTTCAGCGATTCGACTTTCCGTTCGACCCGGCGCAGAGATTCCGGAAGCTCCTTTTTCCCTAAAATGGAACAGAAAAGAGCCGCGATCTGCCGGTAGTCCCTGTAATTGTCGTATTTTAGGAGCAGCACGTCGATTCCGGATTTTCTCAGGAGTTTCGCCAGCGGACGGTTTCGACCGGTTATTCCGCTGAGAATCACCAGATCCGGTTTCAGCTGGAGAATCTTCTCCGCATTCGGATGAAAATATCCGCCGATTCCCGGAAGATGTTTGACTTCCTCCGGAACCACCTCGTCTTTTTTCATGGAGTGAATCGCGACCAGCGACCCGCCGCAGTCCAGCCAGATCTCCAGCAGAGAGGGGTAGCAGATGATCGTCCGACGGGGATTCGTCCGAATCGAAACGTTCTCCTGAAAGGCATCCTTCACCAGGATGGTTTCCGCGGCAATGACGCCTCCCCCCGCCAGCAGAAACCAGCAGAACACCAGAAGTTTCATCACGATTCGCCGTCCTTCCGGTCGAAACGGTCCCGGAACCGGATGTAGAGAAGAGCTCCGCCAATCATAATCACGCTCAGCACAAGAAGCCCGATGCTTTTGGCCAGCAGATGATATTCCGCCAGATCATAGAAGAACACCTTCAGCGAACAGAGTCCGAATACGACAAGACCGAAAATCCGGCTGGTTCTCCATCGGCCCAGAATTCCGGCAAAGAGAAATCCGACCGCGAGAATTCCCCACCAGAGCGAAACCCCGCCTCGTGTGAAGTCCGGCAGAATCAAACGCAGAAGTTTATGGAGTTCCAAAGACGTGTAAAGGAAAAAGGCGATTCCTCCCGCCAAGCCGAACAACGTCTGCTGTACTTGCAGTTTTTCCCTCTCCTCCGGTCTCCGTTTCGCCTGGAAAGTAAGCGTGATCCAGGAGACAATCAGCGCCAGAGTGAAAACTCCGCCGCTCAGAAACGACTCCCGGAACGATTCCGCCGACGGAGAAAAAGCCGTCTCATCCCAGCAGAGAATACGCAGACACGCCAGCAGAAGAAAACAGAAACAGGCAATTTTACGCAGAAAGTCGCTTTGGATCGCCGCGGAGAGCATCAGAAGAATCATTGCCAGAAGCGACCATGCCGCCGGAATCCATTCCCCGGAAAGCAGAATCGGCACCACCATGCCGATCGAATAGACGCACAGCAGCATTGCCGCGGGAATCACTTTTTTCCGGTGCGGATCGCTCAGATGGCAGAAAAGAATCACTCCCGCCTGAAATGCCGCGGAAGCCAGCAGAAGGAGCGCTTGCGGAACTTCACATTCCGGCTTGGAAAGAACCGATCCGGACACGGCAATTCCGCTGATCGTGAAGAGCAGATGATTCAGGATCAATCCGGTGATTTCGATTCCCGTCACCTCTTCCGGCAGCGTCTCCCGCCGCGGCCGGCAGAGCGGAACCAGCGCAAAAAAGACATAGTTCACTCCGAGAATCCAAAGCAGGAGCCGACAGTTTTCTTCCGTAATCGCATGCCGGGAAATCCCCGTGGAAAGCGTCAGCACCGTCAGAAAGGCAAACAGCAGAAAACCGAACAGATTCACACCTCTCCATTTCCGGAAATTCGCCAGAATCAGAAAGCCGAACGTGATGATCGTCAGATAGAGGAAAAAACCGATGTAGTTCCGGCTTCCCGTGGAAAGCATGATCGGAGTCAGATAACCGCCGGTGATCCCGAGAAACGCCGGAAACGGATGATCCGCCCGGATCGCCGAAGCCATCGCCGCAACGGTGATGACCGTCATGAGGAGAAACGCCGTCAGAGAATCCGTCATCGAATAGAGAAGGTACCCCGCGCGGGCGGAAAGGTACATCGTGACAAATCCAGCCCCCATGATTCCGACTGCCGCAATGTGATATTTCCGCTTGGCACCGAACATTCCCGCGATCGCCATTGCACACCCCGCGAGAAACGCACAGCCGATCCGCAGTTCCGGCGAAATCAGATTGTTCTGAACCGCGAATTTCAGGAAGAACACGACCCCTGCAATCAGAATCACCACGGCGATCCGGATCAGCCAGGTCGTGGCAAACGCATACTCGCGGGAGATGTTTTTATATCGGTAGTTTTCGCCGACACAGAACCATTCGACAATCCGGTTCCACGCTTCGCTCGTCCGCGAGTCGATCGTTTCTTTTTCGGCAGGAGCTCCGCTTTCCGGAAAATCCGTCTTTCCCGGAGATTCCTCTCCAGCGGAAAGATCCGTTCCGCCCGGACCATCCGCAGAACTCTCGACAGACTGTTTTTCCGGTCTCGCCTCCACCTTTTCCGCCCGGCAGGATTCTTCCTCCGGGAAGATCGGGAAAGCGACCTGCTCGGAGGAACGGAGTTTCTCCGCTTCTCTCCTCTCCTCCGTGAGGAGCTCGGAGGAAGCCGTCATCGGCTCTTCCGACTCCGCATCCGTCCGCGGTTCGGAAGAGGAGATTTTCTGTTCCGTCTTGGTCTGCAGGGAACGAAGCAAGTTCAGAATTGACGTCTGAATCCGGCGGTTTTCCTCGCGTTCCTTCTGAAGCATCCGACTCAAACGCACGTAGCTCCAAATGGGAAAAAACAGATAAAAGAGAAGAAAACCAAGCAGACCCAGCGGCAGCAGCTCAAGACCATTCATAAGGAACCCCCATCTCTGTTTGCATCAGGGGATCGCCGGACAGAAACGACAAATCCCCGTACCCTATTTTCATACTCGTCCGCTCTTCCGTTCGGAAGCGGCTATCGTTACGAAATCTTGTATTTTGCCGCCAGTTTCGTCAACGCGGCGGCCTGTTTGAACGAGAGAACTTTTCCGGATGCACGCTGTTTGGCAAGGGATTCGTAGAACTCCTTGTCGTTGTAAACGCGACGGCCTTTCTTTTCGGGTTCCGCCCAGTCGGTGATCTCCGACATGGCCTTGAGGAGACGGTCGACATCGGCCTGCCCCGCGGCCTGTTCCGGCGCTGCGGAAGTTCCGGCCGAGTCCGGACTCCCGGGAACGGAGGACTTTTCCGCCGGTGCCGTCCCCAGAATTCCGGCAATGGATTCATACTCCGGAATGGAGCCCGCATAGCGCGCGGCGATTTTCCCGAGAGCGGAGATCTGTTTTTCCGAAAGGAACTTTCCGGATTCCATCTGTTTTTTCAAGGATTCGAAGAATTTTTTGTCGTCATAGACTCTGGCGCCGCGTTTTTCCGGCGGGTTCCATGGGATGTTCTGCATGGCACGGAAGACGGTTTCCAGAGACTCCTGCGGCAGCGCATTGTCCGCCGCGGATTCGCGACGCTGCCGGATCTCCTCCTGTTTTTTCCGGCGGTCATCCATTCGTTCTCTGGCGGCCTCGACCTCCTTTTCAAATCCGTTCTCCTCGGCGATTTCCCGGAGATTCTTCAGCTGGGACGCATACTTGACCACCAGATTCAGCAACGCCTCCCACTGTTTTGCGGAGATCGCGGTTCCCTGTTCGGCCTTGTTCTGAACGGACGTGTAGAATTTCCTGTCGTCGTAAACACGCTTTGCTCCTTTTTCCGGCTCCTCCCAGGTCTGAACGGACGAGAGGAGATCCAGCACGGCTTTTGCCTTCCGCGCTTCGGGAGCGCCCGCGTTTTTCGCTTCAGCCAGCCACTTGGAAAATTTTTCGTAGAAGTTCTTCAGCATGCTGGTCCAGAGCAGATGTCCCTCTTCCACGCTGTCAAGCTGATTTTCCATGTCGGCGGTAAAGCCGACCTGAATCAGATCCGGAAGCGACGCCACCAGATAGTCGTTGATCTTGAATCCCAGTTCCGTGGGGGAAAGCTTTCCCTTCTCCTTGACGACGTAGGCGCGTTCCTGAATGGTGTTGACGATCGTGGCATAGGTGGACGGCCGGCCGATTCCGTTGGATTCCAGCTCTTTGATGAGAGTGGCTTCCGAGAAGCGCGGCGGCGGTTCCGTGAATTTCTGTTCCGAAAGGGTGTCCACCAGCTCGCAGGGGGAGTGCTCCTTCAGACGGGCGAGCGCTTCGGCATCCCGGGCGTTGTCATCCTCGGACGCGGCGGCGCCCTCCTCCTCGATGTTGTAGGCTTTCAGAAATCCGGGAAAGGTGGTCACGGTGGCGGAGGCCCGGAAGGTGTAGAGCTTGTCGTCGCTTCCCCTGCCCTCCACGTCGACGGTGGTCCGCTGCTGTTCCGCGGGCGCCATCTGACAGGCGACGAACCGCCGCCAGATCAGACGGTAGAGTTTCAGTTGTCCCGGCTCCAGATAATCCTTCAGTTTTTCCGGCGTCAGATTCACATCGGTCGGCCGGATGGCCTCATGCGCTCCCTGCGCCGTGGATTTTGTTTTGAAGAAATTGGGTTTTTCCGGTACGAACGCCGCCCCGTAGCTGCTGCCGATAAAGGCCCGGCAGGCGCTCTGCGCCTCCGCGGCGATTGCCACAGAGTCGGTTCTCATGTAGGTAATCAGACCGAGATGCCCCTCGCCGGTATCCACCCCTTCATAGAGCTGCTGCGCGATGCGCATCGTCGAATTGGCAGAGAAGCCGAGCGAAGAGCTCGCCGCCTGCTGAAGCGTACTGGTGATGAACGGCGGCGGCGCATAGCGTTTGCGCGGCTGAGTCTCGATGGAGGCCACGTTCCATGCGGGAGCGTTCCGGACCGCGTTCAGGACACGATCCGCCTCGTCCCGGCTGCCGATTTCGAATTTCGCATTGTTGATTTTGGCCAGTTTTGTAGTGAACGAACTGTTCTGTTCCTGCGAGAAGACGGCGGAGAAGTTCCAGTACTCCTTCGGCACGAACGCCTGGATCTCGCGCTCCCGTTCGCAGACCAGCCGGAGCGCGACCGACTGCACGCGTCCCGCGCTGACCCCGCGCTCAATCCGCGACCAGAGCAGCGGACTGATCATATATCCGACGATCCGGTCCAGCACCCGCCTTGCCTGCTGCGCATCCACCAGATTCATATTCAGATCCCCGGGATGCTGAAACGCCTTCGTGATGGCCGAGCGCGTGATCTCGTGAAAGGCGACCCGTTTGAACGCGGCTTTGCGATTGACATTTTTCAGCACCTCGTGCAAATGCCAGGCGATGGCCTCCCCTTCGCGGTCCGGGTCGGGAGCCAGATAGATTTCCTTGACCGTTTTCGCGGTCTTTTTCAGCTCCGAAAGATTTTTCCCCCGTGCCTTGGACTCCTCGTACTGCGGGGCGAAATTGTGCTCGATATCGACGCCGAACGCGCGTTCCGGCAGATCCCGGATATGCCCGTAGGAAGCCTTGATGATATAATCCTTTCCCAGGATTTTTCCAATTGTTTTCGCCTTCGCGGGCGACTCGACTATAACCAGTTTATCCGGCATGACACTTCGTTCTCCATACTCAAAAATTAAAACCGGAGCAGCTTGCCTTTTCCTCATGATGTCGCACGATTTCAACGTCGCGGCGCCGGTCATTGGGTTCGGACTACCTTATTACAAGTAGACGTTTTGTCAAGCAAAGTCAAGCGCCGAATGCGCATTAACCGCAAAAATCAGGGAAAGGTGTTTTTTCTTTTTTATTCCGCTTGTATTTTGAAAAATCCATGCTAATGTAGTTATTTGCTATTGAAATTGGAAAACAAAAAAATAAAATAAGGAGTTTTGGGAAGATGCACAGTGCTCTGACCGAGAAAAATATCGAACTGTATGACAAATATGTCATGAAGACGTATCCGAAAGCGGATATTCTCTTCACACGGGGCAGCGGCTGCCATCTCTGGGACGGCGACGGAAACGAATATCTGGATTTTGCCGCGGGCATTGCCGTGTGCAGTCTCGGGCACTGTCATCCGGCGGTGACACGGGCGATCG
Organism: uncultured Victivallales bacterium; assembly: GCA_944390735.1. Taxonomy (GTDB): domain Bacteria; phylum Verrucomicrobiota; class Lentisphaeria; order Victivallales; family UBA1829; genus UBA1829. The sequence goes on along the minus strand of CALXRL010000014.1, from coordinate 44,151 downwards.
TGGAGCAGGCGCAGAAGCTGGTTCACGTTTCCAATCTTTTCATGAATGAGCGTCAGCCGGAACTTGCCAGCAAGCTGATCTCCCACTGTTTTGACGGGGTCTGCTTCTTCTGCAACAGCGGCGCCGAAGCCAATGAAGCGCTCATCAAGCTCGCCAGAAAATGGGGATCGACCCAGGGCCGCTATGAGATCATTGCCATGAACGACTCCTTCCACGGCCGCACCCTTGCCACCCTTGCCGCCACCGGCAGAAGCAAATACCGCAAGGGATTCGGTCCGGATACCCAGGGATTCAAACATGTGCCCTTCAATGATCTGGAAGCGCTCCGCGCAGCGGTGGATTCCAAAACCGCCGCAGTCCTTCTCGAACCGGTGCAGGGCGAAGGCGGAATTCTTCCCGCCACGCAGGAGTATCTGGAAGGGGTCCGTCGTCTCTGCGACGAAAAGGGGATCCTTCTGCTCTTTGATGAAGTCCAGTGCGGAATGGGCCGGACCGGAACGCTCTTCGCCTGGCAGGGATACGGAGTCGAGCCGGATGCCTTCTCGCTGGCCAAAGCGCTCGGAAACGGGTATCCGATTGCGGCGATGGTGGCCAGGCGCAAACATGAAAACGTGCTGACGCCCGGAACACACGCAAGCACGTTCGGAGGCACTCCTCTGGCATCGGCGGCGGCATGCGCGGTGGTCGACACCCTCTGCAACGACGGCGTGCTGGACAACTGCAAAAAACAGGGTGCGTTCCTCGCCGGTCTTCTGAAGGAGCTGATGCCGAAGCACGCCTCCATCAAAGCCGTCCGCGGAAAAGGTCTGATGCTTGGAGTGGTGCTGGACTATCCCGCCGGCGAGCTGCTGCCCATTCTGAGAAACAAGGGGCTGATCGCGCTCTCCGCCGGAGAAACCGTCCTGCGCCTTGTGCCGCCCCTGATCGTCACGGAGGAGGACTGCAGGAAAGCGGTCAAACTCATTGACGAGGCCATCACGGAACACGACGCCGCAAAATAACACTGAAAACTCGAACCAGGAGCTCTTCAAATGAAAAAAGACTTGCTTTCATGCGCTGATCTGACGAAAGCCGATCTTGACAAAATCATAGAACTTGCCGCGAAACTCAAACGGGAACGCGGCACTCCGGAAGCGATCAAACCGCTTGCCGGGAAAAGCATCGGCATGATTTTTGCGAAATCCTCGACCCGGACCAGAGTCTCGTTCGAGGTCGGCATTCAGGAACTCGGCGGCTATCCCGTTTATCTGGATCAGGGGCACACCCAGATGGGCCGCGGCGAAACCATTCCCGACACGGCCCGGGTTCTGGAACGTTATCTTCAGGGAATCGTCATCCGCACCTATGCCCAACGCGATGTGGAGGGCCTTGCCGCCTATTCCAAATATCCGGTCATCAACGCCCTGACCGATGAATTTCATCCCTGCCAGGCCCTGACCGACATCTTCACCATGTGGGAACACTCCAACGGCCGCCTTGCCGGACTCAAAATGGCCTATCTCGGCGACGGAGCCAGCAACATGGCCAATTCCCTGATATTCGCCACGCAGTTGGCCGGAGTCGATCTTGCCATCGCCGCGCCGAAGGAGTTCGCCCCCTCTCCGGAATTCCTGAACCGGAATCTCGGTCCGGGGAAATCCACTTGGACAACCGGCGTCGATGAGGCTCTCCGAAACGCCGACTACATCTATACCGACGTCTGGGTCAGCATGGGCTTTGAAAAGGAAGCCGGGGAACGGATGAAAATCCTCGCCCCCTATCAGCTGAATATGGAAAATCTCAAAAAGGCAAAGCCGGATGCAAAGGTCCTGCACTGCCTTCCCGCTCATCGCGGAGAGGAGATCACCGATGATGTCATGGATTCCGATCAGTCCATCGTCTTCGATCAGGCGGAAAACCGTCTTCACGTTCAGAAAGCGATCATGACCCTTCTGATGGCCTGACCGTCATTCCTCAAAGTCAAAAAAAAACGACCGGAGTTCCGGGGAAATCCCGACTCCGGTCGTTTTCTGTTTCCGAACCGCACCTTAAAACGGCTCTCTGTTTACGGTTTACGGTCCCTTTCCAGATAGAGCAAAAGAGAAAAATGCGAAAGCGTGTCAGAAAAAATTTTTCCGTTTCCGTCCGGGAGTCCCGGCCCGGAAACAAAGAAGAAAAGATTGCGGAAGCGTGTCGGAGAATCTTGTTCTCTTTTTTCCCTCGACCCTTGATCCGCCCCCTCGATCCGCCCTTTCGTTACGGCTGAAAGAGCTTTGCGCGTCGACGGAGGAACCCTGCGCCGAACCGTTCAAACGCGGCTCTTTCCAGAGCTTCCCGATGATTCGGATGCGCAATGCTGATCAGCAGCGCGGCTCTTTCCTGAAGGGTTTTTCCATAGAGATCCACAATTCCATATTCCGTCACCACATAATGCACGAGATGACGCGGCGTGACCACACCGGCTCCCGGTTTCAGGAAGGGAGTGATCTTGCTTTCGCCCCGGGTGGTTTCGGATGCGATTGCTATGATGGCTTTTCCGCCTTTGGAACGCGAGGCTCCGTAAATAAAGTCCAGCTGGCCGCCGACACCGGAATACATCTGACAGCCGATCGAATCGGCGCAGACCTGTCCGGTAAGATCAATCTCCACCGCGGAGTTGATGGCCACCACATTGTCGTTCTGGGCAATGATGAAGGGGTCGTTCGTATATCCGATATCCTTCATGAGAACAAGAGGATTGTTGTCAATGAAATCGTAAAATTTCTGAGATCCCATCAGGAAGCTGGTGACCAGTTTCCCCCGGTCGATCTGTTTTTTTGCTCCGTTGATCACGCCCTCATCGACCAGCGGGATCACGTTGTCGGAGAACATTTCCGTATGAATTCCGAGATCGGAGTGATCTTTCAGCGCGGAGAGAATCGCATTGGGAATTGATCCGATGCCCATCTGCAGACAGGCTCCGTTGTCGATCAGCGCCGCGCAGTTTCTTCCGATGGCGATATCCAGTTCCGTCGAAGGCGGATTGATGATCTCCATCAGCGGATGATTGTCAAGCACGGCATAGTCAATGCGGCTGTAAGGGATGAGGGAATCCCCCAGGGTCCGCGGTGCTTTCTCGTCGACCACGGCAATCACGGTTTTGGCAACCTCGACCGCCGCCAGCGTGATATCCACGGAGACTCCGAGAGACACATACCCGTGCTGATCCGGTTTGGTGACTTTGATGATCGCCACATCGCACCGGAAAATTCCGGAGCGGTAGAGAGCCTGCGTATCGCTCAGTCCGACCGGCAGATAATCGCTGACCCCCTCGCGGATGCTTTTCCGATTGTTGGCTCCGGCGAAGAAGGCGTTCGGAATGAAGACTCCGGCATATTTTTCCTCGGTATACGGAGCCTTGCCGAAGGTCATCAGCTGAACGATCTCCACATCCTGCAGTTCCCCGCGGTCGCCGCGGCGGCAAAGCGCCTCGACCAGCGTTTCCGGCGAGTTGGCGAAACCGCTGAGGTAGACGGAGTCTCCGGATTTGACCGCCTGCACAGCTTCGTCCGGAGAGACGATTTTCGGAACTTTCCTCATAATCAAAGACTTCTGAACCAGGTGCGGACCGCTTCAATGGATTCCGTTTTGCTGTTTCCCGCGACCTCTTCCGCATAGATTCCGCAGACCATATCCTCCAGCTGTTCGGCTTCGAGCTTCTTGCCGGTCAGTTCGCTGACGATTTTCAGAAGGTCGTGTTTATTGAAATCATATTGATCCTTTTTGATGATATCGCGGATGGTTTCCGCGCTCTCCGCTTTTCCGAGGGAATCACGGAACTCATCATCACTCATCATTCTCATGCAAAAGGCTCTTGCGCTTTCAATCGACATATCCCATCTCCTAAGGTTTAAGGCGTTTCCGACGAATATTTCCTATACAATAAACACTTTCGCGCAAAATTCAACCCCGGATCTCTGCAAAAAAGCGTCAAATCGCCGGACGGGAACGGGTTATCCGAAAAGTTTGCCCGCAATGTCGGAGGAGGTGAAGATTCCGGTCTGACGTCCGTTCTTCACCACGATGTACATGGCCGCGTCGGAACCGCGCGTCAGGCTCAGGGCCTTCACCACGGGGGTGGATTCGTCGATGGAGATCATGTTCTGCATGCAGTCCCGGACCTTCACCGAGGACCACTGCCGTTCCCGCAGCGAAAACATCGCGCTGTAGGAGGAGAAAATGCCGATCCAGCACTTTTTCTCCGGATCGAACACCGGAAATTTGGAGATCGAGGTCCGGCGGCAAATCCGCATGGCCTCCTGCACGCTCAGATCGGATCGGACCTCCATCACATCCTGTTTTTTCCGCATGATATCCCCCACATGGGAGGAGTGAAAATCAATGGCGTTGTCCAGAATCGAAGCGGTTTCCGCGGGAAGTCCCCCGGAACTTTCACTTTCCATCAGGAAGAGTTTGAGATCTTCGCGCATCACCGCGCTTTTCGTTTCGGCGCTGGATTTGTCGCGTGAAATTTTCCGGCTCAGAAACGACGTGAACCAGTCGAAGAGTCTTGCCGGGACAAACAGCACAAAATAGGTCAGATACAGAATCCAGATGAATCTCGAACAGCGAAGACAGGGCGCCTGGCGGAACCAGTTCTTCGGAATGATTTCGCAGATCAGCATGCCGACGCTCAGCGCACAGCTCATCGCCAGAAGGGCTCCGGCCGAGGAGAGTCCCGCGCTTTCGGCGAACTGTTTCGCCGCCAGAGAGGCGCAGACCACGCTGATGTTCACCCCAAGAAGCGTCGTCGAAATCATAACGCCCGGATTGTTCAGAAAGAAGAGCACCATTCCGGCGGCGCGGCTTCCGTTTTCATGGGCGTGCTCAATGCGCGGACGGCGGACGGAGATCATCCCCGTCTCCATCCCCGCGAACATTCCCTGCATCAGCATGAAAAACACCAGCAGAACCAAACTGATCAGCATGAGTGCGACTCCTCCTTCTCCTCCATTCCGGTTTTCCGTTCCGGATCCTGCAGCAGCGTGACCTCCAGTTTCGACGCCCGGTTGCCGGTCATTTCCAGCACCCGGATCCGGATTCCGCTGTCCGTCACCTCCGCCCCCACTTTCGGCAATGCGCCGTAGAGTTCGCAGAAGGCGCCGTTCAATGTGGAGGATTTGAGCTCCTCCTCGGGCGACCATCCGGTGTCCTCTATGACGGCTTCCACCGGAGTCAACCCCTCGTAGAGCCAGAGTTTTCCGTCCGCATCCTGCCGCAGCGGTTCCGTGGGAGCGAAACGCTCCCCGCCGATGGAACTGCCCGTCAGCGCGGCGTAAATGCCGGAACGGGAGATCAGTCCGGAAATGCCGCCGTACTCGTCGGAGATCAGCGCGGCAAATTCGTTGTGCGCCTTCAGCGTCCGGAGCGCCAGCACCACAGAGGTCTGCTCCGGAATGTAAATGGCAGTGCGGACGCAGGGCGAATTCAGCCAGTGCTCCCGCTGCTGCGGGGACAGCATGAAGAATTCCCGTGCGGAGAGAATCATATCGGCGTCGTCAAGATCCTTTTCCCCGACCACAAAATACATTTTCCGGACCTTGTAGATGGCCTCCGCCACGCTTTCGGCCGGCGCATCCTTCCGCAGAAATCCGACGGAGGTTCGCGCCTGCATGATCCGCGTCACCTCCCGGGAACTGAAATCCAGCGCCTCCTTCAGCAGCGTCTTTTCCTCGGGCGAGAACGCGCCGTTCCGCGTACAGGTGTCGATATAGGAGTCGTACTCCTCATGCGTCAGAGGCACCGAGTTCCTCCGGCCGAGCAGATCCAGCACTTTGTCCGAGAACTTCTCCGCCACGTAAATGACGGGAAAGAGGATTTTCCGCATCATGCAGACCGGCAGCGCCACCACACGGGACCAGGAATCGCAATAGACATACGCCAGCGTCATCGGCGTGATCTCGCCGAAGAGAAGCAGCACCAGGATTCCGGTGACGGCGGATGCCGCCGTCGCGGCCGCCCCCGACAATCCCGTATCCTTGATTACCGTGTCGTTCAGCATCGAAATGCAGCTGTTGACAAACATGTTCGACAGAATAATCGACACCAGCGTTCTGTTGTAGTTGTCCAGCAGAAAATAGATGCGCCGTTTGGTCGGAGACGGATCATTTTTATAGGCGATCACCTTCGCCCGGCTCAAGGAGAAAAGGGACATTTCACAGCTGGAGAAAAAGGCGGACCCGCAGATCAGTACAATCAGCAGGACGATTTCCAGGCCGATTAAGAAATAACTGTCCATACCAATGCTGTTTCTCAGCAAAACTCCCTGGCTCGTTGAAGATTTTGGAAACGAATAAAAACAATATACCCCGGAACGCGGGAAATTTCAATCGCGCTCCGGGGATTTTTTCAGGAAAACCGGAAATCGGTGTTACTTTTTGATTTTTCCGAGAATCTGTTTATAGGCATTGATGTAGGTGTTCACATCGCCGCGAAGGAAACCGGTCTGGGCAAGCTGCTTTCCTTTGGCATCGGTGATGATGACCGTGGGATAGCCCCGGACCTTGTACTCGGACTGAAGTTTCCGGTTCTGGGCAACAACTCCGGGCTGAAGTTTCTGTCTGCGCGGGAAATCCGCCTTGAACATGATGAAGTTGTCCTGAATGAATTTCTGGAACTGCGGTTTTGAAAACGCATCCTTTTCCATTTTGATGCAGTAGCCGCACCAGTCGGATCCGGTGAAGAGCATCAGAATCGGCTTGCCGGTTTTCTGAGACTCCTCCTTTGCCTTTCCGTAGTTGTCGAGCCAGTTGATTCCATCCGCGAACGCGAAGACGGCGCTGCACATGAGAAGCAGCATCAGAACGATTTTTTTCATCTCACTCTCCTGGTTATGGTTTGTTTTTGAAACGGGCCCCGGATTCCTTTCCGGGGTCCTCCGTTCTTCACCAAGTTCGGTTTTGACAGGGAAAGAGGATTACTCTTCCCATTCGGTCACGGCGCAGACGGCCGCCATGTCGACGATATCGTCGATGGAGCAGCCGCGGCTTCCGTCCACGAAGGGTCTGCGCAGACCGTTGCAGATGGGCCCGATCGCGGTGGCTCCCGCCAGACGCTCCGTGGCCTTGTAGATGGAGTTGCCGCAGTTCAGATCCGGGAAGACAAGCACGTTGGCGTGTCCCGCGACCTTCGATCCGGCGAACTTCTTCTGGCCGATTTCCGGAACGACGGCGGCATCGAACTGCATTTCACCGTCGATGAGCATATCCGGCGCAAGGGCTTTCGCCTTGGCGGTCGCCTCCACGACCTTTTCAATGATGGGATCATGCGCGGACCCGTTGGTCGAGCAGGAGATCATAGCGACCACCGGCTCGGCTCCGGTATACATTTTAAACCGTTTCGCCGTCGTGACCGCGATTTCGGCAAGCTGATCGGAATTCGGATTGATATTCAGTCCGCAGTCGGCGTAGAAGAACACTCCGTTGTATCCCCATTTCGGATCGGGCATCTGCATGACAAAGAAGCTGGAGGCGATCCGGTTGCCCTTTGCGGTTTTAAACAGCTGAAGCGCCGGTTTGGTCTTCTGCGCGGTGTTGTGGGCATAGCCGTTCGGATTGCCGCCGCAGGAGGCGTATCCGTGGGCGTCGCCGGCACAGACCATGACGGCGGAAAACACGCAGGTGTCCTTGAGCCATTCCCGGGCCTGTTCCGGGGTCAGCCCCTTGTTCTTGCGGATTTCAACGGCGGTGGCAATGTAGCGGTCGAGATTCGGCGACTTGAGCACATCGACGATCTCCACTCCGTCAAGACGGACTCCGTTTTCCGCGGCCAGTTTCCGGATGGACTCCTCGCAGCCGACCAGCACCGGGCGCGCATAGCCCAGTTGCACCAGTTTTTCCGCCGCTTTGAGATTGCGGATGTCGTCGCTCTCGGTAAGACAGATCTTCCGGTTCAGTTTCTTTGCCTGTTCGCGAATGGTTTCAAGCACGGTTTTCATTTTTGCCTGAGTTTCCTTCTGTTTCGGTTCTGTATGATGGTTTGAATGGTTTCCTGTTTTCTGTTTCCGCAATCAATGTAGCACAGTTTTCCGAAGAGTAAAATTGTTTTTGCTTTTTTTTCCCGGATTCCATGAAAAGAGACGTTTCCTCCCTTCGGAAAAACGGCAGACCGGGACGGCGGAACGGCGAAAGAGGCCCCCATTTTCCGGAGGACGGGAAAATCCAGCGGTCAGCGGAGGAGATGGTCGTAGAGCCGGATGTAGCGGTTGGCCATCTCCCGCCGGGTGGAGATGACCTGCGGCGCGATTCGTTCGCGGAAGGCCGCCTCCACGATCCGTTCCGCGGTCTCCTTCCGTTTTTCGGGCGAAGAGAAGTCGGCGAACATGCCGTTGCGGTAGAAGCGGCAGATTTCCGGCAGGGAATCCACGGGATTGACCACCACCGGCACTCCGGTGGTCATCGCCTCGGCAAGGGAGAGACCGTACCCCTCGTAACGGGACGGCATGACGAAGACGTCGAAGAGCCATGCCATCTGCGGCGCATCCGTCCGGAAGCCCGGAAGACGGACAATCAGATTCTCCGGAGCCGCCGCGGCCAGACTCTCCAGTTCCGCGCGCTGCGGCCCCTCCCCCAGAATGACCAGTCCCCAGCGTTCCGACGGGGGAATCGCCGCTGAAATTTCCGGCAGAAGGCGGAGAAGCAGATCAAATCCCTTCTGCCAGTCGAGTCTGCCGACCGCGCCGATGATCCTGCTGCACGTTTCCATTCCCCATTCCGCGCGCCGGGCGGCGAGCACCGGATCCGCGGGCCGGGGAAGCGGATCAACCCCGTTGTAAATCACCTGAATCGTTCCGGCGGGAAGTCCGAGCGCCTGCTCATGGAACCGTGCAGAGGCAAAGGAGACCGCATTGCAGGCGGAACAGAGCGGAAAGGTCAGACTGTCGAGCCGGAAGAAGAGTCCTTTTCCCTTTCTCCGCTCGCTGATGTGAATGGTGTTGAGCAGGGGTATGGAAAGCCCCGCCGCGGCAATGCGCGTCAGAAGATTCGGGTGCATCAGATGTGTGTGAATGATGTCCGGAGCAATGGCCCTGATCCGGCGACGCAGCAGAAAGATCCGGGAGAGATCGCGGAATCCGTCCAGATGCAGGAACCCCGGCACAATTCCCAGCGCCAGAAACGCATCCTCCAGCGATTTGTTCTCCGGCGGCGATTTCAGCGAAATCAGCGACACGCTGTGCGAGCGCTCCAGCAGCTGTGCGGAAAGATCCAGCACAACCCGTTCCGCCCCCCCCGGTCCCAGTTCCGTCAGTATCTGCAGTACCTTCATTCAAACTTTATTTCCGTTAATTTGGATTGGCACTTGCGATTTTCCAATAAAGTGCTAAATTTCAGCATGACACGAACGCCATGGCGTTTCTTTTTAAAAGATATCTTGTCAGAAAGAGAAAAACAAACTCCGGGAAGCGAAAACAGCCAATGTATTTGAAAATTTTTCTGATTTTACTGAGTTCTTTCCTTTTCCTGACGGCATTTGCCGACGAAAAAGCCGCCCAGGAAGCCTATTCCACCGGACGGGATCGCGAAAAACGCGGAAAATATCTCTCCTCCGCGGATGCCTATCTGGAGTCGGAGATCCAGGCCGACGATCCGGTTCAGAAGGTCAACGCCCTCATCTGCGCGGCACGGGCGTACCGGAAGGCGCGCAAGTACGGTGCGGAGTTCGACTGTCTTCAGAAACTGGCGGAAGGACATGTCACACGCATCAATTTCACCGAGGTGGTCAAGCGGCAGTTCGAGATCGGCGACAAGTTTTTCGCGGGGCACCGGGACCGTTTTCTCTCCTGGATTCCCTTCATCACCAAGGACGACCGCACGATGGAGATTTATGAAAAGGCGCTGAAAAACGCCCCCTGCACCGCCGCCGCGCCGGCGGCGCGTCTCCGGCTCGGACGGCTCTATCTGGACAACGACAAACCCGACAAGGCCATCGCATGCTTCGCGGACACCATCAAACTCCATCCCGATTCGGAAGAGGCCCGCTACGCCGCGTTGGAACTTTCCAACACCCTTCTGCACAAATCCCGCCGCGGCGACGGCGACAACCAGAACGCGAAACTGGCGCTGGAAGCCTTCGACACCTTTCTGGAGAAACATCCGGATGATCCGCAGACGCCGTGGATCAAGCGCTCGCGCGACGAGGTTCACAACATCATGGCGGAACGGATCTACAACATCGGCAAGTTCTATATGAACGAGAAGAAATACGATGTCGCCCAGCGCTATTTTGCCACGGTGATCCGGGACTATTCCACCACGAAACCCGCCTCCGCCGCGGAAGAGAAAATGGCGGAAATCGACAAGGAATACAAAGCCAGGGGACTCCACTGGACGCCGGAACGCCGCGCTTTCAAGGAATCCGGATTTCCGAGAGAGGACTCCCCCATTCTCATCATGCCGGAGCCCGGAAGCCGCTGGCTTCTTCCCATCCGGGACATCAAGGGCGGCACCATCGACAGAGACAAGAAACAGGAGGTCGTAACCGATGATATGTTGTAAGAGGATTCTGTCCCTTTGCGCCGTGCTGGGCGCGTCGCTGCTTTTTACCGGATGCGGCTACCGGATCGGCGCCCGTTCCCTGATGCACCCGGATGTCAAATCCATCGCCGTGGCGGAAGTGAAAAACGATACACTGGAGATGCTGGCCGCTTCGGTGATGCGCCAGCAGCTCTGCGAACGCATTCAGTTCGACGGAGGACTGACGCTTAAGAATCTCGGCTCGTCGGACTGCGTTCTTTACGGCAAAATCGTCAAGGTCTCCAACATGACGATCCGGGAAGACAGCATGGACAACGACATCACCTATCGACCGGCGGAATTCATGCTTTCGGTCACGCTGGAATTCACCGTTCTGATTCCCGGCCGGGGCGAACCGCTGATTCCCACCCGCAGTGTCGTGGGCTCGGCGAGCTATCAGGTTCTGGCCGATCCGGCGGTCAGTCGGGCAAACGCGCTCAAACAGGCCTGTTACAACGCCGCAAGACTGGCGGTGGAGTACACAACGGAAGCATGGTAAGCAACTCAGAGGTTTTCTATGAAAAAAACATTGATCAGACTGGTCCCGATTCTTTCCGCCGCATGTGTTTTTCTTCTTTCCGGATGTCAGACGCGCACCATCGTCCCGGAGGAGGTTCTTCAGCTCCCCACACACGCCGCTGTTTACACGGCCTACAATCTCTGGTATGAGAATCCGGAGAATCTGACCACGGACAACATTCAGAAAGGAACCCTGATTCCATTCGGGACCGAGGTGCGGATCCTTTCCATGACCGATTCCAGCATTGTCTTTCAGGCAAATGGAAAGACCTTCACTCTGCACTATGACGACGGCAGAACCATGATGCCGATTGAAGAGTTTGCCAAACAGCTTTTCACCACATCGGTTGCCGTGGAGATGGCCGGCGGCGTCTCGCCCGCCGCCTTCGAAAAGATGCGCAGAGGCATCATTGAAAAAGGCATGACCAAGCAGAATGTCATCACAACCTACGGTCCTCCGAGCAAAATCCGGACGCCGAACCAGCTCAGCGACTCCTGGATCTACTGGGTGGACCGGGTCAAAAGCAAACGAGTGATCTTCCGCAACGGCAAAGTGCTGACGGAAATCGTTCTGGATTGAGGTCTCTCATGCTGTTTTCCTATGAGGAGATTCGGAAGGCGACGGGGGCTCTCCCCGTGAACGCCTTTTCCGGACAGGGGGTCCGGAGCATCACAACCGATTCCCGGAAGCCGTCGCCGGATTCCCTTTTTCTTGCCATTCCCGGGGAGACCTTCGACGGGCACGACTATCTGGCGGATGCGCTTGCCAACGGAGCAACCCTTCTCTGTGTGGAGAAGAAGAACCGGGCGAAACTTCCGCCGGGCGCTCCCGCGCTGCTGGTGGATTCCACCGTGACGGCGTATCAGCAGCTTGCTGCCTTTCACCGGAAACGCTGCGGCGTCAAAACGATCGCGCTGACCGGATCCAGCGGAAAGACCAGCACCAAGGAGATGCTCCGCGCCATCTTCGAGCATGTGTTCGGAAAGGACGCCGTCCTTGCGACGGAAGGAAATACCAATAATCAGATCGGGGTTCCGCAGAATCTTCTGCGTCTGACGCCCCGTCACCGCTTCTGCATTCTGGAAATGGGCACAAACCATCCCGGCGAGATCGAACCGCTTGCGGCGGCGGCGGAACCGGATGCGGGACTGATCGTATCCATCGGCCGCTGTCATCTGGAGTTTCTTGGATCGCTGGAGGGGGTGGCTCGGGAGAAATCCGCGCTGTTCCGTCATCTTCAGCCGAAGGGAACTGCAATCATTCCGGCACACAGCGCGGGACTGGAATGCATGATCCAAGCCGCAGAAGGTCATCCCATTCTGTTTTTCGGGCCCGGTGCCGATTTTGAGGCCGCGTACCTGGGGGGCAACATCCGGGGCAGTTCCTTTGAACTGATCGAAAAACGGACCGGAAAGAGAGCCCTTGTGGAATGGTCCCTTTGCGGCGCGCATCAGGCGGCGAATGCGGCGGGAGCCGCCGCCGCGGCCTCCGCATTCGGAATCCCGCTTGAAGAGATTGCCGCGGGCCTGGCGAACTGCACACTGCCGGGCATGCGGATGAAACGCTCCGTTTACGCGGATGCGCAATGGATCAACGACGCATACAATGCCAATCCGGACAGCATGAGAGCAACACTGAACTGGCTGGCCGAATTTGCCGATCCGTCCAAACTGCTGCTGGTTCTGGGCGACATGCGCGAAGTGGGGGAACTTTCCGCAGCGGCGCACGAGGAGATTCTCCGTCTGGCGCTGACCCTGTTTCCCGGGGCCCGGATTGCGGCGGTGGGGGAATCCATGTCGGAAGCGGCGCAACGGATCGCCTCTCCCGCCATCGTCTCCTTTCCCGACTCCCTTGCGGCCGCGGAGGATGTGCGCAGCATGGCAAAACCCGGAGATATCGTGTTTCTGAAAGCGTCGCGCGGGACCCGTCTGGAACGGATCGAACCGGCTCGGGAATAGGCTCCGGAGCGGAAAATCAAAACGGAGACGATCATGCGGAGACTTGCCGAATACCTTGCCGCGCTGCATCCGGAAGAGGTGCGCAGCTGGAAAAATCTTCCGATTGCCGGTGTTTCCAACGATTCCAGAACTGTTGGAAAGGATTTTCTTTTCTGCGCGGTCCGGGGGGCGAAAGCCGATGGAAGACAATTTATCGGCCAGGCGCTGGAGCGCGGCGCCGTTGCCGTTGTTTCCGACGATCCGAATCTTGCGCTGCCGGAAACGGTTCCGCATCTTGTCTGTGCGAACGCCTATCACGCGTGGGGAATTCTCTGTCAGACCTTTGCCGGATTTCCGGCCGCCGGACTTCGTCTTCACGCCGTCACGGGGACCAACGGGAAAACCACCACGGCCTTTCTTCTTCGGAGGCTGATTCAGGAAACCGGACAGGGTCGCTGCGGTCTGATCTCCACCATCGAATACGATTTCGGCGGAGGCTCTCCGGCTTCGGAATCCGCCAGAACCACACCGGATGCCATGGCGTTTCAGCGCATCATGACGAAAATGGCGGAAAACGGCTGTTCGGACGTCGTTCTGGAAGCCTCCAGCCACGGACTTCATCAGAAGCGGATGGGAACGGCGCAATTTGAAACGGCCATTTTCACCAATCTGACCGGGGACCATCTGGATTACCATCACACAATGGAAGCGTACTATCAGGCGAAAAAGATTCTGTTTTCGGAACAGCTGTCGGAACACGGTCATGCGGTTGTCAATCTGGATGATCCGTGGGGAGTGCGCCTGTCGGAAGAGCTGCGGAAGGAGGGAAAGGAGCCGGTCACGCTCTCCGCGCAAAGCGAGGCCGACTGCCGGATCCGTCCGCTCCGCATCACCTCCGACGGCTCGGAGTTCCAGCTTTTCTGGAAAGGCGGGGACGCGCTGGAGATCCGCACCAATCTGATCGGATTGCACAATCTCTACAATCTGGCTTCGGCCGGGGCGGCGGTTCTGGCGCGGGGAGTGCCGCCGGACGAGTTGAAACGGGTGCTTTCGGAACCGATCGCGGTGCCGGGCCGTCTGGAATCCTTTGCTCTTCCGAACGGGAGTTCCGCATTTGTGGATTACGCGCATACGGATGACGCGCTGGAGCGCGTTCTGAGCGCTCTGCGTCCGCTCTGCCGGGGCCGTCTCATTGCGCTTTTCGGCTGCGGAGGGGATCGCGACCGCACCAAGCGACCCCGCATGGCGGAGGTCTGCGGCAGACTCGCCGATCTCACCATTCTGACCAGCGACAATCCGCGCACCGAGGATCCCGAGGCGATCATCCGGGAGGCCTCTTCCGGCATCCCCGCCGGGAAATCCGTTCTCAAGATCACCAACCGGAAAGACGCCATTGAAGAGGCGGTGCGTCTCTCCGGACCGGGCGATCTGATTCTGATTGCCGGAAAGGGACACGAAACCTATCAGGAGATCCATGGCGTCCGCACCCATTTTGACGATCGGGAAGTGCTTCAGGAAGCCATTCGCAAACTTTGCTGACGGCCGCTCCGGTTCCGCCGCGGCCGCCTTTCCCCCGCGTGTTCCGACACGCACGACTTCCCGCTTGAATTCGGAGAAAAATGCTGTATATTACCGTCAGGCCGGAAAAATGGCTTGTTCCGTGAAACAAAACCGAAGGAGGTTTATGATGGCACTCTCGAAAGAAGAAGCAAATCTCAAAAAGCTGAAACGCTCTCCCATCGCCATGAATTTTGTGAAACGGCACAAAGGCGCATGGAATCATCAGGACTGGCTCGGGTTTCTCGATTTCCTGAAGGAAAAAGGATATGATCCGATCAACGCGGACAACGTCGGCCTGCTCCTCGAAGAGAAAAAGGCGCAGTATCTCGCCTCCAAAAACGCATAAGATTCCAATGCACTTCTCCGTATCGGGGAATGAATTTCCCGGCCGGTGAAGTGTTTTTCCGAACCGCCATGCAAAAACCCGTTATAGCGCTGTCCACAGGAGACGCAGCCGGAATCGGTCCGGAACTTGCAGCTCGTATTCTGCTTGACCGGGAAGTGATGGAGTCTGCCGACATCCGACTTTACGGTCCGGCTCCGGTTCTCCGGGAGGCGCTTCACAGATTCGCTCCGGGCACTTCCTGCGTTCTGGTCGACACGGGAGAGCTTTCCATGGAGGATTTTGTCCCGGGCGAACGCAGCGCGGCTGCGGGAAAAGCGGCTTATGAAACGATCATCCGGGCCACCCGGGATGTTCTCGAAGGGAAAGCCGACGCCATTGTCACCTGTCCTGTCAACAAGGCGGCGATCAACGATGCGGGCATTCCCTTTACCGGACACACGGAACTGATCGCGGAACTCTGCGGAACAAAACAGTTCGCCATGATGCAGTCGGCGGGATCGCTTCGCGTCATCTTTGTCACGACTCATATTGCGCTGAAGGAGGTGGCCGGACACGTCACGCGGGAACGAATCCGGGAAGTGGCGCATCTGGTGGCGGAGGCGGCACGCGCGGAAGGGGTGGAAACGCCTCGAATCGCGGTTGCCGGACTCAATCCGCACGCAGGAGAAAACGGCCACATGGGAACGGAGGATGAAACGATCGTCAAACCGGCGGTTGCCGAACTCCAGGCGGAGGGACTTGCCGTCTCGGGCCCCTACCCTTCCGACACGCTTTTCATTGACTCCATCCGCAGGAATTTCGACGGAATTGTCGCCATGTATCACGATCAGGGGCACATTCCCTTCAAAATGCTTGCATTCAACTGCGGGGTCAACTCCACCATGGGACTGCCGATCATCCGCACAAGCGTGGATCACGGCACGGCCTTCGAAATCGCCTGGCGGGGAACCGCCGATACCGGCAGTCTCAAAGCGGCGCTGATGACCGCAGTCAAACGTGCCAACGCAAAACGGAGAAGCGCTTTATGAAACGGGGATTTCTCGCTCTTCTGCTGTTGTTTTCCGTTCTGACGCTCCGGGGGGAGACGTTCGGTTCAAAAGCGGAAGGATTCACCATTGATCTGCCCGACGGATGGAAAACCAGTTATCTGGTATCAAAACTGGTGGGAGCGGCCGTCAACAAGGGGGAGGATGTCGGAGCCAAACTGACGGCATTCCATACGGGGTCCGTTCTCTCGCCGCTGGTGCTGAACATTGTCTGTTTCAAGACGTTTGAAGATCTCAATTTCAATCGGAAGGCGGCGCTTGACGCGCTCTCCAGGGACAGCAAACTGAAAGGCGGCATCCGGAACTCCAACGTGAAAATCGCCGGACTGCCCGCCGCCCGCTTTGAATACAACCGGACCTCCGGTCATAAAATGATTCAGTATCTGCTGGTTTCGGACGAAACCCTCTGGTCGATCCTGTTTATCTGCCCGCAGTCGACAAAACCGGAAACGCTTAAAGAGCTCGAAAAAATTCCGCAGACCTTCCGTCTCTTCCCCCTTCCCGAAAAGGATACGGCCAGGTCCGGTTCATGAGACGACCTTCTGGTGAAGACAGAGCTTCATCAGAAAAGCGTAATCCTCGCCCTTCATCAGATTCCAGACCGCCGCTTTTGTGCTTCTCCGGCAGAACAGCCGGGAACGAAGGAACCCGTGGTCCACAAGAATCAGGGCATTTCGGACATCATCCGGTCCGATCAGGAAATCCTTCCGCTCCGCGGCAAGCACCGAAGCGAGAAAAATCACGATCGGCCAGGCGATCAGCAGATAGGCCATTCCATATTCAAACGGCAGTCCGAGCGCAGGCGATCCGCAGAAGTGCATGGAAACCAGCCGCCCCTGAAGGAATCGGAAAAACACCTCCGGCGCCTCTTTCTTCCGACGGCATTTCCAGACGGCATGGAACAGCGCCTCCGCGTTCACCTCCCGGTTCAGAAGCGTAGGCTTCAGCGTTCCCCTCCCGATCAGAAAGCGCAGCGCGGCAAAGACCATCGGAAGATGCGCCGACCACGTCGCGCGGCTGTCATCGCGGAGAAAACACCAGATCAGATAACGGAAGCGGACCAGCTGATCGTGCCGGATCTTTTCCGCCTCCTCCACCAGAACGGTCAGATGCTCGATGCTTCGTTTGAAAAAGGCGAAGGAATCGGCCTCGAACTCCTCGGCCTCCAGAATATCGGACGAATTTTTCCGGATGGAATGAAACAGCAGCAGACGGACCGCCGCCGAAAAACGGATTTCCGGCGCAATGTGCTCGTACATCAGAATGTTCCGATAGGAATCGGCAATCCGGCGGAGACGCGCCACATCCGGATGAATCCGGCGCGAATAGGCTGCATCCGCATCTCTTCCCCGATACCGAAAGAGTTCCGCTGCGAAGGCTTCGATCGTCCCGGCCAGTTTTCCGAACGGTTCCATGCGTCCGGCTCCCGTCACCGCGGGACAGTCGTAACGAAGCGAGGCCGAAATGGAACCGTCGCGCCAGCGGTATACGTCCAGCGGATAGAGTCGACAGGCCAGCGGCTTGGCGGAAAATCCAAACTTTTTGTGAATGATGCACAATCCGTCCGAATCCAGAAAAACGCAGCGCTTATCCGCCTGTTTTCGCAGATACCATCCGCGCAAGGTCCGCTTGAAGCAGGATCGGGGAAGAGCGCTCCACTCCTGAAAATCCAGCGAGGAGATCCGTCTGACCTCCTCGGAAGTCACCGGAACCGGCCAGCCGCAGTCGCAGCATTTTCCGCATGAAACGCAGCCGGAAAACTGCTTCCTGTAAAAATGAAGTTTTCCGCTCATCACTCACGCCGGTCCGAAGAGATTCTACCGATCATGCGGCAGTCGCACGCTCCGGCGGAACGCCAGGTGTCCGTCTCCAGACTCAACGAGACGACCTCAGCGGTTCCCATTCCGTGACAGGGCGCGGCACAGAGGCGGGCCACAAGCTCCGAAACTCCGGGATTGTGTCCGCAGAGCATCGCCTCCTCCACCGAATCCGGAAACGCCCGGACCACCCCGAGAAGCGCCTCCATTCCGCCCTCGTAAAGAAGAGTGTCCGTCAGAACGGAGTCCGGATCCCTCTTCAGTTCCGCGGCAATCAATCGCAGCGTGTAGAGAGCCCGAGGCGCGGGACTGGAAATCAGAAGTTCCGGAGAAATTCCCCGTTTTCGCAGTTCGATCCCCGCTTTTTTGGCATCGGCGGCGCCGCGCGGAGCGAGGGTTCGCTGAAAATCCGACGAAACAAGTCCGAACGGCTCCGCTTTCCCGTGCCGGATGATATGAAGTCTTTTTGCCATTTCTGTCCCCTTTTGCAATCCTCTTTTCCCTCGTAATATAGTGCGGAAATGGCATGAATTCAAAAAAAGATGTTGCAAAAACGCTTTTTCCTGATATATTTTCCCATCAACCGAAATTCAACAGAAAGGATCAGAATATGTACGACTATTCCAAAGCCAAGAACGCGCTTGCAGAATATCTCGCCGGAACCCGAAAGGCTTCGGAAATCAAAGGATTCTTTTCCCCGTATGGAATATATCAGCAGAAAAACGATCTGTTCATGATGCGTCTCCGCATCAACGGCGGAAGACTCCCGCTGGAAACGCTGCGCAAAGTGATCCGGATTGCCAATGCCAGCGAGGCAGGCTATCTGCATCTGACCACCCGTCAGGATATTCAGCTTCATGATGTGCAGCCGACCCGCATCTCCCCGATCATGGATCTCTGCGGAGAAGAGGGACTCCCCTTCCGAGGCGGCGGCGGAGACACCTTCCGCAATATTCTCACCTCCACCCTCAGCGGACTTCGCAGGGAATCCGTTTTCGACATCATTCCCTATGCCGATGAACTGAAAAAATATATCTTCACCGTCGACAAGGCGTTTGAACTGCCCCGGAAAATCAAGATCGGACTCTTCGACGCCCCCCAGGACGAACACTTTGCCAGAGTGCAGGATCTCGGCTTCCTCGCCGTGAAGAACGGCTCCGAAAAAGGGTTCAAGGTATGGGGCGGCGGCGGAATCGGACGCAACAGCGCCGAAGGCGTGCTTCTGTTCGATTTCATTCCCGCGCAGGATCTCGCCAGAGCGGCCAAAGCCATGATTGATCTCTTCTCGGATCACGGAAATCGTCAGAACCGCGCACTTGCCCGCATTCGTTACATTGTTAAAAATCTGGGAGCGGAGGAATTTGTCCGACTGTACCGCTCCTATTATGAAAAGGCGGAAGCCCCCGCCATCACCCCTTCCCCGGCTCCCGCGAAGGAACGTACGCTCCCCAGAAGCTTCAGCGCCCATCTGCAGCCGGGACTGGAGGAATGGAAACAGCTGAACACGCTCCCCGCGCTGAAGGAGGGCGAAACGCTGGTTCATGTCCGGGTTCCCTGGGGAAATCTGAAACGGAAGGATCTGGAGGCGATCGCCTGGATCATGGAAAAATACTCGCTTGCCGAGCTCCGTCTCTCCCCGGACCGGAACTTCTATTTCATCGACTTCCCGACAGACGCCCTCCCGGCTCTCTACGATGATCTGCTGACCCTCCTGCCGGGAGTCGACACCACGCTGAAATCCTTTGTCGGACAGGTCGTAACCTGCATCGGATGCACCGTCTGCAAAATCGGTGTTCTGAACTCCCCGGAACTCGGAGAGCGGATCGGGAAAAAACTGGACGAATATTTCCAGGGAAAACCCGAACAGAAACTCCTCCAGGCAAATACCATCCTCGGCAAAATCAAAATCTCCGGCTGTCCCAGCTGCTGCACCGCCCATCCCGCAGCGGATATCGGCTTGAACGGTCTTCTCAAAGGAGGCGCTAAAATGTGGCAGTTCTATCTCCGCACCCGCGAAGACCAGATCCTCGGCGATCCGGAAGCGGAACCGACTCCGGATGATCAGGCCGTCGAAAAAATTTTCTCTCTGCTCAAACTGAACTGACCGTTCCGTTCCCGGACCATGAATTCCGGGAGAAAATAGAACCCGGAGGAATGTCTTTCCATCGACGTTCCTCCGGGTTTCTCTTTTTCCGGACTTTTTCACAAAGAGGGGCGTTCCATCGTTTCATCCCCGCATCCGGACTTTTCCGGATGCGATGATCCCTGTTTCCGGGTCGGCCCCCCTCGGGGAACAATCCCCGGACCGTTCCCTTCACGATCGCTTCAGCGTCCTTCCGCGCAGAACCGCGGAAGGACCTGTAACGAGAAGGAAACGATGCGAAAGGATTCCGAAAATGGATCAGTCCCGATCCTCTTTCGGATGAATCAGATAGAAACATCCGGCCGCGGCGGCTCCGCCTGCCAGATTGGCAAGAATGGTCATCCAGCTGTTGGCCCACGGAGTCAGCTTCATGCAGGCAAGTCCGATCTCGACCGCCGGATTGAACGCTCCGGAGCAGACCGTTCCGCCAACGGCGAATGCACCCGCCATGACCGTTCCGCCGATGGCAAGTCCGAAGTAGGAATTTCCGCCCGTTTTCTTACAGGTCGCCACATTCAGCACGACATAGGCCAGAGCGAATGTGAAGAGAAACTCCGACAGGAGCAGATCGTGAATCCGGAACTGGAACGGAGGAACCGGTCCCATATTGTGCTTGAATTCCAGAACAGCCAGCGCTCCCACAATTCCCCCGACAATCTGGGCAAGCATATACGGAATGGCGTCGCGCTTCGGCATGCCGCCGCGCAGCAGAACCGCCAGGGTCACCGCAGGATTGTAATGTCCGCCGGAAATCGGACCGCCGGCATAGATCATCACCATCAGAATGCCGCCGATTGCCAGAGGCGGAATCACGCCGGAGCCGTTCAGGGTTCCCGTCGAGCCGATCGTCAGAATCAGAAAAAAAGTTCCAATAAATTCCACCAGATATTTGCGATACGCGTTCATTTTTCTAAAATCTCCTTCTTTTGCTTGCGTGTCAAACGTGGTTGGTTTTGCAACAGGATTCGAGAAACCGAATGCTGTCTCAGCAACGCAGCGGAACCAGCTCTTCCGGCGGAGGTCTGCTATTCTGTCCCAAACGCCGGAACAGAACATTGGGAAAATCAAAGGAGAGAATCTTTTTCCCGGATTGCGAAGAGATGAAATCAAAATCCGAATCAAACGGGAGCTCCGATGAACTCAGACTCATCAGCAGATCGTCTCGATCCGTCTGACAGATTGCTTCCGTCCGATGTTCCATTCGGCAATTGGCGTCACAGGCGCCGGAATGGAAGACAAACATGCAGTTCCAGTCCATACCATTGAAAATCTGAAGCAGCAGGACCATGACAATCGTCAGCATTGCCCGATCTCTGCGCCGCCTGGCTTCCCGTCTGTTCAAGATCCGTTTCTCCCACTCGTCTCTGCCACAGAATAAATGGACGGTGTGCGCCGATTTTTCTGCTGTCTGTCAATATACCCCGGAAGCTCGGATTTGCAAATGACTCCCTCTCTTCTTTCCGTGGAAAATCCGACAGAACAGAGGAGACGGATTTCCCCCCCCTTCCGTCTCCGACAGCCGACCGTCCCGGCATCCGGCGCCGCCGGAACGATCCCGTTTTTTTCTCTTTTCTTCCGACCGGACCTACTCCTCCACCGTGATCGCGAACAGAAGCGGAACCGAACGGTCCGCGGAAATCAGATCAATCGACTTCACACAGGCCGGACTTCGCTGATCGACATCCTGATTGGTCACACCGAGCGAACGGACATCATTGTTCCAGACGAAGAGATATCCTCCCGCCCCCTCGCCCCACTGTCCTTCCCGGACGGGAGGATAAACCTTGCCCGTCAGAGCAAACGGCACTTCCGTCAGATGCGTTCCTCCGGGTGCGACCTTCCATTCGCCGGTTCCGATCCCGGCATAGATCGCGATCTCCCGGGTCTGTCCGTCGGCGAAGTTCAGACGATAGGTCACCACCTTTCCATTGTCCGCATTGTAACACATGCCGTGGAGAAAGAAGATCCGTTTCGGCACCTTGTTCACCGGAATGGAGCGGACGAGCAAAGGAAGCGTCTTCCGGTAACGTCCCCGCAGGGCAATCATGCTTTTTCCCCCGTTGACGGCGGGATCCGTGAAGCGGAACGGGACTCCGCGAATGACATCCTTCTTCGGAAACTTCCAGAACTCCTTGCGCACCATGTTTTCAGGAGAATCGGAAAATCCCAGGTTGCAGAACGGCGCAAGATCCAGCATCGTCACCGGCCCGACTTTGAATTCGGACGGAAGGGCGGATGACCGCTGCAGTTTCTGCGGCTTTGGCGCCTTTGCCAGATTCTGCACCGGCGACGGCTTTCCCCGCTTCGGAAACGGATACTCCTCCACCCGGAATTCCGGAAGGAAAAGCTCGACGGCGTTGTTTCCCTCGGGAAGCGGGATCTCATAGGCGAACTCCCAGTCGCCGCGCCGGATTGCAAGCGGCGTTCCGTTCCGGAGAATGCGGAGCGGTTTGACCATCGAAACGACCGTCAGCGTATCCGGACGGGAGGAGGTCAGTTCGATCCGCACATGCCGTTTTTCCCGGTCGTAGACGCCGGAAACCAGACGCGCCCGTCCGAAATCGCCGATCCACACCGGATCGTTCTGTCCGATGATATGCGGCAGCACATTGCCCCGCTGAAACCATTCGTTCATGTGAAGACGTCGGTAGAGAGCCTCCCACATCTTTCCCCGAAAGGAAAAGAGCGGCTTCGTTCTGGAATAATCCGCGGGAAAGGCGGTTTCATAGAGGGCCCGGACCGCGCGACGGTCCCGGCTGGACCACGCCATGTATTTCAGATAATTCCACGCGTTGTTCACCCGTTCGCCGCGCTGTTCGTAGAGATAGACCGGATCGTGCCATTCCGGAATCGCCTTTGCAAAGGTATCGAGCCAGAGTTTCGAATCGGGATAACAGTAGCGCAGCAGAATGCCGTAGAACGGATAGTCGTTGGTGCATCCGACGGTCTGGAACGGAGCGTTCCACGCATCTTTCGCGTAGGGTTTCCAGGGAGCGGTGCGGAATCCGTACTGGGAGATCCCGAGCTGGCCGATGGCGGAATCCGGAGCGGACGCCGCGGGAATGTTCTTGACATGCGCATTATACGCAATCACGTTTGGCGAAAGGAAGTTGATCGTGGTTGCGGTCTGTTTTGCGGCGAGATAGCGGGCGCGCGCGGCCAGTTCCTCATCGCCCATGCCCCGGGCAAGACGGTACATGAGATTGTAACAGCGGAATCCGTCGCCATACATGTCGCCGTAGAGAATCAGACCGCTGGTCAGCGTGTTCATCCCGGGAGTCTGCCACGGCTGGTTGAAATCGACCGCGCTGTACAGATCCTTCAGACGGGTCCAGTAGCGTTCCACCAGATCCCACCGCCCGAACAGAACGGCCTGTCCGAAGGCATGGAACAGCGGCTGCTGATTGAACAGCGTCATATCGCCGCGTCCGCTTCCCGCTCCGCCCTGATTGCGTCCGCGCCAGCCGCCGAGAAAGGCGGAACGCCCGGTGTTCGGCTCGATCAGATAGTCGGGAAGACGGGACCGCCCGTCCAGTTCCCGAGCTCCGCTGATACTCATCTCCCCCGTGATCGAAAGCTCCAGCTGGTCGGGAAGTCGCTGCTGATTCAGCACATCCCGAGCCTCCCCGGAGAGCATGCAGAATCCGGCCGCCAGTTCCAGAACCTGACCGGAACGACGATCCCGCACAAAATTGTCCCACGCATTGCCTCCCCTGTGTGCCAGAATCGTGTCGTTGAGCTGTTTGAGATACCGCTCCTCCCCGGAGACCGGTTTGAGGACAAAACGCTCCAGAAGATCGGGCGCGGAAAGCGAATAGCTGATCACCTCTCCGGGAACGGTCCGGTAGAATCCGAAACGGGTGGCCATCAGCGGCTCGGAAAGGGGCTGATCCGGACGGACATCCGCACTCAGCGTGTAAGCCGGCGGAAACGGAACATACGCGGGCGCTTTTGCTGTCCAGTTTCCGTCCAGACGGACCGCTTTCCGGATCTTGTTCCAGATCCGGACCGACCCATTCTTCCCGAACGCAAAAAACTCATCCGCATCCAGCGGATAGAATGCCAGATGCCGGGCCACGGCACGACACTGTTTCAGAACATCCGCGGGAAGAGTTTTCCAGTTTCCTCCGAAATCGGGCTTCTGCGCAACGGCGCCGTAAAGTGTAGCCGCCGCATATTTTCCGACTTCCGGAGATCGCGCGATCCGGAACCCTCCTCCGCCCCATTCCAGCTGATCGGGCGCCTGTTCAAAGAAAAGCAGAACCGGCAGTTTCGGCGCCGGATTCCCGTTCCAGAGCAGCAGAAGCCATCCTTCGCTCATGCGCCTGGAGGGAATGGGATTTCCTTGAGGAATCAGGCGCACCTTTCCGTCGAAGACGCCCGCGACCGCATCGGGGGCGACCGGAACGCCAAGCGAACTTTCCACGACGGAAACGGCTTTCCCGTGCGCATCGAAGAGAACGCCCGGAGCAAGGACGCTCCAGTAGACGTCGATAATCTCCTCTTTTCCGGTCACGGAATTTCTGTAAATGTTCTTGCGTTTTGCATACGTCCACGATCCGCCGTCAAGTTCATAGCGGGAACAGGTGGCGTTTTCCGCATCGAAGGAGACCTCCCAGTCGAATTTGGAATTCTCATACATCCGGAACTCGTTTTCGCGGGAAAGATAGAGACTTCCGTACCGCGCATTGGTATTCAGCAGAACCTGCCAGTTTCCGCCGAAGCCGAAAATTCCCGTGCTCAGAAAACTGGTGCCCGGACGCACATCCGGCGTCTTTCCATCGGAAGCGAACACCAGCTTCTTCAGCTCGGCGATCTTCTCCGCCGTTTTCTCTTCCAGATCGGCGCAGCGCAGATAGTTTTTCTGATTGTAGAAGCTTCTCCACTGTTTCAGCAGGGCGCGGATCGGGGCAGCGGAAAGCTTTTTCTCCGCACCGCCGAGCGACTGGCGGAATTCCGCCGTGCGGAGAAGCGCATCCAGTTCATTTTCGAACAGAATGATCTGACCGCCGAGCCGGAAACGTTCCTCCGCGATCTGCTTGTAAAATGAGAACGCGCGGTCAAAACGCGGGTCCACCGGCAGAGTCTTCAGACGGGGCGCTTCCCCGCGGAGTTCCTGAAGGCGCTTCCATTCGAATTCCGCATCCGCCTTCAATCCGAACCGGGCAAGACTCCGACTGTTGTATTTCCAGTCGTCATGGGTTTCCTGAAGATTCTTTTCATAATCCGCCGCTCTTTTTTTCGTATTCCATCCCACATTCGGGGAATACGGCTGACCGGTGCAGCGGGCGGAAAGCTGAAGCATCACATCCTCGAACGCCTCCAGTTCGCGCCGGGCGGCCTCCGGAGACATCGCGAAAATTTTCTTCACCGCATCCGGGAAATGACGCTGAATCGGCGAAAAATGCGGAGCGACGAGTTTGCGTTCCAGCAGATGCTGTCCCAGCTGAATGGTCGCAATAAAATCCGTTGTCTCCTGCGTGGGTCCGGCGGAGAGCAGAAGAACAGCGGAAAAAAACAGAACCGTTATCTGACGTTTCATTCCAAAATCCTTTCTTTCAAAATCCCATGAAATAGGCGGAGGTTCCGGATCGGTGGATGAGCTGCGGATTGAATTTGTGACTGGAAACATGACCATCCCTGTACAGCCAGTTTCCGGAGAGTCCGCCGCCATGCACATTGCCGGATGCCCATTCGCTGTTGACCGCATAGGCGCCGCTCCAGCAGTAAACGGAACCGAGACGGGTGACATTGACCTTGCGCGTCATGGAACTGGCCGCCTGATAATAGCGCTGTTCCCCGACAAGAACCCGTCCTTTGATGTCGTTGATCCGTCTTCCATTCGGTTTTTCATTGGTCTGCCCGCTGTACTGCCACCAGGCATAGGGACGGCAGACCGTGCCGGGAACGTTATCGCAGCGCGTCACCGAGTAGTTCGAAACAAAAAACGTTCCCGCTTCTCCGGTGAAGGGCTCCCGCAGATTCCCCGCGGCCGTCGGACAGACAAACACGGATTTGGCCGTGTAAATGTAGTGCGAAGGCGCATAATTGATGAAATATCCCCACGTGCCCGTTCCCGTGAATGTGGTCTTCACCGCGTAGGAACTGTTGACATAAACGGCGATGGAGTCGGTGAACATGCAGTCCACTCCCTGAAGAAGATTGGGCAGATAGTCCTCATGGTCTCCGGCATACATCATCAATCCGACGCCCGTCTGTTTCAAATTGCCGGAACAGACGATTGCGGCGGCCTTCTCCCTCGCACTGTTCAGGGCGGGAAGAAGAAGGGAGGTCAGAATCGCAATAACCGAAATGACAACAAGGAGCTCTACAAGAGTGAAGTTTTTCACAGGAAAGGCGCGCATTCTCATCTGTTTTTCTCCTTCCATCCGTTCTCACCAGACGGCGTTTTTCGCCTGGAAGGAGATGGTCACGGGGACCCCTTCCCGGCAGGTGAGATTCTGAACGACGGCTTTCCGGTAGGCGCAGCGCATGTAGCAGTTTCCTTCGGCGGCATCACCGGTCATCAGACCGTCCTTCGTGCCCCAGCCGGGGATCCAGCCGTGGGCGGGGACCTTCTCTTCAAAACCGCCGTTTTTGAGTTCAGCGCCCTCGGCACGGATATTGTCGTAGGCGCAGACCTTCGGTTTCGCACCCGCTTTGACGTACGGAGCGCTGATCCGCAGCGTCACGATCCCGCTTTTCCGGGGGACAAACGTAAACGAATAGGCCTGCCAGCGGTCGGAGGTTTCCCCCCGGATCTCAATGCTCTGTTTGCGTTTCTCCCCGTACCAGGGGGAATCAATGATTCGAAATGCCCCGGAGGTCTTTCCCATCTCCAGATCCACGCCGGATTTCAACGAGATCAGATCCATGCGGAACTCTCCGGCGGAGAGGATTCCGCAGACGGAGAACAACACAAGCAGCCAGCCATGTTTCATCTTCCAAAACCTTTCTTTTTTTTCTGTTCTTCCCCATCCATCGTTGCGCCGCTCTTTTTCAGAACGGTCGAATGATTTTTTCCGCAGGGATCTCCCCTCCGGACGAGGAGCGGATCGGAAAGACAGCGGAGCAGCGGAGCGGC
Organism: uncultured Victivallales bacterium; assembly: GCA_944390735.1. Lineage (GTDB taxonomy): Bacteria > Verrucomicrobiota > Lentisphaeria > Victivallales > UBA1829 > UBA1829. The sequence goes on along the minus strand of CALXRL010000014.1, from coordinate 17,169 downwards.
GCTCTCTGTTCCGAACCATCCGTCCGATTCTGAACGGGGAATCGTTCTTTTTCCGGATTTCATTATAGCATACAACGCGGAAAGCGTCAATGCTTCCGCCCCTCTTCCGCATATGGAATAATAACAAAATATATTGGTAAAAGCGATTTTTTGAGTTCAGGAATCAGGAATTGTAAAGAAACGGGTTGCATTTTGCGCATCGGCCGTCTACTGTATTGCAAAAGGAGCGGACCATGACAGCAAAACCAAGAACCAATGCGCGGCTTTCCTCCAATTACGCGGAGAGTCTCTATCACCGCAGACGGATGCTCTCGCTCCATTTCAATCTGGATCTTCCGCTGTATCCCTTCTGCTTCGAGGATCAGATCCGCGATACGGCCAATGCGTGGTTTGATTCCCCCGGCGTCAGTTTTCTGATGCTGATCGCTCTGGAATCGGGCGAGAGCATCTATGAGATCGGCGGAAAGACCTATACGGTTGTTCCCGGTTCGGTTCTGCTGGTTCCGGAATTCACGCCGTATCTCTTCCGTTCCTGGGGCTATCAGCACAAATACGTTCTGGAGATCAAAGGCTGTCATCTATCTTCCATTCTTTCCTCGCTGCGTCTGAACCGCACGGCGCTGTATGAAGTCCGGGACTTTCCCGCGTTTCTGGCGGATCTGAAGGCCGTCGGCGAACGGGTCGATACCGGGGACCGGAATGAATTTCTCCATCTGATGGGAAAATGTTACGAGCTTCTGGGCCGCTTCGCCATGGACAAGCTGGAAAAACAGTCCCTTCATTCGCTTCTTCCCCGGATCCTCGAATATCTGGAACAGGATTTTGATCGCAAGCTCACCATTGCCGATCTGGAACAATACACCGGCATCAGCAAAATGAGTCTGATCCGAATGGTCAAAAAGCATACCGGAATGACGCCGATGCAGTATCGGATCGCCCGCAAAATGGAACGGGCAATCTATTTTCTCCAGGTGCCGGAAATGACGGTCAAGGAAATCGCCTACCGCCTGGGCTACTGCAGCCAGTTTTATTTCGCCGAGGAATTCAAACGCCTTGTCGGGCAGCCGCCGACCGCGTACCGTCATTTTCAGCAGACGCTTGCCCTTCGGACAGCCCCCTCCTCCCATCCCGAATCCCCCGCTCCTCCCCGTTCTCCGAATCAGAACACCGACTGATTCGTTCCATTCCCTCCCGTCCCCTTTCTTTTTCCCTCCCCCGGGATTTTTTCCGGAAAAATCCGTTTCCCCCTCTTGTTTTTTTTTGAAATTCTGTTATAATTAAAAATGTAAACAGTTACATTTTGAAGAAAACGCAATTTGGCCGATCCATGGAAAAGACGATGAACATCAAACAATTTGCCCGACTCTCCGGTTTTTCAACCGCGACGGTGTCGCGTGTCTTTTCGCATGATCCCAAAGTGAGGCGGAGCACGGCGGACCGGATCCGGAAGCTGGCGGAGGCCTATGACTTCCGGCCGAATGCCGTGGCGCAGAGCGCGTTCAACGGAAAGACGCGGAGCATCGGGGTTCTGCTCTGTTCCCTGCGCACCTCGTATTTTGCCGACATTTCCCAGGGCATTCAGGAGGTGCTTCTTCCCGAAGATTATCTGCCGATCATGGTGAGTCTGCGGGGGAACGGCGATTTCATCTCCATGCGCCGGCTGGTCGATCACCGCGTGGATGGGATCATCGCCTGTATTTCCGATGAGAATTTCACGGAAGCAGAACTGAGGGAAATTGAACGCTTCAATCTTCCGGTTGTCACCATTGACGCCTTCGGAAAGCGTTTTTTCTCCGAGAACATCAGTTCCGATGAAGAGGCCTGCGGAAAACTTGCCGCGGACTGTCTTCTGTCCAGGGGACACCGCAATCTCTGTTTTCTCTCCGGGAATCCCTGGCCAGTCGAACTTCTCCCCCGGTTCCTCTCCTTCCGCGCCACGCTGGCGGAACAGGGGATTGCACTGGAGGAAAGTTCCATCTTCTCCTTCCGGGAGATCGGAGAGGAGAAGAGGATGGATGCGCTGTGCCAATGGCTGAAGACCCGTCCCCTCCCCTGCGCATGCTACTGCTACAACGACAACGATGCACGCCTTCTCTACGATGCGGCCGCCTCTCTGGGAGTGAGAATTCCCGAGGAGCTCAGCGTGATCGGAACCGCGGATTTGAACTTTGCTTCCGCCCTGGTCCCGAAATTAACCACGATCCGGCAGAACGGCGTCGAGATCGGCTCTCTTGCGGCCCATGCCATGCTCCGGCTTCTGAATGCGGACAGCCGGGAGCTTTCCAGACAGATTTCCAATGTAACCCTGGTCGAACGGGACTCCGTCGCCAACCTGAAAAAGAAAGGAAGAAAACCATGAAACATGAGGTACGGGATTTTACATTGATAGAACTCCTCGTCGTGATTGCAATCATTGCAATTCTTGCCGGACTTCTTCTTCCCGCGCTGAATTCCGCCCGGTCGAAGGCGGATACCGCATTCTGTTCCGGCAACGAAAAGCAGATTGCCCTTGCCCTGGTCAGCTATCAGAACGATTCCGACGGCTATTTTCCCCCTTTCCGGGAAGCAAGCGGACCGACGTCCGCCAATAACTCCCGCCCCTGGACCGTGCTCCTGATGGTCAGCGGCTATCTTCCCAACATGAAAAAAAATCTGGAGGTTGTCTGGAGCACTCCATGGTTCTGTCCGCAGAATCTTTCCATTTTGAAAGGATATATGGCAACAAATCCAACCACAGGGGCATGGGAAATTCAGAAACACAAGCTCTCCTATGCGATGCCCTACAAGGCGGGCGGTCTCTGCGGCGGCGTGGGCTGGAATGATCCGCCGATTCGAAATACGAAAGTGAAGCGTCCTTCTTCCGCCGTCATGCTGCTGGAAAGCGATGGCGCCGATGGCGTGCCGACCCCCTTCTTCCCGACCCGCCCCACCTACAATGCCTTCATCGGACGCCACTCCCGTCCCGGAGCGGATGGGAATTTCGCCTATGTCGACGGTCATGTAACGCTTGTCAAAAACGGCATCGCCTTGAATGTCCAGTGGCAAAGCACAACCGAAGGCTACAAGGGTCAGACGCTCGACCCGTTCGGACTCGGAATCAAATAATTCATCAGAGAAGGAATTCAAAATGAACCATTTTAAAACAGGAGTCTGTTTCCTGCTCCTTTCCGCAGCGCTCTGCGGAAACGCCGCCCCGAAATTCCATTTCCGGACGACCCGGATTCCCGCGGACGGATTCGCCGAACCGGGAGAGAAAATCGTATTCACGGCGGAACTGATGAAGGACGGAAAACCTGCCGTGCTTCCGTTCCGTTCGGAACTGAGGGTCGAAGGGAAAGACGTCGTTGTGAAAAAAGGAAACGGACGGATCACAATGGAAACCACCGCCCCCTCCTGCGGATTCGTCTACTTTTCCGCAACCTACATTCCCGAAGGACAGAAACGTCCTGTGACACCTTACAACATCAATTCCGTTGCGGTGAATCCGGAGCAGATCCGGCAGGGAATGCCTGAGCCGTCCGATTTCGACGCCTTCTGGAAGAAGGCGAAACAAGAGCTTGCCGCCGTTCCCATGAATCCCACCTTGAAACGAATGCCCGTCACCGATCCGAAATATCAGGGGAAAGTGGACTGCTTTGAATTCCGGCTGGATGCGCCCGGCGGACGGCGCGCGTTCGGCTATCTCTGTCTGCCGAAGAACGCAAAAGGCAGACTGCCGGCGGTGATCCGTTTCGATGGCGCAGGCATTTACAAGCATTCGCCCGAATACCGTTTTGCCGCGGACGGGTTTCTCGCCCTCAGCGTCAACGCGCATGGAATCGGATTCGGCGAACAGGCGACCGAAGAGGAGCTGCTTTCTAAACTGAAAAAAGAACGCTATTACACGGTTCAGGGATGGGAGAGTCCGGAAAAGGTCTACTTCCGGGCCATGCTTCTTCGGGACCTCCGCGCATTGGAATATCTGAAAAGCCGTCCGGAATGGAACGGAAGGGATCTGATCTGCTACGGTTCCAGTCAGGGAGGCGCCCAGTCGCTGGCGGTTGCGGGACTTTCACCGGAGGTGACGTTCTGTTATGCGGGAGTTCCCGGTCTCTGCAATCATGGCGGAATGGAGAAAAAGCAGGCGCGCGGCTGGCCCGGCAATTTCCCGTGGAACGAAAAGACAAAACGGACCGCCGGGTATTTCGACAACTGCAGCTTCGCACGCCGCATCCGCTGTCCGGTTCTCGTGACCGCCGCATGGCACGATTTCCTGACGAACCCCTCCTCCGTCTATGCCGCGTGGAACAACATTCCATCGCCGAAGGAACTGCGTCCGTTTCCGAACGCCGGGCACTGGCCGGCAATCCGCGACACCGAAGAGTATGCACGAAAAGAGGTCCGGAAGCATGTCACAGGACCATCGAAATAAGAAGGAAAGGATTTGATCATATGAGGAAAACAATGAGTCTGATTCTGATGGCAGGGACGATGGCGCTCTCCGCTGCGGAGCCCCTCTGGAAAAACGGTGTTCCTCCGCCTCTTGCGGAGGACAATCCCTATCTTCCCGGTGCCCGCAACATTGTCAAACTCAATTATAACAAATGGAAGAAGGGGGAGGATTTTTCCACGCTCTGGCTTTCGTGGGCCGTGTTCGACAAACGGGGGCCGTACCGTGGAAACCGGGAAATCCGCGACGCCGTGTTCCGGAAATTTGACGTGATCACTCTGGAACGGGAAAAGAAACCCTCCGGATTCTGGACCATTCTCGAAGATACGGAGACGTTCAATCTCTGGAGCCTGTACGGGGGACTGGACAAAAAACAGCTGGATGTCTGGAAGGAACGTCTGCGTCCAAGTTACCAGAAAAGTCTACGTGAAATTTCCGATCCCGCTCAGTGGATGAGTAAAGCGGCCAACACTCTGTTTCAAACCGCAATGGCTCTGGAATTCGGAGCGATCATTTATGAACGTCTGGATCCGAAGGACAAGGATGTTCCCGCATGGCGCGCACAGGCTCGGAAAAATATACGTCAGGCGCTGTCGATTCAGCTTCCCGGAGGAGCATTCAGCTACATCAACAATTCGGGACCGGATCCGATCTATTTCAATTTCGACGCCGCGCATCTCGGACGCTACTATCAGCTGACCGGCGATGAAAACGCGAAACTGGCGCTTCAGCGAATGGCGGAATGGGCGAATGCGGCAACCATTTCCGGCCAGTTGACCGTCTTCTCCTCTCCGTGGTGGAAACATTTCATGGGGACCGGCGGTCCGTATACAGGATTTGAACATGTTGCCGCCGTCACGGAGAATCCTCTGGCTCTGGACTTGATGCGTCAGCGCAGAAGCTACATTCAGCCCTATGTCTGGACCTACGGAAACATGTATGCGTGGAAGAAAAGGGCTCCGGGGAAAAAAGTCTCCCGCGACCGCTGCATGTTCGACCGGAACGCGAACGGACCCGCGCTGAGAATCGGAGCTCTGGATGTGGAAATGCCGTCGCGTCCGTGGGGCGACTCCCAGTTCGGCATGGGCGTTTCCAATGAAAAAGGATGGACCTCCTGCTTCAATGCGGTCTATGTTGCGATTCCCGGGAAACGCAACGGACACATGACCTATCTCATGATTCCTCCCGATGAATATCGCCAGCACGATGGCGTTGTCGGCAGAAACTGGATCGCCGGAGGAGGAACCTTTCACGCGCGCCGGGGAATTTACGGTCAGATTCCGCCGGAATCCCCGTTCCGCCGGACCGATCTCTGGTACGCCGATGAAAACGGTGCCGCCGGAGTCATTTCCCTGGTCATGGAAAAGAAGACCAAACTTCCCGGAGTCGAGATCTGGGTCAGCAGCGGAATGGCTAAAAATCTCAAACCGGAAAAAAACAAACTCGGATTTGCCGATTTTACCATGCATTTCAGCGGAGCGCAACTGCTGGAACCGTTCCGGGAGGAGAAATGCGGCTTCGTCTATTATCCGTTTGCCGGAGCGGGAAAACGGGAATACCGGGCGGGAGAGAGCTTTTCCGCACAGGTTTCGGTGGTCCGTCCGGGGAAAGCCGTTCTTTCCGCGGGACCGCTCGTCTACGAAGCGGACGGGATCGCCTCGGTGGAAATTTTCCGCGACGGCAAGCCCTTCAAAGTTCTGAAGTTCAATCCGACAGACCGGACCCTCCGGCAACTTCCGCCCTATCGGATGAAAGTCGAGGAACAGCAATGAACCGGAACGAAGTGGATGTGACCATTCACGGGACTCCCTTCACCGGCGGCAATTCGCCGGAACAGGAGGAAGAGTTCCGGGATCTGGCATTCGGCATGTTCATTCACTGGAGCTGCGATTCGATTCTGGGATCGGAAATCAGTCATCCGCTGGTGGGGGCGTCGGAACGGATTGTGAAACAGTATCACGAGTTTTTCCCGTCGCATTTTTATCCGCGGCGATTTGATCCGGAGGAGTATGCGGATCTGGCGGACGCAGTCGGCATGACCTATTTCTGCTTTACGGCGAAACATCATTCCGGATTCTGCATGTTCGATACGAAAACGACGCGCTTCAATGTCATGAACTCCCGGTACGGACGGGACGTGACCCGGGCGTTTGTGGAGGCGTTCCGACGGCGCGGACTGCGGACAGGCCTCTATTTCTCCCCGCTGGATTTTGAATGGCTCTACAACAATCACATTCCGATCCGTTTTCTTCATGAAAGTGTCGTTCCCGCCACGAATCCCGGATTGATGGAGTACAACCGGCGGCAGCTCCGGGAGCTTCTGGCCAACTACGGAAAGATTGATCTGGTGTTCTTCGACGGTCCTCCCGACGGATTGAAACAGGAGGTCTGGCGCTTCAACCGCGAAATTCTTGTCACGCGCGGCGAGATGCCGACCCCGGAACAGGAGGTTCCCGAAACGGTTCTCGACCGGGCCTGGGAAAGCTGCTGCACCATCGGCTCCCAGTGGAACTGGCACCCCCGGATGCTCGCGGACAAAACCGCGCGCCAGCTGCTGGAACTGCTGATCGAGATCCGGGCGAAAGGGGGAAATCTTCTGCTGAACGTCACTCCGGCTCCCGACGGAACCATCCCGCGGGAACAGGAATCGCTGCTGCGTGAAATGGGATTGTGGCTCTTCTGGAACCGTCCCGCCATCTACAAAGTGCGCCCCTGGAAGACCCCCTGTGAAACGACGGACGACGGAGAAAAAATCTGGTACACTCGCGCCAAGGACGGGCGGACCCTTTATGCCTTTCTGCTCGATCCCCGCCCCTACCTGCGCGGTCAGCGCAGAGAGTTTCTTCTGAAAGCGCCCCTGGAGGAACCCATTGAATCCGTGGAACTTCTCGGACAGAACGGAGTCATACTGGAACATGCGCCGGAGGATGCGGATGTCGCCACCCGCTGGCGGAAAACGGAACGCGGGATTCTGGTGAGCGCGGTCCGCTGTTTCCGGCCCTGCGGCTCCTCGACCTACGACATGCCCTGTGTCATCCGCATCCGGCTGCGTCCGGATGGCGGCGTCTCCGCCTGATTCCGGGGCGGACATGGAGCGGAACGGCTCCTTTCACATGGGGGTACGGGAGGTGGACGCATCAGACGCCGTCCGGCGGGCGGTGCTTTTGCGGATCAGGAGTTTGGCCTGCACGATCCGGTTCGGAGGAAGATGATCCGCCGTAAGGATTTCAGTCAGAAGATCCAGGGCTTCGGACGCGAGTTTCGCATAATCCGTGATGACCGTGGTCCGGGGCGGATCCAGATATTCGGAGACACCGTCATATTCCCAGTCGATCAGGGAGAGATCCTCCGGCACCCGCAGATGCAGTGAGTGCAGCGCGGCGTTGACCTTCAGCGTATGGACCGAATTGACGCAGATCAGCGCCGTGCAGCCTTCCCGGATGGCGCGGCGGATGGAGCTTTCCAGCTCTTTCTGATCCGTCTGCATCTGATTGTGAAAAAAGATGGCCCGTTTTTCCGGATCAGGGATGCCGGCGGACTGCATGGCTCGGAGAAAGCCCTCCCAGCGGCGTGTGACCTTGTTCTTCTCGTTGTAGATTCCTTCCAGCGAGACAAAGCGGATGTCGCGGTGACCGTTGCGCAGCAGATGGCGGACGGCGGCGGCAATTCCGGCCGCACTGTCCGAATTCACGGACCAGATGTGATTCAGATGATCCGCTTTTCCATTGATTCGCACCACGGGAACCTGAAACAGAGCCCCCAGCTCGCGGTCCGGGGTCTGGTAGAGGTCGAGAATCCCCCGGAATGAGCGGGTGCATCCTTCCTGAAGCGACTGCTGCCAGATCAGTTCGGGATGCAGTCCGCGCCGGAAGATCTCCCGGCAGACCGAAGCGAGGATCTTGGCGTAATAGCCGTTGATGTCATTCGGATCGAGACAGACGATCACCCCCACGCCCCAGGAGCCGGAGGCGCTGCGCATGTCGTATCCGAGCCGGCGGGCGGCGTCCAGCACCCGTTTTCTGGTTTCCAGGCTGATGCGCGGATCGGATCGAATGACCCGTGAAACCGTTGCCTGCGAACAGGATGCTGCTTGAGCAACATCCCGGCCATTGATTCGCTTCATCGTTTTCATTCCTTCCTGTTGTCGGAGGGGAAAATACAGCGGAAATGCACGGTTTTCAACTTTTTTGATGCAAAATTTTGCATAGAAACCCCATTTTCCCCTGTTGCTTCCCGCGGGAAAAACGAGTATAATGAAAGCAGGAAGCCGAACAACAGACAAAAGAGAAAGGAAAATGAAGAACTATGAAATTTGTTCAACAGAGCCGGCGGGAACCCCGGTATTTTGAGAATGAGGACGGGTCCACCTATCTGCCGATCGGCCTCAATCTCTGTTTTATCCGGGATTCCGAGCGCAGAACGGAAGAGGAGAATCTCGGGATCTACCGCTCCTGGATGACGGAATTTGCAAAGAATGGCGGCAACTTCATCCGGATCTGGCTGGGAGTTCCGTTTTTCGACATCATGCCGGAACGAGCGGGAGAGTTCAGCGAAAAGAATCTGTCGCACATCCGCTTTGTCGTGGATCTGGCGGAGAAACTTGGAATCCGGATCAAATTCACGCTGGAACATTTCCGTCGCATCGGGGATGGCAATGATCCGGAAGGGTTTCCCGGAGTGGTTGATTTTCACAAACCGCTCTATCAGGGAATGGTTTCCAACATGCGGGAGTATCTGGCTTCCGCGGAGTGCAGGAGGCTGTATCTGGCGAAGGCGCAGCGACTTGCGGATGCAGGATTCGGAGAATCGAAGGCGGTGATCGCATGGGAGCTATGGAATGAGATCAACTGCATCGGAGGCGGGAAAGAAACGGAGCAGTGGAGTGAGTATATGATTGAGAAACTCTCCGGAATATTTCCTCATCAGATGATTGTGCAGAATCTGGGGAGTTTTTCCGGGGCGACCGCGTATCTGTGCTACGATCCTCTGGCTCGTCTTTCCGGGAATGGATTTCTTCAGGTGCACCGCTATCTGGATCCGGGAGCGGAACTGGATGTCTGCCGGGGAGCGATGGATGTTCTCTGTGCCGATTCGATCCGGGAGCTTCACGACCGCAATGCCCATTGTCCGCTCATTCTTGCGGAATGCGGGGCGGTGGAAGCCAATCATGCCCGGTATTCCGATCTTTACGCGCTCGACAAGGAGGGAACGCTTCTTCACGACATGCTGTTTGCTCCGTTTTTTGCCGGCAGTGCAGGCTGCGGACAGCCCTGGCACTGGGATCATCTTTATATTCAGAGACACCATCTTCTGTTCCATTTTGCTCGTTTTGCCGAAGCGGTGAGCGGAGTGGATCCCGTGGAGGAGGCGTTTGTTCCGTATCATACGGAGACGCACAGCCTTCGGATCCTGGGGCTCCGGGGACGACATCAGACGCTGATGTGGTGCCGGGACAAGCGCAGCGACTGGAAAAGCGAACTGGTCGAAGGGAATGCTGCGGAAGTTCTTCGGGGAGAGAGAATCCCGCTGGAAGGGAACGGGAAGTGTGTCTGCTATCTTCCGTGGGAGGATCGGAAAATTCCGGGATCCATCCGGGACGGCTGGTGCGAACTGCCGGAGTTCCGCCGTTCCATCGTGATAAAACAAATCAAAGAGGATGTGGTTTATGAAAAGTAAACAGACGTTTTTCTCGATGATAGAACTTCTGGTTGTCATTGCGATCATCGCGATTCTTGCTGGAATCCTCCTTCCCGCGTTGAATTCGGCGCGGGAAAAAGCAATCTCGATCAAGTGCGGAGGGAATCTGAAACAGATCGCATTTGCCGCACAAAGTTATCTGGACGATCAGCAAGGAATGGTCCGCAATCGACTGACTGCGACCGGCAACTTTAATGATGGAGGATGGAATATTGTGCTGATAGAAACAAGATACGTTCCACGTCCCGTCCAGTACAAATATAACTCGTCGACCGGAGGCTATGACAATGGATGGAGCTCCTTCGGCGTTTTTCATTGTCCGGCGGGAAAATTGTATACGGACGGCTATCGCGGCCGCTATGGTCTGGTCAAAGGGGATCAGGGGGATTCCTCCAGTGATTCCGGAATGAAATTCGGTTCGGCCGCCTACCGGAATATTTTTTCGCCCTCCAGCAAAGTTCTGTTTGCAGACTGCGCATTCGGATACTGGATTCTGCCGACCTTATGGGATGCTTCCGCGGAAACGGCCTCTTCATCCGCAAAATTTGCGGCCCGGCACAATCCCTTCAATGCGAATGTTACATTTGCGGACGGCCATCTGAAATTTCTTCGTCTCCCGGACACCTCTTTTTCCGATCCGGGATCGTTTGAACCCAAAAGCAAAGCAGCTCCCAAATATGGAAATTAAAAGAAACAGAAGGAAGAAAACCGAATGCGTCATCTCTTATTTTTTGTTTTCCTGATAACAGCGATTCTCTCTCCGGCTGCTCAGCTGGATCAGAACGGATTTATTCTTGACTGGCTGACCAGCGGTCCCTACCCGAGCTATCAGAAAAACGGTTCAGGTCAGGCTCTGGACACGGATTTTCTCGGGGGAGAAGGCAAAGCCGCGCCGAACCCCGGATTGAAAATGAAAAGCGTCTTTCTTGCAGACTGGTCCAAACTGGTGGCAAAGGTGGATATGACCAATGAGTGGGGGTTCCGTAAAAATACAGAATATGACGCGACATGGAAAGCGGAAACGTTTCCATCGCCCATCATCTCCCTGGACCGGAAATATCTTCCCATTGATGACCATTTCGCTGTTTATGCCTTTTGTTATCTTCTATCGCCCTCGAGTCAGAAAATAAAAATCCGGACCGGATCCGATGATGACCATAAAATTTTTCTCAACGGCAGAGAAATCGCAAGACATTACGGTTCACAGGGCGTGGTGCCGAACAACTTTATCTATCCGGCGGAATTAAAACGCGGTCTGAACCGCCTGCTTCTCAAAATCGTGGACCGGACAGGTGGTTTTGGTTTTTGTCTGGCATTGAGCGATCCTTCGGACAAGCCATTGAAAAATGTGAAAATTCTGCTGGACAATCCCGCAAGAAAATATGGCGCGGAGCTTTATGACAACGGAATTTCTGCAAAAATCTCTTTTGAAAAATATCCTCTTTTCGATGGAGCCAATCTCCTGTACTGTGAAATTTTTGCCCCGGATGCCGCAGAGCTTTCCTGCTCTGTAGAAGGAAAAACGTTCCCCGGGAGAAAATTTTCTGTTCCAATCAATCTTACTGCCGGGAATCGTTCCTTTCTGCTTCAGGTGAGGAAAAAGAATCAGCTTGTTGCGGAATTTTCAAAGGAGGAGATTGTTTATTCAAAAGAAAAACTTCAGGAAGAAAACCGCCGTCTCGGGAAAAAACTGCAAATTCTTCAGGAAGAACCGGAAAAGCTGCTCCAGATGCGTAAAAATCTCTCCTCTTCGCTCCGGAAAGTGCGGGAGCGACTGAAAAAAGCGTACACCGGGCAGGAAAAACGTTATCAGGAGGAACATGATCTTGCCGCGGCACATGCGCCATCCTCAACCGATCTTCCATTGGAGAAAACCGTCACACAGCGGACCACACTCTGTCTGAACGGAATCTGGACTGCGACGGGAAAAGACGGGAAATCCGTTCTGCATCTTCTTCCGGCTTTTCGTTCGCCATCACCATATTTCAAACGCTGGTACTGGCCGTTTCATCTTGCAAAGGACAAAACTGTAAAAGTCAATCCCGGCTATGAAAAAGATTCCTTCCCGGATTTCCTCTGGAGTGAGGAGGCTGTTGCTTATCAGACGGAATTCCCCGCATCCGGACAGGAGGAATGGATTGTTTTCCGCTGCGATGAAGTTTTCGGCGATCTGAAAGTCTTCTGCAATGGAAAAGAGTGCGGATCTTACTCCGGGAACATCGGCTGGGTGGAGATTCCCTTGAAAAATCTGAAAAAGGGGAAAAACATTCTGACGCTGCAACTAAAATGGAATCCGTATTTCCCCGCGAGGACGACGTATGGAATTTCCGGAGGACTTTATCTGGAATACAGCAACCCTGTCCGAGTGGCCGATCTTTATGTAAAAACATCCTGGAGAAAAGCGGAATTAAGCACGGAGACGGAACTAGAAAACAACTCTTCCATGAACAGGGAGATTGAACTTCGTCAGTATGTCGTGGAAAACGGACGGATCCGTCTGTCTCTTCCTGTCCGGAAAATCCGCCTGAAAGCCGGAGAAAAGAAACTGGTTCAAAACCGGTCGAAATGGGCGGACCCGAAACTGTGGGGCATCGGTGGAAAATACGGGAATCCGGATCTGTATGAACTTGTCAGCGACATCTATTGCAACGGGAAATTGACGGATCGCCATTTTCAGACATTCGGATTCCGTGAATTCTGGATTGCGGCAACCGATTTTTACCTGAACGGAAAACGCATATTCCTTCAGGGGGATGTTGGCGCAAGTTCCCGAATTCTCAAAAAGAATGAAGTTCTAATTGATCTTCTCCGTCGGGACAATATCAATATCATTCGAACGCATGATGGCGACAGCGGCGAGGATGCGATCATCCAGCATGACCGGACAGGAATGCTCAGTTATGTTCAAATGTATCCTTGCATCTACAAAAATGGAGATAAAAAGGACCGGACTCCTGTGGAGCAATGGGAATCCACAAAGGAACATCGTTGGAATCTGGAGAATTACAAACGATTTTTCCGGCTGTTCCGCAACCATCCGTCCGTCGTAATCTGGTCCACCGACAATGAGATCGTGACGCAGGCGAGCGACTCCGCCGAACGGGCGTCCCTCAATGAACGGAATGAGCGAATTGCAGTAAAATACGAGCATTTTTCCGCTCCCTGGATCCGGATCTGATTGTGACAAGGAATGGTGCGAGAGCCTCATGGAATCGTTTTCAGCGATATGTGGAAAAACCTCTTCCTCAAGTTGCAAATTATCACTATCCGGAATACAACCGGGATCAGTGGGTGGTAAACTGGCCGAACGCGTTTGAATATCGTCCGGTTATTTACGGTGAAACGCTTTACTGCGCATGGCATGGAGGCAATGCTCCCACTCCCTCCGCAATTGCAAAAAGAGTCAGAACCCTGGAGGAAATTCTGCCTTTGTACAAACAGGAGGAGATTCCTGCCGTCATTTACATGGGGCTTTCTCTTGACGGCTTTACCCGGACCGACTCCACCGGAACGGGAAATCCATGGGGTGTTACGGCGGAACAGAATGAAAAAGCCCGGCAGGATCCCTCCCGGACTCCTCCCGGGGTTCCGTTCGGAAACTGGCCCTGGCTCCGGATTCCATGGCCTGCTCTTTCCGGCAGAGGGTACAAACCGATTGCTCATTACGCGCATCTGACACAGTTTGGAATGCATTCCATCAATTATTTTGATTCATCGCGTCCCAGCCATGTCCGAAATCAAATAAATGACACCTATCGGAAACTTCTTCGCAAACAGCTGCCTCTGCGTTCCGGAAGCGATGCCGAGTGCATCATCCATACGGAACCGTTTGCAATTGTCCGTTCGGATTCCCCGGTCGGGCGGTCTTATTCTGTGAAAGCCGATCCCAACGGAAAAGCATGGTTCCATTTGCCGTATCCGGGCAGCTATACATTTTCCTGCGGAGAAAAGAAGAGGGTAATCAATCTTCCCTCAAGACGCGGATTCGCTCTCAAACCGGGCTTTGCGGAAATTCCCCACTACCACTTCAATTGAAAGGAGTTCTTATGAAAACACCCCATCTCTTTGCCGCCATTCTTCTGATGATGCTGACAGCTTCCGCAGGAGTGCTGGAGGAAAATCTACACTTGAAACAAAAGGTCGCTGAACAGGAAAGAAAGAATATTCTGCTGAAAAAAGAAAATACGCTTCTTGAGGAAAAAGTCAAAGTTCTTCAAGAAAAGGCGGATTGTGTGGAAGGACGAAAAAGCGGACTGCCGACAAAATCAGCCCCGAAAACAATTACCCGTCTTTTCTTCGACAAGGTCCTGGAAAAAGAAAAAAAAGATCAATTGAAAGACGGATGCTTCAAAAGCTGGCGACGCGATCTCAAGCGAGGGAAAACATACCGTTTTTCCGCTGAAATCAAAGCGGAGAATGTTGTCGGAACTCTTTCCAATCCGATCAAGTTCGGTTTGATGCAGCCGCTGGAATCCGGGAAGGTACAATGGCCGTCCGCTTTTGTCGGAAAAGGGACGTTCGACTGGAAAAAGGTGTCGTTCACTTATGCGGTTCCAGTCGATGCAAAAGCCGCATATCTTCTGATGCTCGGAATCGAAGGAAAGGCCACCGGGAAAATATTCCTGAAGAATCTTCTGATTGAAGAGATCCGGTAATCAATGGAGAGAAAAATGAGAACCTTGCATCTTCGCCCCTTCTATTTGAAACAGGAGACAATCCACCTGCCGTCCCTTGACGGCAGCAACCGGGAGATCACAGACCTCCTCCGAAACGCCTACCAGGAAGCTCTTCATGTCATGTTCAACATCAACTGCGTGAAGCGAAATGGGAAAGCCCTCTTCGTCGCAGGCGGAGAATACAGCGATGTCTGGACCCGCGACGGTTCATACAACTCCTTCGCTGCCGGAAGTTTCCTCGCTCCCGACATCACGGAAAACACCCTCTGCGCCCTCCTCGCAGACGGCATGGTCAACGGAAGCATCAGCGGCGGTTCGTTCGACGACCTCCAGTTCTGGGATAAACATCTCTGGATCATCGCCGCTTATCACCACTGGCTCATTACACGGAACCGGGAATTTCTCTCTCTCGCCGCCGGAGTCTCCATCAAAACCCTCGCCTGGCAGGAGGATCACTACTTCCTCCCGGAATTTGGACTCTTCCGCGGCCCGGGGTTCTTTCTTGACAGCATCGGCGCCCTCCCCCTTCCCTATGCCGAAATCTCGGAAGGGAAATCATGCGTCGCCGAATATCCCGACGCTCTCCAGATCATGACCCTCAGCACCAACTCCCTTTATGTCAAAGCCTATCGTGACGCCGCTTCCATTCTCGACGCCCTCGGACGCGACGCCTCTCTCGCCTCTCAATACCGGGAAAAAGCCGATTCTCTCGCCGAAACCATCCGAACCCGTTTCTTCCGGAACTCCCCCGATGGAATCCCCGCTTATTTCATTCACGGAACCGGCCCCCGGAAGGGCGAGGCTGCCTGCTATCAGGAGGGAAGCGGACTCGGATTCGCCCTCCTCTTCGGAATTCCCGACGACTCCCTCGCTCAGGAACTCTTTGACAGGGTCCATCTCGAACCGAACGGGCTCCCGGTGATCTGGCCGAGTCTGGACAACGATTATCTCGGCAGCGGCAAAACCGGATCGACCGATCACGGATATCACACCCCGCAGAATATCACCATCTGGCCCCAGGTGAACGGAATCTGGATGCTCGCCTGCGCCGCGTACGGAAAAATCGGGCTTCTTGCATCCGAGCTGGAAAATCTCTGCCGCCTCATCCGCGAAAACGACGGAATCTGGGAAATTTATCATGCCAGAACCGGAAATCCCAAACTCTGGGGTCATCCGGCCAAAAAACATCAGAACTGGGGCGCAACTGCGATCCTTTCCGCCATTCATCACGCAATTTTCGGACTGACTTTCACGGAAAACGGACTGGAGTTTCATCCGAATCTGCCTCCCGACTGGGGAGAGCTCCATCTGAATGGCGTGTATGCGGGAGGAGCACTTCTGGAGATCCATCTCAAAGGAGCGGGAAACCGCATCTTCCGCTTTCTGCTGGATGGAAAGGAGTCCGCTCCCCGGATCGCCTTCCCGGGAGAAGGCAGCCACCGCGTCGAAATCGAACTGCGGTAATACAGGAAAAGGCCCTCCCCTCCGCCGCGGCTCCGCAAACAGACGGATCAGCGGCAGAACGGGAGGTGCAAGACCGATCAACTCCCTAGCCGATTTGAAATTCCGAAAACGGAATCTTCAGCAGGGAAAAGAAGCGGTACGAATCCACGGCCAGATAAAAACACCGTTCCGAAAAACAGGCAAATCCATGCGGATAGGTGACATTCACCGTCCGTTCTTCCGGATCCGGAATCTCGGCGATCCGGATTCTTTTCTTCCAGGTTCGGCAGCAATCATCCGAGACCCATGCCTCCAGAAGTCTGCGGTGGAATTCGCCGGGCGCACACACATTGGTAAACAGAACATGCAGATTCTCAACACGATAGACGGAAACCTTTGCTCCTGGATTCGGGATAGGTTCCGCCTTCGGCGCGGACCAGCTTCTTCCATAGTCGAAGCTGTCGGAAGTGAAGAGCGCACCGAAGCGGTCCCGCCGGAGAAACATGCGGAGATGTCCGTTTTCCAGTTCCGTGACGGCCGGTTCCCAGGCGCTACTTTTCGGGTCCTCGAACTCCACAGCGGTGGAAAGCGTGAAATTCCGGCCGCCGTCCCGGGAGAGAATCACGCCGGAAGAGGCGCGCTCCCAGGACCGGATTTCCTGCGAGGCGGCGCAGCGCCCCTCGGTCTCGGCGACCGGACGCTCCTCGCCCCAGTAAACAGGGAAAAGCCAGGTTCCGTCGCTGAGAACCTTGCCTTCCCGGATTGACATGCAGCTGGGAACTCCGTGAAAGCTCTCCGGCGCCGACCAGGTCTTCCCGCAATCGGTCGTGAAACTGCGATGCGCATTCAGTTCCCGGTAGCGGGTTGACGTATGGAAAGTGTGAACGACGACAAAAGGGACCGTTCCCTCCGTGAAAACTTCCG
>CALXRL010000013.1 GCA_944390735.1 uncultured Victivallales bacterium | reverse complement strand
TAAATCATGATCCGCGGCGGCTTGTTGTCCCGTCCGCTTTGAATTTTGTCAAGCATGCTCATAGATCAATTTCCTTCTGTTAGAGTGTGTTAATGATACGGAGATCTTCATACCCGGTCGGCCAGATCCCGGAATCGCAACAGGTCCGGAATCGTTTCAGTGCGACTTGATTGGAACGTTCCGCCAGATTCAGCACTTCATCCGTCAGTTTCCAGACCCCGGCGGAACACGGTTCATTCTTTTCCACTGCAATAATGTGCACGGGGAAATTTTGCCCGGTCACAATCCGGAGGATCGTCCGGTAAAACGCCAGCTGCTGAATGTAGCCATAGCGACGGCAGTCCGACTCGAACCAGTGGAGAGTGTCGCAGGTTTTCAGATCAACAAGACCGGATTTCAGGCTGAACCAGTCCATCCGGATCTGGCATGGAACGGAACAATACTCTGCTCGAACCACACCTTCCGCGATCCCGTCCGCCAGCAGTTCCGATGCGAGCGGATGAAGCCAGACGCCGCGCTGCAGTTTCAGGAGAAAGTTGAAGTCCTTTCCGGAAATGATTTCTCGTTCCTGCGTTGCCGCCCATTCCGCAAACGCCTTGGTATTGCGTCCGTAGGATTCGCCGGTCCGGGGATTGATCGGGCCGTCCGAAACCACATAATCTCGGTCAAAGACGTTACGACCCTCCAGAATCAGGCAATGCGCCGCACGTCCCATGATGAATGCGGCAGAATCGTTTTCCGTGATTTCCCCGGAAACTTTCTTGTGGTAGAGAGCCGGAGATTCCCGGAAGTCGGCCAGAAGGTGGCTCGACATGAATTTTCCTGACTGTGATGCGGCATGATATTCGTCTGCTGGCATTGAGATGATGGGGATGTTTTTCATATTCGTCCTTCTGTTATCAGGTGCAACATCATCGTTGTCCCTACACTCTTCTTATTCAGAATTTTCGGGGGGGGTGTAACCAAAAAACCTGTTTTTCATAAAAAAAAGTGGAAAAATTTTATATTTTAGGATTGTATTTCATTTAGGTTTAATATATATTAAACACATATTAAGGAAAAATTATATATGACAGATGACAAGCGTACATTTGGACAAATCGTTCGGGATACCCGGTTAAATCTTCGTAAGACAAATGCGGATTTTTCCCTTCGCAAATTCGCATTTCGGATTGGAATCAGTCCTACCTATTTAAGCAAAGCGGAAACAGACGAATTTCAGCCACCCCGTGCAGAAAAAGTTGTCCGTATTGCAGAAGAACTTGGAATTAATAAATTTGTTCTTCTGACCAAGGCTAATCACATTGACCCGGGATTGAAAGCTATTTTGCTGAAACGTCAAAGTGAATTAGCTGAATTGATATTGTTGGTTTCAGATATGTCAGCAGACCAGATTTCTGTAATTGTTGAGGCCATACGCAAAAGCAAGGAGGATAGTTAACATGCAAGGATTTTTGCCCAGCGCAAAATTTTATGCCTACCCTTCAGAGATTCTTTTTTCGCTTTGACTACAAGGTGAAGGTTATGGGACATACACGCATTGGACACCTTAATCGATCACGAAAGTGGAAAGATGTCGTAGCAGCTTTCTGCCTTGGTGCAGAAACGGAACAGATTTCAAGAATGACAATAGAAGCAGCGAAGGATGGCTTCAATTACAATAAAATCACGCAAGATGCAGGCTATCAAAAAGCTGTTGAACTGTTAGTCCATCTAGGCATCGCGGCTCAATGCGGTGATTTTGTCGGTCATATGCATGAATGTGGAATTGAGCTTACACACTCTCCATCAGTCCAGGAACTGAATGCAAGGCTTGTAGAAGCTGTAGATAATGCAGCATGGGAGAGTCCAGCGGGGAAAAGCAGCATCGCGGAATTTGCACAAAACGCTCTTTGCAGTGCAGTCTCACAATGTGCAGAAAAAGAAAGAGCGCAAGATATCCCCGGGCTGATTGTCCGTCCCGACATCAGCGTGTTCAATACTTTCGGCACAAGAGCAAACCTTGCTGAACTCAATCAGCTCTTCATTGCCCAGGTCACATCTCGAAGCCTCAATTCATACCTTGCACAGATTATTCCGAACTTGACTGGTATTGCACAGAAAGTTCCGTCTGTATTTGAAGTCAATGCATCATACCAAGCGCTGGAAGAATATTGCTATGAGACGGCGGTAGTGCACAGGGTCTATGCAACTGAATGGTTGGGCAAGCACAAATATCAATTAAAAGACATAGATTCCAAGACGATCAAAAAGCATGCTAATTTTTTGATATCGAAAATGCTGAGGGCTTTGAAATATGGAAAAGACTAATAACGAAGTAACAATCGTATGCAATCATGCTTCATATAAAGGCGAGTGTTTTCAACGTCTGAACTTATTTGGCAAGGATCAGATGAACGTTTTCCCGCAAGTGTCGTTATTTGCGGAATACTTTCAGGAAGTTAAGGCAAGACTAATAGATTTCATTGAAATTGCAACATTCATCTATGTCGCAGATCAGCGCATGGTAAGGTGCCAAGGTCTTACTGATCCTCATGCTTTTAGATGGCATCGCAAATTCAATATGATCATAGCAGTTCGAGATGTCGATTTTTGGAATAGGCCCGATGTAAAAAAAACACTTGAAACCCTTTTGCAGTTCCTATCAGATGATAAATACTGTTTCCAATTTGTGAGAATGATAGAGTGTCCTCCTCAACAGCAATACCTGATTTTTGACAATAAGATGGGCGCCAAGTATCCTCCCGAGCGTGTTATGCTATTTTCTGGCGGTCTGGATTCGTTGGGCGGAGCTATTGAATCTTTAATGGGGGATGGAGTCCCCACTGTTTTGGTACGCCATAAATCTTCCTGGAAGCATAAAGAACGTTATGAGTATATTGAAAATGAATTGAAGCGACGTAGCGGTGATCGAAGTATTTTATTTACTTTTAAGGCACAAAAAAGCGGAAAACTTTCAAAAGAATATACCCAAAGGAGTCGCTCTATTCTTTATTTTGCTTTTGCCGCTGTCATTGCGAATTTGCTTAAAATAGATGAAGTACGTTTTTATGAAAATGGTCCTGTCAGTTTGAATTTGCCAATGAGCCCACAAGTAATTGGAGGTAAGGCTACAAGAACAACTCATCCCAAAACGCTTTATTTCTTTCAGCAACTTTTCCGCATGATTTCTGAAAGACCCAACTTTAAGGTTATCAATCCTTTTATTGATAAGACCAAATCAGAAATCGTTAAGCTGATTATTTCTCACGATTGCAAAGATCTCATAAATCAATCCATGAGTTGTGCGCACTCATGGCAACAAACAAGCCTTACGAAACATTGTGGCGTTTGTTCTCAATGCATTGACCGCCGGGTTGCAATTATTGCAGCAGCAGGAGAAAAATTTGATGATAAAGATGATTATGTTACCGATTTTTTTACAGAATCCGTAGACTCGCATTACGAGGATTTTGACGACTATTTCGATGCTCCAAACAAAAATCTGTTGGCCTCATATTTTTTAAGAGCACAGCAAATTCAGAAAATGAATTGCGATCAATTTCAAACAAGCTTTCCGGAAATAAATTCTGCTTTGCTATACATGGGAAAAGATCCATTAAATGCAGCACAGGATATTTATCGTCTCTATCAGCGTCTTGCAAAAGATATTCAAGCCGTAATTCAATATGCAGAAACGCCGATATTCCTTGAGAGAGAAAGAGATCTTGATAATCCTCTGCCAGATGACTGTCTCCTGCGTTTGCTTCATAGAAAAACACAATCATCGGTGATTGAAACAAAATTTATCCCTGAAAAAAAACCGGATTATATGTTTATACGCAAGGGAAATGTTTGGGTCATAAGATATAAAGGTGGCGAGGAAAGATACCAGCCAGATTTGGACGGCTGCAATATAATTGCCAAGCTGCTTGAATCGCCCAATACGCATATAGAGTATGCCGAATTATTTCCCGAATTATTTGCGCATGATGACACTCAAGTCGTTGATGGGGATGAATTGATGAATGGGATGACTGTCAGCAACCGTGAAAATTATATTCCAGTATGCGATGTGAAGGCTATTCGTGCAATTAAAGACAGGAAAGAAGAGCTAAATGCTCTTTTACACACTCCCGATTACCCGCTGGAGAAAAGGGAGCAGTACGAGGAGGAGATAAAGAAAATTGACAAGTATTTAAGTTCTTCTACCAAAATCGGCGGGAAACCGCGTGATGCAAATAAGACAGAAAAAAGAAAGAGAGACCGTTGCCGTAGTCTTGTGCAATCCGTAATTAAAGCAATCAAAACTTTTGATCCGGACTGTGCTGAACATCTAAAAGACAATATATCTTTCGGATCAGCTCCAATGTATACCAATCAAAATCCAGATGTTATAAAATGGAAAGTATCGCGTAATTCATAAAGTTTCATCCAGAGATTTTTTAACGCCAAGTCATAATGATTTGGCGTTTTTTTTTTACTTTTTTTCGAGCGACAAAGAAAATCGCTCAATACGACAAAAAAAGTCGTGCCTTGCCCTTGAAAGCGGTTGAGGTTTGAACTTTCCGGCTGTTCCAGAAAGGCCTCTCCGTTTAATCAAGGAGAAGGCATATGGATAAAGCCCTTTTTCTGTCCGCTGCAAGTATTGCAGAGTCGAAAGCGTCTATCAAATTTGTAGCTCTTGACGAGCATCTTAAAAAAATCGTTTTTGAAAAGGCACGTCATTTGGTAAAGACGGGGCTGTGGGACATAACCCAAATGGATGATCTCTGCCAGACGTTAACCATAATTGTTTGGAATGCTTTGCAAAATTTTGACTCACTTCGGAGCAGCAAGTATACATTTGCGGATCGCGTCTTGAGCAACAGAACAAAAAATATGATTGACATGGAGATCCGGAAGAAAAAAGGATCTCCTGAGCAAATCATTTCTCTAGACTCTGTGATAAACGATGACGGCGATACCATTGCCGATATCATCGATGCAGATGAATACTATTGCGCCATCGGGAATCGTTGCAGATCGGAATTTGAAACCATGATTTTGCGTGAATGTGTGGAATACGCAATTTCTATGCTGACTCCAGAACTTCAGAAAATCTGCCGGGAAATTATGGCTGGGGAAACAATGTCCTCGTTGGCCGAAAAATATAAAATTTCGCGTATGGGATTCAAGAAAAAATATTTGATGCCCATTCGGAAGGTTTTCATTGCAGCCGGACTCGATGATTTCTACGGGAGGGCATAATCATGAGACAGAGCAATCAGCCCCGTAAAACCAAGCCTGTGGTCGGGCTTGAAAAATATCCTGTGAACATCCGTCAGACCATCTATTTAATAGCCGCAATAGTTCGGAGAATTGAGGCTAAACGACTGGATAAAGAAGCTCAGTCATGCTTTGTTAGTGAAGCTGCAGAAGGAGTCGCCAAAGATGAAGAAAACAGATAAAAAAAAGTTGGCACGCAAACAGATAGCATCACTCAACGATATGCTGATGCCGGAGCTTCAGGCAAAATTTCTTGAACTCCACGGTTTTGACAGCGGCGATACCACAGTCAGAAATCTGAGGAAACGCATTGCCTACCGTGTGCAGGAGATTTACTTCGGCGGTTTGTCGGATACAGATGTGGAAATTCTGGAGACCATAGCGGATAATGATCCTCTGGCCAATCTTGAGCGAGTGCCAGCAAGACGTATGACCAGAACACCCGGAACACGTTTCTGCCGCGTATGGAAAGGAATCATGCACGAAGTCATCGCCGTCGGTGACGGAATGTTTGAGTATGATGGAAGGCAGTATAGATCGCTCTCGGCGGTCGCACGGAAAATCACCGGGACGCGGTGGAACGGTAAATTATTCTTCGGGGTGCGATGATGGAAAATAAAAAGCCAGAAATCAAACGCTGTGCAATCTATTGTCGCAAGTCCGTAGAAGACGGGCTGGAGCAGGAATTCAACAGTCTTGATGCCCAGCGTGAGGCAGGAGAAGCCTATATCGCCAGTCAAAAATCCAATGGCTGGGTATGCCTGCCGCAGCATTACGATGACGGCGGATACTCCGGTGCCAACATAAAACGTCCTGCGCTTCAGCAGTTGCTTGAAGACGTTGATGCAGGCAAAGTCGATATCATCGTCGTTTATAAAATCGACCGGCTTTCCCGCTCCATATGCGATTTTGCCGAGTTGTCCAAGAAATTCGACAGGAAGAATGTAGCCTTTGTCAGCGTGACGCAGGAAATAAATACCCACACTTCTGCCGGACGCATGATGCTCAATATTCTTATCACATTCGCCCAATTCGAACGTGAAGTCATAACGGAACGGGTAAGGGATAAGATGGCGGCCAGTCGTCTCAGGGGAAAATGGGTCGGAGGTTCGCTCCCGCTGGGATATGGTGTTGAGAACAAGCACTTGGTAATCATTCCGGAAGAAGCTGAAATTGTAAAAATGGTATTCAACCGGTTCCTTGAAATCCAGTCTCCCAAGCAAATCGCATTGGAGATGAATCAAAGCGGTGTCAAAACCAAGCGGGGATGTGAGTGGACAACGCAATACATTTACCGAATCCTGAATAACTACACCTACATCGGTAAAGTCAACTATAAAGGCAAAATCGTGGATGGTGAGCATGAGGGGTTCCTTGATGAAGCCATATGGAAACAGGCACATGAGTTCATGCAGAACAATGCCCCGATCCCCAATAGAGTCCAGCGGTTGGAAACTATTGCACCATTGAAGGGCATCCTCCGATGTGGACACTGCAACTGTGCCATGATGCCGACCTACACCAGGAAAAACGGTAAAAAATATTTTTACTACATCTGCGTCAAGGATACCAAGCGTGACATATCGGAGTGTCCGGTAAAAAGAGTTAACAGTGCTGAAATCGAAAACTTGATATACGAGCAGCTGATAAGAGTAATGACAGCCCCGGAAATGATTGCCAACTTTTCACGGATGACCGGCATTGAAGCCCATCGCGTTTCCGAAATGTTCAATAAAGAAATGTTGAAGGAAATGACCAATGGGGAAAAACAACGGGTTGCTGAATTGCTGGTTGAGCGAGCAGTTATTGTGGAAAACGGATTAACGTTGGAAATAAAAACCTGCGGAGTAAAATCATTGATAGAGGAGGCTATGTATGCCACAGACAAAGGTTGAGAAATTGCAAAACGGGAACATCAGGATTACCATACCATTGATATTCCGTGCGATGGCAAATCGCAGAAAAATCATAGTAACGGAAGAAGACGGACATGGGCATGATCCATTAGTGCTGGCTATTGCCCGTGGACGTAGATGGCAGGCATTGATTGATGAGGGGCGATTTGCAAATGCCAAAGAACTTGCCAGATACATTGGTCGAGATCCCGGCAACATATCCGGGACAATACGACTTTCGATGCTTGCCCCCGAGGTTATCCACCGGATCATATTGGGACAGTATCCTCCGACACTGACACTCGAAAAACTCCGTGGGCGAATCCCGGAAATATGGGATGAGCAAGTAGCCGAGTTACTCGGCTGACCTAAGGACGCTCCGTCAGCACAGAAAGTGCTGGCGGATTTTTTTTGGCTGATTTTCAAAGTTATGAGTTCGATTCTCAAAATAGGGATAATATCATTTGTTAATTTTCGCTGACTTTTAATTTGAGTTCAATTTTTTTTCTGTTCAGGCAATGGAGAAGATTTCGATGAAAAATCCAACCTCTAAATGCATTCTTGTGAACTTCCAATTTTCGGAAATAGATTTTTCCCTCAACGTAGCAGAGAGAGCTTAGTTGGCAACTTTTTGAAACGGAGAAAACGGCAAGGCGAACATGACGGGACTGGCTTTTTTTGGCGGTTTTGGTGTTCTCCGGCGGGGCAGTTAAAATCAAAGAGAGAATGCACAAGTGCTGTAACGTCAGCCGCTTAGTCCTGAAACAAAAAATCCACCAAGGCTTAGTCCTTGGTGGATAAACATTTATAAATGGTCGGGGTGACAGGATTTGAACCTGCGACCTCTTGGTCCCGAACCAAGCGCTCCAAACCAGGCTGAGCTACGCCCCGTTACATTCAATGCTCTTAATATAGCTTTGAAAGAAAAAAAAGCAAATCAATTCAAGAAAAAAAATGGTTCTTCGACTGCTTTTGACAAAAATGAGCGTATTTAGAGAACAACTCAGCAATGAAATGGAAAAAGGCCGACACCGCCCTTGTAAAGAACTCTCTGAAAATGAAATCTGCATTTTTTGACTGCTTCTACATAATGCCGCCCTTGAAAAAAGGGTGCATTACACTGTTGCCCGGAAACCGGCGTCCATGAACTCATCCGAGGAGCAGACGAATGGAATTGGCAAAAGAGGCAGCTCTGCCTTCCGGAGCAGATCGGAATAAGCTCGGAAACGTGGTTCTTCCTCCAGAGCTGCGCCCAGGAACGCAATCCGTCTGCGTCCACGTGCAAGCAGAAAGTGCATCATCTGAAGAGTCGCACGATAACAATCCGGAAGAATCTGACTGACGTCGAGATCCAATTTTGTATCTCCACCGTAAAGAAGCAGAGCAATTCCATTTCCCGTGAGAGAAAGCTGTTTCTGTTCTCCGTTTGTCAGTCGATTATGCCTGCAACACGCATCAGACACAACATTATGACTGTTTTCTGCACTTCTTCCCTGGATTTCGCCGAAGCAAAATAAAGCATAGATCCGCGAGATCGTAATTGATTCTGGATTTCCTGAAACAGCTCCGCGTAAAAGGGATTGGTCAATCTCGGAAAAGCAGCGCCGATGAGAGAGCTGTTCGGCCTCCGCGAAACATTTGTCCAGCCAGATTCGGGTGATATCCAGCACTTTCGACACCTTTACGCACGGAATTGCGCAATCCGGGCGAGATCCGCTCTGATCCTCCTTGCCGAGCCCTGGAAACGGAGACCTGCGTTATCCTTTAATGCCTTTGCAATTTCTTTTTGAGTCATTCCAGAAGTCTCTGTTCATGATGCTTATACGTATAAATTTACGATACCCCGCTGGATCTTGTCAAGAGAATGCAAATGGTTTTTCTGATTTTTTTATAATCCATGAGAACTCTTTTTCCGCTGCTCCTGTTTTTATTTGAGCAAGAGCCATGCAAAAGACTCCGAGGTTTTGCCGCCGGAGAAAAGCCCGGGCGTTAGCTGAAGAGCCTGTTTGTCTCCAATATAAGGTTGCGAAAAAGTTCGTTTGGGATCTCCGTCGTTATCGACGATTGCAATATTGAATCGAATTTCCGGAAAGTCAGAAGAGATATCGTTTTTCCACAATGCTTTCCATGGAATTTTGATTTTGTAGGTTGTGAATGCATCTCGACGGATCACCTTGAATTTGATATCCTTTTTTTCCACATCCCTGAATGGCGATACAAAAATTTCAGGACCGTATGGAGTTCCACTCAGACTGAATTCGATGAATCCGGGAAAACGTCTGTTGTCAAAGGCAAGCTGAATGGCATCGTTTGCCCAGAGAAACTGCGGCTTGTTTTTAGAAGAAAAAGGGGTACTGTGGATGTCGTCCAGAACTTTGATGCCAAGATAAAGATTTGTCCGGTCATACATCATACGGATTTCAGCGGAAAGATCGTTCGATCCTCCATAAGAAATTTCGGGAAAGCGCGAAACCCGGTTCTCAGATCCGAGCTTCAGCGGAGGACAATGCTGAAAATCAGAAAAATCTTCATCCCACGAAAATCCCTTCGAGGGGACTAGCGGAATAAAAAAATACTTCTTTTCCAAGATGCCGTTTTTATCATTCCATTGTATTTTGAACTGATTTCCGGCATCTGCATACGGAATGCAGCAGGAAAATGTTTCTTCCGGTTCCAAAATGAATTCCCGTTGTCTGCCATTCACGGTCAGAGTTCCACGCTGCTTCACAATTCCGCCTGTAAGCGAGAGCTTCATTTCATTGCGGTTTTTCAATTCCGTCTTCAGAATGACCCGGTCGGTTTGAATGGAGGCGAGAGCTCTGGCAAACTCTTGGACAGAAATGCGGGAGGTAGAAAAATAAACAGGTTTCCCATCAAGGTCAATTGTCAGGGTACTTCCCCCCGGCAGAGCAAACGGTTCTCCGACCAGGTTCCAGGCTTTCAGCAGTTCCGGTGCCAGATTTAAACGGAATTTCGCCGCGGAATGATCTTCTGCGGAATACCACATAACGGCACAAGTTTCCTTTCCCTTCGAGAAAAGAAAAGCGTTGAATTTGGATTCCGGTTTGGAAAAATCCTTTTCCAGTTTTGCTCCGGCAAGTTGTTTTACCATGAAATTGTATGCGGGGAAAACCGTTTTAGGACGAATCCCGTTTTCAAGCTGCACATAAGAAAAAGAAAAAAAAGAAGAATAAGAAGGAATCGTATAGAATGCAATATAGCGTTTCAATCCAGAACCCATGGCAATGATATTTTCCCGGACCGTCCGCTCCGCTTGTTCCAGTTCCGTGCAATGAATCGGATAGTACATCGACTCCGGTTCAATATCATCATAGTAAAGAGTATCGACACTTCTATGCCCGGCTTCACTTCCCCAGAAAGGAATATTCCGCTTTTTCCCCTCGTATCGGTTTATCAGGGAACGTACATCGTTCAGATATTTTTTCAGGAGTTCCTGATCCTGTTGGGCGACCCAATACGGATGCAGGGTCACTGCATCGCAGAAATTCAGCGACCCCAGTTTGAAATGAGCCTCCAATTCCGCGCAGACCCCAGGCATATTGTTCTCTCCGAATGCGGAAACCTCACATTCCGGATTTCCCTGCTTCAATGCCTTGTAGATTACCGGAAGGATTCTGAGGACGTTGTTTGCCCGCGGAGAAAGAGATCCTGTCATATATTCGCTGAACACCTCAAAATGCCTGATCTGTCCGGCATAATATTTCGCAATTGATCCGGCCCATTCCCCGATTTCCCTGATGTCCGCCTCTGTCAGGATCTCCGCTCCGGAGGAATCTCTTTTCACTTTTCTGGAAAACGGATAAATGCTGTACAGCGGGATAAAACCGTTTTTTAAAACCTGGTCAAGTGTAAAAGCTCTTTGCCGCCAGAGACCATTTTTTTCTCTCCAGTCCGGTTCCCAGTCCAGACGCGTATTGTTGTAAATCAGCATCCAGCGGATCCCGAGCAAACGGTTGAGTTCAAGAATATCTTTGAAATTGCCGGGATTCGGACTCGCGAATCCAAGCTGCCCGAAATAATCTCGATGGGGATTTCTGCTGAGGTCATCCACGACAGAAACAGCTGTCGTGGAGTTCTGATTTGGAACTCCCGGTGCGGAAAGGGATGCCATGATTTTATAATGACGGTATCCGTCCGGTAGTTCTGTCATTAGTTCCCTGCATTCCCCGCTTTTCAGCGGGAGCGTCTGTTCCTGCTCCTGAATGGTTCTATGAGCGAAATCAAGGATCCTCCATTTCAAATGAACTGTTTTCCCCTCTGCGGATCCATTGAAAAGCGAGGTTCGAAAACAGATTTTTTCTCCGGGAAGGTAGAGTCCCAGATGATTACCGGGGCGAACCGCCAAAGAGACCATATCGGGATACTGGTAGTTGCTGTTTCGGCCTTCTGCCAATTGAACCGCATCCAGCAGAATGCTTTCCGTACCGCTGTGCGTAAACGTGATTTTATAACGTCCCGGCCATTTTTTTTGAGCGGTGGAATGACGTTTTATTGCAGGGAAAAAGATGGAGTAACGCTTCCACTCTGTTGTTAAACGGATTTTCTGATAATGATTGAAAAGGAGAATTTCTCCATTTCTGGATGCCTTCGCACAGAAGGATAGCGTATAAGGGTTCCCCTCTTTGATTTGAACCGGCATGCTGCTGATCGTTGCGGAGGAAGGCTTTTTGCCCGGATGGTTCAGTTCCGCATAATGCTCTCCGTGCGGAGCATCCCCTTTTCGGATAAGAAAAACCGAAGCGGGATCGGAAAGATGAAGGTCCTTTTTTTCCGTTCCTGAAAAAGAAACGGTGGTATACCAGCGGTCAAAACCGTTTTCAAAACTGGAATTCTGGACCCGGTTCAAGGCATCTTTCGGATAGTGGTCATACAAGGAGGCATAACCGACCGTATGCGGACCGGGAGTAATATTGATGTGGTGTGCTTCCCGGCCGGGAACAAGACCGATCTGCTGCGGTTCTGAGGACAGAGTGACATCATCAAGGAATAATTTGACCCGCTGCCCTTTGAACGCCTGGCCTGAATGACTGCAGATCATAATTTGCCATCCGGTCATGACGCATTCCGAAAAGCCGCTTTCTTTCAGGAAGTTCGCGACATCTTTCTGGTAAACCATCCACCCCTGAGCGTCGACTCCGGAATGTTTGAACCCCATCATTCCTCCTTGGACAGATGCCCCGTTTTTCTTTCCGTTGAAGATGATTCCTATTTCAATGCGCAGTTCCGGTGGCAGCTGCTCCGGATAGATGAATCCTGTGAACCAGACTGGTTTGTCAAGCGGAATGTTCAATTTTGTCTTTGTTGCCCACATTGCGCGTGCTCCCCAGCGTCCTTTGGATTTGTCTACGGTCACATCGAGAGCGAAGGACTGGACGTCGCCGTGAGCCTTGTGGAGCAAACTGCATTACGCAGGACTTTTCTTCGCGGAAAACGCTTTTTGGGAGTGGATGCAATACTGCGATCTGAAAACATCCAAAGAGCTCTGAGTCGGAGAGGCCTTTTCTCCCTTGAAATGAATTTGGTTCCCGCGTTCGGAAAAGGAACCGGGTCCCGATCTTTTTCAGAAGATTCGGAATGGATTGCATTTGTCGGATTCAGATCAAATATTTTATAGAATATTTGATTTTTTTAAATTTTATATTATATTATATTTGTTCTATCAATTTCATCTTTGATGGTAAAAGTGAAATATTTGTATTGAAAGAAATTTGATAAAACATATGTGAAAGGTTTCTTCTATGGACTCTCCATTGTTCTGGATGATGAAGAAGAGCAGAGCGATGCTCCCTTATATGCCGAAATGGACCTATCCGCTCTTCTGTTCTCTTGCGTATCTCATTTGTATAAGGAAAGTGCTGCATTTGCGTAAGCCGAGGACATTTACAGAGAAGATTCAATGGATGAAGTTTCATGATTCCACAGAGATGAAAAGTCGTCTCTCTGACAAATACCTGGTCAAGGAGTGGGTTCGGGAAAAAATCGGCGATCAGTATGTCATTCCTTTGCTTGGGGCATGGGACACCTTCGATGAAATTGATTTTGATAAACTTCCATCAAAATTTGTTTTGAAACTCAACCATGGATGCGGATTCAATTATTTTGTTCCCGATAAAGACCGGCTGGATTATGCGGATGCCCGCAGGAAAATAGAACAATGGAGAAAGACGGCTTTTGAATTTTCCTCGTTCGAAATGCATTATGCGGCAATTCAAAGAAAAATCATTGCGGAGGAATACATTGAGAACTTGGCCGATGAATATGTGAATGATTACAAGGCGTGGTGTTTTCAGGGGAAAGTTCTCTTCATTCTCTATTTGACTGACCGGAGGAATGGTCTGAAAGAGGTTTATCTGGATCGGAACTGGTCTGTTTTACCTCTTGCAAGCGGCGTCAATTCCAAGATAACGGAGGTCCCGGAGAAACCCGAAAATCTGGAGGAATTCATCCGAATTTCGGAACGTCTTGCTGCCGGGATCCCTTTTGTTCGCGTCGATTTTTATCGGTTGAATGACGGATCATTCCGGTTCGGGGAAATGACATTCACCCCCTGCGGAGGTTTCCTGCGCTGGTCTCCGAAGGAATGGGACTTGAAACTTGGAAATCTGCTGACCTTGCCCTCTGCGGAAAAATAATTTCCTGAACACCTTTCCTGGTCATGGATTCCTGGAGAATATGAACCTGACGACTCTTGGTGGAACACCATTTCTTCCGGGATCGCGGCAGGGGCTCCCCCCGGAAAGGCAGGAAGAAGGAATCGTGTACGGAATGCGGTCCAGCCCATCGGAGCGAATCCCCGGAAAGGGAAACGCTTTTCCCCGAATCGCGTTTTCTCCGGAACGGACTTTCTGACGGATCCGGAGGTCGTTTGTCAAAGACGTTGGATCAAGCTGTCGGCACTCGGGTTCATCGGTCGTTCGTTTCAAGGGCGAGCCTTTGGTGGATACGGAGATGAGGGCTCGGGAAACACATGTTCCGGGGCGACGCATTCCAGGCGTCTGCATTTCCGGGAGGCCTGTCAACGGAGGGACTCCTCAAAATACCATTGCTTTTTAACGTCTTCGGAGCCGTGGACCCTCGTGTGTTCCAGATGGGAGATGTGACCGTCGAAATAGAGCAGATTCAGTCGTCCTCCCGGGTGCCGGTATGCCGAACTGTTCCAGTGTCCTGAGGTTCCGGTTTCTCCGTACTGGAGCCATCCGGCATAGGAGCTGTTGTAGTAGTTCAGAAGCGCGGCATTGCCATCCATGAACTGAAAATGACGCGAGGGCTGTTTCATTCGCTCCATTTTGAACGTCCGGAGGCTGTCGCCCGTATAGACATTGGCGCCGGAGATGATTCCGTAACTGTCGTTGATGACTGCGGAAAGCGGAAGTTTGACGGGACAGCAGTAATTTTTCCAGTCGAAGACCGTCGGCGTTTTCTTCCTGGCCAGATAAGGCCCCATTGCATTGTACCAGACGCAATTCTTCCCGACCGTTGCTTCCGATCCCAGATGGAGGACCCAGCTGTCATTTTCCTGCGTATATTCCATTGAAACCAGTCCGAACTGCTTCAAATTGGAGAGACAGCGGACGCTTCTTCCCTTTTCCCTGGCGGAATTCAATGCCGGAAGAAGCAGTCCGGATAAGATCGCTATGATTGCTATGACGATGAGGAGTTCTATCAAGGTGAAATCTCTCTTTTCTGCATTGCTTCGTGAACACTCTGTTTTCATATTCATCTCCTTTCTGGTGGATTATGGAAGAAGATCCCCGCCGGATTTCCGGGGAGAATGCACATTCTTCCGGATCAGGGTCTTGATTTCAAAGGGGGAGAAGGAAACCACCGGTCCGGAACAGGGGCGCGCATTCCGTTCCATCAGATCCGATTCCAGCCATTCCCCCTCCGGAAGAGCGAGCTCTGCGTGTTTGCCGGATATTTCAAACAGCCGTACCACGATCGCTCCGGGAATGCGTTCGGAGACTTTGACGCACGAAGAGAAAATTCCGCTTCCTGTTGTATCGGGGAGAAGGGAGGGCCGTTCCCGGTGTTCCGATTCGGAGAGGCATCGTCCGACTCCGACCGGATAGAGCGGCGCATTCAGTTCCCAGCCGCATTCCGGGCGCATGCCCGGTTGAATCCGGTAGCGGCAGGTATAGGTTCCGTCGGGGGGACGCGGAACGGCTCTGAGGGTGCCGTCCGCCAGCACCTCCTCGCTTCCGCTGCAATACCCGATTCCGCGGACCATGCAGCTGCGGATCTCCTGAGCGTCAAATTCCCAGAGCCGATGGTCGCTTCCGATGGTTGTGAAATGTCCGTCCGAGCCGAAGGCTACCCACTGGGCCGCCAGACGCAGATGTTCAATCGCAGGATCGGGATCGTTGCCGCGCTCCGGGGTGACAATGCTGCGAAACGAGAGATCGTCCTTGTAAATGGTTTCCGGATAGCGGACCTTTCCAAACGGGACTCCGTATTCAATCACGGGCGGATGATCCGTTTCGGGGAAGGGGAAGCTCTGTTCCATGCGGACATACGAGCCGCATTTCCAGTGGATTGTGTTTTCCACCTCCAGCTCCGCCGTCTCCGCCGGCAGGGAAAGACGCTGTTCATACCGCATGCCGTAGAGAGTTCCCCGGACAAGAATGCGGCAGACCACGGGCGAATCCTCCTCTATTTCGACGGATTCGACTACCGCCGGAATTGTCCGTCCGGTCAACGTCATGCCGCAGATGTAGTCGCCGCGGACCTCCTCCCGTCCGGACAGTTCCGCATGGACGAACAGAAAGCGCTGATGGCGTTTATCATACAGCGAGAGACGTCCGGTCACCCGTTCGATGCTCAGACGCAGATGCGCGTTTTCCACACAGGTTTCCCCCGCGGCGGTGTTGGGATTCCGGCGATCACGAACCGTTCCGTCGTCGATCCGGAAGGGAGAGGGAGCGCGGTGTGGTTCCGCAATTTCCAGAAACCACGTCCGGCAGCCGAACGCCGGAACCTCTGCGGAAAATTCCACCTCAATGGAATCCGCCACTTTCCGGAGATGTTTGACCAGTCGAAAGGGCTGTTCGATTCCCTGGTCGTCAATCAGGCGGAAGTTGTTTTCCCGCAGCAGCGGATGTTTTGCGGTTCCGGGGCCGTAGAGAGTGGTTCGCGCACGCACCAGCTCTCTCCGACGCCACGAGAGACGGTTGAAGACCGCCAGAGGAAAACAGTTGATCCGGGGCGCCGGGATCCGCGCCGCCAGAACCATTGCGGTGTTGCGCGCCAGACGCTCCGCAATCAGACGAGCGCACCGTTTCAGATCCTTCTTTTCCGCATCCGCGATCGCTCCGCCGATTCCGTTCTGGTTGTGGTCCATGGAATCCAGCAGATGGTCCCACGCCTGTTTCAACAGGGTTCTGCTTCGACTGGAAGGTCCATGCATGGCTTCCAGAAATTCCGCGAGAAGCATCGCGTTTTCCGCAGGAAGGTCCTGCGGCCAGAGATCGGGCCAGCTGCTTTCCACATTCGGCCAGAGCGAGGGGATTTCGCCGGAGATCCGCCGGGCGTTTTCCGGGAAATCGTGTTTGAAATACTCCTCCGCGGTCCGGAAGTGAAAGGGCCGGTGACCTTCCGCGTTCCAGCGGTGAAAATTCTCCACGACCCGTTCCGGGATGACGCAGAGATCGGTCCCGAACTGGCAGAGCTGCGGATAATCCACCCCTCCCAGTTCCTCTTCGATCCGCGGTTCGTTGGCACACATGGCGTCATAGTGTTCGGCCTCCGCGAAGAGACGGCGGCAGCGACCGTAGTGGATGGGGGCATAGGTGTTGATTTCCGTTCCGTCCGGAGCCGCGTATCGGACCCGGTCGGTGTGCGGGGGCGTTCCGTGCGAGAGAAGGAGTCCGGTGAAGCCGGATTTCGCGGCAATCTGCGGCAGCTGCGGCGTCACGCCCGGAATGTCCGAAAGAGACGCCGTTGTTCCGGAGAAGCCAAAGTGATGTTCACACCATTCCCGGCCGGTCAGACAGTTCCGTACCAGCGTCTCTCCCGAGGGCAGCTGCGTATAGAGGATTGAACGCAGCGGTATGACCTCCAGACGACCTTTCCGAACCTGTTCGGCAAGTCGGGGAAATGCGTCCGGATACGCCTCGTGAAAATAGTCCAGGAAATTGACCGATTCAATCATGAACCGGTAATCCGGATAGCGTTCCAGCAGACGGAGCGCGGTCAGGATGACCTCCGCTCCCCGCGAGAGACACTCCTCCCGGCTGCCCGCCCAGAAAAGATCCAGATGTGCAAATGCGATCAGATAAACAACGGCTTTCCGCTGCATGATGGTTTCTCCCCGATGACAATCCTTCGTGTGCTGTTCGTTTTTTTACATTTTACACGAAAGACGGGAAAAATGCAACAGGAAGAGCCGTGGTTCTCTCCGGATCGGAGAGAATGGAAGATTTGTCAGTAATTGCGCACGATTCTTCCGGCGATTTCGCGCAGAAGTTCGGGAACGGCATCGGAATAGGACTCTTCCGGCAGAAAGGTTCCGAGCTCGCCCAGCAGTTCCCTTTCGCAGATCACCGGATAACAGAGAATGACGTATCCTGATCGCATCTCCCGCGAGATGCTGTATTCTTCCCGTGCGAGGCTGGCCATTTTCCGAAGATACTCTTCCCGGGAGATGCGGCCCCAGAGCGGCGGTGCGCCGTAACGATCGTAGAATTTGAGCTGCCGGGAGGGCTCCGTTCGGGAGACAAGGGCGATTCCCGAGAGCGAATCGAACGCATTTTCCTCCGCGGGAAAGGTGTATTGCAGCCGGGGATTGGCCTTTTTCGAGCGGATCCTGCAGACGATTCGTTTGTAGTATCCCCGGAGAACCGAAAAACAGATGTATTCCCCGATCTGTTCGGCATAGATCCTGAGGTGCGGCCGGACCAGCCGGCGCAGCGCATCCAGATCCCGGTAGGTTTCGGAGAGCCGGAGCAGCTTCTCCCCGATGACATATCCTTTTTTGCGCCCCGTGTTCTCCAGATAGCCGAGCTGCGTCATGGTCCGCACAATTTTGGAAAGAGTCTGCACCTTGAGTCCGCTCAGTTCGGCAAGCTCTCCCACCGTATGCGGGCGTTCCGTATCCTGCGCCACCAGCTCAAGAACATGAAACGCCCGTTCCAGAACCTGAATTTTATCGTTCATTCGGCATCGCCTCCCTCTTCGTTTCGAAAATATACTGCGCAAAACCGCCTTTTCAACGCGGAGCAGGACGGCATTCCGGACGGATGGTGAATTCTCCACAATCAGGAGAGAACCGGCATCCCGGCAGATGTTTGCCTCTTGACAATTCCGACGAAGAAACTAAAATGAAAAAAGGAAGGAGGTTTCTTTCGGGATTCCCGCGGCTCCTCCTCCCTCATGAAAAACAAGGAGAACACCATGAAGAAAACACTTTTGCTGCTGCTTTTCCTGACAGGAAGTTTCGTTCTGCTTTCGGAGGAAAAACTCCTGCTGGGCATCTATCCGGACATGCGGGAATTCAAGCTGACGCCGCCTTCCGGAT
The DNA here is from genome assembly GCA_944390735.1 of uncultured Victivallales bacterium. Lineage (GTDB taxonomy): Bacteria > Verrucomicrobiota > Lentisphaeria > Victivallales > UBA1829 > UBA1829. The sequence continues at coordinate 41,623 of CALXRL010000013.1, read as the reverse complement.
TTCATCCGCTGTCGCTTCAGGATCTGATGAAAATCGACATGGAGCGCATCCGCCGTCTGAAGACTCTCCGTCCGCTTCCGGCGGACCGGGAAACCCTGCTCCGGATCGCCGAATTTTACAGCCGGGATCCCGCCGGACAGGATTCCTGGCGCAAACAGAATTCGATTCATGTTCTCCGCTGGATCAATTCCTGGACTCTTCCGCCGAATGTCGTTCCCGCGTATCAGCTGCGCTGGCTGGGAATCGAAGCGATGCTGGACACCTATTTTTTCACCGGCAATCCGACGGCAGGACAGTTCATACACGGCTACACCATGCACGCCATGACGCTTGACCGCTGGTTCTGGATGGGACAGATGGTCCGAGTCTGGAACCGGGATCCCCGGAAACGGCGTTATGCGGATCTGCACTCGCTGCCGTTTGCGCGGTGTCTGAACGCGATTCTGGTCCGCTGCCGGGATCTGTTTTCCGCGGAGGAGATCGCCCGAATCGAGTCCCGGTACCGCGAGTACGTGCTGGAGTCCTGTTACGAGGATCTGATCCGGCGTCGGAAATGGGATGCGGAACCCAACAACTGGACCGCGATTCTGAGCGGAGCCCTGCTGCTTTCCGCCAGATATTTTCAGGATGAACCGAAGGCGGAGTTCGCACTCCGGACGCTGAACAGCTATTTCCGGACCTGTTTCGAGGAGGACGGCAGTTACGGGGAGGGCGCGGGATATGCCGGATATGCCATGAGTGTGCTTTCCTCGATCTATCCCTATCTGTCGCCGAAGGAACGCGGGGAATTTTTCCGAACATCGCCGCTCCGGAACACGGCAAAGTGGATGCTGTATCACGATCTGCGGAATCCGCAAAAGTTCTACCGGGTTTCGTTTGGGGACGACAATTATTTTTCTCTTCCTCCCACCGGCACCATGTACATTTTGTCCCTGGCGTTCGAGGATCCCGTTGCCGCCTATCTCGGTTCGCGTTCTCCGTGGCGGAAGCCCTGGTGGAACTGGGACGTGAACTCGCTGCTGGCGGGCAGACGGAAGGATCCTCCCGTAGCGGATCCCGCAACCTGCCATCTGCCGCTGACCGCCCGGTTCGCCAATGGTCAGATCTTCATCCGGGGCGGATGGAAGGAGAAGGATCCGGTCTTCTGCTGTTATACCGCCGTGAAGAACCGAGTGAACAGTCACAAGCGGCCGGAAAGCGGAAATTTTGTGTTCGCTTCCGGCGGGGTTCCGCTTGTGATGGCGTCGGGAAACACGAATCTTTATCGCCGGCCGATTCACCAGCTGAGCATCCGGACCTCCGCGGCGAACACGGTCACGGTGGAGGATTCCGATCAGCTTCCGGCGCGGAAACAGAAAACATCCTGTCCGGAATTCCGGGAAACTGCGGAGATGGTGCTCGTGCGTCTGGATCTCCGCGGAGCCTATTCCCAGCCGTTGAAGATGATGGTCCGCACATTCGCATGGCTGAAAAAGGATCAGGTTCTGGTGGTGCTGGATCAGGCGGAGGCCGCACGGGAGGAGTTCGCATTCCATGCGCGCCTTCATCTGAATGATATTTTTCACAACACCGTGCTGGAGAAGAGGGCGGAGAATCTCTTATTCTATCGCCATCCCGATGCGTCTCTCTGGATTCAGACCGGCGGAAATGCGCAGGTGTCCAGGGGGTATGTGGTGTCGGAGCGTTTCAGCATCTGGAATGAGGCGCTTCAGCAACAGGAGGCCGACAGGGGAAATGCGCATACGATCACCTACGGGTCGGCGGGGAAGGTCCGTTCCGCCCTTTTTTATGCGGTGCTCGGGAAAACCAGAGCACGGATCCGGGCGGAGAAAGGGTGTCTGAGAGTCAACGGCGTTCCGATTCCGTTTTACCGCGCGGGGAGCTCTCCGGAGAAATCGTCCCAGCCGTGATGACACGGCGGGACACCCCTTCCGCGAATGTCCGAAGAGTGTCCCGCTTTCCGCTGTCCCGGTTCAGAGGAAGCGCGCGGTGATGCTTTCCGGAACGCGGCGGATCTCGTCGAGCGTTCCGGCCGCGACGATTCTTCCGCCCTCGGCGCCGCCTCCCGGACCCATGTCGATGATGTAGTCCGCATTGCGGATCAGATCAAGATCGTGTTCGATCACGACCACCGTCGCCCCGTTTTCGATCAGATGAAGAAAGACGTTCAGAAGAGTGCGGACATCCAGCGGATGCAGTCCGATGGTCGGCTCGTCGAAGACAAACACCGAGTCGGACTGGGGTCGGCCCATTTCGCAGGAGAGTTTCAGGCGCTGCGCCTCCCCTCCGGAGAGTCCCGGGGTCTCCTCTCCGAGCGTCAGGTAGCCGAGTCCCAGATCCTGAAGCACTTTCAAGCGCGGATACACGTTTTTCAGTTCGCGGCAGAATTCCATGGCGTGAGACACATCCAGATCCATGAGTTCCGGGAGCGATCGGGCTTCGCCCCTCCTGTTGACAAACCGGATGCAATTTGCCTCCTCCGAATACCGGGAACCGTGACATTGCGGACATGGAATTTCCACATCGGGAAGGAACTGCACATCCAGCGTGATGGTACCGGTTCCGTCGCAGGCGGCGCATCGGAGAGATCCCGTGTTGTAGGAAAAATCTCCGGCTTTGCGGCCATGTTCGCGGGCGTCCGGGGTTCTGGCAAAGACTTTGCGCAGTTCATCATGCACATTGGCATAGGTGGCGACGGTCGAGCGGACGTTGATTCCGATCGGTGTCGCGTCGATGAGTTTCACCTGCCGGATGCCCTCCGCCTCGACCTTGTGCACATGTTCCGGCAGTTTTGTTCCGTCGATCCAGGCGCGGAGGCCGGGAACCAGACTCTCCAGCACCAGCGTGGTTTTGCCGGAACCGGAAACGCCGGTCACAACGGTCAGACGCCCCTTCGGGATCTCCACCTCCAGCGGATGAACCGTATGAATCGCCCCGGTTGAAAAGCGGAGCCGGCCGAAGCGGAACAGTTCTTCCGCGGGAGGATTGTGCAGAATTCGCACGTGTTCGCGTCCCGCCAGAAACGGACCGATCCGGGAGTTCGCATCGGCGGAGAGAGCGGCGGGAGTGCCTTCGGCGATGATGCGTCCGCCGTCCGCGCCGGCGTTCGGGCCCAGTTCAACGATCCAGTCGGCCTCCGAGAGAATCTGCGTGTCGTGATCCACCAGAATCACGGAGTTGCCGTCCGCGACCAGATCGTGCATCACTCCCGTGAGTCCGACAATGTTCGACGGATGCAGTCCGATGCTTGGTTCGTCCAGCACATACAGAACCCCGGTTGTGCGATTGCGGATCGCCCGGGCCAGCTGCATTCTCTGCCGTTCTCCGGTGGAAAGCGTGGCTCCGGCGCGGTCCAATGCCAGATAGCCCAGTCCCAGATCCATCAGCCGTTTCGCGGAGGAGAAAAAGGAGTCGCAGATGCTTTCCGCCATTTTCCGCATCTCTTCCGGAAGTGAATCCGGAACCGCCCGCACCCATTCCACAAGTTCGGAAAGAGGTTTCCGGCAGACCTCGTCCAGGGAAATTCCCCGGACGCGGGGCGCGCGTGCCGCTTCCGAAAGCCGGGAGCCTCCGCAGTCGGGGCACGGCTCCTCCCGCAAAAATCTGGCGACGCGCTTCATCCCGGTTTCATCCTTGACTTTGGAAAGGGCGTTTTCCACCGTATGAACGGCGCTGTAATAGGTGAAATCCAGTTCGCAGGCGTCCTGGGAGTTTTTCGCCTTGTAGAAAATATGCTTTTTGACGGCGGGACCGTCGTAGACAATCTTTTTTTCCTCTTCCGTGAGATCGCGGAAGGGCACATCGGTCCGCACCCCCATGGCGCGGCAGACGTCCACCATCAGCGACCACATCAGACTGTTCCACGGGGCCACCGCTCCCTGGTCGATGGTGAGCGATTCATCGGGCACCAGCGTGGATCGGTCAACCGTTCGGACGATGCCGGTTCCGTCACAGGTCCGGCACGCTCCCTGACTGTTGAAGGCCAGCTCCTCGGCCCCCGGCGGTGAGAAGGCGACTCCGCAGACCGGACAGATCAGCTTCTGTCCGGCGGCCACCGCAAGAGTCGGCGGATGGAAATGCCCGTTGGGACAGCGGTGCTCCGCAAGACGCGAAAAAAGAAGCCGCAGCGAATTCAGCAGTTCCGTTCCCGTTCCGAACGTGCTGCGGATTCCGGGAACGCCCGGTCGCTGATGCAGAGCCAGCGCCGCCGGAACATGAAGAATCTCCTCCACCTGCGCACGGGGGGCCTGTGTCATGCGTCTCCGGGTGTAGGTCGAGAGCGATTCCAGATATCTCCGGGAGCCCTCCGCATACAGCACGCCCAGCGCCAGCGAGGATTTCCCCGAGCCGGACACTCCCGCGATTCCCACAATCCGGTGCAGCGGAATGTCCACATCAACCTGTTTCAAATTGTGCACGCACGCACCGCGCACCTGAATGGTATCGACCGTCATCTCATCTTCCTTTCTTTCCGGAGATCAGGCTGGTTTCCGCCCCGGAAATCCGCGGATCCGCATCCCTGTTCGCGGAGGAGCGACTCCGTTGCGGAATGTAGCACCGGATGGAGCTTTTTGCAAGGATTCCCGGAGAGGAAACCGCTTCTTCCCGAGGGGGATCGTTGCAGACGAAAAGGACAAAGAGGGACTTTTCAGAAAAAGGAATATTCAGAGACCGGAGCAGTCGGAGTTCCGGAATTTTGTCGTCCGTCTTCCCGGAGAGAGGGGGAAGAAAACCGCTTCCGGGGGGACGGTTCCCCCAAAGACGGAAACGGTTGCGGATCGTGCTTTTCCCCGATTCCGGAGAGCGTTCAGGCGGGCGCCTGCCGGAAGCGGGAAGGAAAGTCGGAGTGTTCCGCAGTGGATTTTCTGCGGAACCCCCGGATTGGAGCGTTTGGATTTCTTATTTGACACGTCCGGTGTAGGCATTGGCGCCGGAGTTGTCGATGACATAACGGAAGAACTTCTGTTCCGCCGCCGCGCGGGCCTTGTCCCAGGGACGGGGCTGGCCGCAGAGCTGGACGGCCCAGAGTTTCAGTTCCTTGCGGTGCCAGTTGACCATGCAGTTGGTTCCCCAGGCTCCGCCGTGACCGAACCAGGAGTTTTCCGTATCCGTTTCCGGAGCGGAGAGTCCCAGCGAGTATCCGCCCATTCCTTTGGGACGGGTCGATTTTGCCAGCAGATCCTTGACGGTTTGTTCCTTGAGGATTCTCACGCCGTTTTCCCCCACGCCGAGATTCATCAGCATCTTATAGAATTTCAGCTGATCGTTAGCGGTGGTCCAGAGTCCCGCGCCCGCCGAGGGGAAGACATGGGAATCGTTGTAGGGGCGCTGCTGCATGTTGTTCTGACGGCGGTATCTGGCCGGAGCATCTTTGACGCAGTCATACATTTCGACCTGGGTTTCCAGCTGTTTGTCGGTCGGCCAGAAGGAGGTGGAGGTCATTCCCAGCGGATCCAGAACCCGTTCCTGGAGGAACTGGTTCCAGGGTTTCCCGGTGACGACTTCCACGACGGCCGCGCCGATGTCGATTCCGGTGTTGGAATACTGCACCCGGGTGCCCGGTTCAAAGAGCAGGGGAGAGGCCGCCGCAATGGCCGCCGTCTGGCGCAGGGGAGCTCCTCCGCTCCAGCCGCCGCCCTTGATGTTCCCCTGCTTGGCGCAGATTTCAAAGGGGAAGCCGCCGGTATGGTTCATCACCATGCGGATCGTAAGCGTGTTCTTGGCTTTGACAAGGGTTTTCACGCCGTTTTTGTTCGAGGCAAGGACCCAGAGCTGTTTGAATTCCGGAAGATATTTGGAGACGGGATCGTCCAGAGAGATCTTTCCCTCCTCCACCAGCATGGCAATGGTGACTCCGCAGAAGCCTTTGGTCTGGGAGCACTGCATGTAAACATCGTCCATGGTGATGGGCCGTTTGGCCGCCACATCGGCGTAGCCCACGCAGGCGGTTTCCTGAATGCCGTTCTTGTAGAAGACGTTGATGGCTCCCGGAAGCTGTCCGGACTGGACATACGGGGTCAACGCATCCTTGGCAAAGGTGGTGTTCGATTCTCCGGACGCACTCTTTCCTGACTGGCATCCTGAGAAGACCGCCATGGCGGCGATCAGCATGACGCATTTTACAAGCTGATTTCTCATTTTTTCTGCTTATCCTTCTGCAAACTTGAGTTTCCCTTGCGGGGGGTGAATGCGGCGGTCCGCCACGGGCCGTCGCGGAGAATTAAGATAATATCGCTTTTTTCAATTACAAATTTCAGGAAGGGAAAATCCGGGAAAAACACAGGGGATCCGCCGGATCCGGCGAGTCGGAGGAGTGCATCTGCCTCTTTGTCCGCGGGAGCTTCCGCCCTCTTTTCCGCGATCGGGAGAGGAGGGCGCGGAACGAGAAGCAATCAGCCGGCAGGAGGCAGAGCCGTGTCGGGAGTCTGCGGACCGCCGCTCCCGGCCGGGGTGGAGGAAGATTCTTCTTCCAGCTGAAGCACTTCATTGTCCTGATAACGGGCGGGAAGGGGCCGGACCCGTTTCATTTTGACGCCGAGGCGCTTCAGCTGTTCTCCGGAGAGAACCACACTGTGTTTCCCGTTTCCTCCCTTGAGTTTGTCAAGCGATTTCTGATAGGCGTCGCGGGCGCTGTCCAGTTTTTTCCCGACCTCGTCGAACTGCTCGTAAAACGCGTAGAGACGATCCAGAAGAGAGGAGGCCGTGTCGAGGATTTTCTGCTGGTTGCGTTCCTGATCGGCGCGCGTCCAGGCGATCTGAATTAACTGCAGAAGAGCCATGAGGTTCACCGGACTGACAATCATGACCTTGCGTTCAAACGCCCATCGCCAGAGTCCCGGATCCTGAATCATGGCCAGCTGATGCGAGGCTTCGTTCGGGATGAACATGATGACAAAATCGACCGTTTCATGCTGCGCTTTCCGGAGATAGGAGGAGTAGTTCTTCCGGACCAGCTCCTCCACATGGCTGCGGATGCTGCGGTTGTGACGGGCGAGGGCGTTTTTGCGTTCCTCGTCGGTTTCGGCGTTCATGTAATCGGTGTAGGCGCTGAGGCTGACTTTGCTGTCGATGATGACGTCTTTTCCGTCGGGATAGTGAACGATCACGTCGGGGCGCAGGAAGCGGTTGCTCTCCTCGTGCTGAATCAGGGAGCCCTCCTCGTTGCGGAGCGTCACCTGGCTTTCGTAATGAACTCCCTTTTTCAGACCGGAATTTGCAAGGATCTCCTCCAGGATCATTTCGCCCCAGTTCCCCTGGGTTTTGTTGTTGCCCTTGAGGGCGGAGGCCAGATTGTTGGCGTCGTCGCCGATGCGTTTCGCGGCTGTGAGAAGATGCGAAATCTGCTCCTTGAGTTCGGAGTTCAGGGAGATCCCTTTTTCCTTTGCCTGATCGACCGCCGTCTTGAAATCTCCGAGTTTTTCCTGAAGCGGTTTCAGCAGGGCGGAAAGCTGGGTCTGATTGGCCGCGGCGAGGTCTCCGGACTTCTCCTTCAGAATCTGCGCGGAAAGCGTTTTGAATTCCTCCTTGAGAAGATTGATTTTGGTCTGCCAGTTTTTTTCCATTTCGGATTTGGTTTCCCGGGACTGCTGTTCCAGGCGTTCGAAGGCCTCTCCCATGGCTTTCCGTTCGGTTTCAAAGGCGGCGGCCTGGGCGAGTTTCTGCTCCTCGCCGATTTTCAGTTTGTCGGAGAGCTCATTGCGGAAGCGTTCCTGAAGATTTTGGAGCTCCTTTTCATGATTTTTCTCCAGCTCGTCCCGGTCCTCCCGGGAGCTTTGTTCCAGATGAGCGATCGTATCCTGAAGGGCCTTCCGTTCGGTTTCAAAGATCTTTTCCCGGGCGAGTCTCTGCTCCTCTCCGACCTTCAGTTTGCCTGCCAGTTCCTCCTGAAAGCGCTCCCGGAGATTTTGGAGCTCTTTTTCATGATGCTCCTGCAGATTCTGAAGTTCGGTCCGATGCGCCTCCTGGACCATCTGACGTTCCTGAAGGGCCTGCCGTTCCTGCGCTTCCAGAGTGGCGGCGGCCTTGGCGGCTGCGATCCGTCCGGCTTCCGCCTCCGATTTCAGCCGGTCGTTTTCGCCGAGACGGGCGCTCATGGCCTGAAGTTCCACCTTTTTCCGGGTCAGACTGCCCCAGAGAATGAGAAAACCGGCGGCTCCGCCGGCAAGAAAACAGAAAATGCAGAGAAGAAGATGCATGAAAATCCTCTTGATTCAGAATCCGATTGGGTTCAATGTTTGCGGAGTGCGGCGCCTGTCGGCGGAGGTGCGGGAAGGACGCCGTCTCTCCGGAGCGGAATACATCAGTCGTCCATCACGGTGGTGCTGATTCCGCGGCTGTGACACTTCTTGATGAAGTGAAAGGCCTCTTCGGCGGTATCCACCACTTTGAAGATGTTAAGATCCTCCTCGTGAATCATTCCCTCCCGGACGAGAGTGCCGCGGAACCACTCCAGCAGCGGTTCCCAGAATTTCCGGCCGACCACCACCAGCGGAACGCGGCGGATCTTGTTGGTCTGCATCAGGGTCAGCGCCTCGCTGAACTCGTCGAAGGTTCCGAATCCGCCCGGATAGACGACGATCGCCACCGAATATTTCAGAAAGCAGACTTTCCGGATGAAGAAATAGCGGAAATCAAGACTGGTCGTCTGAAATTGGTTCGGATGCTGTTCCATCGGCAGGGTGATGTTGAGTCCGACGGAGATCCCGTTTTTTTCGAACGCCCCCTCGTTGCCCGCCTGCATGATTCCCGGTCCTCCCCCGGTGAGGACGCCGTATCCGGCTTCCGCAAGGAGGTTGCCGAGCTTCCGCGCGGACTGGTAATGAACATTTTCCGGCGTGGTTCGCGCCGAGCCGAAAATCGTGACCAGCGGTCCCTGTTTCGACATGGTTTCAAAGGAATCGACAAGTTCCGCCATGATGCGGAAGATTCTCCAGGGTTCTTCCCGGGTGTAATCCGGAAACGAGCAGATGGGCCCGATGAGCGGGGGCTCCTGGGTTGTATTGCGGTTTGTCATGAGGCCGGCTCCTTATAATAGTCCGTTTTTCTTGAGAATGTCCGCCAGGAGGGGAGCGGTGAACTCCTTCCGGCTGAATCTGTATTTTGTGTGCATGGTTTTGACCGCCATGCTGCGTGCCAGCTCCGGGGAGAGCTCTTCCCGGAGGAATTTTTCCCGGAGCGCATCCAGTTCCTTCTGCTGGGAATCGGTCAGCAGTTTCCGGTAGTTGTCGTAAAAGGTGTCCGAGACGCCGCGGAGTTTGCTTTCCGAGCGGAACACCTTCTCCTTGGCTGCGGAATACTTCTTCCAGAGTTCGGAAAAGGAGAGGCGGTCCGGCTGTTCCGTAATTTCGTCCGCGGAAGGAACCGCGCGGCTGGAGACGGGCAGAAGATTGGTTTTCCGCACTCGCAGTTCAAAATTGCTGCGTTTCAGGAAATTGATTTCATTTTCCAGTCGTTCCGCCGCGTATTTCACGGTATTCATCGCTTCCTTGTAGTTTTTCTCCCCGACCAGTCGCCGGAGTTTTCTGCTGTTTGACGCCTCCCTGCGGTTCCGGACGGAGAGCACTTTTTCCGCCGAGGTCTGGAACGCCTCCAGATTGCCCGTCAGCTGGAATCCCTTCGGAAGTTTCAGCTGCCGTTTCTGAACCTGCATGCTGATGGTTTTTCCAAGGGTCTGGAGATCGCGGAAGATCTCGTCATATTTCTTCCGGACCCCTTCGTTCACATAGCCTTTCCCCTGTGTGATCCGGAAGGCGGATTTCAGGAGGGATTCGAAGCGGTGAACGGCCTCGTAGGTGTCGGATTCCGGATAGGGATCCTCAAAGGTGTTGGATTCAAAGGAGTAGTTGAGTTCCTGAAGATAGGAGATCTGACGCCGAAGGTCGTTGGCATAGCCGGTGCGGTCGCCCGCCTGGGTCGAGACGCCGCGTTTGGTGACGCCGTCGATGTCCATGCAGCTGATCATTTTGTTCAGCGTCGAATCCAGCGAGGTTTTGGGAATTCCGAGCTTTTCGATCGCCCGCTGAAGTTCATAGGCCCGGTTGCGGGCCCCGACAATCCGTTTCCGGTATTCCGTTTTATAGGCCGAGGAGGTGGGCAGCTTTTCCACTTCCTGATAGGATTTGTCCAGATATTCCACATCATCGGCGAACTCCTCCAGTTTTCCCGCGAGCAGGAGTCCCGGAAGCAGCAAGAGAAAGAGAGCACAGCGTATCATGAATTACACCTCCTGAAGATGGCATCAAGCCATTATAACACGGAAACCGGAGAAAAGCAAATCCCGCCGCGGGATTGTTCCGGAAAAAGTCGCTTCCGGCCCCTGCCGGCGCGGGAACGCGGCGCTTTTCCTCTCCGGGACGGATCCGCGCAGGAAAGGGAACGAGGGAAATCACGGGGTTTTTTCTCTTTTCCGCTTGAAAAAAACGGATCAAATCCTTATATTCATCGCAACCGATTTTTTCTAGACGCAGAGGAGGTTTGGAATGGCTGAATTGGGAACGGCGCTGACCGCCAGCGCAATCAAGGTAATGCTGTTGGGCTCCGGGGAACTGGGGAAGGAAGTCACAATTGAACTGCAACGGCTCGGAGTGGAAGTCGTTGCCGTGGATCGATATGAGAATGCTCCCGCGATGCAGGTCGCGCATCGGAGCTATACCATCAATATGCTGGATCCCATGGCGCTGCGCAGACTCGTCGAAGCCGAAAAGCCGGATCTGATCGTCCCGGAAATCGAAGCGATTGCAACGCCCGAACTGCTGAAGCTGGAACAGGAGGGATGGAACGTTATTCCGAACGCAAGAGCCACGTTCCTGACGATGAACCGGGAGGGCATTCGCCGTCTCGCTGCCGAGGAGCTCGGTCTGCCGACCTCGCCGTACCGCTTCGCCTCCACCGAGGAGGAGTACCGCAAGGCGGTGAAGGAGATCGGAATTCCCTGCGTGGTGAAGCCGGTCATGAGCTCCTCCGGTCACGGACAGAGCGTTGTCCGGACGGAAGCGGACATCGACTCCTCCTGGAAAACCGCGCAGGAAGGCGGACGCGCCGGCGCGGGCAAGGTCATTGTGGAGGGATTCGTCGATTTCGATTACGAGATCACGCTTCTGACGGTCCGGCACATCGGCGGAACCTCTTTCCTGAAACCGGTGGGACATCATCAGGTCAACGGGGATTATCAGGAGTCGTGGCAGCCGCAGGCCATGAGCGAAGCGGCGCTGGCAAAGGCGCAGGAGATCGCGGGACGGATCACGGATGCCATCGGCGGACGCGGCATCTTCGGTGTCGAGATGTTTGTCAAGGGGGACGAGGTGATCTTCAGCGAGATCAGTCCGCGACCCCACGATACGGGAATGGTGACGCTGATCTCCCAGGACCTTTCCGAATTCGCTCTGCACGCCCGGGCGATTCTCGGACTGCCCATTCCGAACATCGCCTTCCACGGTCCTTCCGCGTCGAAGGCGATTGTGGTGGACGGACATTCCAATCATGTCGCGTTCGGAAATCTTGAAAATGTGCTGGCCGAAAAGGATACGAACATCCGCATCTTCGGCAAAGGGGAGCTGAACGGTCATCGGCGGCTCGGGGTTCTTCTGGCCAGGGACGAGTCCGTGGAAAAGGCTCTGGCAAAGGTGGAACGGATGCGCAATGCGCTGACGGTCAAACTCTGACCGTTCCGGCGGAACATGCGGCGGGAAAGGCGGCGATTATGATCTGGCGGATTGTTCCGGTGATTGCGGGCTGCGTCGCTCTGCTGAGCGGCGCGCTCGGACATGCGGCGGAGACCGGATCCCTGAAAGTGACGATCCCTCATGAAGAACAGCGGAAGATTCCGGTCATTCAGGTGGATCGGAGCAATCTGCGCATCGAGGAACGGCTGCCGTCGGGGGAGAAGAAGGGGACGCGGAAAAAGCCGTCGTCGCTGGCCTCCCGGCTTGGGGAGCCGCAGAAGGATATACACTGGACGCCGGCCTGGGATTCTTCGGGCGCGGGATCGCTCCGGCTGCGCGGCGTGGCCGAAGCGCCGGACCGGAGCGTGCTCGTCTGTCTGGAGGAGACGGGAACGGTCGGGAAGGGGCCCTTCGGCGGCCGGCTGCTGGTGCTGGATGTGGAGGGGCGCCGGATCCTGCAGGTGTTTGAGATCGGCAGAAAACTTTCCATGATTGCGCTGGATGCGGAAACGATGAGCGCGGTCTGTTTTGCGGAGAAACAGGAGGTGCTTTCACAGCCCTCCGGATTTGCGGTGATCCGCTTGTCGGACGGAGCGGAGAGTGCTTTCGTGCCGGCGGAGAACCCGGAATCGTATGTGGCGCGGGGAGGATGGATTCTTTCCGCTTCGGCGGATGGAACGGGAACGGCGTTTCGGCCGGGCGGATCGGAGAAAAAATCGTTCCGGACCGGGAAGAAGCCCCGTCTGGAATTCACCGGGGACGGAAAACTGCTGATTGCGGCATCCGATGACGCGGTCCGTTTTCTGGAGACGAAGAATTTCCGGGAGGTTCGCCGGGTGGCTCTTCCTGCGGGGACCCGTCTTTTCCGCATGGTTCAGGGGAGTGCGGACGGGTCGCTTGTGTACTGCTCTTCCGCCTCGGATTTCGGGAAAGCGAAGGTCTATCTGGTGATGACCGGCGGAATCAAGGAGGTGGCGGATGACTCCACCGGAGAGATCGTCTGCAATCCGAAGGACCACTCTTTTTTTCATGGACGTCTGCTCCGGAACCGTCTGAGCCGGCTGGATCCGGGGACCTTTGAGGAGGTCTCGTACTGTGATCCGAAGAATCTGCGTCCGGCGACATCCGGCAAAACGCTGGCGCTCTTCTGCGGTCCCTCTCCCGGCGAGGTGATCGTGCTGGATTCCCGCGGAGCGGTTTACTCCCTGCGGAGCATCCGCAAGCGCTGGCGGAAGACGATGATTGTGGAATCGGGAATGCGTTGAGCATTTCAAACAGGAAAAGAAACAGAAATATGTCCTCAGAAGTAATCGTGGAACCCGATGCGTTCGCATACGGGGGAAGAGCCGTGGCGACACTGCCGTCCGGAAAACGCTGCTTTATCCGCGGCGGCGTTCCGGGGGATCGGCTGCGGGTGGTGATCGACCGGGAGAAAAAATCCTATGCAACAGCGGAAATCGCGGAGATTCTGACGCCTTCGCCGGATCGGACCGCGCCGGTCTGTCCTCATGCCGCAAGCGGTCTCTGTCCCGGTTGTGCCTATGCGCATGTGGCGTATCCTGTGGAGCTTGCGTGGAAGCAGCGGCAGTTCGAGCGCTTTCTCATTCAGAGCGGGATCGTGGCGGAGGATCGGATCCTTCCGCCGGTCGGCGCCGCTCAGCGGACCGGGTGGCGGAACAAGATCCGTCTGACCGTCGAAAAACACGGGCGGGAAGTGAAAACCGGTTATCTGCAGGAGGACAACCGGACGGTGCTGGATCTGCGGGATTGTCTGCTGGCTCGTCCGGAACTTTCCCGCCGGATGCGCCGGACGCTCACTTCGCCTGAATTCCGGGAATCTCTGCCGGAGGGACGCTCCCGCCTGACCTTCCGTTTCACGCCGCATGACGGAGCTCTGCTGCTGGAACAGGAGAAATGTCCCCGCTTCCTGCTGGACAGCATTCCGCCCTATGGAGACTTTCATGTGCCGCCCCGTTCCTTTTTTCAAATCAATACGGCGATGATGTCGGCGCTCTCGGCGGAGTTTCTGAAGATTGCAAAGGAGTGCGCCCCGGAACTTTTCATCGAGCTCTACTGCGGCTGCGGTGTTTTTTCGGTGCTGGCGGCGGAGGCCGGGATCGAAAAGGTTTACGGGGTGGAACTGGATGCGGATGCCATTGCCGCCGCGCAGCTGAATCTTCGGGAGCACAATCTTCCGCACGGGAAGTTTATTTCCGGGGATGCGGCCCGGTCTCCCGGACAGCTTCCGCTGAACACGGATCATCGGACGCTTCTGCTGGTGGATCCGCCGCGCGGAGGGGTGGAGGGCTCGCTGCTGGAGGCGCTGAATGCAAGTCCGCTGCAGTGGATGGTCTATGTTTCGTGTGCGCCGGATACGCTGGCGCGCGATCTGGTCCGGCTCGGTTCGGGCGGATGGCGGGTGGTCTCCTCCCGGCTCTTCGATCTGTTTCCCTCCACGTCGCATTTCGAATCCCTGACTCTTCTGAAGCGCGGAACCGGGAGCACAGCCGGATGAACGAGAAAAAACTCAATCTCAGTCCCATGGACGGTCACCGGGAGCGCCTTCGCGCAAAATATCTCAAGGCCGGTCACGACGGAATGCTCGATTATGAAAAACTGGAACTGCTGCTGACTTTCGTGATCGCGCGGCGTGATGTGAAGCCGATCGCCAAGGAGATGCTCGCCAAATTCGGAGGCCTCTCCCGCATTCTGGATGCAACGGAGGAGGAACTGATGGAGATCCGGGGCATCGGCCGAAGCGCCTTCATTCTTCTGCGGCTGCTCAAGGGACTCTGCTCCGATTACCTCTATGAGAAAATCGCGGACAAGGAGATCGTGGAATCGTCGGAGGATGTGCTGAAATATGCAAAAATGAAGCTCGCCGGACTCAAGAACGAGGTCTTCATGGTGATCTATCTGAACACCCGGAACGAAATTCTGGGCTCCGAGATCCTGGTGGAAGGAACGGTCGATCAGCTGTTCATCCATCCCCGGAAGCTGATGGAGCGCGCCTTGAACATGTCCGCCCGCGGAATTGTCCTGATTCACAATCATCCCAGCGGAACGGCGAAGCCTTCCCCCGCGGATCTGGCGCTGACAAGCGCGATCAAGGTCGCCGCGGACGCCATGCGCATTGATGTGGTCGATCACCTGATTGTCACGCGCAACGCCTGTTACAGCATTGAGGCGGAGCGGCAGGTCTCCATCGGAACGCCTCCGCCGATGATGATGCGCGCGGCGGAACAGGAGGAGACGACGAAGCAGACTCCCTCCGCAAAACCGAAACCGAAGGAGAGCGTTCAGGAAAAGAGCGCCGATGCGTTTGTGGAACTGGCGCGTCTGGCGGCGCTTCGGGAGCTGGATCGCGGAAACGGACCGCGTCATGTGAAACCCCTGACCAGAAACCGCGATTTCCAGATCAGCGAAGTGCGCAATCTTCCCCGGAAAAACATTCCGCGAGGAAAAGTCGGCGAGGGAGAGAACTCATGATTTTCGGCATTGGAACGGACATTGTGGAAATCGACCGGATCGCCAAAGTGATTGCCCGTCACGGGGAGCGCTTTACGGAATATATCCTCACGGAGAGCGAAATTGCCGAGGCGGCGCGGCGCGGCGACCGGATCTCATACATCGCCGGACGATGGGCGGCAAAGGAGTCGGTTGCCAAATCGCTCGGCTGCGGACTGGGGGCGCGCTGCGCATGGCGGGACATCGAAATCGTGCCGGATGAGAACGGCGCGCCGACGGTGCATCTCTCCGGAGCCGGATTGCAGACCATGAAATCCAACGGAATCGCCCGGATTTTCATCAGCATCAGTCATGAGCGCGGTCACGCGGTTGCGACGGCCGTGGCCGAACGGTAGTTTTTCCGGAAAGAAAGGAACCGAACGGATGGATCTTGCCACTCTTCTGAATGTCGTTTCCATTTTCGGAGGCGTGTTCGCTCTGATTCTGCTCTTTCCCCTGTTTTATTCGCACGGATCGTTTTCGGAAACGATCCGGTATCTCCTGCAACCCGGATGGTGGAGTCAGATCAAGGGGGAGCAGGGAGAGGATTTCTTTGCAACATTTGAATTCTATTTCTGGCTCTTTTCCGCCGGATTCATCGGATTTCTGATCCGCTGGGGGCTCGGAAAACTGCTGGATTGTCCGCTTTGATCCGCGGAGCATGATCTCGGAAAAATGAAATGTCCTGTCCCGGAACCCGACGGTTCCGGTTATGGAAACAGGGCCGCCGGCGCTGATGAACGGTACTTTGCATGGAGGTGACCATTCCCAAGCTTCCGACGGCCCTGCTGTTTATATATGACAAATTTTTCTGTCGATTCTGTCTCCGGAATATGACTGGAACAAAGGATCGGGGAGAAAAGACCTCAGCTTTTTTTTTGCGGGTTGTGTATTCCAAATATATGTTGTTTGAACTTGTTTTTACACCTTTTAACAGAAAAGTGTTTTCATACCCTTAAATTGTATTCTCTTTGCCTGAAATTACTCAAGAAAAAGTACTGTTCATTAAAAAATAGCATATGTTTGTTTGTATATAAATTATACAGTCATGTTTTGGGTTTGTCAAGGGGAAAATCAAGATTCTGAAAAAGAAAAAAACAAAAAATGTTAATTCAGTGCGATTTTTTACAGGAAAAATGTGAATTTCTGTGAAAAGGAAGGGTGGTTGATTTACATTTTTCCGGATTGGCGGAAGATCAGTAGGGAAAATGTGGAGGCCGGGGGGAGATGGGACCCCTCCGGGGTTCCGGCGACCCGCGGAGGGGGAAACGTGCGAACGGTCAGAGGGATGGTTCCCGGTTTTCCGGAGCGGATTCCTGAAAATAGAGCCGTGTGTCCGAATCGGAAAACGTTTCCTGAAAGGAATCCGTGTTTTCCCCGACGACTCTGCCGGAGAAGAGTTCCGTGATGCGTGTCGCCTTTCGGGGAAGATGGACGGGAACTTCGGCGGCGTCTTTCCGATGGATCATCAGGAATTCGTCGGAGCTCCAGACCGCGTTTCCGGGCGGGGTGTAGAGATGGACCCCCGCCTCCTTCGCAAGACGCCGGAGTTCGCGGGCGGTCAGGTCGGACATCGTGGCGTAATAGACGGAGCGGTGTGTGGGAAAGTGCCGGATGCTGTGGTCGTCGATGCCGAACGGAATGCCGGTCAGCGTCTGGACGTTTTCCGGATCGTACCTGCCTTCCGAGAGGATCCCGGGCGCATGGATCCAGACAATCAGACGTCCGGGCTGATAGACAAACCGTTGCAGAACCGCATTCCGTTCCGGATTGGAAAGCACATGATTCTGGAAAAGAATCATCTTATATCGAGTCAGATTGATGTGATTGAGATCATTCCATGCGGCGGTGTCGAACGGGAGGGCCGCGTCGGAGAATTCCCGGCGGATCCGGTGCGCAAGGAAATACTGTTTCGGGTGGTCGTAGAAGTTCACGAAATAGTTGCTTTCCGGATCATGAACCAGCAGGATCTGGGCATTGGACCCGCTGGAAACTCTTGCGAATTGATCCCAGAGGGATTTCATCTGCGCCAGAGCTTCTTTGACTTCGTAAGAGGAATAGGAGAAGCCCCAGATGTTGAACCACCAGAGATGAAACCGGAGAATAAGCGACATGGCGAATTCCCTTCGCAGTCCGGCGACATCCTCCCCGGGCGTGTTCCATGCGTTCCAGATCGTTCCTTTGAGGGTGATATGCGCAGTGAGACGCCGGTTGCTGCTGCTTGTGATCCGGTCGCATTCGTGCAGATAGGCGATTCCGCGCCGTTCCAGCATCCGCAGGGTGGCGATGTATCCGCTGGCTGTGCCGAGATCCTGCGGCGTGTTGCAGGCGGCGCCGATGACAAAATCGGGCGGTGCGGTGTCGAAAACCCGTTCACATTCGTGTTGTCCCACAGCCATCATATGGAATGGATAGCCGAAGAAGATTCCGATTGTCTTCCTGTTCATGATTTTTTTTCTTGCGGAGGAGAGAAAATGAATTGCGAGATCCGCCATCCGGTCGTTGATGAACCGGATCCACTGAATGACATGTGCCTCCTTTTCCGGATCCCGGAAGAAATTGTGGGTGGCGCTTTTCACTTCCCGGATGTCCGGAATCGGGAGCTGGGGAAGCGCTTTTTCCCGGCACCAGGATTCATAGGAGGCGCGTTTGGGATCTTCGGGACTGAAGCAGTTGGGATCGATCCATTCCATGGTGCGTCCGCAGGCGAGAATATATCCAGCCATCCGGTCCGGGTATCTGCGTTCCGTGTATTCGAGGAAGGCATTCAGATATCGGGTGGTCAGATCCAGCCATTCCGGATGAAGGGAGCAGGCGGTCAGGGAATGGAAGGAGTCGAGGGAGAATCGGCGCGCCAGCCAGAGGGGCGAATTCAGATCGATTGCGCAGAAGAAACGGGCATTCGGATGAATTGTCAGGACATCGGCGATGTGCTGATCCAGGGATGTGAAGTCATAGCTGTCGTCGAAGTTCCAGATCGGCGGATAGACGCTGTATGGTTCCCCGAATGCGTTGGCGGTATTCATGGGAGAGATGGCGACCAGATCAATACCGGCCTTTTTCATGGTTTCGAGCGCCTCGGTGTCCTGTTTCAGGAACTTTCCGTAGGGCAGACGGTAGATCATCCAGGGTGGTTCTGTCAGATGATTCATGGAATCCTCGCAGTTTTTCCGAAAACGGAGTTCTGCTCCCGTTTTGCGGATGGTTTGTTTTTCTGGAAAGCACGCAGAAGGACCTGCTTTCTCGGATTGTCTTTGCTGGGAATGATCCGGCTGCCGTTCCATTCATGTTCCACACTCCAGCCGCGGTATTCCCGAAAGGCGTGATAAGTCCAGTCCCAGGCGAACTCTTCCCAAAGGTCGATGCAGTCCTGCAGATAGCGTTCCGCTCCTTTCGCCCATATGATGGCGGAAAACTCTCCGCAGAAAATCAAGGCCCGGTGCCGTTTGGCGAATTCCAGGACTGGTTCCAGCTGTTTTTTCAGACTTTCCCGGTGATAGGGAATTCCGTCGATGACTCCGGGATAGGCGAGATGCGCATTTTTCCCTTTGACTCCCCAGGTATTGTTCAGTCCCTGATGGGTGTAGGAACCGGGGAGGTAAAAGTGAACCTGATAAATAATATTCTTCAATTTCAGCGGAGACATGTAGCTGTAGGCGGATGGTGAATTAAAATCATTGGAAGCAACATAGATCGGGGTTTCCGGATCAATGGCTCGAATGCGTTCCGCGGCAGTTCTCTGGACCTCCCAGTAATCGTGGAGTTTTGCAGGCGAGGTCTGATGCGGTTCATTTATGAGGTCGTATCCGTAGAGAGCGGTTTTCTCTTTGAATCTTTCTGCGATTTCCTCCCAGAGGGAGAGAAAGCGCAGAAAGATTTCTTTTCATGGTACAAATTGAAATCAAGACTGGCATTTCGTCCGCCCGGCGGATTATGAAGGTCGATAATCATTTTGATTCCGAGTTCATGACACCACTCAATCTGACGCTCCAGCAGGTCAAGGCGTTTTGCGATCCATCTGTTATAATCGTCCAGATCCCGGTCCGAGTCTGTGACGCCCCATTTTCTGACAAGTTGCGCCCGGACAAGATTGCATCCCCACTCCGCCAGAACCTGAAAATCCTTTTTTGTCAGATTATTTCCGATCATAACACCCCGGTGGCGAGGTCGGTTCCGGATTTCCGGAGAGTATTCACAAATCCAGTCCGGATTCCGTTTTCGAAAGGACAGGTCGGCTCCTTGAAAGGAGTCCAGCTGGAAGGACGCGCTTCCGGCGGCATCCTGAAGTCCGAGGAAAAACACTCCTTTGACGGCATTTTTCGGAACTCGGACAGTGAAGTGAACCGTTTTCCAGTCAAATGTACCAAAGAGATTCATTGCTCCCGGGGTGTTTTTCCTCCCGGAGGAATCCTGAATAAGAAGCATGAACTTGATCCCGTTCCACGGTTTCGCCGGCCTGGTGACATGATCCCCTCGACAGCGAATGGAAAAGGTGATCTGTTTTCCTCTCATTCCGGAAATATCGAATTCAGCGGACGCCGCGTTAAGTTGAGCTTTGTCCGTAGTTTCCGGAAGATGAACCGTCAGAACATTTCCGCTTCGTTCCGCTCCGGGAGGGAGATTCCATTCCAGATCCGTCAGACGCATCTCTCCTACGGAGCTGTACGATGGCAGCGGTTTCCGCTTTTTTTCTTCAATCCGGATCTCCTTGAATTCGGCGGTTCCGGTCGTTTTCTGAAGACCGATAGAAAGATAGATACTGCCGACTCCTTCCGGAATCTTCAGTTTGCATGAAAGTGGAGTCCAGTCGAACGTTCCGGTTCTGCCCCGCGAGAGCTTGTAGATATTTTTCCCGTTCTGATGGAAACGGACGAGAATCCGCGCACTGTGATTCGGATATTTCTGTGGGGCAATCCCGGAGCCCTTTGCCAGACAGGATATTTCAATCTCTTTTCCCATGCAGGAAGAGACATCCACTGGAAAACTTGCTATTCCGAAGGTCTGGTCTTTCGGTATGGCATCCGCAGGATACTCCACCTTCAGGACGGATTTCCCTTCGATAATGTTCCATTCGGCGTATTGTGTTGTCGGAGGAGGCTGGATTTTTCTGCCGAACGCAAGAATTCCCTCCGGACCGTTCGGATCAATTTCCTCGATGGAAATGTTTCGGAATGCGGCATTCCCTGTGGTGTTCTGCATTCCAATGGTGACGAGAATCTGGTCCGCTTCCGACGGAATGGAGCTTTCCAGCTTGATGGATCGCCAGTCGAAGGTGCCATCATAACCTTTGGAACAGAGATTGATGGTTTTTCCGTGAAGTCTGTAGCGGAGGAGGATCCGGGCTTTGCGGTGGTTGGCTGTCTGCTTCTGGATGTTCTCCCCTTTGACTTCAGCGGAGATGCGGAGTCTCTTCCCCGCAGTTCGAAAACGGGGAAGAATGATCGAATGAACTCCGTAAGTTTGATCGTTGACTTTGCTCCCTTCTGGAATCCGGATGGAAAGAATGGATTTTCCATCCCGGATGACCCACTCTGCATACTGCGTCGGTGAGTAGCCGAATCGTTGGGTTCCGAAAAGCAGGAGTTGCGGAGGGGTGGCTTTGAGTCCACTGCAGAGCAGAAGCAATGTGCAGAGGACGAGAAACGATTTCACAAGATTCATTTGGTTATGCCCTTTCTGTCGGTTGAGTGTTTTTTTTCATAAAAATCTTTCAGCGAATCCGGGATCAGAAGGGGATGAATTCCGCCGTTTGATTTCGCAGGATGCTGTCGGATGCGCCGCGGCAGTATGCCGCATCCTTGAAATAGTACTGAAGCGCGGAAAGAGATTGCATAGAGGCATGTCCGTCCATGTACAGACTGCCGCAGCAGTCCCCCGGATGTACAAGGAACATTCCTCCTTTGCCCCCGCTTTTCGGATTCATGGAATAAAATGGAAGTCCGATGCGGGGAAGATCACCGGGAATGACGGCTCCATTCACCGAACACGAAAGATAAATGTACGAGGAGAGATTTTTCATGCGACGGATATCATACCAGCTTTTTCCTCCGCTGCTGTAATAAATGAAGTTTTTCTCGCCGCCGAATTTTTTCTGGAATGGTTCTCCGAATGTGGCGTTGAATCTCCCATAGGTATAAACGTAAGAATACCTGGGCGGTTTTGTCGCAGGACAATAGAATGTCATTTTTTTTCTGTCATATCGCAAAACCTGATAAAGTCCCTCAAGCCAGTAGGAGTTGCTGCAGCTCAGCAGGTAAATTCCATCATAGATATTTTCATATTCGGCAAAAATCATTCCGGTCTGCCGCAAATTGTTCAGGCAGGCAATGGAAGCCGCTTTTTTTCTCGCCGTCTGGATTCCTGGAATCAGGACAGACATCAATATTCCAATAATTGCAACAGCAATCAACAATTCTAATAATGTAAATCGTTGAGACATGGCGAACCTCTATGTTGAAATGTTCCTGCCGGATTCTTCCCGAGCCATTCTGATTCCGGAAGACTGGCAGCCTTGTTTTTTTTCGCATGCGGGTTGCTTTTATTTTAATTATATGTTATTTTATAAAAATAACCAGATAGAAAAACTGGAAAAATATGGAATTTTTTTCCAAAAATATGGAATCATGAAAAAAATCTCCTTCAGTGAAATGTCCTACGATGAAATTTCGGTCGGCGGCTGTTCCGACGGCAGAATCATCGACTGGCAGGATGCACCGCAACAGAGCGAACTGCTCTTTCCGTGCACCTTTCTCTATACAAAACGCTGGGGAAGTTGTCATGTGCGGCATCACCGCTATCCGTATGTCGCACTCGAACTGATCCTCCGGGGCTCCGCAACGGTGGAACTGGATGGGCGCAAAACCAGGGTCGCCGCCGGTGAACTCTTCCTCATGCAGCGCGGTCGCGATTGCGGATTCTCGACCACCGCGAACGAACACTATGAAAAAATGACTCTCTGTCTGACCGGAACCATTCTGGATCTCCTGGTGGAATCCCTGCATCTGAATGCGGTTCCCAAAATCACGCTCCTTCACGTGCAGGAGGCGGAACGACGCTTCCGCGAAATCGAATCCCTTCTCAGAGAAAAGGTGCCGGGATCGGAACGGATCATCGTGGAGAAGACCTTCAGTCTCTTTCTCTTTCTCGGAGAGGAGAACCGCGGAACCCGTCTCGGACGGTATCCCGAACCGTTGCGGAAGGCTCTCGAAATCCTGCATGGCTCCGGCATTCGCGGAAATGCCGGAATCCCGCATCTGGCGGACGCCGTCGGCGTAAGCAATTCCACGCTGATCCGCATGTTTCACCGCTATTGCGGAAAATCTCCGATGGAGTATGTCACGGCCATGCGCATGGAACTGGCAAAAAATCTTCTGGAATCCACCGCTCTTTCCATGAAGGAGATTGCCGGACGCATCGGGTACAACGATCCGCTCTATTTTTCTTCCGTCTTCCGGAAGTTCACCGGGATGAGTCCCCGCGCCTTCCGGACGTTTGCCCGGGAGGGCGGATGAGCAGGCCTTTTGCTCCTTTGACCCAGGAAACATTTGAACTCCGTGGAGAGAAAGAGAATTTATTTATGATATCTTCAGAATATCGTGACGGACTCTGCTTCGATTCTGTTGCGGAGAATTACGACCGGTACCGTCCGGGATACTGCGAAGCTCTTTTTCAGGCGATCGCAGCATACGCAAACCTTCCCTGCGGAGCGAATGTACTGGAGGTCGGGTGCGGAACCGGCAAAGCAACGTTGCCTTTGCTGAGACTCGGATGTTCTGTAACCGCTCTTGAACCGGGGGATTCGCTTGCGTCGGTTGCCCGGAGAAATTGTGCCGCTTTTCAGAAACTGCGTCTTCTACCGGTCCGGTTTGAGGAGTTCGACGGAGAAGGCGGACCGTTCGATCTGATCTGTTCCGCTACCGCGTTTCACTGGATTCCGGAGGAGACGGGGTATCCGAAACTTGCCGCTCTGCTGAAGTCGGGCGGCTGCGCTGCTTTGTTCTGGAATATCCGGTGTCCGGCCCCCGATGATCCGGAGCTGTTTGAGCGAATTCAGAGTGTTTACCGTAAATATCGTCCAGAGAGCCGTCCGCCGAGAAGAGATGGTCTGTCAAGATATTCTTCCTGTCTGGAATCGCTTGTCCGCCGCGGCTTTCGGAGAATTCAGACAAAAGTGTTCCTGGAAAATTTTATGGTTTCTTCAGATGTATATCTGGGGCTTTTGAAGACATATTCCGATCATCTTGCACTTCCCGACTGTATTCGTGAGCCGTTTGAACGGGAACTCCTGGCTGTCATTGACCAATCCGGAGGAGCGCTTTCTGTGGAGAATCGTCAGGAGCTTTATCTGGCGGAAAAAGTTTAGAAAATTTTCTTGTCAGGATGGATTTTTTTGTGTTTTTCATTTGAAAAAAGCCGGGAGTGCCGTTAGAGTTAAAGATAACCAAACAAAGGAGACAGTATGAGAGGTATTTTCACTGCGGCGCTGCTGGCAACGGCGGCGCTTGTCTGCCATGCAGACTTCGATCCGACCAATGTGTACATTGTCGGGAAAACCAATAAATCCGCACTTTCCTACAAGCCTGGCGAGGAGATGGTCTACACCTTCAAGGCCGAGCTCGGAAACCAGAAGGCCGACGGACTTTTCCTCCGCTGGGAACGCAAGGGCGACGATGGACAGAAAGCAAGCGGAAAAGTCCCCGCGAATCAGGAGGCCGTTGTCAAGACAAAGCTCGACAAACCCGGTTTTGTCAGCGTCAATGTCTATCTGGTCGATCAGAAGGGAAAAATCGTTCAGCAGGAGTACAAGGACTGGGCGAAGAAAATCCGGAAAAGAAACATCGCCTACTTCGCCGGAACCGCTGTCGAACCGGAAACGCTGACCGACTGCGGAGAGCCGAAGGATTTCGACGCTTTCTGGGCGAAACAGAAAAAGCGTCTCGCCGCCGTCCCCTTCAAGGACAAGGTGCAGCTGAAAAAAGTCAAAACGATCAACGGCGCTGACATTTATGCGGTATCCATTCCCTGCGCGGGTCCGCGTCCGGCAACCGGATATCTGAATGTTCCGGTCAATGCAAAGCCGAAGTCGCTTCCGGCCTACATCTCGTTCCACGGCTACGGCACGGGCATCCATCGCGCTCCCGGCTGGGGAAATCCCAGAGCGTTGACTCTGAACATCAACGCGCACGGTCAGGAACTCGAAAAGGATGACGCCTATTACAAGAAATTCTTCGAGAGCATCAAATCCAACGGGAAAAGCTATGCGTTCGATCCGAAGCAGAATTCCAATCCGGAAACGGCCTTCTTCAATGGAATGGCCCTTCGCGTGATGCGGGCAATGGAATATCTCAAGAGCCGTCCCGAATGGAACGGAAAGGATTTGATCGCCTCCGGCGGAAGCCAGGGCGGACTCCAGACCATGTGGGCGGCGGCCCTCGATCCCGATGTCACAATCGCAAGACCGAGCATCACCTGGTGCTGCGATCTCGCCGGCACGCAGAAAAAACAGCGGCTTTCCGGCGGCTGGAGAATTCAGTATGTCCCCGCGCTGGATTACTATGACCCGGTTTTCATGGCAAAACGCATCAAAAATGCGCAGGTCGAGATCACCCGCGCCGGTCTCGGGGATTACACCTGTCCGCCTTCCGGTCTGGCAATCAGCTATAAGAACATTGCTTCTCCGAAAAAATCCATCCGCTGGGTGCAGGGGAGCGATCATGGATTCGTTCCGAAAAAATCGGAAGTGATTGTCTGGTCCACCATGAAGAAAGCCGCTAAGAAATAACTGTTTCGTTCCGGACATTCGACCGCATCCGGGAATCTTCCGGGTGCGGTTTTTTTTTGCCGCTTTTCCGGTGGAGCTTCCGGAGGGAGGAGCGGACGCGAATTCCGGAACTTTTTTGACTTCCGGAGCCTTTTCTGATATATTACAGAAAAAGTTGCAGAACCATAATTGAATGCGAGGCGGTGCTATGATGAGAGCGGTGGAACGGCTGATCCGGTATGTGAAATATGAAACGACATCCGATGAAAACTCGAAAAATCATCCCTCGTCGCCGGGGCAGAAGATCTTCGCGGAGGCGCTGGCAGACGAAATGAGACAGTGCGGCCTTTCGGAGGTCCGTCTGAGCGACAAGGGGTATCTCTTCGGGACCCTTCCGGCGACAAAAGGTCGCGAAGCGCTTGCGCCCATGGGACTGCTTGCGCATCTGGACACCAGTTCGGAGGCGTCCGGCCGTGATGTTCATCCGCAGATTGTCCGCTATGAGGGCGGAAGCATTCCTCTGGGCTCCTCCGGAAAAGAGCTTTCGCCTGACCGCTTTCCCGTTCTGAACCGCATGACCGGCCGGACTCTGATTGTCACCGACGGCTCCACTCTGCTCGGCGCCGACGACAAAAACGGCATCGCGGAAATCCTGACGGCGGTGGAACGGATCGTCAACGAATCCATCCCGCACCGGAAGCTCTGCATCGGATTCACTCCGGACGAGGAGATCGGACAGGGAACCGATTTCTTTGATGTTTCCGATTTCGGCGCCGCGTTTGCCTACACCGTCGACGGCGGAGGCGCTGGCGAGATCGAATATCAGAATTTCAATGCCGCTTCCGTCGAGGTCACCATAACCGGACGTTCCGTGCATCCCGGTTCGGCAAAAGATGTGATGCTGAACGCTCAGAAGGTTGCCATGGAGTTCGACTCCATGCTCCCTCCGGACGAGGTGCCGGAGAAAACGGAGGAGCGGGAAGGTTTTTATCATCTGATCCATATGGAGGGGACGGTCGGGAGGGCTCTTCTGCGGTACCTGCTGCGCGATCACGATGCGGCTCTTTTTGAGGAGAAGAAACGCCGTATCCGGGAAATCGCCGACGCGCTGAACCGGAAATACGGGACGGGAACGGTGAAGGTCTCCCTGCAGGATTCCTACCGCAACATGGAGGAGATCATCCGCCGGAACATGGGCCTGATTACGCTGGCGGAGAACTCCGCGCGCAAAGCGGGACTCGTTCCGCGGATCGTTCCGATTCGCGGCGGAACGGATGGCGCAATGCTCTCCTTTCGCGGGCTTCCCTGTCCGAACCTGGGAACCGGCGGATACAATTTTCACGGCGAATTTGAATTCGCCTGCGCGGAGGAGATGGATGCGGTGGTGGAGCAGCTGCTCTTTCTGGCATCCGATCCCTCCGAAGTGCGGATCACGCTTCCCTGAAGATCCGTTCAGGGAAGTTCAAACATGAGTTTTCCGAGCTCAAGCGCGTATTTCAGTTTCAGCAGTTGAATCGGCCGGCTGACGGGGAAGCGTTCGCCTGGAACTTCGAAATTGAAGAGTCCGGAATAGGAACTTGTTTTCAGGCTCTTCATGAAGGCGGACCAGTTGACCGTGCCGCGTCCGCAGGGAAGCATGTGATGATCGGCGTTGCCGAGATTGTCCGCAATGTGCAGGGCGATGAGCAGATCGCCGGCCTCCTCGAGAAAGGCGCAGGGATCCCCCTGAACAAGATTCAGGTGACCGGTGTCGAGACAGATTCCCAGTTCCGGACGGTTCACTTTTGCGATCATGCGTCGGAGATCGGAGGCAAAGGGCTGAGTGAGGGGAATGTTTTCCAGGGCGATCCGAATGGAACCTCCCTCAATGGATGCGCAGAGTTCCATCAGGGAGGCCGCCGTGATGGCGTCGATATCCGCCACCGGCATCCCCTGATCCCGGGCGGCTTTTCCCCCGCAGTGGAGCACGGCGGCTCTGACGCCGAGACGCTCATAGACCCGGAGCTCTTTTTTCAGAAAATCAAGAAAGGATTGCCGGAGCGAGGGATCCGGATGGGAGATGTCGGCGGTGAGATGCAGATGCGCCTGTTCCAGCACCAGACCGTGATCGTTGGCAAAGTCCGCCAGTTCAGCGGCGGCTTTCAGCGGATCGGGGCGGTCCATGAGCATTTTCCCGTGTTCATCGGAGAATTCCGCGTGATGATAGCCGCAGGAGGCCAGGGTTTCAATTGCGGATTCGGGGGAATCCTCCACCAGGAATGCTGTCCACATGGAGATCTTCATTGTATTTTCCTTTCTCTGTTGCGCAGCCCGAAGGCTGGATGCGTGATCTGTGATTTTTTGTGAGAAGCGGGAATGGAATAACCATATCGCTTTTTCGGAAAATGTCAAGAGGAAAAAGGGGAGCGTTCCGGTCGGGGCGGTTGATACGGGGAGGGGGAAAGGAACGCCGCGTCTTCGAGAGAAACAGGACGCATTCAGGAGTCTCTGCATTTGTTCCGGTATTCGCGGGGGGGTGCACTTGAAATGCTTTTTGAAACTTGCGGCAAAGCTGGACATGCTTTATACCCGGCATGTTCCGCGATGAGAAAGATCGGACGGTCGGTTTCCGCGAGGAGCCGAGCGGCGCTCCGCAGACGGATGTGGAGAATCAGATCGGATGGCGTCGTGTTATCCGGATCCCTTTATGAGCGTATCGTGCTTTGATTCCATGCCGAAGGCCGTTCGCTGCCGGGATCCGGAACTTGCGAATACCGGAAGCTCTCCGGCGGTCGATCCGTTCCAGAGGACCGCGGAACGGATCGCCGCCACCATCGCCCGGCGGCGAGCAGAGTCTCGGCGAATATGCAGGCGGATCCTGTGAGGTCAAAATGAATCCGACATCGGCACAGACTGGGCGTATTTCAACAACACGGGAAAGTATGATCCCTGGAAACTGCCGGCTGATTTCCATAATCCGGCGGCGAAGACGGTCAAAGCGCGCAATCCCGGCTGGAAGGTCGGCGGTCCTTCCAGCTGTCTTCCGGTTCTGGACGCGGATCGTTTTCAGCGCGGCAGGGCCATGCTGAAGTTCGCCGAACGGACCTATCCGAATCTGGATTATTATTCCTGGCATTTTTATGAAGGGAACGTTTTCCGTCTTTCTTCGCCCGGTGTGCACGGACATACCGATCGGTTCGGAAAACTGGATGCGTCGCTGGATCTTTACCGCAACCATCTCCGGCTGCCGGGCGGGGACTCATCGCCGGCACCGCGCTTTACAACTGGCATCTGAGAGCCGACTGAACATCGGCTCTCACCGGGGCTGCTTGACCGCTTCCCGGAGAACCGTGCGTGTCTTCTCCATGCCGTTGTCCTTCAGGAACGTGTCAATGACCGGCACCAGACGGACAACCAGCCAGCCCCCGAGCAGAAAAATCACTCCCGATGCCGCAAAATAAAAACGGAAGGTGTTTTCCGGGGGCGCATCCGTTCCGGCGATGCGTTCCCCGTATTTGAGCAGGAATCCCGCAAGAAGCATACCCGTCACTCCCGCCGCCGCGCCCGTCGCCACATTCACGAACATCGACGACGCCACCTGTTTGGCTTTCGGCACCGACATCAGAAAATAGTGGATCATCGCATTCTGCATCGTGACCGACGTCATCCCCACCACAAGAAAGGGCAGAAGAAACAGAATCCACCATCCCCCCTCCGTTCGCGCGGAGGACGGCGCGAAAAGCCAGAAAAGACAGACAATCAGATTTAGAAAGTACGCGGCAATCGCAACCTTTCGCGGACCGATCCGTTCCGTGACTTTCCCTCCGATCTGCGTTGCCGCAATCGACGAGGCAAACTGGAGAATCGAAAACAGAATCGCCCGCGTGTCGCTGACTCCGTATCCGCGCTTGATCGCCAGAATCGAAATCGGCGCCAGCATGATGATCGACAGATTCACCATGAATCCCGCATAGATCTGCCGGGTCAGCGTCTTGTCGAGAAGCGCATCCAGAAGCTGCGGAAGAAGCGGCTTCCGCGCGGAGCGCTGGAGATCCGAGGTCTCATCAATTTTCCGGATAAAGCCCGAGGCGGTGATTCCAAGCGTCGCTCCCGTTACAATGATTCCGACCAGCACATAAATGCTGTCGCAGAAGTTCAGAATCAGACTGATCGAGATCATGGCAAGCACTCCGGTCAGATAGAAGAGCCCCGTGGACTGCGCAATCAGGCGCGCCCGGTCCGAATCCGTCGTGATGTCCCCGATCAGCGGCTGCGACATCACCACTCCCGCCGCCCGGAATCCGTAGAACAGGAAACTCCCCAGCAGAAGCACCCCCATCGCCAGCGGCGGATACACCAGAACCAGAAAGGCGCTCGCCGCCACCAGCAGCGCCGCAATGTTCCGGCAGACCCAGAAGTCCGCCTGACTCTGTGCCGCACCTACCTGACCGGTGCGGATCACGCCGAGCGGCAGCAGCAGAAATCCCAGATACATCATCGCGCCGATGACCGCGATCAGAATGTTCGGCGCATGAAGTTTCACGGCAAACAGAATAATCACGGTCTCTCCCAGACACATGTAGGAGGCCCCGTTCACGGCGCTGAAGAAGTTGTAGTTGCGCTGGGAGATCTGTTTCTGTTCCGGCGTAAGCGGCTGTTTTCGTATCATGATGATTCCGTTTCCATTGCATTTCTGAAATTCTGATTCGGCAAAGGGATACTATACCTCGGTTTCGTGATTTGTAAAGGTGCGGAAGCGGAGTTTCCTTTCCCGCGGAGAACGGGTCGTTTTTCCCGGGTGCCGGCCTCTCCGCGTTTTCTCTTCTCCTGCGGAGGGTTCCGCATCCTTGTTTTTTTTGCGTTTCTCTCCGGAAAAAACTTGGGAAAAACACTTGACAAAGCGCTATTTCTGAATTCTAATATAGAGCGTTGTTGTGCAAGACCAAGAAAAAGAGGTGTGGAAAGTGGCTGAGAACAGTGATTATATCCTCGAATTGTTGAAGGAAAACGGTCTGGTGACCTCGGAACAGGTCGAACAGGGCTGGAAGAAGGTTGCCGAATCCGACGGCGCGGTTGATATCGTCGATGCGCTGAAGAACATCGGCGCGGTGACCGAACAGCAGATCCAGTCGATGCTCGCGGAACAGTACGGACTGGAGGTCGTGGATCTGGAGGGGGTCGTGATCCCAGCGGAAGTGGCGGCTCTGGTCCCGGAAGAGGTCGCCAAACAGTATCAGGTCGTGCCCTACAAAATGCAGAACGGAACCCTGACGGTCGTGATGAGCGATCCGACCAAGATGGAAACGCTCGACGCCCTCCGCTATATTCTTCAGAAAGATGTCGACGCCGTCATCGCTCCCCGCGAACAGATTGAGAAACTCCTGGTCCAGGCCTACGGAACCGAGGAGGAAAAACTCGCCACCATGACCGACGACCTCGCAAAACCGGAGGATATGGAACAGATCACCAACGGCATGGAGGACGGCACCATCGGAACCTCCACCGTGGACGACGCCCCGATCATCAAGCTCGTTTCCCAGATCATCATCAACGCCTTCAACATGAAGGCCTCCGATATTCACATGGAACCGATGGAGAAACGCTACCGCATCCGCTACCGCATCGACGGAGCTCTGCGGGAACAGGAGGGGCCGCCGAAATATCTTCAGGCGAACATCACAAGCCGTCTGAAAATCATGGCGCACATGGACATCTCCGAAAAGCGCATCCCGCTTGACGGCCGTATTCAGATCAAACTGAAGAACAAGGATATTGATTTGCGCGTCTCCTCCATTCCCACGACGCACGGGGAAAGCATCGTCATGCGTATTCTGGACAAGGCGAGCATTCAGCTGGACATCCCGAAGCTGGGCTTCTATTCCGACGACCAGGAGAAGATCAACCGCATCATCAACTATCCGGACGGAATCTTCCTTGTGACCGGTCCGACCGGTTCCGGAAAGACCACCTCCCTGTACGCCTTTCTGAACACCATCAACAAACCGACCCGGAAAATCATCACGGTGGAGGACCCGGTCGAGTACATGCTTCCCGGCATCAATCAGGTGCAGGTGAATCCGCTGGCGCATATGACGTTTGCCGCCGCGCTGAAGGCGATGCTCCGTCAGGCGCCGAACATCATCATGGTCGGAGAGATCCGAGACCTGGAGACGGCGGAAATCGCCATCAACGCCTCTCTGACCGGACACCTTGTGTTCTCCACGCTCCACACCAACGACGCGCCCAGTGCCGTGACACGACTGGTGGATATGGGAGTGAAACCCTTCCTTGTGGCCTCCTCGGTGCGGGCGGTGATGGCGCAGCGCCTTCTGCGGCGCGTCTGCAAGAACTGCGCCGCGCATACGACCGCGACTCCCGACGAGATCCGCATGCTCGGACTCGACGACAAGTTCCTCTCGCAGGCCACATTGATGAAGGGAACCGGATGCCCCGCCTGCGGCGGAACCGGATATAAGGGCCGCGTGGGCATCTATGAGATCTTCATGATCGGCGAGGAGATTCAGGACCTGATCTATGAAAAGGTCGCCGCATCGACCATTCGCGAGGCCGCGCGGAAATCCGGAATGAGAACCCTGCGCGAAGACGCCCTGCGGAAAGCGGCGGCGGGCATTACAACACTGTCTGAAGTCATCGGCGCGACCGTCGGCGACGCGGATTAATATGGAGACTGAACAATGCTGGATACGGAAAATCAGACCCTGAAGGATATCCTGATCGCCAACGAATGCTGCACGGAGGAACAGCTCGCGCAGGTGGTGGAGGAACATGAACGCACCGGAACTCCTCTTCAGGAGCTGCTGGTCGATTTCGGAATTCTGACCAAGGAGGAGATTCTGGAGCAGATCGCCCACGGACTCGGAACCGAGGTGATTGATCTCTCTTCGCTGGAGATTCCGGAGGAGGTCATCAAGCTGGTTTCTCCCACGAACGCCCGGATGCTCGGCGTGGTTCCGGTCTCCTATGACGGTTCCACGCTCTACGCGGCGCTGCGTTCTCCGCTGAACTACCAGATTGCGGATGAGATGCGCTTCATCATCGGCCACGATGTGAATATTCTGGTGGCGCCGGAGGAGCAGGTGGACAAGGCGCTGGACAAATATTATCCGAACGACGACGCCTCCGCGGCGGACGTCCTTGCAGAAATGGATATGCAGGATGTCGCCGATGTCGACGAGGACGACGAGGACGCCGTCACCAATGCCGCCAACGACGCGCCGATTGTCCGCTTCGTGGATGCCGTCATGTATCAGGCGATCAAGGACAAGGCGTCGGATATCCATTTTGAGCCGTTTGAAAACGAATTCAAGATCCGCTACCGTGTCGACGGTGCGCTCTATGAGATGGCGCCGCCGCCGAAGAATCTTGCCATTCCGGTCATCAGCCGGGTGAAGATCATGTCCGGACTGAACATCTCCGAGCGCCGCCGTCCGCAGGACGGAAAGATCCAGCTCAAGATCGCCGGCAAGCCGATTGACCTGCGTGTGTCGACTCTGCCGACCCAGTTCGGGGAATCGGTCGTGCTTCGAATTCTTGACCGGTCCGTGGTGAATCTGGATCTCGACGTTCTGGGAATCAACGAGGATGTGCTCGAGAAGATCCGCGAAATGATTACCCGCCCGAACGGAATTTTCATTGTGACCGGTCCGACCGGTTCCGGAAAGACAACCACCCTCTATTCCGCTCTGAAGGAGATCAACAAGGTGGAGGATAAGATCCTCACCGCGGAGGACCCTGTGGAGTATGACCTGGAAGGCATCATTCAGCTGCCGATCAACGAGGCGGTCGGCATGACCTTCGACCGTGCGCTTCGCGCCTTCCTGCGTCAGGACCCGGACATCATCATGCTCGGAGAGATCCGTGACATTGAATCCGGACAGATGGCGGTTCAGGCGGCTCTGACGGGCCATCTGGTCTTCTCCACGCTTCACACCAATGACGCCGCGGGCGCTGTGACCCGTTTCGTGGATATGGGCGTGGAGCCCTTCCTGATTACCAGTGCGCTGATCGGCATTCTGGCGCAGCGTCTTCTGCGGCGCGTCTGCCCGAAGTGCAAGACCGCGTTCCGTCCTTCGGATCACGACTTGAAAATGCTGGAACTGGAACGCGCCGATGTCGGCGAAAACATGTTCTATTACGGCAAAGGCTGTCCCTACTGCAACAACACGGGGTACAAGGGCAGAAAGGCGATCACGGAGCTTCTGGTCATGAACCCGAAGATCAACGATCTGATTCTGGCGAACGCGCCGACCATCGCGATCCGCGAGAAGGCGCGGGAGCTGGGCATGGTGACCATGCGCGAGGACGGCGTCCGAGCCATCCTCAACGGGGAAACCACCATGGAAGAGGTGCTCAAGTATACCTGATTCCTGATTCGGAAGAGGCGGAGCGCTGTTGAAGTGTTTTCCGCGCTTCCGACACGGAAAACGCTTCGGCAGCACAGGGAAAACTCTTCGGAAAAAGGAAGGGTTTTCTTCGTTTGTTCTCTGAGAAAAAGGATTCGTCAATGTATAAAACGATTATCTGCCGGTACCACGAGATCGCCACGAAAGGCGACAACCGTTCGATGTTTGAAGAAAAACTCGTGGACAACATGAAATATCAGTGTGCGTCGCTGGAAAACATTTTTTTCAAGCGGGTGCGGGGGAGAATCTACATCCGCAAGAAGGATGCTTCTGCATTCACGGAGGAGGAACTCCAGACGATTCGGGAAGGGCTTCACCGCTGTTCGGGTCTGGAATCGTTCTCTCCGGCGCTTGAATGCCGTCCCGACATGGAGGAGATCTGTTCGCTGGTGGAGCAGAGCATTCATGAGCATTTTGATCCGGTTCTGGCTGTTCGGCCGCGGGTGGAGTTCCGGGTTCGTGCCAGAAGGAGCGACAAAACCTTTCCGCTGTGTTCCAGAGAGATCGAGATCGCGGTGGCGACGCGCATTGAAAAACTCTTCGGCGAGGAGCACCTGAAAGTCAATTTGACTCATGCCGAGGTGACGGTGGGGATCGAAGTGCGGGATGTGAATGCGCTGGTTTACTACACGTCATATCCCGGAGCGGGAGGGCTTCCGGTGGGGAGCAACAGTCCGGTGCTGGCGCTTCTTTCGGGAGGAATTGATTCGCCGGTTGCGTGCAAGCTGATTATGAACCGCGGCTGTCATGTGGATTACCTGACGTTCCACAGCTATCCGTATACTCCGATGGAGTCGCTGGAGAAGGTGCGTCGCCTGGCGGCGATTCTGAATCGCCATCAGAAGCCGGGGACTCTTTACGCCTGCAATTTTTCGGAGATCCAGAAGAAGATCCGCGATGTCTGCAATCCGAAGTTCCGGACGGTTCTGTACCGTCGCTACATGATGCGCCTTGCGAACAT
Source organism: uncultured Victivallales bacterium (assembly GCA_944390735.1). Lineage (GTDB taxonomy): Bacteria > Verrucomicrobiota > Lentisphaeria > Victivallales > UBA1829 > UBA1829. The sequence goes on along the minus strand of CALXRL010000013.1, from coordinate 7,333 downwards.
GATCTGCCGTCGGAAGCGCCTGTATGCGATTGTGACGGGGGAATCGGTGGGGCAGGTTGCCAGTCAGACGGTCATCAACCTTGGAACGATCGGCAATGCCGCGGAGTATGTGGTTCTTCGGCCCCTCTGCGGACTGGACAAGATGGAGACGATCCGCCGAGCGGAGGAGCTTGGAACATTTCAGACGTCGATCGAGGATTTTCCCGACAGCTGCACGGTGTTTGCGCCTCCGTCCCCCTCTGTTGCCGCCAGACTGTACCGGATCGAGGCGGAGGAGGCGCTGCTGGGCGATATGACGGAGCTGCTGGAACGCGCCTATGAAACGCTGGAAATCTCCGTGGACCGCTGATTTGCTTCTGCATCCTTTTTATTGATTTCTGTACAGCAGTCTGATATTCCGGATGGAGAGACGGAAGGAGGTCGTTTTTCGGGGGGTCATTCCCAGGCGGATCGCGGTAATCTCTTGCGGATCCTGATTAAAAACGATGATGTGTTCCTTCCAGTGATCTTTTTCCGGAGGGGCCATGGTGTATTCAATAATTCTTCCTGGGCGTCCCGGCGTGTTCATCGGCGTGATGAAGAGACACATTCCGATGTCTGTATCGGCTTTCAGCTCGAATGATATTCCATATGCTCCTTTCATGCTTTCCTGCGGAAGCTGGAGAAGGTATTCCGGATAGGTCCATGGATGCGTTCCTTTCGGGAATGAGATATCCATTGTGACAGCCTGTTCCCTTTCATCGAATCCTGTACGGGCGACAAAAGGACCTTTCCACAGTTTCGGATCCTTGGTCCATGGCAGATCCTGCTGAAATCCGGAAGCCGCCATCTTGTGAAATTGCTTGAAAGGAATTACAAGACGTGTGATTTTTTTAGTGCCTGTGCTTCCGGAAAACACAAGATCCCCCATGATTCTGTCGCTGCAGTTGATTTGGATCGGGATCTCCTTTTTGCTTTCCGGTGCAAGTCTGGCCCGGGAGGGGAATCCCGTGATTTCTGCGCCGGAGAAATTCAGGGAACATATTTTCTCTGATTCTGAAAGATTCCAGATCTGCAGAACAGCCATTGTCTGATCCCCGGGGATTGTGACAGCTTCTCCCATCGGAGAGACTTTGCAATCCGGGGGGAAACGAATATTCATAACGATGCTTTTTTCGTATTCACTTTCGTTTCTGGAGAATTTTGGAGAGTGTTGCGCTGGAATTTCCGCTTTCAGACCGTGAAATCCGGAGAGATAGATTGGAAATCGGATCGCATTCACCCGGATTTTTCCCTGTTCCGGCGACAGAACCTTCCGGGTCCCAAGAAAATTGGTCGCGGTAATTTCCCGTGCCGCGGAAAAGAAAACTTCTTTTGCCGGGAGGTCCGTGGGCAGGAGTCCTCTGGCATCCCTTGTCTCCAGCGGGGAGACAGCCCAGAGGACGACTGTTTGCGATCCGTTCGGCTGTCGGTAGAGAAATCCCCGGATCCCTTCGGACATCTTCATTTCTCCGATCATTGTCGCATCTCCAAGCTGTTTGATCAAGGTTGCCAGAGCAACATAGCCTGGTTTGACGGTGTAGTCATGGCGGAGTTGTCCCCATACTTTTTTCCCTGCGCTTTCATTGTTCGGAAGAAGCATGAACAGAAAATTCTTTTCCACCCCGAGAAACTGGAAAAGAATATTCGCTTTCGGAATGAATTCTGCGACAATGAGTTCCTGATCCTCCGAGTGTTCCTTCAATCCGGAGAGATAGCTGTCAATTGTTCCCGCGCCTTCCTGATGGGTTCCGAATTCCGTGAACCAGACGGGCATATTTTCCGCACCGTTGCGTTTCAAGGTCGCCCTGATGTCTGCAATCATTTCCGGATATCCCTTCAGAGACCGGTAGGTATGAACGTTTAAAAGATCTCCATATTGGGCGTAATCGTTTTTGAAACAGGTGTCAATATAAGGTCTCAGGGGAAGAAAGGCAAGTCCTCCGTTCATGGCCTTGATTCCGGGAGCACCTTTTTTGAATCCGTAGACAGCGGCTTTCAGCATCGCCGTATATTCCCATGCTCCGCATCCATTTTTCGGAGAATACGGTCCGCTCAGATCCTCCTCATTGAAATATTCCCAATACTGTACAGCTCCCTTCATGGCTTTTGCCACGGAATTCGCATAGCGATAGACTTCCAGAGCATCTGAGGGATAGGATTTTCCCTGCGGTCGCACGCACCATTTCGGCGCATCGTGATACAGTTCCAGAACCTGGATTTTTTGAGAAGCAAACCGTTTCACGTTGGGAAGATACTGCCACCATGAGAATTTCCCCTGTTCCGGTTCTGTTTCCCTCCATGAAAGACGTTCCCTGATGATGGATACTCCCAGTCTGGAACAGAGTTCCGTTCCAAGATCGTAAGCAGGACCCGGATAGCGGCTGTTTGGTTCTTTATCGCGTGTCATCCAGGAGAGCGCATTGGGCCTTGCATACCAGCTGAGACAGGTATCAATGCAGTAAGGAGAATTGTTGTTCCTGCGGGTCCGGAGATCGGGCAGAATGGCAAAACTCCGCTTTCCTGTGAACGGAAGCTGATCGGACACCACCTTCAGACGATAATATCCGCAGGGCAGCTGGCTGAATCGCAGCGGTGCGTTTCCATTCCCGGGGAAATCTCCTTTGACGACCGGATTTCCCCGCCAGTCCTCCACAATATAGCGGGCTGGTACCCGATGTTGCGGTTTTAATTGAAATATGACGGGTTCTTTTTCAAGAAACGCGGTTCCCGGAGCGCTGAATGTGATGGCATCGGCAATATCAACCGTCTCTTTCCGACTGCTTCTGCCGAAGAGACGGATGTTCCTGAGTTCATAGGAGAATTCGGGAGATCTTGGATTGAATCCAATTTGAAGCAGAGAAATTTTAGAATAGTCGAGCTTTCGTTTCCGGAGATCAATTCTGACTTTCTGCCATTTCCCATCCGCGGGAGGCGAGGGGAATGGAATCATTCCTCCGGGAAACTGGACGATACACAGTTTGTACCCCGCTGACGGATTCGACTGTTTTGCCTTGACATCGAACGTCAGCGTTTCAGCATCCCGGAAGCATTCCCTGTTTTTCCGGAAACGGAACGAGGGATAAACCCAATGATCGCCGGATTCAGGAAAGACAACATCGAAACGGATCGAATTTTCCTGTTCATTCCGGCGAATTGTCATTTTGCCCGATGTATTGGCAATCCATCGGGCCGGAGAATTCATTTCCAGGGACCAGAGGAGCAGATGCTCCTTTTCACTTCCCGCGAGAAGCAGGGAAAACAGAAGAAGCGGAAGTATTGTTTTCATTTTGTCTCCATTGCTTACCAGGTGATGATGCGCGTTCCGTCAACAACAAACCGCCATATTCCTGCGTTTTTGTAATAGCGTTTCCGAAGTTTTGCGGGTGTCATGGGTTCCACATGACCGTCTCCGAAGGCAAAATTGGCTTTCATCGCGTGATGAAGCGAAGTGTAACTGTTGTCCATCGCTGTATCGCCGGAAAAGCCATAACAGCTTTTTCCCTGGCTGGCCCCTGTATAGATCATGGTATCCGCATAGACTGGCAGGGCACCGACGTTCGGCAGTTTATTCAGAAGAATCAGTACCGTGTAGCTGCTCCCGCCTCCCTCGTATTTGAACCAGGGAACTTCCTCGACGTTCCCGGTTCCGCTGCAGAATCCAAGATTATACGGATCAAGCCAGTATCTGAAAAACCATCCTATCGAGGGTGCGATCATGCCGCTCGTCTGCCAGTAACTGGTCGAGGGTTTGACCACCGGGCAGTACATCGCTTTTCTGGAGAGATACTTATTGCCTCCCAGAACTTCTCCCCAGGGACGCATTCCGCCGTTTGCGGCGATGGTATAGACCATCATATCGCTGTAGTCACCTGCGTACAGCTGTTGTCCCTTTATGCATTGCGAAAAATTGCTGACACAGGAAATCTCCCGTCCCTTTTCCCTTGCAGAATTCAATGCGGGAAGGAGAAGCCCAGCTAGAACAGCAATTATTGAAACTACGATTAAAAATTCAATCAATGTAAAATGGATTGGCTTTGAGTTCCCGGCGAGCCGCTTCAGGGGGTATCTTGTTTCAGCAGATAGCGGAGATGGTGTGTCATTCCTGCTTTTTGACAAGGGGTCCGTTTCCATAACTAGTCTCCTTTTTATTTTTTGAGAGGGTTGAGATTGCTCACTTTTTATTTTCCTGCTGGGAGAACGCTTCCAGTTTCCGGAAAAGCGCGTCGAACACCTCTCCGCGTTTCAGATAGGTCGCAAGGCGGATTTCATGACGGTTTCCGGTGGTGGTCCAGGAGCTGTCGTCATTCAGTATCGGGGCGGAGATGAGTTCCGTGCATACGGCGTCCGGAGCGACAAAGCACGCGACGGTCGCAATATCCCAGATCACTTTCTGAATACAGGGATCGCCGTGCAGATAATCATAGGTGCGCTGATAGAGAAATTCTCCGAGTTCTCCGCATCTGCCGCAGCGCCGTTTCAGATCCGGCAGGGTTGTCATGAGCAGTTCCACAACTCCGCAGCAGGGAAGCAGAACCAGCGGGACGCCCGATTCAAACATCACCTGCGATGCCGGGATATCCTGATGCAGATTGAATTCCGTGTTCGGAACCGTGTGGAACGCGTGCCCCCCGAGCCAGACCACAACCACACTGTCGATGATGTCCGGCGCCATCAGCAGTGCCGACGCCACATTGGTGATCGCCGCGATTGCCAGAATATACAGAACGCGTCCCCGGGCTTTCGCTTCGCGCGCAAGGGCGATGATCCGATGTGCGGCATCGCTTTCGACAGGGGTCAGGGCGTCTTTCAGATAGGATCTCGATCCGTGAAAAACAAAATCATCGGCGGGTTTGTCCAGCAGTTTCAGAATTTTCAGGATTTCCTCATAACTCTTTTCCATGCCGTCCGCGGGCCCGCTCGAGCGGGCGTTGTGAAACGGTGCGGCAAGAACGGCTTTCAGATTCAGAACCTCCGGAGAGAGAACGGCAAAGGCAAGAGCGAACTGATCGTCGATTTCGTTGAAGGTGTCGGTGTCGAGGACGGCGTCCGCTGTTCCGTTTCGGGGAAGCGTGAGAAGTTCCCTGCGGCGCTCAGGGGGCAGTTTCGGAAAGTGTGCGGCAATTGCTTTCATTCTGGAGGATTCCTTTTCGCTGGTTGCGTTTTCTGTTATTTTATTATACGACAACTTCATTCAGAAAACAACCCCTTGACATCTGCACAATCTTCTGTTATAATAGTATAAAATGATGATTTGAGGAGAAGGATCAAGCGTGAAACTTCCTGTTTTATTTTCGTATGCTGGACATTATGAGAAGAACGCTCCGGTTTCGATGCACTCGCACCGGGGGGTGGAGCTTGTCTATGTGTCCCGGGGCGCGTGCGTGACGATCTTTGGAGAAGGGGTTGCTCTGAAGGCCGGATGCGGTACGGTGTATGTGACGCCGCCGGAACTTGTACACATTCAGAAAAATCTGACGGAGGACTGCGAAACCTATTACTCCGTGATGGAGATGGCTGGGGGTGAGCTGGATGTTTCCCTGCGGACGATCGATGCTTCCGGTGATCCGCTGATCGGCCAGTGGTTCCGCAATCTGTACGAGCTGAACAGAACGTATGATCTGGAGGAGGCGTCGCTGCTTCTGACGCTGATCTGGAAGCGTCTGAACGGGATCGAGGCCTCCCGGCGGGTGCGGATGCGGCACCATCCCGCTCTGGTCCGGGCGATGGATGATCTGGAGGAACACTATTCCGAGGTGTTTTCCATTTCGGATCTCGCGCGGAGGGCGGGTGTCAGCCAGAGCCATTTGAATGCGCTCTTCCGGCACGCGACCGGAGGGGGCGCGGAGGAGTATCTGACTTCCTTGCGGATGAGGCATGCCCGCCGTCTGCTTCTGAATCTGCATTTCAGCATCGGGGAGGTCGGGGAGATGACGGGATATCCCGATGCAAATTATTTCAGCCGCCGTTTCCGTCTGTACCACGGGGTTCCGCCGGGAGTGTACCGGAAGAACCCCGAGGCGTATGCCGACCGGGCACGGATTCTGGACTCCTGAATCACTCTGATCCGAGTTCAAAGAAGAGGGCTGCACCATCGCGAGCCGTATCAACGGTGAATTCGGTCCATTCTCCGCGGATTGTTTCCGGTCGGATCGTTTTCAGACGTCGTCCGGCGAGATCCAGGGGATGAAGTTTCAGATTCGCCGCATTCCGGTTGCGGAGACGGATCCGGAATTTCCCCGCCTGAATCAGAGCCGGTGTGCCGCCGGAACGCAGCAGTTTCAGCATTTCCTGCTCAGCAAACTGCATATTGCTGTTCAGGGCGTTGGTCGCGAAGACCAGAACCAGACGTTTCGCCGTGCGGATCGGTTCCCGTTTGTCGATGGAGACCAGAGCCAGCGTTCCGCGGACACTGGCGGAAGCAATCTCAAAATCGGGGAATTTGTATTTGGTTTCCGCCTCCGCGCAGATTCCCTGAAGTCGCGGCGTATTGACCGCCATGAACCGTTTGTCCGTATCCAGAAGCAGTTCCCCGGTGGAATTTTCGAAAAGATTGAGACCGTTGCTGCGGTTTCCCTTCGGCAGGAATCCCTTCTCCTTCATGAGTTTCAGATACGGAACAAGATTTGCGGATTCATCAATGGACTGCGAATACGCATTCGTTCCGGCGGTCCTGGCTCCGCCTTTGACGGAGATAAGAAGCGCATTCGGATCCTTTTTCCCCTCGAAATCCAGGGAGAACCCGGTGATCAGTGCAAGCGAGCTCTGGGTTTTGGACAGGGTGACGTTCGGATTTTTCACGCCTTTGAGATCGTTGGAAATCTGGATCCGGACGTTGTCCGGAACGGTTTTCACATCCCCGCGGCGATAGAGAAAGAAGGTCAGAAATTCCGACGCTACCGCGATCGGATCGGTATAGCCTCCGAATGAGCGGATGCGGGAGTTGCTGAACACCTCCGGCTGGAGTGAAACCGGATCGCTGTGCATGGAAATGGCATCAATTCCTTGAAAAGCCGCATAGGCTCCGAAGACAAACGGCTGTTCGTACCGGTACTTGTTCCAGAAGACGCATTGATATTCCGTGACGACAAGCGGTTTCCCGTGCAGACGCGCGGAGATGATATCCCGGAAGAGTCCCGCGGATTTCCCGATGGCACTCTCCTGCGAAATGATGGAATTCCTGTGAACCCAGTTGCTCGGATGCGCATGATAGCTGTTCATGGCGACGTAATCGCATGTCTCCTGGCGAATCCGGTTGAAATGATGGGTCTTGAAGACGTTGTAGGAGGTCACCAGTCCTTTGTATCCGAGTTCT
>CALXRL010000012.1 GCA_944390735.1 uncultured Victivallales bacterium | reverse complement strand
TGTTCCAGATCGCGCGGAATTTTCGCCCATCCGGGAATTCCGGTCAGACAGAAAATCGTCTCCACGCCGTTCTCCTGATTCCATTTCATGATCCGGTCGGCGAGTTCCCAGTTGTATTCTCCTTTTTTCGGTTCGAGTTCGTTCCAGCGGAAGACCTCGCGGCTCAGTCGGGAACCGAGCACATGCGATGCCGGCGTTTTCGACGCAATCGCCGTGTTTCCCGTCAACGCCGTATTCTTCGGAGCGGGAATGACCGCGATCGGGTAGCGTGCGGAGCGCAGCACCTTTCCCCCGGAACAGAGCTGAATGGCAATTTCATAAACTCCCGGCTTGTCATAGCGGAGGGAAAGCGGATCGCCGGGTTTGTGCTGTTTTCCGTTGATGGAAACGGAATCCGCCTTCAGCTCCGCCGGAGCGGATACCGTGACGGGAATGGAAGCGCCGGTTCTGAAATATCCCTGTGTGTTCCTGGGAATCTCGAGCTTGACGGAAGCAAGCAGTTTCTCCCGGGATTCATCCGAAACGGCTTTCCCGGCTTCATAACGTTTTTTGACCTCCTCCGCGCTCATGGCGCGGTCGAAGACCGCAAGCGCATCCATTTTGACATCGCAGCCTCCCCGGGGCGATCCGCCGACGAAAACCGGAGTGTTCTTTTCAAAATGGAACTGATCCGGAGTCTGTTCAGGACGCTCGGAACGGGCGCGCACCCCGTCGATGTAGAGAGCCGGCGCGTTTCCATCGGTCGTAATGACGACATGGTGCCACGCATTGACCGTTCCGTTTTTTCCCAGCAGCATTCTGCTGGTCTTTCCATCGCCGCAAGTGAGCATGATCCACCCGTTCTTCGCCCACCGTTTCGCGCGGGCGCAGGTCAGACGGAAACCGGTCTTGTAGCCGAACCCGGCATCCATGAGGAAGCCGCCCAGCGTCGGTTCCGGCGAATAAATCCACATCCAGCTTTCAATGGTGAACGCCTTGCCCGGTTCGAGCCGGAAGTCGGGAATCGTGAAATATTCCTTTGCGGTTCCGAAGCGCAAAGCGTTCCATTCGCCTCTGCGGTCGAGGGCGTTTGCCGGATACCTCGTTCCGGGCATGGTCAGCGCGGAGGAGCCCCGGAAACGGCCGTACGGGGAGAGGGTGCGCAGAACGGCGGGAATCCGACCGCCGATCACCCCCTGCTCCGCACGGGAAAAATCAAACGAGTCGACACTTTCTCCGAAAAGAGCCGGAAGCAGAAGTCCGGCAAACAGAGAAACGGCAATGGCTTGTTTTTGAATCATTCTGTCTCAATTCCTGTTGTTGAATGTTGTCTCGGAAGAAAACGTGGATGATCTTCTCACTTCCACCATTGAATCGGGGGATTCGCGGGAGTGACGGTGCGGAGAAAAGAACCGCTGTAATACCCGACATGACCGTCGACAAACAGAAGATTCATTCCGTTGGAATGGTTGTTCTTATGCTGTTTATACCAGTAGTCGTTGCTCATGTCGCCGTATCCGGAGTCGCCCTTGGCCTCAATCATGTAGGAGGACTGCGTCGGATTTTTGACCTTCTGAATTTTGAACAGGGGAACGGGCTCCCCGCTTCCGGTATATCCATTGCGGCGATTGATTGTATAAGTCGAGGGAAGCCAGGAGAGTCCCGTTGCCGGAATGGTCAGGTTCAAATCGGCCGGACAGGCGAAAATGGTCTTGTATGCCTGCTCCAGACTGCCGGACGTCCCGTAATTGGACCGGAGACGGAAATAATCCCTGCCCAGATAATTCGTGAAACTGTAGGAGTTCTGATTGCAGGGACAGAGATAATCGTCATAATCGTTGCAGTAGGCGGCCACTCCGCCGGAAAAGATCTGCTTCAGATTGCTGGAGCACCGGGCGGTATTCGCTTTCCCCCTCGCGGAATTCAGAGCGGGCAGAAGAAGAGCGGCCAGAATCGCAATTATTGCAATAACGATCAGAAGCTCTATCAAGGTAAAATGAACGGGTTCTGTTTTATTCGGTCCATCACTTCTCATTAAAAATCTCCCCTGTTATTTTTCCTGTGGTATTTCGAACGATCAGCGGACATGGGACAAGAACTTTTTCCGGTTCCGCATGAGATTCCGGCATAAAGAGTCTTCGTTTCAAAAGCTCCAGGGCGGCCAGCCCCAGATCCATGGAATGGAGGGAGACGGTTGTCAGGTTCAGATCCCGGAAGAAGGGGGAATCGTCGACTCCGCTCAGGGAGAAGTCCCCGGGGATCCGGAGGTTTCTGCGGCGGGCGGCCAGTAAAATCGACTTGGCGAGCCTGTCGTTCGCCGCCATGACAAACGTGTAGTTTCCTTTTGCGATCCGGTCGAAATTGCGGGAGACGAAATCCTCGTGATCCTCCCGGACAAACGGATAGTCCACCACATCCGGGGGCGGGACCCCCCACGCGGCGAATTCCTTGCGGATCCCCTTCAGACGCATCTCCGACCAGGAATGATAGGAATAATGATAATACAGCGTTCGCCGATGCCCCAGTTCCAACGCGTGACGGGCAATCCGGTGTCCGATCTGTTCATCATCGAAATCCACGCAGTCGATTCCCTCCACGTTGCAGTCGATGCTGATGCAGGGTATGGTGAGGAAGGGATATTCCCGGAGGAAATCCGTTGTCTGATAGCGGCTGATCGCCACGATCAGCGCATCGTATCCGGAATGGGACAGCTGATGAAAAAAGGAATCCGGATCTGTTTTCTGCCAGAGATTGAAGAAATCCATATGTCCGCCCTGTTCATTCAGGATCCGATCCATTCCGGTTGCAATCTCCGCGGAGCGGTTGTAAACGTAGTCCGGATTGGATTCCTCCAGTTCCGCGATCATGGCGATGCGGATTCCTTTCAGGCTTTTCGGACGACTCGGAAGGGAGACCACCTTCATCCCCTCCCGGGGGACGCTCTCCAGAACGCCTTCGGCACGAAGAGCGTTCAACGTCGACCGGACCACGCTCAGCGGAATCGCATACTGTTCGCTCAACGTCTTCACGCCGGGAATCGGCATTCCGGGATACGCCCTCTCCCGGTACAGTTCCGAAACAAGACGATCCCGGCAGAGGGCCTGAAGCCGAACCACTTCCAGCGCATTCAAACGCCGTTTTCTCGCTTTTTTCCCTGTTTCCTGAAGTTCGGGCATGACCGGAACCTTTCTGAAATTATCTAACATTATCTGAACTTTTCTAACATTATACACGATAATATGGAAATCCGCAAGAGGGATTTTCAAAAAAAAACATTTTTTTATTTCAGGAGGGGAAACCACATTCCGTCGATGCTCCGGAGAGCGCGCGTTCAAACGACGGGAACTCGGTCCTGGACTCTGAGGGGAACGATCCGGCGGGAAACGATCCGGCGGATCAGGAAGGCGGAAAATGCCTCCCGTTCTTTCCGCCGACGGAAGCGAAATAAGCCTTCCGGTGCTGCTGCGGGGAAACGCCGGTCAGACGCCGGAAGGCCTTGCTGAAAACAAAGGTGTCCGAATATCCGCACTGTTCGGCGATCCGGGAGATCGGCTCCCGCGTGTGCTCCAGCATCTCGACGGCGAACTGCATCCGCAGACGGCGGATCAGGCGGCCGGGCGTAATCTCTCCGTAGCTCCGATGAAACATGCGCCGGATCGTCTCTTCGCTGCAGCCGAATTCCGCGGCGACGGTCTTCAGGGAGATCCGCTGATTGAAATGGCTGCGGAAATAATCGGAGATCCGATCAGCGGTCTCCCCCGGAACGGTCGCGGCCGCTCGTCCCGGACTCTCCTTCCGGAGCACTTTCCGCCTCTGGGCGAACAGCAGATCCATCAGGGCGAGCACCGCCTTCTCCGGAACACAGCGTTCCCGGCGCAGACTGGAGCGGATCAGACAGGCAATGTTGCGGGCGTCCTCCCGGTCCGGAGAAAGAAGATGATTTTTCAGCGGCAGCATTGAAGCATAATTTCTCGTCCGCTCCGTAAAGGTAATCGCCAGAAACGAATACTCCTGCGGCGCACACAGCAGCCGGGTGGAATGGAACTGGAAGGGGAAAAAGAGGATCATGTCCGACGCCTTCATGGGAATGCGCAGCCCATCCACGGAAGTGACCACATCTCCGGAAAGAATGATTTTCAGGATCATCCGCTGATGAATGGAAACATCCGTCACCGTCTGTTCCGAAGAGGACTTCCACACCAGAATATCCTCCGGAAAGAACGGAACCTCCGAGGAGATCCCCCCGGAAAAAAGCGCGGCGGGCGGGCGGAGCGGATTTTTCCCGATGGTCTCCAGGATGTGGGATAATGCCATATTTTTGTTTTTTTTTGCCATTCCAATTCACCCTTTTTCCGGATATAATATATGCGTTCGTGATCCATTGTCAAGAGAAAGGAGTCAACATGGAACAAAGGTATCATCGAATCGGATTCATCGCATTTGGACAGCGGGGCCAGCAGCTGGCGGAAACGCTGATCCAGCACCTTCCGGAGTACGGATGTCCCGCCGCGATTGCGGATCTGCGGGAAAGGCCGGTTGTTTCGCCGCTGTTTTCCTTCCGCTGTCCGGAGATTCCCTGCTTCACGGATTATCGCAGAGTGCTGGAGATGCCCGAAATCGACACGGTTGTCATCTCCACCTACGAGGACACTCATCTGCAGATCGTCAAGGATGCGATTGAAGCGGGCAAGGCCGTCTACTGCGAAAAGCCGGTTGTTCCGAATCTGGAACAGGCGGAGGAGCTGTATCGTTTCGTCACCTCCCGCGACTGCCGGTTTCAGATCGGGTTGAATCTGCCGAACTTTCCCGTTGCGCTCAAGCTGAAAGAGCTTCTCCGCTCCGGGACAATCGGCAGGATCGTCATGATCCGCAGTGCCTGCGATGTGGGACAGAATTTTGCAAGAGCGTTTCTCATCAACAAATTCTCCTGCCGGCGGGGCAGTTTTCTCACGGCGAAACTGACGCACGACACCGATCTTCTTCAGCATCTGGCCGACTCCTATGCGGAAACGGTCTGGGGCACCGGCGACAACTTTCTCTGGCGCAGACACGGAGAAGCGCCCATGACCGACGACACCGCCGTCATCGCCGGCGTCCTCCACAACGGCGCCATGTTCACGCAGACCCTGACCAGCTGCGGAAGCTCCTACGAACGCAATCTTGAAATTTTCGGAACCAAAGGCGAACTCCGCGCGGAAGTTCACGGTTCGGAAATCGAACTCTGCTTCTCCAACGGACAACGGGAACGCATTCCCGCACCGAATCTCTCCGGAGGCGGTCACAACGGCGCGGACCTTGTCACTCTCCGCGATTTTCTCGATTACGTGGACAGCGGAGAAAGGAAACCCCGGTGGCCGGAACGCATCCTCTCCAGTGTGATGATCCCGATGGCGGCTCTGGAAAAACGACTTGTCGAGACGGGACGCTGGTACCGCTCCATCATCGAAGGAAACGAGAACGGACAATGAACATCTACGAGGAACTGGAAGTGCCGACTCTGATCAACGCGGCCGGGACCTATACCGTGGTCGGAGGTTCGAGAATGGCGGAGGAGACTCTGACGGCTATGTGCGAAGCGGCCCGCAGCTACGTCTCCCTGGAACGTCTTCAGGCCGCGGTCCACAAACGGGTGGCGGATCTGACGCATAACGAAGCGGCATTTCTCTGCAATTCCTGCAGCACGGCCATTTATCTGGCTGTTGCAGCCTGCGCGGCGAAACACTACGGCCGCGATTTTTCAGCTCTTTCCGCGGAAGAGATTGCCCGCTGCGAAGTGCTGGCCCTCTGGGGACAGCACATTCCCTACGATCATGCGATCGAACAGCTCGGCGTCAGACTCCGTTTTCTCGGCTATCCGAATCTGGAATCGCAGTTCGACCGGCGACTGCTGGAGAATGCGTTCGGAGAACACACAATCTGCTGCTACTTTGCACCGCGGACGCCTTCCGGATATTACGGAGAAGGCTGCCTGAATCTTTCGCTCTTCGCGGAGATGGCGCACCGGTTCGGGGTTCCCGTGCTGGCGGACGGAGCCGCTCAGCTGCCGCCGAAATCGAATCTCTGGCATTTCACCCGGGACATGGGATGCGAAATGGCCTGTTTTTCCGGCGGGAAGGATCTTGCTGGGCCGCAGGCAAGCGGACTTCTGGTGGGCAAAAAAGAGTATCTGGATATCGTCGCCTCGCTGGGATTTCCGAAATATGGCTGCGGAAGACTCATGAAGATCGGTCGCGAGGAGATTGTCGCGCTCTATATCGCAATCCGCCGGTATGTGGAGGCCGATGAAGCATCGCGTCTTCAATGGTGCGAACAGGAGGTCCGCAAACTGATCGACGCCCTGAAGAATGCCGCCCATTTTTCCGCGGAACGCACCTGGCCGAATCAGGCGGGACAACCCCTGCCTCGCGCGTTCGTCGCCTTGAAAAACACGGCGCTGCGTCCCTCGGAACTTCGGAAAATGCTGGAGGAGGGCACTCCCTCCATCATCTGCTATTCGGAAAACCGGCCGGGGGTTTACATAAACCCCATGTGTCTGGCGGACGGGGAAATGGAACAGATTGCAGAACGGTTTCTGCAACTGGATCAACAATTGAAAAAAGGAGAAAACAAAGCATGAAAATCGAAGAAAAACTTTCGGAAATGGGAATTCATCTTGTTCTTCCCGGCCCATGCAGCCATCCCATTTTGCACAGCAGACAGACGGGGAATCTGCTGTTCGTCTCGGGTCACGGGACCAAAATCAAGGGAAAAGTCGGCGGATCGCTGACCACGGCGGACGGCTACGCCGCCGCGCGCGAAGCCGGAATCCACTGTCTGGAAGCCGTCAAGCTCCACTGCGGCGACCTGGATCGTTTCCGCCTTTTTGTCAAAGTTTTCGGCATGGTCAATGCCGCTGAGAACTTCACCGAACATCCCGCCGTGATGAACGGCGTCTCCGAACTGCTTCTGGAGGCGTTCGGAGAGAAGATCGGAAGTCATGCGCGCTCCGCGGTCGGAATGGGATCGCTGCCGAACGGGATCGCCGTCGAAGTGGAAATGATCGTCGAGCTGGCGGAGTGAAGCAATGTATGATCTTCTGATCGTCGGAGGAACGATCTGCGACGGACGGGGCGGAACACCGTTTCAGGCGGATGTGGCGGTTCGCAGAGACCGGATCGCCGCCGTCGGCGACTTGAAACAGTGCGAGGCGGAGGAGAGATTCGATGCCACCGGCATGAGTGTCACACCCGGCTTCGTCGATGTTCACACCCATTCCGACTGGCGCCTGCTGCGGGCGCCAGCCCGCGCGGAGGCGCTCTGCCAGGGGATCACCACAGAAATCGCCGGGGCCTGCGGCATCGGACTCTTTCCGCTGAAAAACTCCGATTACGGCGAAGTGATGTCCGGAATTTTCGGTTCGGTTCCGCGCCTTTTTTCCTCCTGTGCGGAGTATCTGGAATGGCTTCCGCCGCTCGGGATCAACGCAGCCGTTCATCTGGCTCATTCGCCGCTGCGCTGCGCGCTGTGCGACTTCCGCGACGAAAAGCTTCCGGAAAAAAGGGCGCAGGATCTTGCCAGACGCGCCTTTGAGGAAGGCGCCTGCGCACTCTCCACCGGTCTGGCCTATTATCCGGCCGCCTTCGGGGATACGGACGAGGCCGCGGCACTCGCCCGTGTCGCGGCGGAATTCGACGCGCCCGTCTGCGTCCATCAGCGGACCGCCCTGCGGGAGGACGCAGCGGGATTCGATCCGAGGGAAGAGGTGCTGGAGTTCGCCCGGCGAAGCGGAGCGCGCGTGCACTTCTCCCATTACCGGACCGGTCCGAAAACCGCCGGACAGCTGGAACAACTGCTGGCCCCGATTGAACGCGGTCTCTCGGAAGGATTGCGCATCACCGCCGATTTTTATCCATATCCCGTCGGAGCCGGATATGCGGCGGTGAATCTTCCGATGCGCGTGATGGAGGGAGGATTCCAACGCATTCTGGAACGACTGCGCGATCCGCTCTGGAAACGCCGGATTCTTGAAGAATGGCGGCGCCGTCCGGAGACCCTCTGCACGGATGCCGTTGTCCTTCACGCGCCGCGGCATCCCGATTACCGGAACCGCACCTTCCGGGAGATTGCAAGGCAGCGGAAGCAGGAGATTCCGGATATGCTGATCGACCTGCTCGCGGAGGAGAAACTGCAGCTGGCCTTCCGTCCCGAAACCGGATCCGCGGACGAGCTTCCGGAAGCGCTGGAACACGATTTCGCCGAGCTGATGCGCCACCGTGCCTATCTGTACGGTTCGGACACGCTTCCGGGACTTGCGGTGCCCCATCCGCGCAGCTTCGGAGCGTTTGCGCGTCTGCTGCGTCTCGGATACCGGAACGGCGTTCCGCTTCCGGAGTTTGTCCGCCATGCGGCCGCGATGCCGTGCGAACTCTTCGGTCTGCGCAAACGAGGCATTCTCGCGGAGGGATACTTTGCCGATCTCTGCGTTTTCCGTTATGGAGAGGTCTGCGATCGCGCAACCTTTTCCGAACCATGCCGGAAAGCGGAGGGCATGCGCCTTGTCACCGTAAACGGAAAGGTCGCGTTGCGCAACGGAATCCCGACCGGTTATCTAGCCGGTCGTGCCCTCCGGAGAGGAGTCTGATCCGAAATGAAATTTTTTCCCTGATTCAACCTGATTGACACCTATGGAGAACTTCCATGAACATAAAAGGAATCTGTCCGATTGCCCCGGCGGTCTTTGACGAGCGCGGAGCCCTGGACGCGGACGACTATCGACGGTGCTGTGAGGGCATGATCGCCCTCGGCGCCGAATCGCTTGTCCTCTTCGGCATCGCCGGAGAGTACTACAAACTGGACGGCGATGAACAGGAGCTTCTGATCGACACAACGGCAGAGCTCTGCCGCAGTCTGCATGCCGGCTGCATCATCTCCAACACCTGCCATTCCACGGAATCGGCTCTTCGTCGAGCCCGCCGGATCGAGGACGCGGGCGCCGACTGCATGATGATCCTTCCTCCCTTTTTCCTGAAACCGGGAGGCAGCGCTCTGTTCGAGCACCTGGACGCGCTCTGTTCCGCCGTCCGCATTCCCGTGATGCTTCAGTATGCTCCGGAACAGACCGGGGTTGCCATTGCGCCGGAAGTTCTGGCAAAGCTGGCGCTGCGCAATGAAAATCTGAAGTATTTCAAGATCGAATGCAAACCGCCGGGAAGCTATCTTTCCGCACTTGCCCGGCTGCTGCCGGAGGATCGTCACATTCTGATCGGAAATGCCGGATTTCAGATGGTGGAGGGATTCCTCCGCGGAGCGGCCGGCGTGATGCCGGGCCCCTCCATGCCGGACGTCTACCGGGCAATCTGGGACGCGCTGCTCGCGGGGAACCGCCGGGAAGCATGGCGCATCCACGGAGTCCTGAACGCCCTGCTCAACCAGATCCGGCAAAATGTGGAAATGATTATTTTCTTTGAAAAACGCATTCTGAAACGGCGGGGACTCATCCGGTGCGACTTCTGCCGGGGACCGGCGTTCCGCACGGATCCGGTCTATGACGAACTGTTTGAAACGCTGTATGCGGAAATCCGACGGGAATTCCGGGAGGCGCGCAATGGGATGCTATGATGATCTGAAGGGCAAAAGAATTCTTGTCACCGGCGCTTCCCGCGGAATCGGAGAAGGAATCGCGCGGGCATTTTCCGCGGCCGGCGCGCGCATTTTGCTGCATTACCGTTCGGATCCGGAACTGGCAAAACGGATCGCCTCGGAACTGCCGGGGGAAGTGCATCTGTTCCGGGCCGATCTGACCGACGACAGCGAACTGGCGGCTCTCTTCACGGAAATACGGAGAGTCTTCGGCGGACTTGACGCGGCAGTCAACAACGCGGGCTGGAACCATCCCGGGCGCCCCCTCGGGGAAATTGATCCCGAACTCTATTACCACCTCACCGACCTCAACATCAAAGGGACGCTGTTCTGCTGTCTGAACGAGATCCGTCTGATGGAGGGACACGGGGGAAGCATCATCAACATCGGCTCCGTGCATCAGGACTGTTCCGTTCCGGGACGAACCCTGTATGCCGCAAGCAAGGGGGCAATTCACTCCATGACGGGACAGCTGGCCGTGGAAGTGGGACCCGCGGGCATCCGGGTCAACAACATTCTTCCCGGCTGCATCCATGTCGGCGGAGAGCCTCCCGAGCCGGAAGGGAACACCGGCATCCCTCTCGGACGCTACGGGACACCGAAGGACATTGCCGCTCTCTGTCTCTTTCTGGCTTCGGAGGAATCCGCGTTCATCAACGGAGCCGATCTGGTGATCGACGGAGGCGTGCAGAGAAAACTGGCCCGCCGTCCCCTTCCCTGACGCAGCGGGCGGTCATCTCCGGAAAGTTCCGCTTCTTCCCGGAGATTCCGTCCGGAACGCATCCGATGTCGGCGGCATGATGCGCTCCGCTCTGAACGATCAGCGCTTCGGACGGGACGGATCAGGCCGTTTTGTCCCCGTCCGGAGCGCATCCGATGTCGGCGGCATGATGCGTTCCGCTCTGAACGATCAGCACTTCATACGGTCCAAGCAGAGTTCTTCCCTCCCGGAACTCCGGGCTTCCCAGCACAATGCGTCCGGACGGAATCTCCTCCACTTCGACCGTCCGCGACGAAGAGTTGATGTAAAAGCGATATCCGCCCCGCTCGATTCGGGAAAGTTCCGGCGGCAAATCGGTCTTCGGCAGAGGGATGCCGCACTCGTTCAGGATCCGCCGGACCGCCAGACGCACCCCCGGAACATCCAGGAACGCGGCCAGATAAAACGTCACCCCGTTCCCGAACGCATGCCGGGTCAGCAGCGGAGATCCGCAGAAACAGCTCGAAGAGAGCGTTTCCAGCACCGAGCATCCCTTCGGCAGAAGTTCCTCCACAAAACGTTCCGCCCGCGCCGTTCCGCCGAAGCAGGAGAGTTCCACGGAACTCTTCGGAAGAGCGGAGATGTCGAACACCCCCATGTTAGCATCGGTCTGTGAATTCAGCAGCTCGCGGCATTCCGCGATTTCGAGTCCGAAGAGATCGGTCATGGCATATGGATACACCTCTCTGCGGCAAATGCCGGACTCCTCCAGGAAATTCAAGTGTCCCGAAGCGGCCAGACATCCCCCGCTGCGCACATACTCCCGGAACAGTCCGGCAATCCGCGGCGGCACATGTTCGCAGAAAGGCAGAAACACCACGCGGTAGGCGGAAAGATCCATCGTTTCGCTCATCAGGAGGAAATCGGGATTTTTTCCCAGGGCGGTCAGCGCCAGATGAATCCGGGTGGTTCCCAGGTAAAGCGCGTCGCTGCCCCTGGAGGCGTGATACTGCCCGGAAGCGGCGTCATGTACGATTGCAATCTCCGCACGGGCGGGAGGAAGCGCGGAAAGGTCCTCCGGGAGCGAATCGAACTGCTCCCGAATCCGGCGGACGGTCCGGTAGGCCCTCCCCGGGCGGCCGCTCCAGGGAAGAAGCGCCGGATGCGTCTCCTCTCCCATGACGGACTGCCGCCAGCGGAAATAGAGGATCGACTCCGCGCCCCGGGCAATCATCTCCCAGAACCACGGTTTCAGAGCACCGAAGGAGTCCGGCTCCGCGGTAACCTGGTTGAACGCGCCGGTCTCCGCGACCATGAACGGCTGCTGCTTTCCCGTTATGCCGCGGTAGAAGTCCCAGAATGCGCGATAGCGGAAGATGTTGTCGCTGGCCGCATAGGTGTCGCAGGCCGCATAGCCGAGGGCTCCGTACAGATGGTCCAGCCGGATCTCGGAATAGGTCATTGCCGGATTGTTCGTTGTCACCGTCCAGGCTGGATTTTCCCGTTTCAGCAGATCCCGGTGATGAAGCACCAGTTCGGAAAAGAGCTCCCCCTGTACGCGGAGATACTCCTTCTTCCAGCTGCGCCGGAAGCGGAACGGCGGCTTCAAATCCTCCCAGGAGGAAAAATCCCCGGACCAGAACGCTCCGTTCCATGCGCGGTTGAAGGCGTCGAGCGTTCCATACTGCTTGCGCAGGGCCTCCTGAAACCGTTTCACACAACTTTCGCAGACACAGAGACCGGTGGCGGCCTCCACACTCAATTCATTGTCCAGCTGCCACATGACGACGGCGGGATGATCCCGGAACGCATGCGCCATCCTGGACACAATCCGGTCGGCGAAAAAACGGAACTTCGGAGAGGAGGGACAATAACTCTGGCGCGAATCGCATTCCGGACGGGTCCCATCGGCCCGCAGTTTCTGCGTCTCGGGATACCGGGCGGCCATCCATTTCGGGACCGCCGCGGTCGGGGTGCACATCATCACGCGGATTCCGTACTGATCCGCGAGATCCAGCACGGCCAGCGTATCGTCAAACCGAAAGACCCCCTCCTCGGGTTCCAGTTTTCCCCAGTTGAACTCGCCGAGACGCACCATATTGAATCCCAGGTCCCGCATGAGCTGGAAATCGGTCTCCCAGCGTTCGCGTTCCCATGCCTCGGGATAGTAGGCGCAGCCGAAATATTTCATTTCTTTTCTCCGTTCAGCTTCACTTCGCAGGAGATGGTGACGGGAACCCCCTTCCGGAAGCGGAGAGCGATCCAGGAGTGATTCATCTCCCGGTCCGGAGACGGAAGAGTGCCTTCGGCCCCCTCGACGGAAAGCTTCCGGAACCGGAGATCCGTCGCTCTCCGCGTCCCGAGCGAGGAACGGAGAACAAGATTGCCGGCTCCGTCGTGTTCCGGCACAAAACGGAATTCATGACGAACCCACTTCTCCGTTGGAAGAATCGGAGCGTTTTCATTGCTCGCAAGCTGAAGGATCCGTCCCCCCGCGCCGCGGATGGCCGCACTGATGACGGCGGCATCGCCCCGGTTCAGTTCAAGAAGAATAAAATTGCGCCGGTTGCGGAAACTGTCGGAACAGCCCGACCAGGAGAGTTTGGATTTCAATCGGTC
Source organism: uncultured Victivallales bacterium (assembly GCA_944390735.1). Taxonomy (GTDB): domain Bacteria; phylum Verrucomicrobiota; class Lentisphaeria; order Victivallales; family UBA1829; genus UBA1829. Next base: position 82,681 of record CALXRL010000012.1, on the reverse strand, counting down.
GCCGTCGGAGTCGTTGACCGTCAGATCCAGCGCGATGAAGTTGTTCCGGTAAACAACCGGAATTTCAAAGGTCCGGACATACCCGTCCTTCCGGTCCGTGAAGGAGGAGCGCAGTCCGATTTTCCCCTGCGTTCCGGAACGCGGAGCAATGTACTGGCGGCAATGACGGTTATAGGCGCTGCCCGAACCGCCGAACGGATCCTGATCGACGAAAAGTTCCACGCTGTCGCGCAGATACGGTTCATGATGAAGATTCCGAGAAGGCTTGTCATCCCGCACCCGAACCGTCACAAGCACAGTGGAAATGTTCTTCATGCAGAGTTCCATTTCCGCGGAAAAATCCTCTTTTGAATCCGGTTTTCCAGCGAGGGGCAAATCAATCGCAAAGGTGCGGGGCCGGTATCCGATTCTCTCGCACCGGCGGACCGGCACCGGAAGCCGGACGGGTTTAAGCTGTTCGGATGAAAATTCCAGCTCCTCTTCCGCTCCGCAGATGCCGGAAAAGGCCACCTTTCCGGAAAGCGAGGCCGTCCGGAAATAGCCGATCTCCTTCGCCGTCAGACGGACCGGACTCTTCAGCGCCTTCCCTCGAACGGAAAAGACCGCATTCTTCAAAACGTTTCCGCTGAGATTTTCCACCTGAATCCGAAGTTCCGCCTCATTGCCGTTTCGCAGAAGATTGGCATTGAGAATCCGGACCGGCTGTTCACACCGCTCCTTTGCATTCCGGAAGAGCGCCGCCACGATCTCCGGCGAAGCGTTGTTCCAGCGGAAATAGCGGGGTTCGGAAGTCAGCTCCAGCGTAAACGCTCCCCGGTGAACTGTCCGCGGATTGGAAAAGATGTCGTACTCCTCCGCCGAAACGTCCCCCGGACAGGAGAGCGCAATCCACGATTTCTGCTTTGCCCGGGCATTCCAGAGCACCGTGTAAAGCGCCCCCTCCTTCCGATAGGTGTAGCCGAGAGCCCCGGAGGGAAGATCAATCTTCCCGACCGGAACCGCTCCGGACACCATCCGGGAAGTTCCCGCCTGAACCACATACCGGAGATTCGGCCGGGGCCTTCCGTGCCGGCTCCCGTTGTGATAAACCTGCGACGGATGGATGAAGCTGGAGAAAAACGCGCTGTCGTACTCGACCGTGGTGGAGAAAGCCACTCCTTCGCCCATGTCGATCAGATGGTGCCGGATGTAGCGGGATATGTCGTAATCGGGGGCCTTGTTCCACCAGAAATGGAATTCGTCGCCGTTTTCAAAAAAGTAATTTTCCGTGTTCGCCAGAGGCTTGTTCACGCCGGCGCTGCGGAGACTCCGGCCGATGGTTGCGTACTGTTCCATCTGCGACGGAACGGAATCGTCCAGTTTGAGATACGGATGATACGAAATGAGATCGGTATACCGCCCCCCGCCCATGCGGATCACCTGCGCAATAAAGGAGTCGGCATTGACTCCGAAGTCGCTGGTCGCACAGATCCCGACCACCCGCGCGGCAGGATCCAGACGCCGGATGGTCTCATACGCCGTTTTCAGATAGGGAAAGTAGGATCGGGCATCCATCATCAGCTGAGGCTCGTTGAAGATTTCATACGAGTCGATCTTGCCCTTGTACCGTTTCACAAGGGCGGAAAGAAAATGCTCCCAGTCGTCCTGCCGCGGCCGCCACAGCGGAGAGAAGCGGGGGTTGGTCACAAACGAATTTACGGCCCCGTTCGGACCGGCGATATCGCGGTCCATCACCCATGCCGGAAGCGTCCAGCGGACGCGCGACCAGGGATTGTTCCGATCCCCGAAGGAGGCGGCCATCACCACATAGACTCCGGGAAGATGATATCGGTCCATCGAGCGGATGATGGAATCGGAATGTGTGAAGTTGAATTTTCCCTGTTTCGGTTCCAGAAAACTCCACGGAAAGGCGTTCCAGACTTTGGTAATGGTCGCTCCGGAATCGCGAAGCGTTTCGGCAAACTCGTCACCGAGTCCCATTCCGTCGCGATAGAGACCGTTGCGCAGATCCCCGCCGAAATGCAGGCAGGGGCCCATCCGGTATCCCTTCTTCGGCGGAGCGGGCGGAACAGGAACGCTGGCGATGAACGCGGCGGACTGATAGGAGAAATCGCCGTCCCGAAGCTTGGTGTTCCGCTGCGCGGCGGGCTTTTCCGGAGACAATTCATACGCCCGCGTCGTGATTCTCGGCTGAAGCGAATGAAACACCGTGTACATTCCAAATTTCAAGCCGTCAAATGAAAAATGCCGTTTCTTCGGAATCCCGGGTTCAAGATCCAGCAGGATCCGCTCTTTCTTCTCCACCTGATCGGTATAGAGATTGTAAAGAGAGAGAAGCAGCGGAAAGGATTTCTGCGCACGGTCATAGGAGATCGCCGTCAGCGTCCCATCCGCTTTCCCGGCACCGACCGTCCGGTCCGGCAGATCCAGCGCGATTTCCAGAGGAGATGCCGGTCGATACGCCGTCATGCGGCTGCCCTCCTCCACCTGGACATCGTCGATCCAGACGGTGCAGTCGCGATATCCCGAATCAACGGAAAAGGTATAGGCGACAAAATCGCGTTCCGGCGTAAAGGAGAACGAATACCGTTTCCACCGGGGGGTCAGGGTCAGCCCGCACCCGGCCGGCGGAGTCCCGAAATGAGTCTTCACCTGCGGGACATCCTTTCCCCAGGAGGTCGGCGGAAGAATGGATCCGTCCTGCGCGCGCCGGGGCGGCACCATGCAGGAACGCATCCGAACGGGACAGCGGACCGCCCGGCTCCCCTTCGCATAGAACGAAACCGTATACGTCTTTCCGAATTCGACTGGAATATCATGCGAAAACACCGCCGTTCTCCGGGCGGCGCCCTTCAGACTCACTTTCAGGGAATTCCTTCCGGAATGCGCCGTCGAGGAGTCGATCCCCCAGAGTCTCTCCGACACCTTCCGCTCGAATGTTTCCGGAACCTGACGTTCACAGAAACCGTTCCATCCCTTTTCCCCCAGTTCAAAGGAGGAATTGAACACCAGATTTCCCCCGAGAACCGGGAGTGACGCGCAAATGGCCGCAGCCAGCAGAATTTTCATACGATATTTATCCTTTCGTCATTTCTCTTATCGTTTTAAAAAATTCGTGTAAAAACTTCTCTGATCGAAAAAGGTCCCGGACGCTCCGGCCGCCGAAAGCCAGCTTCCCGTACCATATGCCCGGACGCTGCAGTCCAGAAAGGCAATGTTGTTCCGCCCGTTATGCCGGAGAAGATCCATCCGCGCAAGTCCCGTGGCATGGTAGTGGTCCGAAGTGTTCCACCGGACCTCCACGAGATAAACGGAAAACCCTCCGGAACGAATCGTGAGCTCTTCCCGGTCATCCTTGACCTTCAGGTCGTTGAGGCGCTTTCCGATTCGCTCCGGCGAAACCCCGTCCTGAAAAAAATAATTGATCCCGTATGACTGACGGTTCGTCAAAAGACCGCCGCAGCGGCCCTCGGAACAGGTGGTGTTGTCCCGGACTCCCCCCCGGGTGTGCGCATCCCCGGGACAGAGAAACAGTTTTGCCGTTTTCTCCGACGAAAACTGGTACCGGTCCGTCTCCATCTCCCCCGAAAACAGATACGGTTCCAGCGCCCGGACCCAGGTCTGACGATAAAAATCCGTGAAATAGGGATAAATCCAGTCGTCGAAATCGCCCAGGTACATGGCGTTCGCAATCACCAGCTGCTTCACCTGTCCGGTACATGCGGCACTCTGCACGCTCTCCCGCGCCCGATTCAGAGCGGGAAGAAGAAGGGATGCAAGAATCGCTATTATTGCAATCACAATTAAAAGTTCCAGCAAAGTGAATTTTCCAACAGGAGAGATTCCATTGTCGCTCCTCATTTTGAACTCCTTTCCAAAAGATTCCTTGTTGAATGGTTTTCCACCAGGGAGAACGGCAGGTAGGTCACGGCGGGAGTCAGAATCGTTCTCGGCCGGTATTTCAGATAATACAGGAGCCACTCCACGACCTGTTCCTCATGAAATTCAATGAAACTTGGATATTTCCAGCCTTTTTTCCGTTCCTCGGTCATATAATGTTCGGGATTGTCGCAGGAGATCACGCCCACCTCTCCGGGAATCCGGACGCCGCGGCGCTCCGCCGCCAGCATGAACTCCCGAGCCAGCACACAGCCGGGCAGAAAAACTCCGGCTCCGGAAAGCGGACATGTCGAAAAAAACGTATCGAACCGGATTCCGGAAAGTTCCACAGGAAAGATCCGCAGTTCCGCGGAGGGGTATCCGATCAGCACCTCTCCGGCGAACGCCTTGATCCGTTCCGCAAAATCGATTCCCCGGTCGGGCAGCACGGCGTAAACGGTCCGGTACTGCATCTTTCCGCAGAGATATTCAGCGGCAAAGGAGCCGATTCCCTGGTTGTTCGGAGTAATCAGCAGTTCCGCGTCATGCACGTAGCCGTAACTGCAGACGATCCGGAAAATATCCGGATTCCATTCCCGGATCTGCGCCATGTCGCGTTCCGAAGGATTCGAAAACAGAACCGCCAGATCCGCCTCGGCAAACGTCTCCCGCCGGAGTCTCACGGAATCGGAATAGCAGAGACGGCGCACCTCGTAGCCCTCGGGAGAGATCCCCTTCAAAAAGAGATCAATCATGCGATTGTCCTTCCGCCCGTACACGGCCAGAGTCTCCCTCCGCCTCCCCTGCCGGAGCAGATAGCCGTTCCGGGATAGCACGGAGGATACATGCCGCCTCATGGAGGAGGTCACATGCTCCTCACCGTTCAAAACGCGCAGAACGGTTCGGACGGATACCCCGGCTTCCGCCGCAATTTCTCTCAACAGAATTTTTCTCATTGCGCGTCGATTCCTCTTCATTCGGATTGTCTTTTTTAATTTTACGATAGATGCGAAGAAAAGTCAATTCCCGCAGCAGGGCTTTTTCCGGGAATTTTTGGCGCAAAAGCGACAAATCCGAAGCGAAGTTCCGCCCCGGAACAGGCCTGGAAGCTCCGAAAAAACGAGGAATCGACTTTCCCTCTCCGGCAGCATTTCCTTCCCATGACTCCGGAGGAACGGAAAACGGAAGAATGCCTTGAAAAACGCCGCATGAAAGGATATAGTAACAACCGCCGCGGAACCGGGAGCGCGCTTCCCCGCGGAATGCGCCGGAAACCGCCGGGGATTCCGATGCGCCGGATTCCTCAACCGGATGACAGAAGCGCTCCGCAACCACGGGAACTCTTGTCCATGAAATTCTCCGTCATCAGTGCCGTTTTCCGAGCCGAATCCACCATCGCCGCGTGCGTCAGAAGCGTGACGGAACAGAAGCACGCGGATTTTGAACAGATTCTGATCGACAACTGTTCGCCGGATCGGACACTGGAAACGGCGCTTGCGGTCAATCCCTCTCTCCGCATCGTCTCGGAACCCGATCGCGGAATTTACGATGCCATGAACAAGGGAGCCGCCCTGGCCTCCGGCGAAATCCTCTCCTGGCTGAACGCGGACGACCGCTATCTTCCCGGCACTTTCGAGGCCGTCGAACACTATTTTACCGACCATCCGGAAACGGAGCTTCTTCACGGCAACATTCTGGTGGAACAGCGAATTCTCCGTCCGCCCGCCGGTCCGGCATTCTTCGGAGGATTCCGCGTGTACCACCCGGCGGTGTTCCTCCGAAGAGAGGCCTGGGAACGATGCGGCCCCTTCGACCTCGCCTTCCCGATCTGCGCCGATCTCGATTTCTTTCTCCGGGCGGGCAGATGCGGAATCCGATTCCGGCATCTGGATCGCGCCCTCACCCGCTTCGCCCTCGGAGGAGTCAGCACAAGACGCCGAAAACAGACCGCCGGCGAGATTCGGAAAATTCTGATCCGAAACGGTCGTTCCGCCCTCTTTGCCGACAGCTGGTACGCGGCGATGCGGCTCAGAGCCCTCTGTGCAGAGGGAAAGCGTCGGCTTCTCCGCTGAAGAATCTGCGGCAGACGCGGGCGGCGGGCTCCTTCAGAAAAAACGCGCGATTCCTGCCGGAAGAGAATTTTTCCTCCCGGAAAAAGGGAGCGCCGGAGGCCGTCGGACCGGGACACTTTCCGCTTCGGCGGGACCTTTCCGGCTTGCTTTTTTCCGTTTCTGTGCTAGGTTCCAGAAAATACTGACAGGGAAAATCGGGAGCGGACGTCGAAGCACATGGGTAAATTATCAATTCTGATGCTGGTGTTCAACCGTCCGGACGAGACCCGGACTGTGCTGGAAGCCGTCCGCGCCTACCGGCCCGAAAGACTCTATGTCGCGGCGGACGGACCGCGCCCCGGGAATCCGGAAGACCGGACCGCCACAGAACAGGTCCGCGCACTCTTCCGGCAGAGAATCGACTGGCCCTGTCAGGTGAAGACGCTGTTCCAGGAGAAAAATCTGGGATGCCGCTTTGCTCCGCCGAAAGGAATCGACTGGTTCTTTGAACAGGAGGAGGAAGGGGCTGTTCTGGAAGACGACTGTCTCCCGGCGCCCGATTTTTTCCGCTTCTGCGAAGAGATGCTGAAGAAGTATCGCGACAATCCGGAAATCATGCACATCGGCGGAGCCTGTTTCTATCCGGGAAGCCGCCGGATGACGGGATCGTACTATTTTTCCCGCTATCCGCACATCTGGGGGTGGGCGACCTGGCGCCGGGCATGGAAATTCTACGATGTCGAAATGAAAAGTTTTCCGGACTATCTCCGTTCCCGGAAAATCGAGGAACGCATCCGCGGAGCCTATCCGCGCTGGAGAATCCTTCAGCAGATGAAAGCCACCTGCGATCATTCCCCGTATTTCAACACCTGGGACTGGCAGTGGACCTATACGCTTTTCCGCGAAAACGCGCTGGCGATTGTTCCAACCCGCAATCTGGTCAGCAACATCGGGTATTCCGGGACGCATTCCGTCGATGCGACCCTCTGTGCGCTCCGCCGGGAATCCCTTCCACAGCAGCTCCTTCCTCCGCCCCGGGAGGCCCCCGATCCGGAGGCCGATGACTGGACCTTCCGTCATTTCTACCGCAGAAGCTGGAAGGACCGCATCCGCTTTTTATTTTACAGACTTCGATACGGCAGAAAAGGATTCCCCTCATGAAGGAAATTTACGATCATTATCTGGAAAACACCTTCGGCTCCTACCAGCCGTGCAAGGTCAAACGGGCGCAGTTTCTCTTCAATTACCGCCGCTGGTTTCCGCAGCCGGGGTCCGGAGCGAAAGTGCTTGACATCGGTCCGGGGCGCGGAGAGATGCTCGATGTTCTTGCGGAATGCGGAGTGACCGACTGCATGGGGGTGGATCTTTCCGAGGAGATTGTCCGCTTCTGCCGTTCGCGCGGATTCGTCTGCGAGTGGACCGACGATACCGAAGCCTTTCTCCTCCGGCACGAAAACAGCTGCGATCTGATTACCGTCTGCGATGTTCTGGAGCACATTGACCGCAACCACACCCTTCCCTTTCTTTCGGCGGTCCGACGCGCGCTGAAGCCCGGGGGAAAAGCCATTTTCCAGGTGCCCAACATGGCAGCGGAGGATGCGGCGCTGTATTACTATGCGGATTTTACGCATGTTGCCGGATTCACGGAACTGAGTCTCAAACAGGTTCTGATGACCGCCGGATTCTCCCGCTGCGAACTGCATGATTACGAGGTCTTCTGCTACGGAGGAATCAAGGAGGCGGCGGCCAGGCTGCTGCGTCCGTTCTTCTACGCATGGACTCGATTCCGCCGCCGAGTCATCGGATCGCATTGTCCGAATATTATCACGCCGGTATTCTTTGCCGTGGCGGAAAAGGGATCCGGGCATGAAAATTCTTTTTGACCACGAGGTGTTCTCCTACCAGCCGGTGGGGGGCATCGCCAGATATTATGCGGAACTGATCTCCGAACTGGAACGTCTGGAGCCCGGCAGCTGTCTTGCGGGATTCCGGTTCACGAACACGGAATATCTGTACCGAAAGGGACTGGACCGCAAATTTTCCCTGTGCCGCTATCCGTTTCCGGAGAGCCGGATAAGCAAACCGTTTTTTTTCCGTCTGAACCGGATCTGTTTCGAGCGGGCGCTGAAATATGGAAAACCGGATGTGGTTCATTTGACCTATTATCCCCGTCCGGAATGGAGCAGACGGATTTCCCGGCCCGTAGCCATCACCGTGCATGACATGATTCCGGAACTCTATCCGCAATATTTTGCGGGAGGAGGAAAATGGATGGAGGCGAAACGGTTCTGGTGCGGAAGAGCCGACCGTATTTTCACGGTGTCGGAACAGACGCGAAAGGATCTGCTGCGTCTGTTTCCGGAGGTGTCGCCGGAGAAGGTGTTTTCCATTTACAATTCGGGAACGGTCGCGGAGGAACAGAAAATGCTTCCGTGTCCGAAGCCCTATCTTCTGTATGTGGGGCGGCGCGACGGCTACAAACATTTTCTGTTTGCGCTTCAGGCACTCGCCCCGCTTTTTCAGCAGGAGCGGCGTCTTTTCCTGGTCTGTGCGGGAGGAGGAGCGTTCTCGACGGAGGAGCGGGACGCGATCTGCCGGAATGGAATGCAGGACCGCACGGTTCAGTATTCGTGCACCGATGCGGAACTTTCCTATCTTTACCGGAACGGGGAACTTCTGCTTTATCCGTCGCAGTACGAAGGATTCGGCATTCCTGTGACGGAAGCCTTTTCCGCCGGACTTCCGGTGGTGCTTTCCCGCAGCAGCTGTTTTCCGGAAATAGCGGGCGATGCGGCACTCTTTTTTGATCCGGACGATGCGGAATCACTCCGCGCGGCGGTCCGCCGGCTGCTCGGCGAACCGGAACTGCGCAAGGAGCTTTGTGCGCGGGGAACGGAGCGTCTGAAACGCTTCTCCTGGGAAACCAGCGCCCGCAGGATTCTGACCCATTACCGGTCCATGATTCGTTCCTGAGCGGAAATCCGGTCTGCGCGAGGACGCTTCTCCGGAACGGACCTTTCCGATTGAATCCTCTTCCCGGGACTCTTCAAAAAAACAGCCATTTTCCCCTCCCGGTCCGGAAGAATCCGATCCCGATTCGGCGGGAAAATCCGGTCCAATCGGCAGGGATTCCTTTCTTCCACGATACATTCCGAAGCTCTTCTTTTAGCAAAAGAAAAATCAGAAAATCTATTTTTATGATCCCTTTCTCTATTTACATTCCCGTTTCCGAGTTTATATTATCCTCAGTTCCAGATCCTGTGAATCAACCAGCAAGGGAAAAAAATGGAAAAAAAACCAATCAAAGTCGGTCTCTGGGGCATCGGACGCGCCGGACACAATATGCACTGCTCCGAACTGGATCAGTTCAATGATCTCTTCACCATCGTCGCCGCTTGCGACATTGATCCGGACAGAGTCAGAATCCTTCAGGAAAAATATCACTGTGCAGGCTACACCGATGGAAAACAGTTCCTTGAAAATCCCGATGTCGAACTGGTCTCCATCGCAGTCCGTTCCACGGAACATGTCGACTATGCGCTCAAGGCTCTCAAGGCGGGAAAGATCGTCTTCCTTGAAAAACCGTTCGCCCTCACTCCGAAAGGAATGGAAAAACTTGAAGAAGCCCTGAAGCGTTATCCGGGAAAACTTTATTTCCGGCACAACCGCAGATTCGAAGCGGCGTTCAACCATATCCGGGATATCATCGACAGCGGCATCCTCGGCGAGGTCTTCGAAATCAAGCTCCGCCGTCACAACTACCAGAGCCGCGAGGACTGGCAGACTCTCCTCGACTGCGGCGGAGGCCAGATCAACAACTGGGGACCCCATCTGATCGATCACTCGCTGCGTCTTCTGGAATCCCCCCTGGAATCGCTCTGGAGCGATCTGAAACACGTCTCCTCCAAGGGAGACGCCGATGACCATATCAAGATCATTTTCCGGGGGAAAAACGGCAGAGTCGTCGATCTGGAAATCTCCAACTGCATTCTTCTGCCGTCCGATGTCTATTCCGTCTACGGGACGCGCGGAACGCTCGTCAGTCATGATGAATCCACTCTTCACATGAAATATCTTGATCCCGCCATGGAACTGCCCAAAACGCACTCCTCCCCCGGAACCCCACGCTGGGACAGCGGATACGGCGACGCCGACACCTGGCCCTGGATCGAAAAAACCATCCCCGTCCACCCCGCAAACGGATACAAAATGACTGAAATCTACAAGTATCTCTATGCGGCCATCCGCGAGGGAGTCCCCTTCCCCGTCAAACCGGAAGAGGCCTTCGCGGTCATCAAAACCACCGCGGAAATCAAAAAGCAGAATCCCCAATTCCGGATTCAGGAAGATCTCTTCGAGGGGAACGAGGAATGAAACTCCTGCGGAAAACGGCTCTTGTCACCGGCGGGGCAAACGGAATCGGACAGGCGGTTGCCCGTCTTTTCGCCGATGAAGGCGCCAATGTCGCAATCGCCGATTTCGATGATTCCGCCGGCGAACAGACCGCTTCTGAAATCCGGAGCCGGGGCGGAACGGCCCGCTTTTTCCACTGCGACGTCTCAAAGGCGGAGGAGATCCGGGAAACGCTGCGGCATGCCGTCGAAGCCTTCGGCACCATCGACATTCTGGTCAATGACGCCGCAACCCAGCTGAACAAGCCCCTCCTCGAAACCTCCGACGAGGAGTTCGATCAGGTCATCGCCACCAATTTGAGAAGCACATTCCTTTTCACCCGTGACACGGCCAAACTCATGATCGAACACAAGCATGGCGGAAGCATTGTCAATTTCTCCTCCACCTTCGCTCATGTGGGATCGCCGGGCTATCTGGCGTACCATGCCTCGAAGGGAGGAATCGCCTCCATGACGCGCGCGGCGGCCATTGCGCTCATGCCCTACGGCATCCGGGTCAATGCGGTCGCTCCGGGAACCACCCTCACCCCGGGACTTCACCGGGGTGCCGACGATACCGGCGATCATGACAAGGCGATGGACTCCTTCCTCGCCCTTCAGCCTTTGAAACGGTTCGGCCGGCCGGATGAAATCGCGAAGGTCGTCCTCTTTCTGGCGTCCGACGACTCCTCTTTCGTCTATGGAGCCGACCTCCTCGCCGACGGCGGCTACACCATTCTCTGATTTCCTCCGGAACAAGGGGAAAGAGTCCCCTAGAAAAAAACGACTCTTTCCCCTCCCCATCCTTTCCTTCTCCGATCCCGTTTCCCTCTCCGCCTGACAACATCGTCCCCAAGGGGAAAAAATACGCTTCTCCGGAAAAAGTCGGACCGAACTCTGCCGAGAGCTCCCTTTTTCGCCTTTTTTTTCATTTCAGCTATTGACTTTTTTCCCGATTCAGTGCATAATATATAGAGCGATACAAAAAGCGATACATCAATATTCATACAGCGAAAAGGGCCATAGAAAATGGAAGCGGAAACGGACTTCATGAAGATCCGGCATTTTGTGATTGACACGGTTGCGACGAACGGCAATCTTCCGGTCCGCTTTCCGCCGACCCGGAAACTTGCGGAGATGTTCGGAGTCTCCCAGCCGACGGCCCTTCGCGCGGTGCGCGCCCTGATCGAAGAAGGATATCTGACGGCGTGCAAAGGGGGAGGAACGATCTCGCGCCCGGCGACGCTGGCGCTCAGCAATCAGATGAAGATCTACGGACTGCTGACCTATCAGGGCTGTCAGGTGTTCGACGATCTTTTTTTCATGAACATCACTTCGGCTGCGGCCATGGAACTCATGCGCCGCCGCAACAACTACCGCACAAAAACGCTCTATGTGGAGACGCCGCCGCTTCTGGAAAAGACCGTGCGGCAGGAGAGTCTCGCCGGACTGATTCTGCTCTGTGCGGAGGAGCACATTGCCTCTTATGCGGAGAATCTGAGAAAATCGGGACTTCCTGTTGTCTCCTTCATGAAACGTCTGGAGGGGATCAGCTCGGTTTACGATCCCGTGGAGAAGCGCGTCCGGGAAACCCTTCGTCGGCTCTTTGCGGAAAACCGGACTCATATCCTGCTTGTCTGCCGTCCGGACAGCTATTTCATCGGACCGATCCGCGCGGGAGCCGCCAAAGCCTGCGCGGAAGCGGGAGTCCCTGCGGGACAGGTCATCATTCTGGATAAATCCATGGCGGAATCCCGGGAGAAAATCGCCGAACTGCTGGAGTTCGGCCTGAAATTCGATGCCGTCTTTTTCTACTCCTTTCACCATGCCATCTACGAACTGCTTCAGAGCAGATTCGACTTCCAGGAGGAGTGCCGCGTGCTCTGCGACGACACCTCCGTCACCGACGACCTGAACTATACCGGCTATGCCGTCCGCTACGATCTGAAACATGCAGCAGAAAAACTGATCGACCTGCTTCTCAACCAGACGGAACATCCGGAAGAACCACCTCAGTATGCCCCCGTTGATTTCAATATGGTTCTCTACCGGAACGGCGTTCCTGTGGAGGAGACGCGCTGAGCAGCATCCAAAAGGGAACAAAAAAGATCTGATTGAATTATAAGATGTTATTTGAAACATAAGGATTTATAAAAATGCAACAGAAAATTCTTTTTTCGCTGTTCCTCCTCGGATGCGCGGCGGCACTGACAGCGGGAACGCTTCTGGAAACAAAGTTCGACTCTCCGGAATCCTTGACCGGATGGGGCGGAAAAGAAAATGGAAAAATAGTCTCGCTTCCCTCGGAAGGGCAATACTTGCAAGTGACAAGAGGGAAGAATGCACCGGAAAAAGGCAGCACCGGAGTATTCTATCGCTTCCATCCGGCGCAAATCGCGGGAAAACGATTGACCATTACAGTCGATGTCAAACGGAATATCGGCATTCCCACGGTCAAATGGCAGGGCGGAAAAGTCATGCTCACCCTGAATGCGGGGGACAAAACCACATGGCCCGGACTCTACATGCCGCCGGGGAAAACGGAGTGGAAAACAATGGTTCTGCGTGAAGATATTCCCGGAGATCTCCAATCCGCCATTCTGTCGCTCGGAATTCAGGATGCGCAAGGGACAATCTGCTTTCGGAATCTGAAAATCGAAGTCGGAGACGCCGTTCTTGATCTCAGGCGGCATGCCAACATGGGATATCGCGATCCGTTCGCCGGCGACGGCAAAGGCGGCTGGTCCGATCAGGGCCCCTATAACGATGCCGGAAATTTCCAGTTCAAGCGCAAAGAGTGCGGAGGCATTCCGTTCCGGATTCTGAATCCGGCAGAGAACAACGGGAAATCCGTGCTGGTGTTTCAGTCGCGACGCTTTCCGAACGGGATCAAAAGCGCCCGATGCGGTCTCTCCAATACCGGAACGTCCGGACGCTGGCTCTATCTGCTTCATACGCTGACCTGGGGACATGGATTCCGGAAAACGGCAGGATTCATTGATCTTGCCGGGAAAAACGGAAAAAAACAGACCATTCCGGTCCGGGGCGGAACGGACGTCGGGGACTGGTGGAGCCCGTCACGACTCAAAAACGCCTTTCCGGCCTCGCTCTGGCAGAATTCCGGCGGAGGAACCGTCGGGGTCTACGGCTCAAAATTCAAACTGGATCCGGAGCTGGGGGAACTGGCGGAAATCACCTTCCGCGCGTCCAACGATTCCGCCGTCTGGCTTCTTCTCGCCGCGACACTCTCCCCGCAGGAGTATTCCTTTCCGAAACAGACCACGCACACAATCCGCGCCGACAACGTCTGGCGTCCGCTTCCTCTGCCGACCCGCGGCGGCGTGATTCCCGGAAGCGCTCTCGACCTCTCCGGGAATTTTCCGGCACAGCCGGTCGGCACGCTCGGGCGCGTCATTATCAACAAGGAGGGGCATCTCGCGTTTGAAAAGAATCCCTCCAGACCGGTGCGCTTCCTCTGTGCCACGATCCTCACGGACCCCTTCGGCGGACGCGGCGAGGCAAAACCCGAATTCGTCTCCGATTCGATGATTTCCGAATACGCAAAACAACTCCGGATGCAGGGATACAACATGGTCCGCTTCCACTATCTGGACGCCGTCCTGATGGCGGGCTCGGACAAAGATTTCCAGTTCAATCCCAAAACACTCGATCAGTTCGATCGTTTTATCCATGCTCTGAAACAGAACGGAATTTACGTCAACTTCGATGCGATGGCCTCGCGGATCGGCTGGTCCCACGGATACAGCTGGTCGGCCAAGCCGGGCGACAAGCGTAATTTCAAACTCGATATCTACTTCAATCCCGAAGTCCGGAAAAACTGGGAAAATGGAATGCGCGCTCTTCTGACCCGAGTCAACCCCTACACGAAAACCCGTCTTGTCGACGATCCGGTGCTGGCGCTCGCGGTCAGCTTCAACGAGCAGGAATTCGCATTCACCAGCGGGAGCAACTTCTCCCAGGCGAAAACGGAATGGATCCGATTCCTGAAACGCCGCTACTCCTCCATCGACGCCCTGAAAAAAGCGTGGGGCAAAGCCGCGGACTCCTATCGGGATTTCGATTCGATTCCCGCCTTCCTTCCTGAAGAACTCCAGGAATCCTCCGGGAAGGGAAAGGATATCTCCCGCTTCATCGGCGAACAGGAGAGCGCCCTTGCCCTCTGGTACCGGGAGACCCTGCGGAAGATCGGCTTCCGGGGACTGATCGCGAGTTTCAACATGGGCCAGGCACTGCGGCATATCGCCGCCCGCGAAGCCAACGACTATATCGCGCTGAACGGCTATCACGCTCATCCGTTCGGCAATGCGATGGATCCGGAAGGGTCCATTGCCGGAGCCGGAAAAATTCTGCGCGGATTTGCCTCCACCCGCGTCTACGGCAAACCGTTCGTCTGCACGGAGCACGGCCACGCCTTCTGGAACTCCTACCGCTATGAACAGGGATTCGTCATGGGGGCCTACGCCGCGTTTCAGGCCATGGATGGACTCACCGCGTTCTCCAATCAGATCACGGTCCGTCCCGAGGTCCACACGATCAAGACCTTCCAGCTCCAGCATGATGTAATTCTGAAGTCGCAGGAACTGCTGACCGCCTTTCTCTTCCGCCGCGGCGACGTGAAAACAGCCGAATCACTTGTCCGGGTCCGGCTGGATCCCGAAGCGATCTATTCCACCGGAGTCAGCAACGAAGCGCTCCACTCCGGTCAGACGCTTCTGGCTCTCGTCACCGGCTTCGCCGTCGAAACCGGAGACCGGAGAGCCGTCGGAAAGAATCAGACCGTGATCCCCGCCGCCGGCGGCTCCTCCCTGATAATCCGCCGCCAGGGAACCGCCGGATACACCCAGGCGACAGACTCTCACGATAACACCTTTCAATTCGATGATGCAATACAGAATCTGAAACAGGCAAAGTTCCTGCCGGAAAACAACCGCTCCAGCGAAAAACAGGGCCTTTATGAAACCTCCACCGGAGAGCTCTTCCTGAATGCGAAAAAACACTTCATGAGCATCAATACTCCGCGCTTTCAGGGGATCTGCGGCGAGGCCGGAACCACAGCGAAGCTGAAGGAGTTCGAGATCAAGGAGCTCGGCGTGCGCGGAAATCTCTCCGCTCTCTCGCTCGAAAACGGAAAGACTCTCGCCGATTCGGAACACATTCTGATCGTCTTTGCCACAAACGCTCTGAACACGGGAATGGTGTTCGAGGATGCGAAACACCGTACCAGAATTCAGAACGGAAGGACTCCGATCCTTCTGGAAACAGGACGCTTCCGCGCCGCGCTTTCCAATCGGAACGCCGGAAAATTCAAACTGTATGCGCTCGGAATCGACGGGAAACGTCTGGCGGAACTCCCGCTGACCCGGTCGTCCGGAACCATCGGAATCGACGTGGACACCGCCGCCATCCCGAACGGTCCGGCTCTCTATTTTGAACTGACAGCAAAATAAACAAGGAGAAAAAATATGAAAAAAGGAGAATCCTTCTCTTTCACGCTTGTGGAACTCCTCGTGGTCATTGCCGTGATCGCGATCCTGGTCAGTCTGCTTCTTCCCGCCCTGGGAAAGGCCCGGGAAAGCGCAAATCAGATCAAATGTCTGAGTTCCATGAAACAGCTTGGAGTCTCAATGGCGCTTTACAGCGCCCAGAGCAATGACTGGAATGTTCCGCTTCAGATTCCGTTTGTCCGCCCGGACACCGGAAACACCGAAAATCAGTACTGGAACCAGAACTCGACCTTCGCAAGTCTTACCGGAAGCTCCAAGACATTATGGTCGTATTATCCCCTCTATAAAAAATCGTTTCTCTGCAGCAACATCCCGAACTATCCCCGGGACGCCGCCGGGTTTGAAGACTACACAAACCTGGGCTACGTCTACGGCATGACCTACTGGGGAGCGACCGATTTCATCAATCCGGACAGCACCAGCACCTGGAGCGAAACAAGGGCGACGCTGATGACGAAAGTCAAGCACCCCTCCAACCGTTTTCTCTTTACGGAAGTGGCCAAAAAAGCGCTCGGCAGAGCCTCCCCGGGCGGCGACTACCGCGATCCCTCCAAGCACTGGTGGGTCTATGGAGATTCGGATGAGGAACCGGATATCCCCACCGCCTACCGCCACAAGGAAAAACAGTATGTCAACGTCACCTACCTGGATGGACATACCGCCTCCCTGCACTACACCGCCCTTCAGGGAGCGCAGCACACAAAGCTCTGGCTTCCCTACTCCGCGGAGTAATCGGAATTTCAGCGCTCCGAACGTGCTCATTGCCTCCTTCTGTCCGCTCTCCGGATTTCTTCCGGAGGGCGTTTTTTTTCGCCGTCTTCCTTTCAGGAAGGCATCGGAAAAATCCCGCGCTTCCGCCGACGTCTTCCAGCATCCGGAAGGAGCCGGACCGCATCTTACGGCTGTGCATTTTTCACGGGGAGAGGGAAGATTTTTTTATCGCTGTGAAGTTGTGAAAAAGGGGGTATTTCTGCTCATTTTTCCTTTTTTTTCAAAAAAAATTTTTGTTTTCGCTTGAATTACTGTTTGCAATTTCACAAAAAGCGTTTTATTCTAAAAAAAACAGGCGACATCGAAGGGAAAACAACATTCAGGAGGTTTCATCCATCATGAGCTGTCAATGCACGAACGAACCGGCCTGCCGGACCAGAACACCGGAGCAGGCAGAAAAGTACAATGAACTGGAGCGCTACATTTCCACCATTCCGCTGGAGAAGGTTCCGGATCGGAAACGGGGATATCTGATTCAGATTCTCCACAAGGCGCAGCACATTTTCGGGTATCTGCCGGAAGACGTGCAGAAATACATTGCCGAACGGCTGAAGATCTCGCACGCGGAAGTCTACGGAGTCATCAGCTTTTACAGTTATTTCACGGACAAGCCCGTGGGACGCTACAAAATCAATGTCTGCATCGGGACCGCCTGTTTCGTCAAAGGGGCCGGAAAAGTTCTGGAGGAGTTCAAACGCCGCTTGAACATCAAGGAGGGGGAGACCTCCGGGGACGGAAAATTCTTTCTCGGTTCCCTTCGCTGCGTCGGCGCATGCAGTCTGGCGCCCGTCGTGATGGTCAACGACCGCGTGTACGGCAATGTCACGGCGGAAAAGGTCGGCGAAATTCTCAAGGAGTGCACCGACTGACCGCCCTCCCCCCGCGTTTCCCCAGGAAATCAATCAAACCATTATCCGGAAAAAAGACAACATGACAAAGATACAAACACCCGCTGAACTGAAAGAACTGGCGGCGACATTGAAGAATGCGCCGCGCCCGCCCGTCAAACTTCTTGTCTCCATGGGAACCTGCGGCATCGCGGCCGGAACCGCCGATGTGCTCAAGGCCATCCGGGAGGAGGTTGCGGAACGCAGACTCGAAAACGCCATCGAAATCGTGGAGGTCGGCTGCATGGGCCTCTGCTACGCGGAACCGGTTCTCATGCTGGTCGACCGCGAATCGGGAAAACGCCTGATCTACGGCGATGTGACGCCGCAGCAGGTTCCCGCGATTCTGAACGCCGGCACCGCCGGAGCCGCCCCCGGAACCCGCACTCTGGAACGCTCCTGGTACTATCCGGAATGCGAAGCGCCCGCGCCCGGTGAACTGCAGGCCCGAATCGTGCTCAAGAACACCGGCTGCATCAATCCGGAAAAGATTGAAGAGTATCTGATGAACGACGGCTACGCCGCACTTGCTAAAGTTCTGACCACCATGTCCCCGGAAGAGGTCGTCAAACTGATCTCCGACTCCGGACTGCGCGGCCGCGGAGGCGGCGGCTTCCCCACCGGACGCAAATGGTCCCTTGCCGCGGCTCAGCCCCCTGGAGAAAAATTCATCATTTGCAACGCCGACGAAGGTGATCCGGGCGCCTTCATGGACCGCGCCGTACTGGAAGGCGATCCGCACAGCGTGCTCGAAGCCATGGCGATCGGCGGCTACGCAATCGGTGCGCAGACAGGCGTGATCTACATCCGCGCGGAATATCCGCTCGCGGTCAAACGCCTGGAAATCGCGATCAAACAGGCGGAGGAGTACGGATTCCTCGGAAAGAATATTTTCGGAAGCGGATTCGACTTCAACATCGAAATCAAGTTCGGCGCAGGCGCGTTTGTCTGCGGCGAGGAGACGGCTCTGATCCACTCGATCGAAGGCAAGCGCGGCGAACCGACCGTCAAACCGCCCTTCCCCGCGGTCTCCGGACTCTGGGGCAGACCGACAATCGTCAACAACGTTGAGACCTACGCCTGTATCGCGGCGATCGTGCGCAACGGCGCGGAGTGGTTCCGCTCCATCGGCACCCCCGGATCGCCGGGAACGAAGGTGTTCGCGCTCGCCGGAAAAATCTCGAAGGTCGGACTTGCCGAAGTCCCGATGGGAACCACCCTGCGCAAGATCATCTATGAAATCGGCGACGGCATCAAAAACGGCCGCCAGTTCAAGGCCGTTCAGACGGGCGGACCCTCCGGAGGCTGCATCACGGCGAAAAATCTGGATCTCCCGATCGACTACGAGGCGCTGAAAGCCATCGGCTCGATGATGGGTTCCGGCGGAATGATCGTCATGGATGAAGACGACTGCATGGTCAACATCGCCAAATTCTTCCTGGAGTTCACGCTGGACGAATCCTGCGGCAAGTGCACCCCCTGCCGCGTCGGCAACCGCCGCATGTACGAGCTGCTGGAGGAGATCACCTCCGGCCGCGGAACGATGGATACCATCAACAAGCTGAAAATGCTCTCCGCGACCATCAAGGACACCGCGCTCTGCGGACTCGGACAGACCGCGCCGAACCCGGTTCTCTCCACCATGAGCAATTTCGAGGACGAGTATCTTGCCCACGTTCAGGAGTCGCGCTGTCCGGCGGGCGCCTGTACCAAGCTGATCCATTACGAAGTGACAGACCGCTGTGTCGGCTGCGGACTCTGCCTCCAGCGCTGCCCGGTGAACTGCATCACGGGAGAGCGCCGCGAACGCCATCTGATCGATCAGAACCGCTGCATCAAGTGCGGCGTCTGCTTCATGGCATGCAAGTTCCACGCAATCGAAAAACGCTAATCCGCCCACTCCAAGGAGATTCTGTATTATGAAAGTGAATTTGAAGATAAACGACCTGCCGGTTGCCGTGGAATCCGGCAGTACGATTCTGGAAGCCGCGGAACAGCTCGACATCCGCATTCCCACCCTCTGCCATTTCAAAATGGACTGTTTTCATGTGGAACACAAATGCGGCTCCTGCCGAGTCTGCGTGGTGGAGGTCAAGGGCCGTCCGAACCTTGCCCCGGCGTGCTGTACGCCGGTCATGGAGGGCATGGAGGTCAAAACCAATACGCTGCGCGTCATCAACGCACGGAGGACCATTCTGGATCTGCTGCTCTCGGATCATCCGAAAGACTGTCTGATTTGCCCGAAAAACCTGAACTGCCAGCTCCAGGCGCTCGCACAGGAGATGGGACTGCACCATCTGCTCTACAAGGGGGAGCAGTCCACCTACAACAAGGACCTCTCCAGCGCCGCGATTGCCCGCGACCTCGACAAGTGCATCATGTGCCGCCGGTGTGAAACCGCATGCAACACGATTCAGACGGTCGGAGTGCTTTCCGCCGTCGGACGCGGATTCCAGACGGTTGTGGCGCCCGCGGGACTCCATCCGCTGGTCGAAACGGAGTGCGTCTTCTGCGGTCAGTGCGTGCAGGCCTGCCCCGTCGGCGCCCTGAGCGAGATGGATTACAAGTATGACGTCTGGCGCGCGCTGAACGATCCCTCCAAAACGGTGGTCGTGCAGACCGCTCCCGCGGTCCGCGTGGCCATCGGCGAAGCGTTCGGACTGGAACCCGGCTCCATCAGCACGGGAAAACTGGTCACGGCCCTCCGGATGCTCGGATTCGACAAGGTCTTCGACACCGATTTCGCCGCGGACCTCACCATCATGGAGGAGACCACCGAACTGATCGAACGCGTCAAGAGCGGCAAAAATCTGCCGATTCTGACCAGCTGCTGTCCGGGATGGGTCAAGTTCCTGGAGCATCAGTTCCCGAAACTGATCTACATGCCCTCGACGGCAAAATCCCCCCAGCAGATGATGGGAGCGGTGCTCAAGAGCTATTATGCGGAAAAGATCGGGGTCAAACCGGAGAATCTGATTGTGGTTTCCGTCATGCCTTGCCTCTCGAAGAAATACGAGGCAAAGCGCGAGGAGTTCTCCCACGACGGAGTCCCCGATGTCGATATCGTGATCTCCACCCGCGAACTGGCCGACATGATCCGCGAAGCGGGTATCGTCTTCCAGGATCTCGACGAACAGGACTATGACTCCCCGCTCGGCGAATCCACGGGCGCGGCGGTGATCTTCGGCGCAAGCGGAGGCGTGCTGGAAGCGGCTCTCCGGACCGCGGCGGACTGGATCGCCGGAAAGGATCTCGAAAACATCGAATTCACGGCGGTGCGGGGACTCGATGGAATCAAGGAGGCCGAAGTCGAAGTCGCCGGACTCAAACTCAAGGCGGCCGTCTGCTCCGGACTCGGAAACGCCCGGAAACTCCTGGAGAAAATCGAGCGAGGCGAAGCCGATTACCAGGCCATCGAAATCATGGCCTGTCCCGGAGGATGTCTCAACGGCGGCGGACAGCCCTATCATCACGGCGATATGACCATCCTCAAAAAGCGTCTCGACGCCCTCTATCGCGAAGACACCGGAAAACCGATCCGGAAATCCCACAAGAATCCCTCCATTCAGAAAATCTACGAGGAGTTTCTCGGGGAACCCGGAAGCCATCTGGCGCATCATCTTCTGCACACAACCTACGTCAACCGGAAGCAGTAAGCGCTCGAACCGCTTCCCTCCGGCGCGGTCCCGCAGCACACGGGGCCGCGCTTTTTCTTTTCCAGAGTTTTCTCTCCCTGAAATCGAATTGATACAAAACATATTTATATTGCAAAAAAGAAGGATATCTTCTCTGTTTTTTCTTTGATTTTTTCTTTTTTCCCTCTTGCGTTCCGGGAGTAAATGTGCTATAATTTAAAACGTAATATAAATAACTATAGGAAATCATACCGATGAAGAATATCGACCGGGTGCGCAACTACATTGTCTCGCGGCGGAATCAGGGGGAACTGATGCCGGGGGACAAACTGCCGCCGTACAAAACAATGATGGAGATGTTCGGCATCAGCTATCTGACGGTCTCCTCGATCATCAACAAACTGGCGGAAGAGGGACTTGTGGAGACGCGGCGCGGCCAGGGATCCTACATTGCTGGCAGCGGCAGCTTGAAGGTGCTGGTCAACATTCATCCGACGACGCTCTCCTTTGCCGAAATGCGGAAACTTCTGAACAAATATCTGGTCAACGCCTCTCTGCATCTGGAGTTTGACATTCAGGCGGTGGAGGATCTCGGGAACCGGCAGAACCAGCGCCGCTGCATGCATGAATACAAGGCGGCGCTTTCGGTGTATTCGGCGTTTCTGAAGGAGGACAATCTGCCGCCGGCGCAGCTGACGCAGTTTCCGGATTACGGGAACGTGATCGGCGGCCTCTCCACACTCGACGGGCTCAACTATGAAGATTGTCTGCCGTATACCTTCACGACGCACCAGATCGGCGTCAACCGGAGGCTTCTGGATCGGACGGGATTCCATCTTTCCGACCTGACCGGCGATTTTGAATGGTGGAACGACTTCACTGCGAAATGCCGTTCCCTGGGAATCGAACCGGCCAGCATGGACTATCGGGAATCGGAATCGTTTCTGTTTCAGGATTTTCTGCCGGTGCTGCTGATGCTCTGTCCGTTTTGCGGGGAGACATACGAGGGCGATGCACCGCTCTTCCACACACCGGGAGGATTCCGCTTTCTGGAGATTCTGCGCGATACGGTGCTGATCCGGGACCGCGTCAACGATCCCCGCAGCTTTTTTCACAACGGAGCGGTGCTGAACTTCAAGGTCGGCAGCTGGCTGACGGCGCAGAACGGTCTGCCGGAACGTCCGGACAAGCAGGTGGATTCGCTGGAATATCTGCCGTACCGGGACCGCACGGGAGCGCGCTTTCATCTGCTGTCGGAATCGGTTCTGAAAGCCTATCTGCGGCACGACATCGCGGCGGAGGAGCGCAACCGGGTCTGGAATCTGATGAAAATCATGGTCTCCCGCGAGTTCCAGACGGAGTTCTGCAGCATCACCGGTCAGATCTCCGCCAACCGCGACATCCTCCCGACGGAACATTTCTGGAACCGCCGCAATCAGAACAGCGGCTTCTTCCCCGGAAAAGGGGAACGTAAAATTTTTGAAAAACAGATCTTCACAGAATGGCAGCGCGTCATGCTCTCCATGCTGCTGGAGGATTATAAGTTTTTCCATCTGGACGCCCGGACAATTCTGGAACGGATGGATGTCAAAAAGAAACATTTCCGGCTTTAACAGCACAGGAGGAGCAGAACGATGATGATGAAACTAGTGAAAATGTTCTCTTTGATCGAACTTTTAATTGTGATTGCAATTATTGCAATTCTGACCGGACTTCTTCTTCCGGCTCTGAACAAGGCGCGGAGTTCCGCATACAGCGCGGGGTGCATGAACGTCCAGAAACAGATCGGAGCGGCGCAGTCCATGTATTCCGGAGACTGGGATGAATGGATTCTTCCGAATTATGCGCAGAAAAACGATCCTTACGGAACGTGGCCCGCGATTCTTTCGGGATGGACTCCGGCACAGAAAAAGAATCCGCCTTACGGAGTGTTCTACAATCATCGCGACGGCGGGACTTTCCTCTGTCCGGCGGAAAAGCGGAAGGCCGGATGGAACAAGGAATTGTGGCTGGGACATTTTCTGGGCAATCCGTATCTGCTGGGAGGTCCGCAGGAGGGTAATTCGCTGATGTTTCCGTTTCGGAAGACGGGCGAGGTCACCCGTCCCTCCGCGGCGGTGTTCTGCGGCGATTCGCGCCTGAGTGCGGCCACCCGCAACTCGATTCTGTTTTTCTACCACCGTCACGGGGTGGGGGATGACCGCAGTCTGACGGTATACGATCGCGGACCTGCGACAAACGGTCTGGCCAATCTTCTGTTCCAGGACGGTCATGTGGAGGGACGCACTTATCCGAGTCTTCAGTGGTCGGGAGAGAGCAATCCGGGAATCGGCATTCTCTCCGAGGGAATCCGGAAGACGGAATAGAATTTTCAAATTCCGAAATCAATGAAAGGATGCAAATGAAAAAACAAAGTTGTCTGCTGCTGGCGGCGGGAATGATTCTGCCGGTCTTTGCGGATCCCGTTCTGAAGGTCGGGACATTTCAGTCCAAGGGGGCTTCTCTGGAGCAGCCGTCGCTTGTCGAGGGGAACAAGCGCGTCGGACTCCGGGAGCTTTACGGATCCATGTTTGCCGGACAGGATTTCAAGATCGGGGTCTATGCCGGAAAGGAGGAGATCTGCCGGATCTATTTTCTCGGCAAGTTCCGGGGAAGCTGGGGATTCCCGTTCAAAACAATTCCGGGAAAGGAGAAAATCGCGATCGACCGCAGGAAGAGTACGATCTCGTACTGCAAGGAGTATCAGCTTCCGGACAAGCGCCTTGCGCAGTTCCGTTTCACGCTCGCCCCGGAGGGACCCGGACGGGTGCGCCTGAGCTGGGATCCCGGAATCCCGGAAAAGGAGCTTTCCAACATTCCGAACTTTGAGTTGAAACCGGTGGTGGAACTGCCTTTGCGCTATCGGGAGGGCGGATTCCGTCTGGCGGAACAGCAGAAGATTTCATTCAACGATCTGGAGAGTCTCAGGCAGCGGGGGGGAGCGGAGTTTCCCGCGTATCTCGGAAAAGTTTCCCGTCTTCTGTTTTATGCGGAAGATCCGGCGAAACGTGTGGAGATGACATTGCCGCTCTGCTGGGGATCGGTGATGGAGCGTCTTGCCGGAGGAAAAGTGCCTGTCGGAAGTGTTCAGCGGAACTGGGCGATTTCGAACGACCGGACGATTCTCCTGGATTTCGGCAGCGGTTCCGCGGCGAACCCTGAGGAAGGGAGAGTTCCATGAGACGCTGGTGCGGGATCTTTCTTTTTCTGAGTTTTGCCGTTCTTCGCGCGGAACTTCCGGAGTATGCCCCGCCGTTTGCCGCGGAGAATCAGAAGCGGCAGAAGCCGGTTCTGGAAGTCCGGAGTCTGCCGACGGGAAAGCGGACGGTGGAGGAAGTGGCTCTGACGGCGGGAAACCGGAAGATCGGACTGCGTCTCCGCGATTCGTTTTCCCGGATCAGTCCGGACTGGAAAATTGTGGTCGCCGCCGACGGGGAAGAGGTCTGCCGGATCTATTTTTCCGGCAGTATTCCCGGGAACAGCGGAACGCCTTTCCGCAGCGCCCCGGAAACGAAGCCGGAAGTCCGGTACGACCGCAAATCGCAGACGATCCGTTACTCGCTGACCTATCGTCTGCCGGATGGCCGCAATGCCGTCTTCTCGTTCACGCTCAAGCCGGAACGGGACGGTTTGATCTCGCTGACCTGGGATCCCGGAGTGGAGGAGGAAACCATTGCAAAGCTCCGTTCCTTCCGGCTCGTTCCGGTGATTGAATTTCCGCGGAAGTACCGGGAAATGAAGATCGCCGTCAACGGGAAGGATGTCGATCTGCTGCCGGAATCCAGATTCCGGGAGTCTCCGCGGCAGGATCTTGCCGCGTTTGCCGGAAAGGTGGAAAGCGTGACGCTGAACGGATTTCTTCCCTCCAGGAAGATTTCGATGAAAGTTCCGCAGAGCTGGGGGGCGCTGCTGGAGGCATGCTATGCGCCTCCGCGGATTTCCGGACGGCTGGGACTTCTCTGGCCGATCGACAAAACGCGGCGGATTCTGATTGATCCGGGAGCGGTTTCAGTTTCAGGGAAAACCCCTCCCCCCGTCGCGGGAATTGATTTCTGGAAGGACGACGCCATGTATGTGCAGAAACCGGTGACGCGGAATCTTCTGCCGAATCCGACCTTCGATCAGGGACTGCGGTATTTTTCCTTTCGTTCGGGCGGAGCGGAATATACGCATTCCGCAATTCCGAAATACGAAATCGACGAAAAGAACGGACGGGGTCCGAGTCCGCGCTGTCTCCGGATCAACCCGGTGCAGGGGAAGAGCGCGATTCTGGTGACGGCGCCTCTGCTTCTGGAAAAAGGCAGGACCTATACGGTCAGCTGTTATGTGAAGGGAGAGTTGGAAAACCGTCTCTTCCAGCTCGGCCTGATCTCCTTTTCGCAGTCGAACATGCAGTTTTCGCATGGTGCGGCATTTCCCCGTCACAGAATCGGTCCGGAGTGGAGACGTTTTTCGTATACGTTTACGCATCGCGGCGGCGCGGTCGGCGTGCAGCTGAGAAACCTTTCCGACAAAATAACCTGGGTGGATGACCTGCAAGTCGAAGAGGGAACAAAACCGACGGAATTCGTCACCGTTCCTCTGAGCGGCAATCTTCGCACCTCCGACCCGGACGGCATCCTCAACTTCGGGACCCCGATCCGGGCGGAGTTCGAAATTTTCGGCGGGAAAGGCACCGTGGACCTGAGTCTGATCGACTTCTACCGGAAAGAACTCTGGAAAAAATCGTTTCCGGTCCGCGGCGGCGATCGTCTGACTCTTCCGTTTGACGATCTGAAGATCGGGACGGGCAACTTTGTCGTTCAGGCGGTGTTTCATCCGGAAAAAGGCGAACCCTATCGCGATTACTACCGCTTCTGCGTGATGCGCTTTCTGGAAAACAGGCATGCGACGAAAAATCTGTTCGGGACGGTCTCCATGCACATCGGCCGGATTCCCCGCGGCGACGAGCTGGCGCGTCTGCACATGCGCATCGGACTTGGTTCCACCGGCTATGGCCGTCTCTACGGATTCAACGATGACGCGCTGGAGCTTCTCGACCGCTACCGGATCACCAACATGGTCTGGTCGATGGGCGGCCACAGCGGGTTCCGGGTGGAAAAGGCGGAGGATCGCGATTATCTCACGTCCCTCATCAGGAGCGCCGACAGGATCACGCCGGAGGATGAGAAGCGTGTCGAAGAAATCACGTATGAATATGTCAAGGCGAATCCGCGCGCAAAGAGCTGGTCGTTCAATCACGAGCTTGAAAACCGGACCAAACTTCTCCGTGCCGACCGCTATGACGAGTGGGCAAAACTGCTGCGCGCCTTTCAGAAGGGCGTGAAACGCGCCAGACCCGATGCGATCACCTTTCCGGATGGCGGCACCGCCGGGTTCAGCCGTCTGCGCGGACGCGACGCCACGGAAAAGTTCATCGCCTCGACACAGAAACTCGGGTTGCGCTGGGAGGCGTTCGCCACCCACGTCTACTGGAATCTGGACGGGACAAAGGCCGGCGTCAACGACCTGGACGAGGAGACCGCCTATTTTATCCGTCTTCTGAAGAAATACGGCTATGACAAGGAGCCCATCTACTACACGGAAGGCTTCAACATCCCGTTCATGAATGTGCCCGAATGGGAATGCGGCATGTGGCAGGATCCTTACCGGAGCAACTCCAAGCCGACCTATGATTTCGGTCTGCGGGAATTCAATCAGGCGGCGTGGCTGGCCAGAACCTATCTGATCTGTCTCAAATACTGGCCGCGGATCCGGCGGATGGATTTCTGGGCAAGCAATCTGTTTCTGGATTACTATCTGGTTCCGTATCCGATGATGAACGCGGTCAATACACTGGGCAATCTGTTCGGGAATCCCGTGTTTGAAGGGGACGTGCGGCCCGCCGCCGGGGTGCGCGGATACGTTTACTCCGACAAGGTCAACGGAGGAATCGCGGCAATCTGGTGCATCAGCGACAAGGTGGAGGATGGTCTCGAACGCGGACCCGTTCTGCATGTCCGTTTTCCCGGCGAGCTTCCGCAGTTCATCGACCTGATGGGAAATGTCCGCGAGGTCAAAGCCGAAAACGGAATCGTGACGATTCCTCTGACGGCGGCTCCGCTGTTTCTGAAACACAAGGACCCCGCCGTTCTGCGGAACGCGCTGCGGGAGTGCGAGGTCATCGGCGGAGAATCCAATCTCCGTGTGGAACTTCATCCGGACCGGGAAGGAAACATGGTCGCCGGATTCTGCAATCTGACAGGCCGTCCGCAGGAAGGAGTCTTCCGCTGCGACGGAAGAGAACTTCCGTTCCGAGTCGAGCCGAACCGGAAGCGGGAGGAGATTCTGGAAAAACGCGGGAAAAACACCTTCGGCGAGCTCTTCCGTTTTTCGACCGATTATACCGCCGCGCTGAAAAACGGAGTCTCCCTCCAGGGCTCCTGGAAGATGAATTACTTCTATGTTCCGTATACGCGGGAGAAACCGGACTGGAGACGGATTCCGGCGCTTCCTCTGCACAACCTCTACAAATGGAAGAGCGCGTCGTGGAGGGGAAAATCGGATTTCTCGGCGAAGTTCCGTCTGGCATGGAACGAGAAGAATCTCTATCTGCGCGTGGAGGCGGTCGACGACCGTTTTGTGGTGGAACCGGAACGCTTCCGGGCGGAGGGAGCCGGATCGCGCCTCTACCTTCTGGACGGCTGTCTGGAGGTCTATTTTGACTGCGGAGCCAACGGTCTCTCCTCCGGACGAACCGGATACGACGATGACGACTACCGCTACGACTTTTCCTATGGCAATCCGGAAGGCAAAAGCGGTCCCGGACGCATCTACCGTCTTTACGAAGTCCAGAGCCAGCTGGCCGGAGGCGTCGCGATGCTCTCCAAGGAGGAGGCCGCGAAACGGATCTCCTGCAGCTTCACAAGAACATCGGACGGATATGTCTATGAGATCGTCTTTCCGCAGTCGTGTCTGGAACCGCTTGCGCTGCGCGACGGCTTCTCCGCCGGATTCGCTCTTCATCTTCATGACAAGGATGATCCGAAGGAACAGCCCGGACGGAAAGGCGTGAATCTTTCCGCCGAACCGGGGGCGCATGTCAACAGCAATCCCTCCGTCTGGCCGCGGATGATTCTGCGGAAAGCGGAAGTTCCGCCGGTGCGGAAGTGATCTTCCGCACACGTTCCCCCGGAATGCGACGGTTCCGCCGAACCGGGGGCGCGTGTCAAAAATCCCCCCTCCCTCCGGCCGCGGATCATTCAGAGGAAAGCGGAAGTTCCGGACGGTGCGGAAAGGCTCTCCCGAGCGGTCACTTGAACGCGATTTTCAAACAGAAGGAGCGAATGGCAAGCTGATCGTTTGCATTGGTTCTCATGGCGCGCAGGAGGTCTTCGGCATAGGCGACACAGCGGAACGCGCGGTCCGCGCCGAACGCTTCGGCCTCCTCGCGGCGGAAAGACGGCGGAAACAGTTCCGGATTGGGCAGAAGCTCTTCCGGAGTTCCCGATGTCAGCAGGGCCAGCTGAGCAAAATAGGCGTGAATCATGCTGAGAAACAGATCACGGAGTCTGCGGTATTCGCAGCTCTGCTCCCCCTTGATCCGTTTTTCGATCAGCGCCTTCCCGGCGGATTCCAGATTTTCGGATTCCGCCAGACGGGGGGCCCATTTTTTTTCGACGTTTTTTTCCGCCTCCGCCTCAAGCGCTTCGGCGAATTCGATCAGCGCCACGGCGCAGTCCTCCGCCGCCAGGAGACTCTCTTTGGATTCGAACGCCAGTTTATGCAGAACCGGCAGAAGGGTTTCGGAATTCGGAAAGGAGTACCTGCACCGGTTGTCGGTCAGCTGAACGGTCTGACAGCGGGAACGGATGGTCGGCAGAAGTTCCGCCGGATGGGAGGTAGTCAGGATGAACATGCACTTCGGCGGCGGCTCCTCGAGCGTTTTGAGAAACGCGTTCTGAGCGGCCTCGTTCATCCGGTCGGCCTCGTGAATGATGCCGATTTTCCAGCCGGAATCGGTCATGCTGCTGAGATAGAAGAGCGATTCGAACCAGCGCATGGAATCGACCTCCTCCTCGCTCTCCCCGATGGGAATGATGCGGGAAAGAGAGGAGGGAGCCAGCGTGATGAGATCGGGAAACGTTCCCTCCGCCATCTCCCGGCAGACCGCGCATCTGCCGCACGGGGAAAAATCCGGATTCGGATGTTCACACGCGGCAAGCGACGCCAGAAGCGGCGGAAACGCCGTCCGGTATTCCGCATTCGCCGAGCAGAGCAGAAACGCATGGGTCAGCCGTCCGGAGGAACGCGCATTTTTCAGCGATCCGACCGCCAGCGGGAACTGCCGTTCAAAGAATTTCCAGTCCAAATTCATGATTCACACAATCCTTTAC
This sequence comes from uncultured Victivallales bacterium, assembly GCA_944390735.1. Taxonomy (GTDB): domain Bacteria; phylum Verrucomicrobiota; class Lentisphaeria; order Victivallales; family UBA1829; genus UBA1829. Next base: position 53,128 of record CALXRL010000012.1, on the reverse strand, counting down.
AGCAGCTGCGACCTCGTCGATCGTTCCGGAGGCGGAAATGATCCGGAAGCGTTCCGGCTCTTTTGCCGCAATGGTCAGGAATCCTTCCCGAACCGCGGTATGGAACGCAAGCGTCTCCGAATCGAACCGATCGTTCTCCAGGGCTCCGGTTCCGGCGGCGCGGATCGAACTGCGCCTCATTCCGAGTTCCGGTTCGATGTCGAGCAGAATGGTCAGATCCGGCTTGAGGCCCCGGCAGGAGAAGGCGTTGATGCGTTCGAGCATCTCCAGATCCAGTCCGCGCGCGTACCCCTGATAGACCATGGTCGAGTCGAAGAAGCGGTCGGAGATGAAGGAGATTCCGTCTGCGAGTCCGGGTTTCAGAAGGCGCTCGACCATCTGGGAGTGACAGGCGCCGAAGAGCAGGAGTTCCGTTTCCGCCGTAAGCTCTTCGCCCTCCTCCCTGGTTTTGAGAATGGACCGGAGTTTTTCCCCGACCTTCGTTCCTCCGGGCGACCGGACCGCTTTCACGTTCCATCCCGAACGGTTCATGGCATCCGCGAGAAGACGCACCTGTGTTGATTTTCCGGTACCCTCGCCGCCCTCAAATGTAATAAACTTGCCTCTGACCATCACTTTATCTCGTTTCCCGGATTGCAAAATCCGCATTTCAGCGGTAAGTTACTGCATGAAAAGTATGAATTCAATCCGGAAATGAAGATTTCCGGGAAATATCAGACAGGAGAACAAAAGAAAATGGCATCGAAACTGGCGCGCGACACCTACCTGACCAAACACACCGGAAACTTTCCGCAGACCATTGAAATCGGCGGTCGGACCTACATCAAGGCCGACGATCTCCGCTACGGCACGAATCCCCATCAGCCCGCGGCATTCTACCGGCCCGATGGACTTTCCGGCGCGATCATGGATATGAAAACGCTCAAAAACGGAAAGAACGGACTCTCCCAGACCAATCTGGAGGATATTTCCGGAGCGCTCAACATTGTCAAATATTTTGACCGTCCCGCCTGCGCCGTCATGAAGCACGTCAATCCGAGCGGAGCCGCCGTGCAGATGGGCTGTGAAAGTCTCTGCGAGGTCTATCTCAAGGCGCGCGACTGCGATGCCCGCGCCGCGTTCGGCAGCGTCATTGCCTTCAACGTGGAAGTCGATGCGGAAACCGCCGCGAAAATCATGTCCACCTTTGTGGAGTGCGTGGTGGCGCCGGCCTTCTCCGCGGAGGCTCTTGCCACATTCAACGACGCGGAACACTATAAACTGAACAAGCAGATCCGCATTCTGCAGTGCGGACCGCTCGACACGCTTCCGCGCTATGTGGGCGACGATCCGGAAGGCACGCACAACACGATCAAGGTGCTCGGCGACGGCTCCCTGGTGGTGGCCGCCCCGCTTCTCACCCATGTGAGAGGATGGAAGGATCTGCCGCCGGCCTCCGGAGAAAGCAAAACCGCCGGCATTCAGGTGGCTTCCACCGAACCGACCGAATCGCAGAAATGCGATCTTCTGGCAGCCTGGTACATCAATCTTTCGGTGCGTTCCAACGGCGTGGTCATTGTCAAGGACGGACAGACGCTGGCGGTCGGAACCGGCGAACAGGACCGGGTCGGCGCCGTGGAGCAGGCCATCGAAAAATTCAAACAGAAATACACGGGAAGCGCGACATTGGAAGGCGCGGTCATGTCCAGCGACGGATTCTTCCCCTTCGCCGACGGACTGGAAGTGGCGGCCGCCGCCGGAATCAAAGCCATGGTGGCGCCCTCCGGATCGCTGAAGGACGTCGATGTCATCAAGCGCGCGAACGAGCTGGGAGTCGCCCTGCGCCACGCGCCGGAACGCATCTTCTCGCACCACTGATTCCCGCGGAAAGCGCAAATCGTGATGGATGACCTTCCCGTTTCCGATCCTCCGTTCGAACTGACGGATTCCGAGTCCGGCGGCGTGACCGAACAGACCCTCCGGGGCGAAATCGAGAAGGTCATTTATGAAAATGACGACAGTTCCTACACGGTCCTGCTGGTCCGTGACAACTCGGGAGCCTGTCACATCGTGGTCGGCGCCCTTCCCGGAGTCTCCGCCGGCCAGGGAATCGAAGCCACCGGCCGCTGGGAGATTCACAAGGAGTACGGACGGCAGTTCCGCGTCATTGCCTATCAGTACACGCTGCCGGTGACCGCCGAGGGGATCATCAAATATCTCTCCTCCGGAATTGTCAAGGGGCTCGGCAGAAAAAAGGCGGAAGCCATCGTGGACCGTTTCGGAGCCGAAACGCTGGACGTGATTGAAAACGCGCCGATGCGTCTGCGCGAAGTCGAAGGAATCGGAAAAAAAAGAATCGAAGCCATCCGTGCGATCTGGAAGGAGAGCGCCGCACGAAGGAACCTTCAGATGCATTTGCAGAGCATCGGAGTCAGTCCGGCCTATTTTGTCCGCATCTACGGGAAATACGGGGACTCCGCCGCGGAAAAGATCCGGGAGAATCCCTATGCGCTCGCCACGGACGTTCCCGGAATCGGCTTTACGCTGGCGGACCGCATCGCCGCCAACACGGGAATTCACAAGGATGATCCGAAACGGCTGGTTTCGGGCGTCACGTATACGCTGTCGCAGCTGAGGCAGATGGGACATGTCTGCGTTCCGCGCGATTTTTTTCTATCCAAATGCGCTGAAATTCTGGAGATTGACACGGCAAGCGCGGAACGGGCGCTGTCGAGTGCGGTCGGTCTGCTTCTGGCCGCGATCCGCAAAGCGCCGGACGGAACGTGGATGGTTTATGAACCCGGACTTCTGCGCTGCGAAGAGGAGTTTCCCGTCCGGCTGGCGCATCTGGCGTCGGTGTCCCGGCATGCCGGACGCGCCCTGCTCCGCTATCCGGTTCTGCCGGACGCGGTATTCAGCGAAGAACAGCTGAAGGCCGTGAAGACGGCGGGAGAAAGTCCGCTTTCGATCATCACCGGAGGACCGGGCGTGGGAAAGACGACCGTGGTCGGAGAGATCGTCCGCCGGGCGAAACTGGCGGGACTCGCCTTCGCCCTGACGGCGCCGACAGGACGCGCCGCCAAACGAATGTCCGAAACCACCGGAATGCCCGCCTCCACGATTCACCGTCTTCTGAAATGGGATCCGGTGAAGCATGGCTTTGTCCACGGGCGGATGTCGCCGCTGAAACTGGATCTGCTGATCGTGGATGAGACCTCCATGCTGGATCTGCTGCTAGCAACGGCGCTGTTCCGGGCCGTCGCGCCGGGAACGACCGTGGTGCTGGTGGGGGACTCCGATCAGCTGCCCTCGGTCGGACCGGGCAATGTGCTGAACGACATCATCGCCTCCGGATTTCTTCCCGTGACGCGTCTGACCCGGATCTTCCGGCAGGGCGCGGGCAGCGGAATCGTGCTGGCGGCGCACGAGGTCAACAGCGGACGAATGCCGCCGCTCTTCCGGAACCGCCGCAATGCGGCCGTCACCGACTTCTACTGGATCGAAAAGGACGATCCCGAAGACGCGGCCTCCATCATGGAACGGATGGTCTGCGAACGCATTCCCGCCCGCTTCGGACTGGATCCCCTCCGCGACATCCAGGTGCTCTCCCCGATGAACAAGGGCTGCTGCGGAACAATCGCACTGAACGAACGGCTTCAGCAACTGCTCAATCCGAATGCGAAAATGCAGTTCAAGCACGGGGAGCGCGTCTTCAAACTCGGCGACAAGGTCATGCAGGTGACCAACAATTACGACAAGGGAGTTTTCAACGGCGACATGGGACGCATCCGGTCCATTGATTTTGAAAACCGCACGTTCAAGGTCCAGTTCGACGGCGAACCCGTTCAATATGAATTTCTGGAGGCCGATCAGCTGACGCTCTCCTATGCGGTCACGATCCACAAGTCGCAGGGCAGCGAATTCCCCGCGGTGGTGATCCCGCTGCTGACCCAGCACTATGTGATGCTGCAGAGAAATCTGCTCTATACCGGAATGACAAGGGCAAAACGGCTCATGATTCTGGTGGCGTCGGAAAAAGCCGTCTCGATGGCGGTGCGCAACGCGGTGCTGGAACCGCGCTATTCGCTTCTGCGGGAACGTCTTGCGGAGGCCTTTCACGCAGGAGGAGTCCGCTGAGATGCAAACCGTGCTGGAACCGCCGAGAACCAGGGTGAATTTCGAGCTGCCGTTCCGTCTGGACCCGGCAGAGGCGCTTGTGGTTTCGGCTGGCTCCTGCTTTGCCGAAAACATGGCGGATCGTCTCGCCGCGGCCGGAGTGCGCTGTGAACAGAATCCGAACGGAATTCTGTACAATCCGGTCTCGCTGTGCGAATCGTTCCGGAGGATCGCGGAGGGGAGAGCCTACACCGGAGAGGATTTCGTCGAATACGAAGGCCGCTGGCACGGATGGTTTCATCACGGGGCCTTTTCGCGGACCACGCTGGAGGAAGCCGTCAACGCGGCGGAGAGGGAAAGACGACGCTTCGCCGATCTGCTTGCCCGGGCCGATCTGGTCCTGCTGACTCCGGCCTCCGCCTCCGTATTCGAACGTTCGGAGAACGGAATGGTTGTGGCCAACTGCCATAAACTGCCGGGCAATCGGTTCCGGCGGCGTCTTCTGACCTGCGGAGAGTGCACGGAAGCGCTGGAGGGAACGGTGGAGGCGGTCCGCCGTCTGAATCCCACATGCCGGATCGTGTTCACGCTCTCGCCGGTGCGCCACACCCCGGGGGATCTGGTGACGAACGCCCGCTCCAAGGCTCTGCTTCTCACGGCGATTCACGACTGCACGGACCGTCTGCCCGACACCTTCTATTTCCCCGCATACGAAATCATTCTGGACGAACTGCGCGACTACCGTTTTTTCAAAGAAGACATGTGCCATCCGAATGAACTTGCTGTCAATATCGTGACAAGGACCTTTGCCGCCGCCTGTTTCGGCGACCGGGTCCTGACGATGCTCGACGAGGCAGACCGCCGCGCGCGCCGCTCGCATCACGTGGAACTTTTCAGGAAAGGATGAGAAAACAATGTGCGGAATCGCCGGAATCATACGCAGGGACGGCCTCCCGGTGGAGGAGGAGACCCTTCGGCGCATCGCGGACACCATGCGGAAACGCGGACCCGACGGCGAGGGCATCTTCCGCGACGGTCCTCTGGCACTGGTCCATCGCCGCCTCTCCATCATCGACCTGAAGGGCGGCGCCCAGCCGATCGCCAATGAGGACCGCTCCATTCTGCTTGCCGTCAACGGCGAAATCTACAACTACCGGCAGCTGACCGCCGACCTGACCGCGAAGGGACATCGCTTCCGCACCGGCTCCGACTCCGAATGCATCCTGCACGCCTACGAGGAGTACGGCGAAGCCTTCCCGACCGTGCTGGAAGGCATGTTTGCCGCCGCGGTGCTGGATCTCCGCTCCCGCACCTTTCTTCTTGCGCGCGACCGCGCCGGTCAGAAACCGCTCTTCTATGTTTCCACGCCGCGTCTTTTCGCCTTTGCCAGCGAGATCCGCGCGCTCAAGCCGATCCCCGGTCTGGAGTGGAAACTCGACCGGGACGCGCTGAGCACCTATCTGACGTTTCAGTATTGTCCCGGCGATTCCACGGTGTACCGGAGAATCCGGAAACTGCCGCCGGGCTGTCTTCTGCGTGCGGCATTCGATGAGGAACCCGGAATCCGGAGATTCTGGACCTTCCGACGCGCCGTTGAAACGGAGAGGATCCCGAATTATCCGGCCGCGACCGGACAACTCCGCAAACTGGTGACGGATTCGGTCCGCTCGCATCTTGTTTCGGATGTGCCGCTGGGGGTCTTTCTCTCCGGCGGACTGGATTCGAGCATCATCGCCTCGGCGGCGGCCCAGACGGAATCGTCCGCGCCCCTGCGCTGCTTCTCCATCGGGTTTGACGATCCCGCCTACGACGAGAGCAGACAGGCGGACCTCAATTTCCAGTTTCTCCGCTCCAAGGCGCGACGGAAGGTGGAGTTTCATCAGAAGATCGTGCGGCCGGAGGAGTTTCGCATTCTGGAAGAACTGCTCTCCGGAAGCGGCGAACCGTTCGCGGACTCCTCCATTCTGCCGACGCATCTGCTCTGCCGCTTCGCCCGCGAAACCGTGACCGTGGCATTGAGCGGCGACGGAGCCGATGAACTCTTCGGCGGATACGAACGCTATCTGGCCATGCGCGCGCTCGCCCGGCTGGATCTTCTTCCGGAACCGTGCCGCAGACTTCTCTTCGGTTCGGCGGCGCGCCTCTTCTCCTCCGCCGGCGGGGACCGGACCGCCTCCGCAAGATGGAGACGGCTGCTGACGGCTGCTTCGCATTCCGCCGCGGAACGCTACCGGTCGATTCTCTCCCCGTTCACCCGGGAGGAGATGCGGGAACTCTGCCGCTTCGACCTCTCCCCGGCGGACCGGGAACTGAATGAGTGTTTCTCCTCCCTGCCGCCGGTCCAGGCGGCGGAACTCTTTGATTTCCGGTTCTATCTGCCGGACGACATTCTCGTCAAAACGGACCGGGCCTCCATGGCGATATCACTGGAAGTCCGCGCCCCGTTCCTCGACCGCCCGGTGGTGGAATTTGCCATGGGACTGCCGGTCTCGTACCAGATGAACGGAATGCGGCGGAAACGCATCCTTGCCGACGCCTTCCGCGACATGCTCCCCGAAGGACTCGATCTCAGACGAAAACGCGGATTCGGCATTCCGCTGGCCTCCTGGTTCCGCACCGCGTGGAAGGCCCCCCTCCGCGGATATCTGCTGGAAGGAAAAGGCACCGGCCAGTTCGGCCTCTTCCGGAAAGAGGTGGTGGAACGCTGGATATGGGAACACGCTTCCGAACACGCGGACCACAGCAAAAAACTCTATACCCTTCTGGCGTTCGAACTGGCCATGAAGTGAGTCATCCCTTTCGTCTCCCGTCGGAAAGAGCGGAGAAGCCGCCCCGGTTCCGAACCTCATTGCGCCCTCTTTCTCCGGCCGGAAAGAAGAGTCCGGATTCACCGATTCCTCCGTGAATCCGGACATGGAAGGAGCCTCGTTTCCAAGAGCTCCGGCCGGGCATCAGAACCACGCCTTATTCCGTTTTCTCCCGGATTCGGAAGTTGCGAACCTCGAAGGAGGTGCCGATCTGTCGCCAGGTGAAAAGAAAACACTGCATGGTCTCCCCCTCCAGCGGAATCTGGATCTCGCCGGTAAGCGGAACAAAGGAAGCGGTCAGGTTCAGAGGCGTGCCGGGGAAGTTCCAGCGCGGAATCCCCTTCCCCGCGAGGAAGGCCTCCAGACGGCCCGTCCCCCGGACCTCGCACGAAACCTGATACACCATTCCGGGAACAACATTCACCGGCACGGAGGCAATTCCGGATCCCGCCATCGGCACAGCCCCCTGCTTCTGCTTCAGTGTCGATACGACTTTGACCGTCCCGGCCGCGGAATCAAACGAAAGTTCCGACTGCTGGAAGCGGTTTCTCAGATCCTTCTGAACGGCGAGCGTCCGGCCGCTTCCCTGAAGCGCCAGTGTTCCGAACTTCGCCGGACTCTTCCGGTCGCCGATTCCTCCGCCCCAGGTGAGATAGCCCACGCGTCCGGAGCCGTCGTTGTTGTTGACCAGAAGCGAAAACCGAAGAGGACGCGGTTTGCCCGGATCCAGCGTAAACGGATAGAGCTCGGATGCGGCAATCCGAAGTTTGTAGATTGTGAGATCCCCGCGACGCTCAACAATCCCCGCGCCGTATTTCAACACCTCTCCGGGCTGAGTCAGGCGCTCCGGAATATCGCCGCCGACAGACGCCATCATCACTTTGGAGAGAAAATGATTGTGCGAGGAGAAAATGAATTCGGTCATGGATCTGCGCTGTCCCTTTCCCTCGCAGTCGATCGCGAACTGGAGACTGTCACCCATCCAGTAGGGAATCGGTTTGCCGCGTTCATGATCCGGAACAGGCGTGTGAACCGCATCCCGGACCTCCACGCAAAGCTCCAGTCCCGACGGATTCAGCGACACGGCAAACCGTCCTCCATAACTCGAAGGTCTGCCGGAAGGAATCAGCGAGAAATACTCCGTCAGCGGAATCCAGCGGAGATCCTTCCGGAGATTCCAGCCGTCGGAAAACAGGTTCTTCTCCTGATAACTTCCACGGAACCGGTACTCCATCTCCTCGGACTCCTGATACGGCTCGATGCGGCTCAGGACCGACCACGTTCCTGCTCCGCTCAGCTCCGGCTTTTCCGCATAATACACCACCTGCGGGGCAAGACGCATGGACGGCGGATTCTTCACCGGCCGACCCTCCCAGTCGAGCACCCGGGCGCTGCGAAGCGCCGGAACAAGAGCAGTAGGCAGCGGAGCGGCGTTCTTCCCCATGTTCCAGAAGATCAGAAGCGGCCCCGAAGCGCTCTCCATCACAGCGGCCTGCACATCCCCGCTGCCGAAGGTGTATGCGCCGCGGAACTGAATGTGTCCGGAAAAACGGTCGTAGAGATTGCGCAGGACAAACGCGGCGAATTTCGGCTCCTGATTCGGAAAGGTCCGGAAAATGCCTTCGATCTGAGCGCCTTCCGGTCTCCGGAACTCCGCCATCTCCCGTTCGGTTCCCCCGTGCCAGCGGGGACCGAACCCGTTGTGGAAGGCCGCCTTCTCAATGCCTGAACGGAACATGTTCAGAAAATCCAGAACCATATTGAAGGAGAGCTGTTCCTCGCTCAGGATCACCGGATCGGATGACGTGAAGAGCGTCAGATGCCATTCGTTGTTCACATACTGTTTGCTTCCGGCGTTGAACTCCTTGCCGATCCGGACATACGGTTCGGGATCCGCCCAGGTCCCGTGAAGCGGCAGGATATCGAAAAATCTGCCGCCGCCAAGTTCCAGAATCCGGCGGTAGAACGCCTGATACCGCATTCCGACTCCGCCGAAGGCTACCGGTTTTCCCGGTGAGGCCTTCTTCACCGCACGATATCCGATCTCCAGCATCTTGCGGTAATCCTCCGGAGTCCCTTTCCAGAAGATGGAGTGCCCCGGCAGATGCGGTTCGTTCCAGATCTCCCAGGACCGGACCTGCGGATAGCGCTTCACAGCCGCCGTCACAAAGCGCTCCCACGCGCCCCAGTCATTCGGAGGATAGAACTGGTACCGGGCGGAATAGCTCATCTCCGCGGTATTGTCCGGACGGTTCGTATAAAAGCGGGGGGTGTCCAGAAGAACCACATCAATTCTGGATTGCGGAATGCCGTTCCTGGCGGCCGTCTCAAACATCTTGTCCGCGATGCTCCAGTCGTAGACGCCCGGACTCTTCTCAATCTCATCCCAGCTCAGCGCGTGCAGACGCATGAAATGATATCCGATCAGACGGCGCATCCGGAAGTCGTCGGCGATGTTGCTTCCAAGCCGGTAGGGCAGCGCGACGTCGCGCGGCGCCAGACTGATTCCCAGCTGCGGGGGGACCTGCTCCACCGGACGCGCCTTCGTCGCAGTCACCACGAAATTCTGAATCTCCCGCTCAAACTTCCGCTCTTCCACCAGCCGGTTTCCGTTGATCCTCTGCGCGTAATACTCCTGCACCACCGGAACGGTTTCTCCGGAGGAGTTCTCATAAAAGAAGCGAACCGTATAGAATCCGGGACGCGAAAGACGGCAGCTCCAGCCGTTCTGTTCCAATTCCTTCCGTGCGACCGTCCGCTCCGCCGCCGTCGTGCCGTCGCTTGCCGTCACCACTCCCTTGAGATGATCGAATTCCGGAGGCAGCGTTCCCCGGAACACAATCGGTTCTCCCGGTTCAAACCAGTTCGCAAATTTTCCGCGCGAAGCCGGTAGAGCGAAACAAACGACACGTTCCGAACCGTCAGACTTCCCTTTCCTCCCGTCCCGGAACAGGAGAAGCGAAGACGCGCGGAAACCGCGTTCTCCGGCACGCATTCCGCCGTCACCGGACGATGAAACGGAACCCATTTTCCGTTCAGCGCCGAAGCCGGGAACACAAACCACGGATGCTGATGATGACGACCGATAACCCGTCCGGAACCATCCAGCCAGACCACCTCCACATACATCTTCCAGTTTCCCGGCTCGAACTCCGGCGAAGTCCTGAAGTCGAATCCGATCATCATCTCCTGCCGCGGCTCCGGAAGAGCAAACCGGGGCGACAGCACCTCCCCTCCGCTCCCGGCGGGAATCCTGAACTCCGAACCGGTCCTCCGGACTTGCGCAGGGTACTCCCAGCCCTGGACCGCATCTCCCGCAAGAAGGGTTCTCCGCACCTCGGCGGCACCGCCGGAAAGGGTCAGAGCCGCCAGAAAAAAGACAACAAAAATCCTGTTGAACATCTTCATGAAACACGTCTCCTTACAGTTCCCAGAGATAATGTCCCGCAGCGGGCTGGGTACTGTCGCCCGTGTAGTAGAACGCCTCGGAGGAGTAGGTGTCCTGCGGCGATCGCACGGCAATCGAGCCGACGTGCCCGTCCAGATACAGCATGGAGACCGTATTGAGATGGCGTCCGGCCGGACGTCCCCAGTTTGCCAGAAGTCCTTTCGGATAAATCCGGATGAACCCCTTGTCCGGATTGTATCCGGAAAGATCGCCGGAAGTATTGTACCAGGTATCCATGGCAAAATATTTTTCCGAGGCCCGTTTCGCTCCGGAAATTTTTCTGGAGTTGTAATCGCCGTCCATCATGTTGGGATTGATGCCGAAATCGGGATTCCATTCAAACCAGCGGGAGTCCTTGTTCGCCTTCGGGATCTCCGGACACTCCAGACAGCTCAGCGTAATATATCCGGAGGAGAACTTGCCGGAATAACTTCCCGTTTCCGGCCCGAGCAGCGACTGATGCCACCGTCCCGACGTCATATTCTGAAACATCGGCGGGATCATGTCGTTGAAATCCGCGGTGTACTGCTGAAGTCCGAGCCCCAGCTGCTTCAGATTGTTGATGCAGGTCGCCCGTCTGGCCGAAGATCGCGCCTTGTTCAGCGCAGGAAGAAGCATCCCCGCCAGGATCGCAATGATGGCAACCACCACCAGGAGTTCTATCAATGTGAAAACTCTTCTCCTCCAACGCGCAGCAAGCTTCCGCACCGGATAATCCGCATTGTTCTGGAATTCTGGATTCATGAAAACCTCCTTTAAGTAAACAATTTCTTATGTTTGAGTAAAAGCCGTTTTTCGGATAATCAGTTTCGTCGGAACCCGGATGATGCGGGAACAGGACGAAGGGTTCCGCAGCTCGGAAAACAGAAGTTCCTCGGCATAGCGGTTGATGGCGGCGCGGTCCACGGAAAGCGCGGTCGCGGTCGGCTCCGCCAGAGGCGACACGCCGATCCCCTCCACATCGTCATACCCGACCAGATGATACTCCCGATCCGGTTCCAGCCCGACATCATGAAACGCATGGATCAGGTCAAACGTCGCCAGATCCGTGCAGGAAACAATTAAGCGGCGGGAACAGCGCCGGGCCAGCTCCAGTCCGAGTTTGTAAAAATTGGCCGGGTGCTCCGCCTCGATGCCTTCGATCTCCATAAACCCGTACTCCTTCGCGGCCAGAATGCAGGCATCCCTGCGCGCATAGCCGTTCGCATGATCCGGATATACGACAACCACCCCCTGAAAATGTTCCCGACGCGCTCGTTCAAACAGGTCGCGCATCCCGGTCATGTGATCCGGCAGAACCTGATGAAACGGCAGTGTGGATTCATAGTCGCCCTGAAACAGAACCACCGGAAGACGGAGCGAATGCATATGAACGCACTCCAGAAGATCGACGGCAATGGTGGAAATCAGCAATCCGTCCAACCCCTTCAGAAAGGGTTCCAGCTCCGCCGCGTCCGCATAGGCGTTGCAGGGAATGAAACGGATCCGGCACCCCGCTCCGCGAAGCCGGTTCACCAGACGAATCCCGGGAATGCTCAGCATCTGTGCGATCTTCATGTTTTTGAACTCTTTCCGGATCGTGCAGCCGATCCGCAGAATGCGTCCGCGCAGAGCCGTCGGCGAGTTCACAAAGGTTCCGCTCCCCTGTCTGCGGCAGATCAGCGACTCCCGCACCAGACAGTTCGCCGCCTTGTGCGCCGTGCTGAGCGACACGCCGAACACACGCGCCAGCTCCCGGCTCGACAGAACCGGAGTCCCCGGCTTCAGCTTCCCTTCCAGAATCTCCTGCCGAAGCTGTTCGGCAATCTCCAGATAGGTCACGGTTCTTCTCACTGACTTTTTCACGCTTGCATCCTTCTTTTCGCATCCCTGAAATTATAAGACTTCTCTGAAAAAATAACAAGAGTTTTTCTCCTTTTTTTCCGGGCCCCACGCTCAAAAAAAAAAAGGATCTTCAAAAAGTGATCTGCAACTGTTCGCAAACACCGGATTCTTCCATTTCATGAAGAGAGATTCTCTTCCGCGATACGGCAGGAACGCCGCCCCGGACTTCCGGATGCGAAGGGACCGTCCTGAAAAAAAAGTCGCTTATCCTGGAAATTTTTTGGAATGGGACTTGACTGTTTCCCCGATTCGCGGTAGGTTACAGAATTCGGATATTTCAAAAAAAAAAGGATCGAGAGAAACATCATGAACAGAGAAGACATCGAATGGTGTCAGTTCTACTGGCACACGACCGGAAATCACGACCTGCCGAGAGTTCTGCTGATCGGCGACTCCATCGTCTCCGGCCACCGGGGAGAGGTGGCGGAACGCATGAAGGGCAAAGCAACCATCGGGGCATACTCCACCTCGAAAATCGTCGGGGATCCGGCGATCTACCGGGAGCTGGCGCTTGCGCTGGCCGACTATCCGATTGATCTCATCTATTTCAACAACGGTCTTCACGGCTTCTCGTACGACGACGCATTCTATCGGCGCGGTCTGGAGGAATTTGTTGATTTTCTCCGTCTGAACACCAAAGCCCGTCTCATCTGGCGCAGTTCGACGCCCATCACCGTCAAGGACAATCCGTCGGAGCTGGATCCGGAACGGAACGCGGTCGTTCTCCGCCGCAACCGGATCGCGGAGGAGATCATGAATGCGCGCGGCATCCCCGTCGACGACCTCTATCCCCTGATGCTGAATCATCCCGAATACCGCAGCAAAGACGGGTACCATTATCAGGAGGCCGGCATTCATGCTCAGGCGGATCACATTGCCGCCACCCTGACCGAAGCATTGGAACGTTCCACCCTGGAAATCAACCTGAACGGCTTCCGGACCGATTTTCCCGGCCGGATTTCCGACTGGTGCGGATTCGAACGCTGCGATTTCAAGCTCAACGGAATCCACTGCATTCTGGTGAAGCCGAACGGACCGCCCGATCCGGCAAAACGCTGGTACTGGAGGGCGCGTTTCTTCGGAGCCTTCCCGAATGCCGACTGGGCTCTGCTCAAACTCGGATGGTACGTTGTACACATCGAAGTGGATGAACTCTACGGATCGCCCGAATCCAACCGGAGATTCGATCTGCTCTACAACTTCATGGTCTCGCTGGGATTCAACCGGAAATGCGTGCCGGTCGGATACAGTCGCGGCGGACTGGATGTCTACAACTGGGCGGCGAAAAACACCGACAAGGTCAGCTGTCTCTATCTGGACAATCCCGTCTGCGACTTCAAGAGCTGGCCCGGCGGCAAAGGCAACGGTCCCGGCAGCGCGGATGCCTGGAGGAACTGTCTCAAAGCCTGGGGCTTCACCGAGGAACAGGCGCTGGCCTATCCGGGAAATCCCGTCGACAATCTCAAACCGATTGCCGACGCCGGCATCCCGGTCCTGCATCTCTGCGGCGACGCGGACGAGGTCGTGCCGCCGGAGGAAAACACCAAAATCGTCGAGAAACGCATGAAGGAACTCGGCGGCTCCATTCAGGTGATCTACAAACCCGGAGCCAAACATCATCCGCACTGTCTGGAAAATCCCCGGCCCATTGTGGATTTCATTCTCAAGTACAACCACTGACCGCCCAATCCGGGGAAGCGGGAAACCGCTTCTCCGGCCGGATTTCCTTTCCATGCAAAACGTTTACAGACATACGCTTCACGCCTGCTATCTCGGCTACATCACGCAGGCGATTGTCAACAACCTGGCACCGCTGCTTTTCATCATATTTCAAACGGAGTATTCGCTCACGTTTGAACAGATCGGCCGCCTCATCCTGCTGAATTTCTGTGTCCAGATCGCAGCGGACTTTCTTTCCATGAAATATGTGGACCGGATCGGCTACCGGAAATCGGCGGTGCTTGCCCACGCGTTCAGCGCGGCGGGTCTGATCGGCCTGGCGCAGCTGCCGAGACTCATGCCGGATCCCTACTGGGGACTCTGCGCGGCAGTGATGCTGTATGCGCTGGGCGGAGGAATCATCGAGGTCATCATCAGTCCGATCGTGGACTCGCTGCCGGGGAAGGAGAAGGAGGCGGCCATGAGTCTTCTGCACTCGTTCTACTGCTGGGGACAGGTGGCAGTGGTGGTCATCACCACACTGCTGCTGAAAGGACTCGGAGGAGGATTCTGGTATCTTCTTCCCTGTCTCTGGGCGCTGCTGCCGCTTGGCAATCTCTGTCTGTTTCTGCGGGTGCCGCTGCGGAAAACCGTGTCGGAGGAGGAGCGGACCTCGCTGAAACATCTGTTTTCCTCGCGGGGATTTCTGATCGCGCTGATTCTGATGATGTGCGCGGGAGCGTCGGAGCTGAGCATGTCGCAGTGGTCCTCGATCTTCGCGGAGAAAGGATTGCGCGTGCCCAAAGTGATGGGAGATCTGCTGGGGCCCTGCATGTTCGCCGTCCTGATGGGAATCGGACGGACCATCTACGGCATTCTGGGCAGCCGGATGCCGCTGCATCCCTCGCTGGCCGTGAGCGGACTGCTCTGCGTCATCAGTTATCTGCTGACGGTTTTGCCTTTCAATCCGTATCTCTCGCTTTTCGGCTGCGCGCTGTGCGGACTTTCCGTGGCGCTGATGTGGCCGGGCACTTTCAGTCTGACCGCCGCGGCGTTCCCGAAAGGAGGAACGGCCATGTTCGCTCTTCTGGCCGTGATGGGAGACGTCGGCTGCGCGGTGGGTCCGTGGATCACGGGAGCGATCTCCGATCTCATTCTGACCTTTGACCGCGCCCTGGAATTCGGAGCAAGACACGGACTGAACGCGGATCAGCTCGGACTCAGAACCGGTCTTCTTTTTGCCGCGCTCTTCCCGCTGATTCTTCTTCTGGGCGTTCTTCTGCTGAACCGGCTTCCGGGCGCCGGAAAGCGCGGAGCCTCCTGAGCTCGACCGCCGTCCGCCGTTTTCCGTTCCCGGGAGCGGCGGAAAGCCCCCCGTTCCCTTTTCCCGCGCGATTTTCCAGAAGAGTCCTTGCCTCGCACCGTTTCGGAGATATATTACCGGAAAAGAAAGGATACCCGCTTCATCATGGCCAAATTCATTCCGAATCCCCAGCCGGTCTACACGGAGGAGTGGAAAAACAATCCGGATGCGGAAATGATCGTTTTCTGCGGCCGGGAAATGCTGCTTCATCCCCGGCAGGACAAGTTCTTCTTTCCGCGGGCAGCGGAACTCGACAGTCTGAATCTTTCCACCGCGCTGAGCATCGGATTCCGGGACGGGACCCCCTGTTTCGCCGTGGAACTGCCGTCCGTCCCGGAAAAGGAGCTTCCCGGAGGAATGCGGAAAGTGGAGGTCCGTCTCGCGGTGGGGCATCTGGAGCCGGACGCCTTCTCCGCCGGAAGCCGCGCGCGGGAACTTCTCCACTGGCGCCGGCAGCACCGCTTCTGCGGCCGGTGCGGAAAACCGCTCGGCGAAGCACAGAACGATATTGCGCTGGTCTGTCCCTTCTGCGGCGAACGGTTCTATCCACAGCTGGCGCCGGCGGTGATTGTCGCCGTGACCCGGGGCGAGGAGATTCTTCTGGCGCACAACCGCAAGTTTCTGCCGGCCATCCACGGTCTGATCGCCGGATTCGTGGAGGCGGGCGAAAGCATCGAAGAGGCCATTCACAGGGAGATCCGGGAGGAGACGGGCATTCATGTCGGGAACATCCGCTACCTCTCGAGTCAGTGCTGGCCGTTTCCGAACTCGCTGATGCTCGGTTTCACAGCGGAATACGTCTCCGGCGAGGCAAAACCGGACGGAATCGAACTGGATACGCTCGGCTGGTTTCGCGCCGACAGCCTTCCTCCGCTTCCGCCGCCGGGAAGCATCGCGCGGAAAATCATCGAAGAGTTCAAACAGAAATACACAACCGCGGACCGGAAGATGGAACCGAGATCCTGATCTCCGCATCTCCCGGCTGCCCAACAGGAGTCCCATCATGACAACAGAAACGACCTCCCGCGACCGGGAAAACACGCTGATCGAAGACGTCCGCTTTCTTCAGGAACACGGACAGAACCCCATTGTGCTCCGGAATGAAACCGGCGCCCGGGTCGTGGTCTCCCCGGAATACCAGGGGCGCGTCATGACCAGCACCATGGACGGCGACAGCGGATACAGCTGCGGATGGATCAATTACAAACTCATCCGTTCCGGCCGAACCACCCCGCACATCAACGCGTACGGCGGCGAGGACCGGTTCTGGCTCGGACCCGAGGGCGGACAATTCAGCATCTATTTTCCCCGCGGCGCCGCCTTCACGTTCGAGAACTGGCAGGTGCCCGCCGTCTTCGACACCGAACCCTGGACGATCACCGGAAACGACGGCTCGCGGGAAGTCCGTCTCGAAGCCCGGTTCGCCCCGGTCGACTGGAGCGGCAACCGGAAGCAGATCCGTCTGGAACGCGCCGTCCGCCTTCTCTCCGCGGAGGAGCTTGCCCGGGAGCTGGGAACCGGAACGATTGCATCCGCGCTCAGGGCCGTCGGCTACACCACGGTCAACAAAGTGATCAATGCGGGAACCGGAAGCTGGACCAGAGAGACCGGAGTGGTGTCCATCTGGATGCTCGGCATGTTCAAGCCCTCGCCCGAAACCGTCATTGTGATCCCGTTCAACCGGAACGCGGAAGGTCCCGTCGTCAAGGACGACTACTTCGGGAAAATCCCCTCCGACCGCCTGAAGGCCATTCCGGAAAAAGGCGTTCTCTATTTCCGCGCCGACGGAGATGAACGCGGAAAAATCGGACTGAATCACGCTCGCGCCACCGGATTTCTCGGCAGTTATGATGCGGCGCACCATCTTCTCACAATCGTGAAGTACACCCCCGGCCCCGCCGACGCCGAATACGTCAACGCCGCCTGGGAAATCCAGAAGGAGCCGTTCGCCGGCGACACGGTCAACGCCTACAACGACGGCATCCCCGGACCCGGCCTCGAAAAAATGGGACCGTTCTATGAGCTGGAATCCTCCTCTCCGGCGGCCTTTCTGGAACCGGGAGCTTCTCTCACGCATCACCACAGCACCTTCCACTTTTCCGGTCCGGAAGAGGAACTGGATCGGATCGCCGGAGCAACCCTCGGCGTCTCCCTCGGCGATCTTCTCTCCTGGAGCTGACCGCTCCGCCGCATCCGCGCAATTTTCGCTGTGCGGATGCAACAAAAAAGCAAAGATGAATTACAGATCCTCCTTCTCCTGCAAAAGCCCCCCTCCGGAGAGCTCCTCCCCGGAGACCGGCTCCCTCCGATGCTCCGCCCGGTACTGCGTGGGGGAACAGCCGGTGATCCGGCGGATCAGACGACTGAAGCGCACAATCCCTCCGACCCCGCAGCGCCGGGCAATCTCCGACACGCTCTGATTGGTTCCGCAGAGCAGCGTCATGCCGTGATGAGCCCGGACCGCCAGCAGATATTCGCCCGGGGTCCGGTGCATCGCCTGATGAAAATTGCGCGTCAGAGTCGCCCGGTGCACCCCGAGCTTCTCACAGAGATAATTGATGTCGACCCGGGGATCCTGAAACGATGTCTGGATCAGATGAACACACTGTCTCACCAGCGGTTCCGCCTCGAGATCCCGCTTCTTGGAAACGCCGGCCAGAGCGAGAATCTCCGCAAGAATGCTGATGTGCATGCGCATCTGAAAGGGATCCCCGAGTGAAACCGTCTCCGTCAGACGTTCAAACAGCTGTTCCGGACACGTTCCCGCATTGCGAATGTGTCTGGGATATCCGTATGACATCATGAAATCCGCCGCCTTCGGTCCGTCAAAGCAGACCCAGCGATGCTTCCACAGCGGGGAAATCGCCCGATAGGAGTGGTCCTCTCCGGGCAGATAATAGAAAAAATCACCTGCCTGAAGCGTGTATTTCCGATCGTACAGCGTCACCTCCCCGATCCCGGAAACACACCAGATCAGCTGCACAAACGTGTTCACCAGAAGCGAAGGATACTCCCCCTCCCCCGCCGCGTAGGAGTGATATCCGACGCTGTGAAGATAAAACGGCAGCGAGATGCCGATCGACTCGTAAACATCCTTTCTCAACCCGATTTCATTCATTTTCAACCGCTCCTTTCCTGCGACAAATCAGCAAAGAAATGCAACAATACAGGGATTGTCATTTCCGGTACTATATGGTATAATCTTTTCAAAAGCAACCGAAAGAAATCCCGTTTTCAACGATTCGGACACAGAAATCTCTCCAATCGGCGGAAAAACAGAGCGGATGCAAAAGAAAGGAAACACTCATGGGCAAATGGATCAAGGGCGATGTGCACATTCATTCGCACTGCTGCTGCGATGGTCATGTTCCGGTGCCGGAGATTGTGGAACAATCCAAAAAATTCTGTGACTTTCTCGCCATCTCCGGTCATGCGGAAGGGGGCGACCGCTGGGGGGAAAAACAATACCAGGAAATTCTGGAGGCCCGGAAACAGTATCCTTCCATTCCGATCTTCCATACTGCGGAGCAGGAGTTCCCGGTCGAACGGCACACCATGTTTCTGACCGTTCCGGACAACCGGGAATTTGAACTTCAGGCGGAACTGGTCCGCCGCTACTGCCGCCTTGCGGGAGTCCGCGGAATCGAAAAGGCGTGCGAGGAGCTGAAATTCGTCGAGGAGCACTGGGGAAAGGAGAAGACGCTGA
Organism: uncultured Victivallales bacterium; assembly: GCA_944390735.1. Taxonomy (GTDB): domain Bacteria; phylum Verrucomicrobiota; class Lentisphaeria; order Victivallales; family UBA1829; genus UBA1829. Next base: position 34,166 of record CALXRL010000012.1, on the reverse strand, counting down.
TGATCTTCAACCATCCCAACGCACCCGATGTTCCGCTGGAACAGCTGGAACCGCTGGCGAAAGCGTCGGAGGTCTTCAAAATCATCGCGTGCGTCGACCGCAAGGAACGCCGCGCGAAACAGACCTGGGACATCGGCGCGGAATGGGATCAGCTTCTCTGCCGGGGATACCGGATCTACACCCGGTGCGGATCGGATTTCCACCGCCATTTCACCGATGGCGGTCACGATTATCTGCCCGGAGAGTTCGTGCAGGACCATCTGCTGGTCGAGGAGAACAGCTATGAGGAGATCCTCCGGGCGTACCGGACCGGGCGGTTCTTCTGCACGGTGGACAACCTCATTGAGAATCCCGTGTTTCACTTTACCGGTCCGGAGGCTCCCGCGGGAGCGCCCCGGCGAATTCATCTGGAGTTCCAGATCCGCCATCCGCTGGAGGAGGTCGACCTCATCGCGGACGGGCGCGCCGTTCGCACCTTCCGGGGACTGACCGGACACTTCGAAACCGAGGAGACCCTTCCTCCCTGCACCTACTGCCGCGTCCGCGGACGCGGAAAACCACGGAAACGGAAATATGAGGAGGGCTGTTTCGAACCGGTCTTTCTCCTGAACCCCATTTTCCCGGAGGATGCGCCATGCTCCTGACCAAACCGCTGCACAGCATCCGTTTTCTGCGGGAGAACCATCTGGGGGTGGAGGCCCACATCGGGCGCTATGAAAGCTCGCCCACGTGGGCGCAGTATCTTCCGTTTGTCGGAGGAGTGCACCTGCCCTATGAAGGGATCAATCTGGCATCGCCGGATGAAGCCGTCCGGAATGCCGGAATGCGGAAAATGAAAGACGCGCTCGCGGAGGGATGCCGCTACGGAATCGACCGGATGGTCATCCACACGCTCGGAATTCGAAGCATCGGGGAGGAGAACACGGGAGATTATGACACTCTCCTCGAATCGCTCCGGGAACTTGCCGCGTACGCCGCGGAGAGATCCATCACGCTCTGCATGGAAAATCAGCTCATGTATCCGCCGAAGATCATGCGGCTCTTCGGAGACACGGCGGAGGAGTGGTTCCGAATCCGGAGGGACGCCGGATGCGACAATCTGATGCTGACACTGGACACCAGCCATGCCTCGACCAGTCTGGCGGTTTATCCGACCCATCGGGAGCGGCTGAAGCACCTGTACGATTTTCTGAAATTTCCGGAAATGATCGGCAGAATTCACTGGTCGGACTCCCGGATCACCAACAACGAGGCCGCGGGCAACGACATGCATCTCTGTCCGGGCGCGGGGGATCTGCCGCTGCCGTTTCATTCGGAAATCAACCGTCTTCCCGCCGTCAAACTTCTGGAACAGAACTGCAGCTCGGACGAGGTGCTGCGCACTCTGGAATTCATTGAAAATCTTCCGTGAACCGGCTCCACCGGTTCCCTGACAAGATCAACCAAGGAGAACAAAAATGCGGATCAGAAACAAGAACGGAAACGCCCCCCGGAACAGAGGGTTCTTTTTCACGCTCATAGAACTCCTGATCGTCATTGCGATCATTGCCATCCTGGCGGCGCTGCTTCTGCCTGCGCTGCAGTCTGCGCGGCGGAAGGCGCAGTCCATCGGCTGTGTATCGAATCTCAAGCAGCTGGCACAGGCGGCCCTGATGTATGAACATGACAACGGCCGGGGCGTGGAGAGCGTCACCAAGGACTATATGCGCTGGCAGTCCACGCTGATGCTGAACTATGTGGATCCGGTCCGGGCGAAATCCTCCGGAGTGGTGAACATTCAGGTCCGGCACATTCAGAAAATGACTCCGGAGGCCAGCGAGAGCGGTCCCATCAAAGCCTGGGGCATCTTTGCCTGTCCGGGACAGACAAGCGACCAGTACATCCGCACCTTCCAGGAGAGCAACCATTACGGACTGAACCGTTTCATGGGAAAGGAGGCTCCCTCCTCGGTATGGGGCGTCGGGTATGACGGAACGCTCCAGTACAAACGGGTCAAACGGCCCTCGCAGCGAATGCTCATCACCGACGTGAAGGGCACGGGAGAAAACGCCTACTCCCCCAAGGCGGTCTCCGCGGTGGACTACCGCCATGTCCTCCGCGCCAACTTTGCATTCCTCGACGGACATGTCGAAAGCCGCGATCTCCCCTCCACCCCCACCCCCGACTGGGGCTGCGTCGGACGCGCCTACTTCTGGGGACAGCACCCCTATCCCGGCAATGAATAAACAATCTTTCCTATCAGACACAACTTTGAGAAAGGATCTTTGAATGAACATGAAAAAAGCCATCATTCCCGCCCTCCTGATTCTGATGACCGGATCATGGAGCATGATGAACGCCGCCGAACCGACCCCTCCTGCCGCGCGCGCCGGCTGGAAACTCATCTGGTCGGACGAGTTCGACAAGCCGGGAAAGCCGGATCCCAAAAAATGGGTCTACGAATACCAGGGCTTCCTCCGCAACAAGGAGATGCAGTGGTACACCAGCGATGAGAAAAACGCCTACGTGAAAGACGGCTGTCTCCATCTGGTCGCCCTCGCCGAAGACAAGCCGAATCCCTGGTACAAGGAGGGGTCCAAGAACTGGAAGTTCAACCGCAAAAAAATTGAAATCACCTCCGCCGGACTGATTACCTCAAAGACCTTCACCTTTCTCTACGGACGCGCCGAAATGCGGGCGAAGCTCCCCGCCGGACAGGGCGTCTGGCCCGCCTTCTGGACCATCGGAACCGACAACCGTTACGGCGACTGGCCCGCAAAAGGAGAAATCGACATCTTCGAATTCTGGAAGAACAAAGAGGGCAAATATGTCCTGCAGTCGGCGATCCACTGGAAGGACAAAAACGGAAAATACCGCCAGTCCAACAAGAAAATCACCGACCGCAAATTCACCGAGGGATTTCATACCTTCGCCTTGGAATGGGATCCTGAAAAGCTGGTCTTTTTCTTTGACGAGGAACCCTTCTTCACCTTCCGGACCGAACAGTGCAGCAACGGAGATTTCAACGCCTTCCGCGCACCGCATTTTCTGCTGCTGAATCTGGCGATCGGCGGAACACTCGGGGGAAAAGTTGACAAATCCATTCTCCCGGCCACCTATCTGATCGACTATGTCCGCGTCTATCAGAAAACAGCGGGAAAGGCCGGAAAATAACGACTTCGGCGCCCTCGAAGGAGGCACGTTTTTCCGCGGAAATCCCTCTTTCCCCGAATTTCACACATTTCTGTGAGGATCCGGGGAAAGAGTTTTTTTTCGGAATCCTCCGTTTTCCTGTTGATTTCATGCTTTTATTGGATTATATTCCCCGGAATCAAAACGGAGATCAGGGAATGAGTTCATCGGTGTATCAAAGAGTGCTGCTGAAAATCAGCGGGGAGTCCCTTCAGGGAAGCAGAGGACACGGCTACGATCCGGATGCGGTGGCATCGGTTGTCGCAAGAGTCAAGGAGGCGCTTGCCCTCGGAGTGGAAATTGCGCTGGTGGTCGGCGCGGGCAATCTCTGGCGCGGACTTGCGGGCTCCAGGGGCGGCATGGACCGCGTCACGGCGGATCAGATGGGAATGCTCGCCACCGCCATGAATGCGCTCTGCCTCAAGAATGCCTTTCAGGAGGCGGGTGTTGAGTGCGCGCTTCATTCGGCGATTGCGATGGAACCGTTCGTCTCCCGCTACAACCGCGACGAGGCGCTCCGGCAGCTCGACGCGCACAAACTTGTGATCTTCGCCTGCGGCACGGGATCGCCGTATTTCACGACCGACACCACCGCCGCGCTCCGCGCTCTGGAGACCGGAGCCCAGGCACTGCTCAAAGCCACCAAGGTCAACGGAATCTACACCGCCGACCCGAAAAAGGATCCCTCCGCCCGGAGATTTGAAACCATCTCCTTCAGCGAGGTGCTCGCACGCAAACTGGCCGTGATGGACGCGGCAGCATTTTCCCTCTGTTCGGAAAATCGTCTGCACATCGTCGTTTTCGACTTCGACGAACCCGGCGCGCTCCTGAAAGTCCTCACCGGAGACAATTCCGTGGGAACGGTCGTTTCCTGAAGCAAACCGAAACCGGACAAAGAATCCAAATCAAACCATAGGAGAAATCAAATGACAGACGAAATCCTGCTGCTCGTGGACGAAACCAAGGAAAACATGGCCAAGGCCGAGGAAGCCATGAAAAACGACTTTTCCGCGATCCGCACAGGCAAAGCCTCCACCGCGCTGGTGGAACATATCACGGTCGATTACTACGGAGCGAAATCCAGACTCCGCGACGTGGCCAATCTTGCCACCCCGGAAGCTCGTCTCATCACGATTCAGCCGTGGGATCAGTCTCTGGTGAAGGTCATCGAGAAGGCGATCCGGGAATCGAATCTGGGGATCTCTCCGGTCAGCGACGGGCGTGTCATCCGTCTTCCGATTCCGCCGCTCTCGCAGGAACGCCGTCTCGCCCTCGGAAAACAGGTCAAGGCCCGCGCGGAAGAGGCCAGAGTCGCGGTCCGGAACATCCGCCGCGATGCCAACGAAGTGGCGAAAAAAGCCCAGAAAGCCTCCGAAATCACCGAGGATGAACTCAAAGACATTCTCGAACAGATCCAGGAAGTCACGGACAAGTCCATTGCCCATATCGATCTGCTCATGGAAGACAAAGAAAAAGAACTCATGAGCTTCTGATCGGAATGTCCAGCCGGCACGGAAAAACTCGTTTTCTGCTTCTGCTGACGGCGATTGCCGCCGCGGGATTTCTCCTGCGTCTGATCGCCGGCATTCAGCTTTCCGCAGCCGATCCGGCGGTCTGCGCGCCCGCCTCCGTGACCGACATGGCAACCTACAAGACTCTTTCGGAACAGATCCTGCAGGGAACCTTTCCGAAAGAGTTTTATTATCAGCCCTTCTATTACGCGGTCTTTCTGCCGCTGATTCAGCTGCTGACGGGACCGTCGGATTTCATGGTTCTCCTGGCCCAGTCGCTGTGCGGAGGGGCCGCGATTCTGCTGACGGGACTTGCCGGAGCGCGCATTGCGGGAAAAACAGCGGGAATCCTGGCGGCCGTTCTGCTGGCGCTGAGCCGTCTGGCAATTCTTTACACCTCCTACCGTCTGATTGAGACCACCCAGCTTCTCTGGTTCGTGCTTCTGCTCTATCTCACGCTCAAGGCCATGGATCACGGAGGATGGTTCCGCTGGCTTCTGACCGGTTTTGTGCTCTCGATCGCCATTCTGACGCGCGGAAACGCCTGGTGCTTTCTGCCGCCGGTTCTTCTGGCGTGTTTCTGGGGGGAATGGAGATCCAGACGGAAATCGGGGAAAGCATTCGCTCTTGCCGTGTCGATGGTGCTTCTCGGAACCCTGCTGCCGCAGCTTCCGTTTGCCGCCGTCAACTCGATCCGGTACGGGACGCTGAAAGGGCCCTCCACCGCGGGCGGAGCGGTCCTCGCGCTCGGGAACACCAAGGAATCGCCGCCGGGCGGACTCGAATACCCGGCCTCCTTCCAGATCTGGACGAAAAATCAGGAGGAGCGATCCGTTCCCATGCGCATTCTCGACTGGATCCGGGAAGAGCCCGCGGCCTATCTGGAACTGACCTTCCGGAAACTTCTCCTCTACTGGAACGAATTCGATATTCCGAACAACATCAATCCCGCCGTGAACGGAGACAGGAGCGCACTGCTGGCGACGTTCCGTTTTCTGCCGACCGGACTGCTGCTGACCCTCTGTCTGGCGGGCTGTTTCCGGAATCTCCGCCGCAGCTTCCGCAAACGGGGTATCGCCCTTCTGCTTCTGTTTCTGGCGATGTACTGGCTTGCGGCGGCGGCCTTCTACAATCTGGGACGCTTCCGTGTTCCCTCGTTTGCCCTGTTTGCTCTCGCCGGCGGTCTTTTCTGCGCGGGACTTCCCGTGCTCTGGAGACGGAAACAGTACAAAACTCTTTTTCTCTACAACGGTTTTGCACTGCTGGCGGCCTTTTTTCTGGTCTATCCCGGCTACACCATCTACCGGGAAACGCTGGAAAGCCCCATTCTGAAGGCGGTCCGACCCGGAGGAGTCCGCGTGGACATTCCCGGCGAAGGGCTCCTCGTATACGACCACGGCCCCATGTCCTTCGGCGGATGGAACATCATCGAGGGCAGCGCATTCCAGAAAACATTCTCCTCGGCGGCCTCCGCGGGAACCCCGGTTGAATTCCGTCTTCTTCTTGTGAAAACGCCGGAACCGCAGAGAGCGATGGTCGTCATCAACGGTCAGCAGAAAATGCTGGACGATCTGACGGCGGGCAAACCGGCATTCGTCAAATTCATTCTGCCGGAGCCGGCGGACGGGATCTTCCGGATCGAACTGTACGGACCCGTCCGCGCCATTGCCGATCTTCAGCGGAACTACGGCAGAACCCTTGGAGGAACCAACGGCGCCCCCCTGCCCTATGAACTGCTGGCGGAACTGCTGATCCCCCGGAACCGCTGACCGCTCCGAACAAGGCGGAAATCCGCGTTCTCCACGCAATCCCCGGAGACGAAACATATGGAAGAAAACGATTTTCCACTTCTGTTTTCTTTTCATTAAAATCGGAAAATCGCGTCTGCTTCGGATTGACTTTTTTCTTTTTGTCACTATCTTCCCGTAACAGAAACGTTTTGACAGGAGGTTAGGACAGAAATCATGAAAACCTATTTGACGTGTGTGCAGTGTCTCGTCCGGAACACGATCAAAATTGCGGAAATGCTCTCCGCCGATGAGCAGGAGAAAGAAAAAATCGTAAAAGATCTGCTCCGCGAAATCGCGGATTTTGATTACCGGACGCCCCCGCCGCTGATGGCTCGGCGCATCTACTCCTATGCCTCGGAACGCACCGGAATCCGCGATCCGTATGCCGCCCAGAAAGATGCCTCCACCCGCATTGCCCGCGAACTGCTGGAGCGGTTTCTCCGGGAAAAAAAGCTGGATCTTACGGATTTTGAATCGCTGGTCCGACTCGCGATCGGAGGCAACATCATTGATTTCGGAGTGAACTGCGATCTGGATCTGGACGAAGCGAAAAAAACCATCGAAAGCGCATTCCAAACTCCGCTGGACCGCGACGCCCTCCGGCAGGCCGAGGAGGCCATGAACCGCGCCAACTCCATTCTCTATCTGCTGGACAACTGCGGAGAAGCGGTCTTCGATACTCTGCTTGTGAAACGCTACCGGGAAAAAATCACGGTTTCAGTCAAGGGAATGCCGATTCTGAACGACGTCACCCGCCGCGAAGTGCTCGACTCCGGATTCGGCGGCATTGCAAAGCGGATCATTGATACGGGCGACTGCACGCCCGGCGTCTCTCCGGAGCACTCCTCGCCGGAATTTCTGGAAGCCTTCCGGAACGCGGATCTTATTGTCTCCAAAGGACAAGGCAATTTTGAATCGCTGAACACCACCGGGAAACCGATTCTGTTTCTGTTCATGGCGAAATGCGATCTGGTGGCGGGACTTCTCGGGGTTCCGAAGAACTCCTTCCAGATTCTCTGCCGGAATCTGGAACTGCTCTCCGCAAATTCCGAACGGGAAACGGCCGGTTCCAAATCTGCGGAACTTTTGGAAGGGAAACGGACATCCCTCTGAAAATCCGGAGGAGAGCCCGGGATCCGAATCCAAATTACGACATTTTTTCGATAAACATTCCAGATTCTCTCTTGTAAAAATCATAGAATCATGTATATATATAAGCGGGAGAGAAAATCAATTTTTATATATGCGTCTTATGAATGGTTTATCTGAAAAAACGGAGTCGTTTTCCGGTCTGCCGCACGGGTATGAGTTCTTGTGCTGCTGCGGATCCGGCAGCTACGGAATCACCTATCTGGTCCGGGATTTTTCCGGAGTCGAGATGGTGCTGAAAATCGTGCGGAAGGCCGGCGACCGGGATGTCTGGGAACGGGAACTGCGCGGCCTGAAAGCCTTTCGCAAACTCTCGCAGGAACACCCGAATCTGGTTCAGATTTACCATGTGGAAAATGACAGGGATTACTTCTACTATACCATGTCTCCGGCGGACAACCTCTCGAACGAACGGGGAAGATATCTGCCCGCCACGCTGGAAAATGTCATCAAGCGCGAACCGCTTTCCCCGGAACGGGTTCTGAAAATCGGGCTCTCCCTTCTGGACGCGGTGGAGTTTCTGCATCGCGAAGGACTGGTGCATCGGGACATCAAACCCTCCAACATCATCTTCATCAACGGAGAACTGAAACTCAGCGATGTGGGACTGGTCCGGGAAATCGAAGGCAATGCCTCGCTGGTCGGGTCGCCGGATTTCCTTCCGCCTGAAATGCTTCTGCGCAGAGGGGGGGCCGCCGGATTCCAGTTCGACTCCAAATACGATCTCTACGCCATTGGCAAGGTGCTCTACTGCGCTTTGACCGGAAAGAGCTGCAAGAATTTTCCGCATGTGGATCTTTCGCTTCTCCAGTCGCCGATCGCGGTCCGGCTCAACCGCGTGATTCTTGAAGCATGCGACGCCAACCCCGAATGGCGCATCAACACGGTCGAATCCTTCCGCAGTCATCTGAACGGGGACTATGATACGAAACCGGTCCGGAACATCACGCAGCGCGTTCTCCGGAACTCCGGCGGCTATCTGCGGAACAATCTGCATGTGCCGGTCTATCTTTCGCTTGCGGTGTTTTCCATTCTCGGGGTGCTGATCATGCTGGACGCGTGGAACGAGGAGACCCTGCGCCGGTCAGCCGCTCCCCTTCCGGCGGAAAGAATGACGGAACCGGGCAGAACCCTTTCCGCGGCCATCCGCGGAAAAAATCCCGCTCTTCTGACAAAACTGCTGAAACAGAATCCGCAGTACCGCGCCCTGCTGAAACGGGACAACTCCTTTCTGGCAGACGCCCTGACCCATGGATCTCCGGAACTGCTGCGTCTGCTGCTGGAAAACGGGGCCGATCCGAACGCTCGCTCCGGAGATGGAATCCCGATTCTCCGCAAGGCGCTCGAAGCAGGAAATCTGCCGGGAATCCGTCTGCTACTGGAATTCGGAGCAGACAGAAGCGTTCTCAGCGGACAAAACGCAACCGCCGCACTCACAGCAAAGGAGAAAAGGGAATCCGCATCGCCTCAATAACCAGGATTCTTCCGCTCTGCCAAAAAAAACGAGAAAAAAAATGACATCGAATGACAGATTGTCAGAAAAACCGGCCATTAGAACACGGGAAGAGAAAATGGTGAAAGCGTTCCCCTTTCCGCTGCACCGTTTTTCTCTTCCGCGGCTGGAGAACAGGGGATCATCATGGCTTTTACGACAAAAAAAACGCTGCTGTCGAAAATCAGCGATGGAGACGACAATATCTCATGGGATGAATTTTTTGAAATGTACCGCCCGCTGATTTTCATCCGGGGACGCGATTTCGGATTCAGCAAAAGTGAATGCGATGATCTGACACAGCTGGTCATGTCGGAAATCTTCAAAATGAGAAACACCTTTTCCTACAATCCCGCGAAAGGCAGATTCCGGGATTACATGAAAAAAATCATCTTTCATCAGGCGCTTCGCCTGAAGAAGGAAAGTTACGCGGGGAAAATGTACGTCGAACTGCCCGGCGACCTCATGGAGGACAACGACGAACTCGAACAGAACTGGAAGGAAGAATGGGAAGCTCAGCAGATGAAACTGGCGCTGGATGAACTGAAACACCGGATCGAACCGCTCACGTATCAGGCGTTCGATCTTTATGCCCTTCAGAACTGCGCGGCAGAGGATGTGGCGGCATGGCTGAAAATTTCCGTCAACTCCGTCTATCTGGCCAAAACCCGTTCCATCTCCAAACTGAAGGAAATCATCAGCACTCTGCCGGACTGAGGCAAAAAAAGCGGAAAATCATGAAACATATTACGCAGAAAACACTGATTCAGTACAAAGAGGGAAAAGCGGGCTGTTTTGCCGTCCTGTTCTGCAGATCGCATCTGCAGAAATGTCCGCAGTGCGCTCTGCGTCTCAAGGAACTGATGGAGGAGGACTCCTTTCTGGAAGAAGTCAAGACAAAACTGAACCGTCTGTCCGATCCGGATCTGACCGAGCAGGCGAAAAAAGCCGGAGGCATCCGCAAATGAGATGGGAAATGGCAGGTGAAATTCCCGCCGCCATTCCGGTTCTGTTCACTCTGCTGCTGGCATTTCTGTTTCTGTTTCTTTTCACGACCAGAAATTTCAGTCTGCGGCAGACGTTTACGCCTGCCGCCATTCTTCTCTTTTCAATTTACACGGCGGTTGTCATCGGACTCTGGAGCTTCTTTGTCAATCAGAGGATTTCGCGCGCCATCCCCGATCGTCCCGCGAAAACGGAGCTTCTTCCGACGGGAACGGAAGCTCCGGAAGTCTCCCCGTCGCCGCCGCGCTTCTCCGATAAGATCATTCCGCACAACGATACGCTTCCGAATCCGGGCCGCCGTTTCCGTCCGGCCGGGGAAACCACCCCCATCCCCGATTTCAACTACCGGCAGGAGATTGTCCCGCGCACCATCGAGGAACGGCTCCGGCACTTCCGTCAGGTACTCTATTTCAACCAGCGCCGGATGGCCGCCCTGGAACAGGAAGCAAAGCAGAATCCCGAATCCAGACTCAACGACAGCAAGCGGAAGGAGTTCGCTTTTCTCCAGGCCCGGCACGATCGTTTTCTTTCCCCGGTGCTCAAAAATCTCACGGGATCGTTGAAACAGCGCGACCTGCGGAACGCCGCCAAGCAAAAATCCTATGACAGACAACTGACCGCCTATCTCAGGGAACGAATCGAAACCTTTCTGGCGGAACACAAAAAAATGGAATATACTCCGCAGGACCATACCACGGTCAACGGATTCATTCAGGAGATCCTGAATACGCCGATTGACCCGAACATGAGCGTCACGGACCGGGCGGCACCGATCTATTCCGGACCGCTGCTGAAAGCGGCGCTGGAACGACGCTTTCCGAGGACCAGCGAACTGATTCTCGCCCTTCTCCGGAAGAATGCCGATGTCAATGTGAAACCGACCGCGATGGAGGATCTCGGACTGCCCTTCTTCCTGCAATATACGCTGCCGAACGGACTGGAAAACGTCGACACCTGTCAAGGCAGGAACATTCTTCTGAGCATTGTCAGGAATCCGAATCTTTCTCCGCGGGAACTTCTTCCGCCGCTGCTGTTCGGTGCCGATGTGCTTCCCGTGGATGAGATCGGAAGAACCGCTCTGCATTATGCCGCCATGCGCGGCGACGCGCTTTCGGTCATTCCGTTTCTGATCTACGCCGGAGCGGAAATCAACGCCATGGACCGCGACGGCTTCACGCCGCTGATGCTGGCATATTTCTCCAACAGTCCGAATGCGGTGCGGGAGCTGGAACAGTATGCGCCGAACCGGGACATCATCAACCGCTTCGGGGCGAAGGCGGAGGACTACGCCGTGCAGAGAGAACTGATTCAGGCCGTGATTTACAATCATCCTTCGGAAGCGCGGCAAGCCCTGGAACAGGGAGCAGATCCCTATCAGGTGCTGTACATGGGACTGAATCTCTTCCAGCTGGCCTGCTTTCACGAGGCTCTGGAGACCGTGGAGGTCCTGCTCGACTGCGGCGTCAATCCGAATGTGCTGCCGGAACGGGAGACTCCGATGGGACGCCTTCCACTCTACCTGGCACTCCGGAAAAACAATTTGCGTCTTTTTGAACTCCTGCTGCAACGGAACGCCAATTTCAAGGAGCATGTGCTCTGCATCCACCGGCAGCCGTATCCGCTGATTCATTTTGCCGCCGAGCTGGCCGCCTGGCTCCCGTTTCTGAAACGGCTTCTGGAGGCGGGAGCCAATGTGGATTCCAGATCGGAAGGACGGCTGACCCCGCTGATGAAGACCGTCTGTCTGCCGCAAAACGCGGAAGTGATCCGCGTTCTTCTGGAGCACGGAGCCGATGTCAATGCACAGGATGCCGCCGGAAGAACCCCGCTGATGTTTGCCGCTCTCAGCGGACAGGCCACATATCTTCCGATCCTTCTCGACGCGGGAGCCGATCCGCAAATCCGGACGCATTCGGGAAAACGGGCGGAGGATTTCGCAAAAACCCCTGAAATTCGAAAGCTCCTGCAAAACGCCTCCCCCGCCCCCCGAACCGGAAAGGTCCTCCGCAATCAGTAGACCGGTCTCGACAGAAATTCTTCCTGCATTTTGGCCGTCAGAGTCACGAACCGGGCGGAATAGCCGTAAAGCCGGACGATCAGATCCGTATGGTTTTCCGGATGAATTCTGGCATCCTCCAGCTGGGATCGGTCGATGCAGTTGAGCTGAAGCATTCCGATTCCGGATTCCGCAAACGAATATTCCAGGGCCCGCAGGATCGCGCAGTCGATGCCGTTTCTGGCCAGAGAGACCGTCAGAAGGGAATTCGCAGGGAACTTGCTCAGATCCAGGGAGGAACAGCTGCGGAACACCGTGGTCAGACTCATGCCTCCGGCTCTCCGGGAAGGAGTCAGACCCTGCGTCAGGAAATCGCCTTTCCGGCGGCCATCCGGCGTGGCGGAGGTTTTGGACGCCCAGTCCACAATATCGACATAATTGTAAAGTCCAAGCTGGAAGGCGCCGCCGCGTTCATTTTTCAGATCGCGCGTCCCGTTGAACAGATCCTTGAGAATCCGTCCGGCGAGAGCATTTGCCGCCTCGGAATCATCGCCGAAGCGCGGAGCGGAGAGCGCCATCTGCCGGAGATTCTCCGCCCGGTTCCAGTCCGCCCGGACCGCGTCCAGCAGCACGGACAGGGAACACCACCGCTTCTCAAAGCACAGCGTCCGGATCGAAAGGAGCGAATCGACAAACACCGCAAACGAAGCCAGCGGCAGACCATGCGGATTGTAACGCCCGCCGCCCGCCGTGTAATCCCTGTGCGCTTTCAGACAATCCGAAAGACAGGCGGAAAAAAACGGCGCCGGACTCACCTGCTCCCAGACGCAGCCATTCTCCCGGATCATCTGACAGCGGCGGCGGATCGTTCTCAGAACGTTGTCCATCACAATGCCGTACACCTCCTCGAAGGTCCGTGCACCGTCAATCCTGCGGAAATGATCCCCGGTCTCCCGCTCCACGGATTCGCTGTCGTGAATGGAAAGATCCATCACCCTGGCCAGATTGAAATAGTTGTTTGCCCCGGCGGAATGTTCAAAGCCTTCGTCGATCACCTCCCAGCATCCGCCGGCGACATACCTTCGAGCATCCGCCGGCGACTTGCCCGCCAGAATCTGAGCGGGAATCAGAGCGTCGTCATTCAGAAATGCGATCACGTTCCTTCCGCTGAGGAAGTCCCGGTTGGCCGCATCCAGAAACTCCGGCGGAGAGTTCCGCGAAATCCGGCAGTGAATCTTCGGATAGATCAACTTCAGTTCATGATGCGCTTTCAGAATCAGAAACGTCACCTCGTTGCAGATGCTTTTCCCCTCCGAGTCGCACCCCCCGAGAACAAGGACATCCCCCTGCTCCTGACGGTTGAAGGACTGATCCACCGGTCGGTACGAATCATATTTGCAGTCAATATACACCAGAAAACGGCAGATCAGGTCGTACGCCTCCTCCGACGTCAGGCGCCCCGCCTCCCGATCCCGGCGGTACAGCGGCCCCAGCAGACGGTCCAGATGCCCCACCACCGACATGCCGATCCCCTCGATGGAGGCACACACCTCATGAAGAAACCAGATGCAGCAGAGCCCTTCGTAAAAGGTCTCCGGTTTTCTCCAGGGAACCTCCGCCGCGACGGATGCAATCCGTTTCAGAAAGTCGCAATTCTCCCCCGGCGCTGCGTTTTTCACTTCGGTTTCCGCCGCTGCCGCGAACTTTTCCGCGATTCTGCGAACCGCGAGCAGTCCCCGCATGGCGGAATCCAGAAAGAGGAGCTCTTCCGCAACCGGTGTCTTTTTCTTCTCCTCCGCCGCGAGACGATAGAAGAATTCCAGTCCGTGCTCCATCACATTCGTATAGGGGAAACAGTGATGATCGTAGTCGATGTAGGGGCCGTAGGAGAGCTGAATTCCATGTCGTCCGCCGGCATAATACTGTTCGAGGGCCAGCGGATTTTTTTTCCGGAACAGTTCCCGGTTTCTCAGGAAAAGCCATCCTCCGGCGCCGAGTCCGGGGACTCCGTCGTACTCGGCGGCTTTCACGCCCATTTCGGAATAAAAGGGAGAGTGACGGAACAGAACCGGCGTAAATTCCTCCGCAATTATTTCGTACTGAACGGCTTTCAACTCAACAGCCGACACGCCTTTCCGCGTTTCCGCAATGTGATCCAGACGCCGGAAAAGAGATTTCAGCCACGGATTCTCCTTCCAGATTTCATACCGGGAATTCCAATAATAATTTTTCAACTCGTTCTGAAGCTCTACCACACTCATTGCACGCCTCCGTTTCAATTTCCGCAGAATCCGCCGTCGACCACCAGCGTCTGCCCATTGACGAAGGAGCTCATATCGCTGGCCAGAAAGAGCATCACTGCGGCGATCTCCTCCGGTTCGCCGAGTCGTCCGGCGGGATATTTGCGGCAGAACTGTTCCAGACGCCCCGGCTCAAAGCAGGAGGCCGTCAGATCCGTCCGGATAATCCCCGGAGCAATCGCATTGACCTGAATCCCGTATCGGGCAAGTGAGTTCGCCATGCAGCGGGTCATTCCGACCACTCCCGCTTTCATGACTCCATAACTGAAATTCCAGCCGCCTTCGCGAAACGCACAGATGGATGCGATATGGATGATCTTACCGCTTTTCTGCTGTTTCATATACGGAATCGCCTGACGGGAAAGATCATACACCGCATCCAGCAGCACCGCCTCGGAACACTTCCACTGTTCCGGGGAACAGGTTTCCGCCGAATCCGCGAACTGAAGTCCGGCATTGTTCACCAGGATGTCAATGCCGTGCCATCGTTCAACGACTTTTTCGATGAGTCCTTCCCGATCCTCCGGGCGGGCAAGATCCGCGGAAAAATAACAGCCTTCTCCGCCGCATTCCCGGATCTGCTCCATCAGAGCCCCGGCCTCCGGACTTTTGGAAATCACCGCGACCGAGGCTCCCCGCTGTGCAAGCGCCAGAGTCATGGCCCGTCCCAGACCGCGTCGTCCGCCGGTTACGACGGCTTTCCTCCCGCGGAAATCCAGATAATCCTTCATCAGAAAATCTCCTTTTTGATTTTTCAGATATATACATTATATTACAAAAGGAGAGAAAAAAGAATAGACTTTTTTAACTTCGGAATACCCTTTTATGATCCTGATCAACCGCACCCCACTGCGTTTCTACAATCATACGCACCAGATTGTTTTTCATCATATTGCCTGGGAAAGGCTGAACTTTCATCAGGTCTGTGTTTTTCCGTGGAACATTCTGGTCCTGGTTCCCGAAGCGTCCGGAAAGCAGGAGGATTATGTCGAGTGCCGGATCTCCGGGGAGCATCTGCCCCTGAAAAAGGATCATTTCTACCTGATTCCATGCGGTCTGCCCGCGGAATATCGTCTGACGGAGGAAATCACGTTTCTGACGTTTCATTTCAATCTGGAACTGTTTCCGGGAATAGATCTGTTTTCCGGAAGAGAAAGGTGTCTGACCGGGTTCAGTCCGGAGATGACAAGCCATTTCCGGAGCTTGTTTGATGATTCCAATGCGCATCGTTCCGTCTGCCGCTTCCAGTCGGCACTGATGGACTTCTGCGTCCGCCACTGGCCGGAGGACCATGAGCTCCGAATCGAACGGTCCACCGCCTACGAATCTCTTTTTCAGTACATCCGGGAGAATCTGAATGCGAAACTTTCCGTGGCGGACCTGGCGGATCGCTGCCGGATGAGCAAGGAGGCCTTTTCCCGCAGATTTCATCAGGATCTCGGAGAGACGCCGAAACAGTTTCTTCAGCGTCTTCTGCTTCGCCGGGCCATGCTCCTGCTCGCCGCTCCGGACAGTTCGGTCAAGGAGACCGCCGACAAGCTGGATTTCAGTTCGGAATTTTATCTCTCCCGCTTCTTCCGGAAACAGACCGGAATGCCTCCCGGGGAATTCCGGAAAAAAGTCCGCCGTCTGACTCTTCCACCGGAATGCTCCGCATCAAAGGACGAACACGAAAAGAACGCGCAGCCCCCTCCCGGAGAACCGCCTCCGCACCGGCTGCTCACTTCACGGCATTGAACGCTTCGCAAACCGTTTTCAGGAAATCGGCGTAATGAAACTCCTCCTTCGAAGAACAGGGGGATGTGGAGGCGCGAATCTTGATGATCTTTTGCCGGAAGGGGAAAACCGCCAGCTCCGAGATTCTCAGTTCGCCGATAATATTGAGTCGGAAGGTTGCGCATCGGCCCGCCACCTTCGGCGGACAGCGCAGCGCCTCCTCCCCGAGCGCCTGCACTTCCTTGACATGTCCCAGTCGTTTCGGCAGATTCTCAATGGCCTGCTTGATCTCCCGGAAATGGGTCAGGGCGGCCTTTTCGGAAACCACCTGATTCGCCGAATCCAGCGAATAGATGTAGATATCCGCACAGTTGCCCTGCGGATCCGCATACCGGATCACCGTGCCGATCAGGGGATTGAAGTTTTTGACGACTTCGTTTTTCCGATAGTTCCCGATGCGCGGAGGCAGTCGGACGCCGGTGTCCGCATCGACATACTCCTCCAGAAAGGGACGGCGCTCGAACACCGGCGCGGGAGCTGCGGAAAGCAGCACAGTTCCCCCCATGACGCAGCAGAGCCCGATTCCCAGTTTCAGCGCCCGGTTCATGAATCTTATTCTCCCAGTTTCTCCGTCCAGAAGACGATCTGCGAGGCAACCTGCTCGTACCCGGTGCCGCCGTAGGACTTGCGAAGGGTCACCGCGGAAACAGGCGAGAAGAGTTTCCGCATTGCCTCATCCGCTTCGGGGATCACCGTTTTCATCTCCTCCAAGGAGAGCTTGTCCATTTTCTTTCCGTTTTCCGCGCAGTATTTGACGAGCGCCCCCACTTTGTGATGCGCATGGCGGAACGGAACTCCTTTCCGGACAAGGGCTTCCGCAAGATCGGTCGCCATGAGTCCCGGATCGGACGCCGCTTCCAGCATCCGTTCCGGCCGGGTCTTCATGGTGGCAATCATCTCCGGATAAACGGAGAGAATCCCTTTTGCCGTGTCGATGGAGTCGAAGAGGGGCTCCTTGTCCTCCTGAAGATCACGGTTGTAGGTCATCGGCAGACCTTTGCAGATGGTCAGCATTGCCATGAGATTGCCGTACATGCGTCCGGTTTTTCCGCGCGAAAGCTCCGCGATATCCGGATTTTTCTTCTGCGGCATCAGACTGGATCCCGTGCAGAACGCGTCGGAAAGCTCCACAAAGGCGAATTCCTGCGACATCCAGAGAATGATATCCTCCGAAAGGCGCGAAATATGCATCGAAAAGATTGCCAGTGCGGAAAGCAGTTCGCAGGCGAAATCGCGATCGGCCACGGAGTCCATGCTGTTGCGCGTGCAGGCGGGGAAATCCAGCGCCTTGCGGACGAATTCCCGGTCGATCGGAAGCGTCGATCCCGCAATGGCTCCCGATCCCAGCGGCATCACGTTCAGACGGGTGAGACAGTCGTTCAAACGTCCGATATCCCGTTCAAACTGTTCCACATACGCCAGCATGTGATGGGCGAACAGAACCGGCTGGGCATGCTGAAGATGAGTGAATCCGGGAAGAATCGTCTTCTTATTCGCCTCGGCCTGACGCAGGAGCGCTTTCTGAAGGGTTTTGATTTCGCCGGCGATCTCCCGGATCTCGTCGCGCAGATAGAGGCGCGTGTCAAGCGCCACCTGATCGTTCCGGCTGCGGGCGCTGTGCACACGGGCGCCTTCATCGCCCAGAAGACGGATCAGTTCGGTTTCAATGTGCATATGGATGTCTTCCAGAGCGACATCAAACTTGACCTTTCCCTCGTCGATGGCCTTTTCCACCTCGGAAAGTTTTTCAATAATCTCCTCCGCCGATTTTTTCGGGATGATGCCTGTCGCCCCCAGCATTGCCGCATGGGCCTTGCTGCCCGCGATATCGTGCCGGTAGAGCCGTTTGTCGAAGGATATGGATTCCGTAAAGTCCTGAACGCATTTTGCAGCGTCGCCGGAAAATCTTCCGCCCCAGAGTGCCATTTTTTTTCTCCTGTTGGTTTTGATAACGCAATATAGCACCGGAAAAAAAAAATAAAACCTGAAAACCGAAGAAAGAGCTTCGATTTCCCGAAAAAGCAGTCGGCCGCATCCGAACCCGGATGCGGCCGATGAGCCGGAGATGAGGATGAACGCGTCAGAGCCACGCGCCGCGGGCAATCAGCTCCTTGCGAACCTCCGTTCCCTCAAGTTCCGAAGAGGAGATTCCTTTCCGGGAAGCCATCGCGGCGGCAATTCCGGCCGCCTGTCCCACACTGCACGCGGGCGGCATGACCCGGGAGCTGGCGTGAAGCTCATGCGAAACGGAGATCGGACGACCTCCGATGGTCAGGTTGTCCACATCAGCCGCTACAATGCACCCGAACGGGATTTCATAATATTCGTTCTTCTGCATGGTGACGAAGGAGGTCCCTGCCCCGGTAACACTATGAATATCAATGGGATAATTGCATCTTGCAATGGCATCTTCGAATTTGCTTCTCCGCACGAAATCCTCCTGAGTCAGATATGCGCGCCCCCGGATGCGGCGGCTTTCGCGGATTCCGATTTCCGGAGCCATCGAATGGATCACCGCGTGTTCAAAGCCGGGGACTTCGGCCCGGAGCCAGTTGACGAACTGGCGCATCTGGCGGCGTCCCTCCAGTTCGGCCTCGGAGCGCTGAAGCGCATCAATCGCGGACTTGCCGAGAACACGTGTCGTGTTGAAATGGAAGATATCATCATCGAAATAGCCGAACATCAGGACGTTCTCCCGTTTGCACTCGATCCGTCCCTCCGCCTGGGCCTTGAGATACAACTCCTGCATCTTCCGGTTGTCCATGCGGGATTTATCCACATGGGAGAGCTTGAAACAGAGGGTCATCGGCTGACAGAGACCGTGCGCGGTGTCGCCGAATTCGAAACGGCAGCCGGCCAGCGCGGCAAGATCGCCGTCGCCGGTGGCGTCGACAAAGTTCTTCGCACGGATGGCGACAAAGCCCGACTTCGTATGAAACACCGCATACTGGATCTTCCGATTCTCCACCGCGACTGCGACCAGACGGAAATGATAGAACAGCTTCACTCCCGCCTCCAGACAGAGATCCTCCATCGCCAGAGAAATCAGATCCTTTGAAACAATGAAACGCCGACTGTTCCACTCCGTATCCGACGCCGCTGGCTGAAGCTCCTTCGGCAGATAGCTCCACATACGCTCCATCAGTTCCGTATAGACGGGACGGTCCATGGAGATGCTGTGCTCCAGTTTTCCGTCGGCGGCGTAATGATTGGTCATCATGGGGGTGATCTCTCCGAATGTGGCGGTTCCGCCCATGCAGCCGTACTGTTCGGCCAGGATCGTGGAGGCTCCTTCCCGGGCCGACATCACGGCCGCGCCGACTCCTCCGGGTCCGCCGCCCACCACCAGAACATCCGCCTCCGCCACTACTGGAATATCCTTGTCCAGCGAGAATTTCACTGTTTTCATTCCTTCCGCTCCTTTTCCTGTTTTGAATATCTCTTGAAGGATTTTTTCCTGCTGCCTGTTATTATACTCCGGATTTCGCGAAAAGAGTAGAGCCGATTCAGCTGTTTTTCTTGCATTTGATGCTGTTTATGCTATTTTTTTCATGGAAAGGATTGTATTTTATGTTGAAAATTCCGGAACAGGCCATTCAGTGCTTTGAAGAGTTGACGGAAACAAGCGTCGCATGCTACATCCATGCGCCGATCTTTACGCCGGCACTGAAGTACAGGATCCACAACAACTTGATCTGCAACGAGATGAAACAATATTCGGAAGCCATGTGCATCCGTTGTGACTGTCTCGGACTCTGCCGCGACGCCTGGAAATTCCCGGAAGGATGCGTCAAGATCTGCCATGCGGGGATTCTGGAATGGGCGGTTCCGATCATGAGGGAGGGACGGCTGCTCTGTCTTCTGACGGCGGGCATCCGACGTCCTCCGGAATCGGGGATTCCGGAGGAACTGCTTCTGGTGCAGTCAGAAGAACCGGCGCATCCGCTGGATCTCTCGGGGGTGCGGAGGGCCTCCGCCGAAGAACTCTTCCGGACTCTGGAGGCGCTGCGGCAGCTCGCGGCAAGACTTCTGCTCTGGTATGAGAGAATGCACCGGGGAGATTTCTCCCGGTCCGATCTCTCCCGGGGGGATCGGATCCGGCTCATCATCAATCAGGAGGCCTCCCGGAAGATTACGCTGGAAGGACTTGCAAAGAAGATTCATCTGAGTCCGAGCCGGACGGCCCATCTGGTCCGGGAGAGCACCGGCGAAAGTTTCACGGATCTTCTGATGCGGAATCGTCTGGAATACGGAGCCAATCTTCTGAAAAACACGGTCCGGACGGTCTCGTCCATCGCTCTGGACTGCGGCTTCGGGTCTGTTGCCAACTTTCACCGCATGTTCCGGAAATACTACGGGATCACGCCGCTGGCCTATCGCCGGACGCCCTCCCGCCCGCTGTACCGGAAGGACCGGGACCAGAAAGAAACTCATCCCGGTTCCTGAAAGAGTCTCCGTCCGCGTCCGCGACGCGAATTCGGCTTTGCATTTCCCGGAAAAGCGTTATATATTACCATGATATTTCTTGAAAAATAATTTGGAGTGCAAGTGATGGAAAACAAACTCTCATCCGAAGAAATGAAAGCGGCTCTGGAACAAATGGGAGCTCTTGCCAGAACCGCCTCCCGGAAGCTCGCAGCAGCCTCAACCGAAGAGAAAAACCGATGGCTCACCGCGATGGCGGACGCCATCGACGCCCAGGCGGAACAGCTGATGAGCGCCAATGCGCTCGATATGGAAGCCGGAAGCGCCGCAGGCCTCTCCGCCGCCATGCTGGACCGCCTGAAACTGGATTCCAAACGCATCCGCGGCATCTCCGACGGGCTCCGCCATGTGGCGACTCTTCCGGACCCGGTCGGCAGAACACTGGAAAAATTCACCCGCCCGAACGGACTGGAAATTGAAAAAGTTTCCGTTCCGATCGGCGTCATCGCCATCATTTACGAATCCCGGCCGAACGTGACGGTCGATGCGACAGGACTCTGTCTCAAGGCGGGCAACGCGGTCATTCTCCGCGGAGGCTCCGAAGCGATCCGTTCGAATCTCGCGCTGGCCAGGTGCATTGCCGAGGCGGGGGAACGCGCGGGAATGCCGAAAGGAACCATTCAGATGATTCCCTGGACCGGACACGAAGCGGTCTCCCTGATGCTGAAAATGAATCAGTATATTGATCTGGTGATCCCGCGCGGAGGCGAACGCCTGATCCGCGCCGTGGTGGAACAGGCGACCATGCCGGTCATCAAGCACTACAAAGGGGTCTGCCATATTTTTGTGGACGAGTCGTGCGACTTCGACCGGGCCTGCGACATCATCGAAAATGCGAAATGCCAGCGTCCGGGAGTCTGCAACGCGCTGGAGACTCTGCTGATTCACGAGAAGGCGCTGAAACAGTTTGCTCCGATGATTGCAAAACGTCTTTCCGGCGTGGAATTCCATGCGGATGAGGCCTTCCGGAAGTATGTGCCTTCCGCCCTCCCCGCGACCGAGGAGGACTGGTACTGCGAATATCTTGCCCTGAAACTCGCCGTGCGCGTGGTGCGGGATGTGGATGAGGCAATCGCCCATATCAACCAATACGGTTCCGGTCACAGCGATTCGATTCTGACAACGAATCCGGAACATGCGGAAAAGTTTCTGAACGAGGTGGATTCCTCCACCGTCTACTCCAACGCCTCGACGCGTTTCACCGACGGCGGCGAATTCGGATTCGGCGCGGAGATCGGCATCAGCACCGACAAGCTGCATGCCCGCGGTCCGATGGGGCTCCGGGAACTCACTTCCTACAAATACAAGGTTCGCGGCAGTGGACAAATTCGATCCTGACATTCCGGAAGCCATTATCTTCCCGGGCTGGGGAGTGCCCGGCGAACTTTACTGGAGCTCGCTGGAGGACTCCTCCTTCGCCTCCGCGGAGATTTTTGACTACGGTTTTTTCGAGGACGAGGAAAGTCCCATGAAAACACCGCTTTATGACGAGGAGATTCCTCCGGTCATTGTCGGGCACTCGATGGGAGCGCTTTTCGCCATACGTCTTGCCCTGCAGAATCTGGGAGCGGTGCACCGACTGATTCTGATGAATCCGTTCCCGAAATTTGTCCGGGACGACACGTTCCCGTGCGGATGGGATCCTTCCGCCGTGGAATCCATGCGAAGCGGTCTGCGAAGCCGTCCGCAGACGGTCCTGAAATCGTTTCTGCGGATGTGTGCCATGCCCGGCAAATATCCGGTGGAGCTTCCGGAACGGCTCAACACCCAGGCCCTTGACGACGGACTCCGCTTCATTGCGGAGACCGATCTGCGACAGACCCTCCCGCTGCTGACCGATATTCCGGTGTTTGTGCTGGATGCGGATGCGGACCGGATCGTGAATCCGGAGATGTCCCGAACGCTTGCGGAAGGCTGTCTTGCGGTCCGGCACACCTTTTCCGGCTGGGGGCACTTCATGATGCTGGAGCATCCGCAGGAGTGCGCGGAAAAGCTGAGGGAGATGGCCGTCCTATGACCATCTGCAAGGATCGGGTCGAGCGCAGCTTCAGCCGCGCCGCATCGACGTATGAAAAATTCAGCGCGTTCCAGAAGCAGAGCGTGGATGATTTCGCCGTGTTTCTCCGAACACATGCTTCCGGAGAGCCGGGGCGCGTTCTGGAAGCCGGATGCGGAACGGGACGGCTGACCGCGCATCTCAGAACGCTCTTTCCCGCTGCGGAGATCGTCTCCACGGATCTCTCTTCCGGGATGATTGCGTTCTGCCGGACGCGTTTTGCGCAGGATCGGAATCTCTCGTTCGTCCGCCGCGATTTCGATCAGCCCTATGAGGAATCGGGATTTGATCTGGCGGTCTCCTCGCTGAGTCTGCAGTGGAGTTCGAATCTCCGGAACGCCTTTGCCCATCTTGCGGCGGCGCTGAAGGAGCGGGGGGAAGTGATGATTTCCATTCCGCTGGCGTCGAGTCTGCCGCAGCTGCGGGAAAGATTCCGGATGCGCGGTCTGGCGTTTCAGGGACTGGATCTGCCGGGAAAAGAGGCGGTGGAACATGCGCTTCAGCCCTCTTTCGAGCTGCGGGAATCGGAGGTGCGGACCTATGTGGAGATTCATCCCTCCTTTCATGCGCTGCTGAAGGCGATGCGTCTGAACGGGACCTCCGGTGGAAATTCGGGCACGCCGCCTTCCGTTCTGAAGGCCCTGATCCGGGAACGCAAACCGGAGCCGTTCACGGTCAGCTATGAAATCGGGATGTTCCGGGGAGTCAAACGGATATGAGCTTGACGGCGGCAATCGTAACGCTGGGATGCCGTCTGAATCAGGCGGATTCCGCTCTTCTGACGGGGCGTCTCCGGCGCATGAACATCCGGCCGGTTGCCTACACGCCGGCCGGAGCGGACATCATTCTCATCAACTCCTGCGCGGTGACGGCGACGGCGGCCCGGAAAAGCCGTCAGACGGTGCGTCAGTTCCGGTCGCGTCATCCCGGGGCGATCCTTGTGCTGACCGGTTGTGCGGCGGATGTCGACCGGACGGCGGTCGGCGAAATCGCCGGAATTGATCTGATTCTGACCAATGAGGAGAAGAAAAATCTGGAGGAAAAGCTTGGCGCTCTCCTCCGCCTCCGGGGAAAGGACTCGGAGCTTCCTGCGGAGAAATCGCCGGAAGCGCCTCCGCCGCCGAAGGAGAAGAATCTCTTTGCCGAGCGGGTCTTTTCGGAATACCCCTACAAATCGAGAGCGAATCTGAAAGTGCAGGAGGGGTGCAACAATTTCTGTTCCTACTGCATTGTTCCGTATGCGCGCGGACGGGAACGCTCCCGCGATTTTCAGGAGACCATGGACGATTTCAAACGACTGCTGGATGCCGGATTCCGTGAAATCGCCCTGACGGGCATCAACATCTGCGCCTATTCCTGCGAAGGCCGCAGACTGCCGGATCTTCTGGAAAAACTCCTTACCGTTCCCGGCGACTACCGGCTGCGTCTCGGCTCCACGGAGCCGGGAGAGATTCTGATGCGGGTCATTGATCTCATGGCGGAGGCAGACGGAAGGATCTGCGAATTTCTTCATCCCTCGCTTCAGCACGGATCGGATACGATTCTGAAAGCGATGAACCGTCACTATCTGACCGGACAATATCGGGAGTTTGTGAATTACGCGCGGGAGAAAGTTCCCCGCATTCACATCGGCACGGATCTGATTATCGGCTTTCCGGGAGAAACGGAGGAGCTGTTTGAAGAATCCTTTGCATTTGTACGCTCGATCGGTTTTTCGAATATGCATCTGTTTCCGTTCTCTCCGCGCAAAGGGACCAGAGCGGCGGAAATGGGACCCGGAATTTCAGGGGATCTGGTGGAAAAACGGCTGACGCGTCTTCATGCTCTGGCGGAGGAGATGGCGGAACGGTATCGGAAAACTCTGATCGGGTCCATGCAGACGGTGATTCCGGAAAAATGCGGGGACGACTCGGGAACCGGCTGGAGCGGCAGTTATGTCCGCACCCGCGTTCAACGGAGAGGACTCCGTCCCGGGGAGCTGGTCCGCACACGCATTACCGGCATGGACGAATCCGGACTTCTGCTCGGCGAGTGATCCTTCCTTATCGGAGAAAAAAACGGGAACCTTTTTCCCGGGGGATTGACTTTTTTTGAAAAATGTGTTATACTTTAAAACAGAAAACAACTATCACAGATTTTATTTTTGATATCACAACTCATAGGAGACTCTATGCTTGATCTGAAGTCCGGACAAAAGCGGCTCCAGCTGGAAGAGGAATTGAAAAACGAGATCATCTCCGGGAAACTCAAGCCCGGCGACCGTTTTCCGACCTATGAGGAACTCAGCAAACGCTATGAAGCCAGCCGGGCGACCTTCCATTATGTTCTGAATCATCTGAAACGGGATCTTTACACGGTCAGTGTGGAACGGAGCGGGACGTTTGTCGCGGAACGCCTTCCCTGCCGGACCCGGATCGGCATGGTATTCCGTCTGGATGAGAACGAAAACGAATTCTGGCACAAAATCTGTCAGGCGGCCATGCGCTACAACCGGACCCACTCCGATTATGAATTCATCTTTTTCCGAAGCCGGATCCTTCAGGTGCCTCTGAAAGAGGAGTACCATGAACTTCACGACCAGTTGAGACGGCAAATGCTGGCAAGTCTCTTTTTTCCGTTTGTTCCGGAAAGTAAAAATCTGCTGAGTCTGCTTGATGAATTTCCGAAAATTCCGCGCATTCTTTTTAGCTCTGCCAAAACGATTAAGAAACAATCGACTGTATATCTGTCCCCGGAACACTCGGTCCGTCTTGCGGTGAAGTATTTCAAACAGGAAGGGATTCAGCGGATCGCCGCCATAGCCAGAGGAAATGTCCCACAGCTCTTCTGTTTTCAAAAGGAAGTTGAAAACGGAGGTCTGCAGACATGTCGGGAATGGCTCGTCCCAGTCACAAAGGATGTTGATTTCGCCATAGAAAATTTTACAAAACTTCTGCTTTCGCTTCCACCGGATCGCCGCCCGCAGGGATTCTATATTACGGACGATCATTTGCTGAGTCGGGTCCAGCGCGCCGTCATAGCGTCAGGTGTTCGTGTCCCGCAGGAACTGAAGCTGGTCTGCCATACGAATTTCCCCGATCCGACCACCCCGGTTTTGCCGGTTGAGCGAGTCGGATACGATGTCGAAGCCATTGTCCGGGCGATCATCCGCCTGACCGACATGCACTATGCCGGAGTTGCCGAACAGAAAATCATCATTCCGGCGGAATATGAACGCAATGTGGCAGACCCTGCCGCAAAACTCAAATCAATAGAAAAAGCTGTCAATCATTAAAATATCCAAGGAGAAGCAAATGCGCATTTTAAAAGTCAGAATGCCGGAATCCTGCTCTCGCAGGATTATACATGCAGAAATTTTCACATTGATAGAACTTCTGGTTGTTATTGCAATTATTGCAATTCTTTCTGCGATCCTGCTTCCGGCACTGAACGGAGCCAGGAACAAGGCAAACACGGTGAAATGCACCAGCAACATGAAGCAGATTTCCAATGCGAATCAGATGTATCTTTCCGAAAACGATGACCATCCGGCAACCTGCATTCCGCCGAACAATACGGTCTGGTTCAAAAATCTGGCTCCGTTTCTGAACAAGCGTTTGAATCTATGGCACTGTCCCGCGACAGCCTCCGGCGAGAAGGATCTCACTCTCGACTATATGAATAATCAGGCATTCAACGTTTTCCGTCAGAAAGCCGGAATCGGGATCAACGGCTGGGCTTTCCGGGGAAGAACCAATTCCGGAGAACTCAATATTCCCAAAGTCACGAAATTCAAACAGCCATCCGTTCTGGTCTACACCGGCGACGGACGGACCGGAGATGAATTTGCCGTAACAGGCAATGATCCGGCAAACAACGGGTGCCTCTATCTTCATCCGGATCAGGTAATCCCTCCTGTCGAAGCCTCCCAGCCGAACCATTTCTCGTACTGGATGCGGCACAATTCCAATACGGGAATCAATCTGAGTTTTCTGGACGGACACGCCCAGACAGTCGCTTCCGGCACTTTTCTGCTCTGGAAGAACAATACCACTCTCCGTACACAGCATTTCAGCGGACTCTAATCTACAATATAAGGAATGACTCTCATGAAAACCACTCTTCTGCTGACCACCGCTGTCTTCAGCGGGGTTCTTGCACTGCTCTCCGCACAAAACGATCTGCGCTCCGTGGAACAGCTGCCGATTGATCGCTTCGACGAGTATCAGGCGAACACCTTTCCTCCCTATCCCTGGAAGCGCATGGGGAAAAGCACCTCCGGTCTTTCCCCTGTTCTCTCTCCGGATGCGGAATCCCCCTTCGCCGGAAACAGGGAGACCGGAAAAGGGCTCCTCCTGAAAGATGAAAGCACAAGCGCCGGAAAAAACGCCGGAATCTCCTGCCGTTTCACCGCTCCCCCAAAAGGAGATGTCTATCTAGGATTCGATTTTCAATACACACAGCCGAAGCAGGGAACGCAGGGGGACGGATTGGATGCGGTCTGCTCTCTCGATAATGGAAAACAGGGAGAAGCTATTCGCTTCCATCTCGGTAAAAACGGGAAATTTTCTCTGCAAACCCCATCCGGGAGTCTGAAAGAATTAACCGCCATGGAACCGGGAATCTGGTATCATGTCGCCATCAAATTCTCGGAGGGGAAGGCGGAGATCTCCGTCTTAGACATCCGCGGAGCGTTTACGAATCCGTACCAGGTCCGAGTCAGAGACCGAAAGAAATTCTTCCGAACCACCGAGAAAATCGCCCTGCCCGATGCGATCCGCCGTCTCTCCTTTTTCAGTTCCGCCCCGGACTCGGCCACAGGATCGTGGATGCTCGACAACATCTGCATGGCGGGCAAGGTCGATGCCGACCGCACCGCATGGCTCCCCTTCCGTCCGATGGACCGCAATGCCATGTATGCCTCAAAGCGCAAGGTCTACATCTACCACTATCCGGTCTACACCCCCGGCTGGAACGCGCAGGATCCCGGACTCGCCTGGCTGACCAGAACCATGCTGAATCCCACACTCAATCTCAAAAAGGATCGCAAAGGCTCCGGAACCGAACTGCTGTACCGACCCTATCCGCGGCCCTCGATGAACGCCGGACTCAGCAGCGAAGCCATGAAAGCCAAAGAGATGGAACAGGAGATCCGACTCGCATCGGCCATGGGGGCGGATGGATTCATCTGTGATTTCCAGAGTCATCCGAAACAGGCTGGCGGACAGCTCTATTTCACCAACAACTCCTTTGCTCTGATGGATGCGGCTCAGAAACATTTTCCGAATTTCAAAATCATTCCCGCCGTTTACTCCTCCAGCGGAATAAGCGGCATCAACGGAGAATCGGACAAGGGATGCTCTCCGGAAAAATATGCGAATTCCGAGGTCGTCCAGCGCGTTCTGAAACATCCCGCCGCGCTCCGGACCCCGGATGGAAAAGTCGTCTTCAGCATGTGGCTCACGGAACGGCACAGCGTGGAGTGGTGGAAAAAAGTCATGCGGATTCTTGAACAGAAAGGGACCCCGATCGCCCTCTTCGCCCAGTTCAACAGCACCGGCAAGCTGAAGGAGTTTTCAGAAATCTGCTGCGGAATGACCAACTGGGGGCCGCGCGAGCCGGACCGCTACAACTGGACGGGAACGGTCCGTCCGCTGACAAAAATCGCCGCCGTTCCAATCGTCATGCAGGATGTCCGGACTCGCGGGAGCCATCTCTATGAATCCCGGAACACAGCCCTTCTGCGCGGACTCTGGGATCAGGCCATCGCCGACAAAGCCGACTGGGCGATTCTCAACACCTGGAGCGACTATTCCGAACAGGCCATGGCTCCGTCAACGCATATCGGATTCGCTCCCTATGATCTGAATGCCTACTACACTCAGTGGTTCAAAACAGGCAGACAGCCGGAAATCATACGGGACCGCCTCTACTACTGCTATCGCCGGAACCATTTCGACGTCAGGCAGAACAGGGGCGTCAAATGGAAAGTCTCACGCGGCAAGGCATACAACGACATCGAACTTGTCGCCTTCCTGAAAGCTCCCGGACGCCTCACGATCCGCGTCGACGGAAAACTTTACACCAAGGACGCCCCCGCCGGGATCACCTCCTTCAAGGTCCCGATGCCGAAAGACAGGACCTTCGTTCCGGAATTTGCTCTTCTCCGCAACGGCAAAACCGTTCTCTCCGCCCGCGGCCGCCATACGGTGCTCGGCGAAGTCGAATACCCCCATATGCTCTACTGTTCCGGAGTCATCGCGGAAAACGAGGTGGCCGAATGAGTACCCGCTTTCCTTCCGGGACAATGTTTCTTGCCGGAATCCTCTCCGTATTCTCCGCCGGAGCCGGAGAACTTCTCCTGCCCGCTCCGGAGCAATGGGAAATCCGAACGCAGTCCGGCGACCGGGTGAAGCTGGATCGGGAAAACGGGATTTTCTCCATTGCCTACGATCTGAAGATCCGGCAAAGCGTCCTCTGCGGACACGTCGATCAGAAACAGGCATCGGCGGATCTGCTTCTGAAAACACCGCTGTCTCTGCCGGATGACGCGTTCCGAATCCGTTTTGAAGCCTCCGGAGTTGTCATCAACACGCTGCGCAACAAGGAGAATATCACACTCTGCCCTCTGCTGCGGGACTCGACCGGGGAGCTTCTCTGGTATTTTCCGCTCAGCGGCGACCATCTCAAAGCCGGAACAAAAAACTGGAGCATCTTTGAAACCAACCACTTTTTCGCAGGAGAAGCCGGAGGCAAAACCTTCGGGGTCGGAGAATCGCTGGGAGGGAACGGAAACGGACTTCCCGACGGGAAAATCGAATTTCTCGGCTTCAAACTTCTCGTCAACAAAAGCGAATTCGGAAAGAAATCCGGAATCGTGCATCTGGGAAAAGCGGAAGCTGTCGGAGCCATCAATACGCCGGAAGAGCTCTTCGCCTATGCGG
Source organism: uncultured Victivallales bacterium (assembly GCA_944390735.1). GTDB lineage: Bacteria > Verrucomicrobiota > Lentisphaeria > Victivallales > UBA1829 > UBA1829. The sequence goes on along the minus strand of CALXRL010000012.1, from coordinate 4,512 downwards.
ATGCCTTCTGCACCGCTCCGGGGACCTATCGGATGGCGGCGGAAATCCGGAATCAGTTTCAGGGCGATGTCATCCGAACCGTCCGGGAAACGCTCCAGTACAATCCGGACGACCCGGCAAGCCGGCGAAAAAAACTGATTCTTCCGCTCGGGCCTCCGGGCAATTACTGGATCCGGTATCAGCTTGCCGCTCCCGACGGCAAAATTGCCGCGCACGGCAATCTGCGCTATGAAACCAGTTACGATTCCGGTCCCCTTCCCCCGGCTGATTCGCCGGAAACAGCTCCCGCACTCGGATTCACCCGGATCTTCGCAGGAGACAAAGGTGTCTTTGAACGCTCGGAACCGTTCCGCGCCGTCATCCGCGTGTTTCCGGGAAAACACCGCAATCTGACACTCGCCTGGGAGCAGCTCCAATCTGCGTTCGACACCGTTGTCAAACAGCAGAAAACCGATCTGCACTTCCGGAAGGAACCATTCAAAGACGTGGAAATCCCGCTGATCCGCGAACCCGGACGGGACGCCTATCGCCTCCGCTTCGCTCTTGCGACCACGGACGGAACAAAAATCGACACGGGCACCTGGCTGATCGGCATCAAAAGCGATTTTTCGAAGGAACATCCGCGCATCGGACGGAAACGGACTCGGGAAGAGATCAAATCCGGAAACTACACGCGGACCACCTACCTGCCGCCGGAACGCTTCGCCCGCCGCGCTCCCCTCAAAAACGAGCAGGAGCTTCGGATGGATTTCCGGACCTATCTCAATGAAGCCAAACGGCTCGGACCGAATGTCTGCGTCATGCACCGCCTCGCGGACTTTGAGATCCTTCCGGGCGTCTACGACTTCTCCAAACTGGATATTCAGATGGATGAGGCCGCGGACGCGGGATGTGAAGTCACGGTCCGGTTCGACTTCATCGGCATCCGCTGGGTTCCCTACCACCGACAGCGCAACTATAACGGAGCGCAGATCATTCACACGCCGTACGATGCGTTTTCCGTCACCGATCCCGATGTTGTTCGTCTCTGGAACGAGGCCTGGCGCAGACTCTATTTCCGCTATCGGAACCATGCGGCGTTTCAGGGGTATTACCTGATGGAGCCCGGCGGAGAATGGACCGTCATGGACAAACCGTGGAACGGAACCATCTCCGGATACAGCGCTCCGGATGCGGATGCCTTCCGCGCATGGCTGAAAGACCATTTTTCCTCCATCAAGGTTCTCAATAAACGCTGGGGCAGTTCCTATCGGAGCTTCCGTGAAATCACTCCGCCGCAGCCCGACCTGAAACGCGGAACATTACCGGATCTGCGTCTCGACTGGCTGGACTTCTGCCGATTCAAGGCGTATCTGAATAAACACGTCTGGATTCCACGCATGGTAAAGGCGATCCGCGAATACGACAAACGCCATCTCATCATTGCCTACACAATACTCACCGATGATGTGGAATTCGTCAAACCGATTTACGGTGAGCTTGATTATCTGCACAACGGCGGCAATCAGGGCAATCTGCGGAAAGGCAAACTGCTCGATGCCTGGTTCCGGGGACGGATCGGATGGATCTCCGAACCGCACTATCCGCACCACTGGGCATTCGATCACAACGGCTGGACGGTGGACAATGCCGTCTGGCAGGCACTGAATCATGCCGGAGGCGGAGGAGGCAATCTGCACATCTATTTCTTCCCGAATCCGCGGCATCTTGCCGGACACTACGGCGGGCTTTACGCGTACGACCGGCTGGAGCAGTTCCGGAGCATCCTGCACGAACTGAACGATTTCCGACCGGTCATTCCCCCCATTGAAACAGCCCGGATCACTGACAGCGACACCCTTTTCGCCAAGCACCGGACCAGTTTTGAAGGACGGATCGGCGATCTCGAACGCTGGTTTGATCTTGCCGACCGAGACCACGTTCCAACGGAACCCTTCGACGACACCCGTGCCGGTCAGTACAAACTTCTTCTGACCAACCCGCTGGCGGAGGTCCTGAGCGGAAAAAACGCGGAACGCATCCTCAATGCCGTCCGCTGCGGCGCACGAATTATCATGACGGCGAATACGGGGAAATTTGTTCCGGAACTCACCCGGGAGCCCTTCCCTCTGCTTAAACGCTTCGGAATCACTCCCCCCTCCGGGCCTTATCGAATGGATCGGGCGGAGGTAACCGCAGAGGCGGTTCAGGATCATTTGCTCTTTAGGAAGGGAGAGAAAATCAGCTTCTTTTCACTTGCGGACTATCGAAACGACTTGAAAGACAGCCGGGTCAAAGCCAAATTCTTCTCCTACCCCTATCGCTGGATTCCCGAGACGGACTATTTCGGATATTATCCGGAAAATCGGAACATCACGGGAACTGTTCTTGCCCGCTTTCCGGAGGGGGCTCCGGCGATCAGTCTGCACAAATTCGGAAAAGGCGAAATCCTGCTTTTCTGGGGGATGCCGGATTATCGCAAAGGACGACTCTCCGGATTTCTCCGCCGCGCGCTGAAATGGTCGGGAGGATCGGAAGCAGCGCCCGTCGACGGACTTGATGTTCTGGAGGGAACCTCCCCGAAACTGAAACGCTTCTACGCGGCTCTTTATACGGAACAGCCGGGTACATACCATCATCTCTTCCGGAATGTCCCCGCCGGAGGATTCTGGTATCTGGATGAAATGATCAGTGGAAGAAAACTAGGAGTCTATTCTGATAAGGAATTGAAATCGAACGGGTTGCACCTGGAGTTCCAGCATGGGGGGTCCCCGCTCCAGCTGATCCGCATGATTTCCGTCTCCTCGGAGAATGGCGAAAACTGGATGAAAGAATATTCTGCGAAAGGAAGGAAATAACAGAAATTTCAGACGATCTGGAATCATCAAAAGACTCCCCGTACCGACACCGGCCTCTGTACGGCGGATTTCCGGATCTGTTTTTCGGGAAGGAAACTTTCTGAGAGACGATCCGGGAAATCGATTCCAAGATTTCTCTTTTCCCCCTCTCTGGCGGAATGGAAGTTTGCCCACGCCGGTTTCCCCGAAGATTTCACCGGAAAGGGAGTCGGATGCTCATCCACTTTTCCGCGAATGCAAAACTTGATCCGCAGGAAAAAACCGCCCTGCGAAAACCAGCCGAAAGGAAGAATCAACGGCCTTCGGGAAGAGATTCGGGGAAATACAGGAAAGAAGTCTGAAACAATCGGGATATTCTTTTCTGTCTCAAAAGGAAACCTGGGGAAGGAATTGCAGGAACAAAATTTGCTGTCGATCTTGAAAAATCCCCTTTCTGGATTACTGTAAGATGTTTTTATGCAATCAAATCTATTGAGGGAGTACGAATGACGAATCTTACGATGCAGTTTCTCCGGAAGCCGCTGACAACCGGAGCCATCTGTCCCAGTTCTCCGGAACTTTCACGACTCATGGCAAGCGACATCGGTTTGGAGAACGCCGGAGTCGTGGTCGAACTTGGACCGGGCACAGGAGCCATCACCCGCTTCATCGTGCAGAAACTGCAGAAGGAGAGTGTCTTTTTTGCAATTGAACTGAACGAATCGGTTCTGCCGGTTTTCAAGGAACTGTTCCCGGACCGGGAAATCTACAATGAAAGCGCTTCGAATCTGCCGGAAATCCTGAAAAGACGGGGACTTTCCTCCGCGGATGTCATTCTTTCCGGACTGCCATGGGCCTCGTTTTCCAGCTCGCTGCAGGATGAGATTCTCTCCGCCATTCTCAAGGCTCTGCCGAAGGGCGGAGTTTTTGCCACATTCGCCTATCTTCAGGGGACCATTCTGCCGACCGGGATCAAATTCCGCCGAAAATTGAAACACTGTTTTTCCCGAGTCGAAACCTCGCGGATTGCATGGATGAACATTCCTCCGGCTTTTGTCTACCGCTGCTGGAAATAAACTCCGGAAATGCCTCAGAGGGATGGTCCTATGGGATCTGGAAGACACGGAATGAATCCCCGTGAAAAAAACGAGTTTCCCTTCCGAACCGATTTCATGCGGATTCCCGCAAGGGAGGAAGCGCCCCTCTCCGGCTCCCCCCGATTTCGGAAAATGATTGTAAAAGTTACGACATCATCTGACGATCCGTCATATTTCCTTTTGGTTTGGAATGTTGCGATAACGTCCGGAAAATTGTGCACATTTAGAGAGAAAGAACTTGAAAAAAAACTGTTTTCTGATTGATTATAGTGACCCGACCTGCCGATCCCTTGTGATTGCAAGACGCGAGAAGAGCTAATGGCAACACCTGCTTACAATCATTTGACCATGTCCAGCAAGAAGAAAAATTACACAAAAGTCCCCAAGGACGAGAAAGTGAAATGTTTTCACTGCCGTCCCATACATCTTTGAAATTGTCATTTTTGTCCTCCTGTTTGAGCTTGCGTTGATTGTTTTTTAAATTACCCATTTCCGGTTTTTCCTTTTCGTTGAGTTGGATTATAGTTGTGCGAATCCTGGTAAATATGCCTGTTCCGGAGCGCCTCGCATACGGACAGAGTCAGATGCTGTCCCACAAC